>JACRLQ010000077.1 GCA_016215155.1 Nitrospirota bacterium
CAACAACATTCTTGTGACTATTTTTGCCCAATTTCAACATCTTTAACTGCCCCGGTTGCCTCAGGTCTCACCCCTTTTATTTGGAAGCGATTCGATGGCCAATTTCCTCAAGAACTCGAAGAGCCTCCGGATAAACATCCAGTATTCTCAACAAATTATCCATGGCCTTGTTCTGGCGAACGCTGAGGTTTTCATAGCGGGCAAAATTCTTCTCCCCGACCCCCAATTTTTTCGCCATCTCCCTCTGCGTCAGACCAAGTTTCTTCCTTATTGCCTTAATGTCCTCGTCCGTAAGGAATCCGTCCACGACCCTCTCAAACCTTATCTTCTCCTTCAAGTGCTCGCCGGCATTCAGGTCAATTTCATTTTTGCATTTACTGCATTTCAGAACTGTGGATTAGAGAAAATGGCCCTTGCCTTTATATTTAATTTTTTCTCTCTTGGGATGTTTCACCATCGGTGAGCCGCACTTCGGGCATTTGTCATTCATATTAGATTTTACCGGCGAAAAGTTCTACAGCCAGTCAGCTCACCTCTATCCCCCATAATTCTCACTATTCTTAAATATCTCAGACTTACATTCCGCGTCGGGTTTCCGGAAAACTGCACTTTATGTGCAAAATTATTGCAGCTTATGCGCAAAATTATTGCAATATATGCGCAATGAATTGCAGCTTATGTGCAATCCAACAATTCCTACATCTAAATATCTATATTCCTCGCCTCAAGGGCGTGTTTGACGATAAAATCTTTTCTTGGCTCGACCTGGTCGCCCATTAATATGGTGAAGATCTCGTCCGCCTGGACGCTGTCTTCTATGTTCACCTGAAGCAGCGTCCGCTTGTTCGAGTCCATCGTGGTCTCCCAGAGCTGCTGCGGGTTCATCTCCCCCAGCCCTTTATACCTCTGTATCGAAAGCCCCTTCCTCGCCGCCTCGAAGACATAGCCGTGGAGTTCGGTGGTCGAGGCTATCTCCCTCTGTCCGTCCTTTGTATTGACCGTATACGGGGCCGTACCCAGGTCCTTCATATGCCCGTGCAGGGTCTCAAGCTCCCTGAACTCGGGAGATAAAAACAGGTCCGTGCTGAATTTTATCCTGTAGTTCTGTCTTCTGAGATCGATGCCATAGCCGCCGTGCTCTTCGTCGTCGTATATCTCCCCGTGAGTCAGGTCGGTGATCTCAGTCTTGAGCTTTTTAATGAACGCCTCCAGGGCCTTTTTGTCTTTGAGGATATTTTTATCGATGCCCTCTTTCATGACGGCCCGGAGTACAAGCGGGTCCCTCCGCCTTCTTTCGAACCAGTCGATGAGCTTTTCGTAGTTCGAGAGCCTCTTAAGAAATGGTATCAGCGCCTTGCCCTTCGTCTCCTGGCCTTTAAGGGTGAGTGAAATATCATCAGAGGACAGCTCAAAAAGCATGCTCTGAAGGTCGGCCTCATTCTGGATATATTTTTCGGTCCTTCCCTTTTTGACCTTAAAAAGCGGGGGCTGCGCGATATAGAGATAGCCCCTTTCGATGACCTGCGGCATCTGCCGGTAGAAAAACGTAAGAAGCAGCGTCCTTATGTGCGCCCCATCGACGTCGGCGTCGGTCATAAGGACGATCTTATGGTATCTGATCTTGGCGATATCGAAGTCGTCAGCCCCTATCCCCGCACCAAGCGCGGTGATCAGTATCCTGATCTCCTCGGAGCTCAACATCTTGTCGAAGCGCGCCTTCTCGACGTTCAGGATCTTTCCCCGAAGCGGCAGGATCGCCTGTGTCCGGCGGTCCCTGCCCTGTTTTGCGGAACCACCTGCCGAGTCTCCCTCAACGATAAAGATCTCGCTTAAGGCCGGGTCTTTTTCAGAGCAGTCCGCGAGCTTTCCGGGCAGGCCGGTGTCTTCAAGCGCCCCCTTCCTCCTCGTGAGCTCCCTCGCCTTTCTCGCCGCGTCCCTGGCCCTCGCGGCCTGGACCGCCTTTTCGAGTATCTTCCTCGTTATAGATGGATTTTCCTCAAAGTAATTCGAAAGGGCCTCGTTTACGATCGACTCGACGATCCCCTTTGCCTCGCTGTTTCCGAGTTTCATCTTTGTCTGGCCTTCGAACTGGGGGTTGGGGAGCTTTACGCTTATGACCGCGGTAAGGCCTTCCCGTATATCATCACCAGAGAGGCTGTCTTTGGCGCTCTTTAATATGCCCGAAGACGTGGCGTAGCTGTTGGCGGTCCTTGTGAGGGCCGACTTAAACCCTACGAGGTGCGTGCCGCCTTCTCTTGTGTTTATGTTATTGGCAAAGGTGAATATGTTCTCTGAATAGGTGTCGTTATACTGGAGCGCGACCTCCGCGATAATGCCGTCCTTTTCGCCTGAAATAAAGACCGGCTTCGGATGCAGAGGTGTCTTGTTCTTGTTCAGGTGCTCGACGAAAGAGACTATGCCGCCTTTATAGAAGAATTCCTGGTTTTTGTCGTTACGCTCGTCCATGATCGTGATCTTGAGCCCCCGGTTAAGAAAGGCAAGTTCACGGAGCCTCTGGGACAGGGTGTCGTAACTGAAATCCACGGTCTCCTCGAATATCTCACTGTCGGGCTTAAAGGTCACCTTAGTGCCCCTTCCCTTCGTCTTTCCCACTACCAACAGCGGGCCCGTGGGGACCCCTCTTTCGAACCTCTGCTGGAAGACCTGCCCGTTTTGTTTTATCTCTACTTCGAGCCACTCGGAGAGGGCGTTAACGACCGAAATCCCTACGCCGTGGAGCCCTCCGGAGATCTTATATACGGATGATTCGAATTTTCCGCCCGCGTGGAGCTCTGTAAGCACGACCTCGGCGGCGGTGCGACAGTCCGGGTCACCAGGATGAACGCCTGTGGGTATCCCCCTTCCGTCGTCGATGACGGTACAGCTTCCGTCATGGTGAAGAACTATATCTATATTATTGCAGTAGCCCGCAAGGGATTCATCGACGCTGTTGTCAACGGTCTCATACACGAGGTGGTGCAGCCCGTCCGGACCGGTAGAGCCGATGTACATGGCCGGCCTTTTGCGCACCGCGCTCAGCCCCTTCAGTATTTTGATGTCTTCAGCCCCGTATGTTTCCTGCACTCTGTCCTTTTCTTCCATCTTACCTCTGTCCTCTTGAAATCAATTATTTTTATTCAGCTTCCGCCGGCTAGATCCGCATCGGCATGACTACACAGCGGTAGTTTTCATCCTTTTCGTCCCTTACCAAAACAGGGCTTAATGAGGCCTGCATCTCAAGGACGATATTTTCGGAGTCGATCGCCTCGAGGATATCGAGCAGATACCCGGAATTAAATCCGAGCGTCAGTTCCTCTCCTTTATATTCGACCGCGATCTCGTCGTTGGCCTCCCCCAGGTCCGGGTTGGAGGACGATATCTTTATCAGGTTATCGGCCAGATCGACCTTGACCCCGCGGGTCTGCTCCTTCGCCATGATCGAGACCCTGCGCATCGTCCTTGCTAGCGCGGCCTTATTGACCGTTATCTTTTTATCGTTGGCCTGGGGTATTACCTGTTCGTAGTTGGGGTACGTGCCCTCTATGAGGCGGGTGAGAAACCGGATCTCGCCCACGGAAAACATCACATGGTTTTTGCCGATCGTGATCTTCGTGTCCTCCGTGACCTTGTCGAGGAGCTTCCTCAGTTCCGTCGAGGCCTTCCTCGGGATGATGAGCTTGCTTTCGCCCTGTATCGAACCGTTTATCTCCCTTATGATCAGGGCAAGCCGGTGCCCGTCGGTCCCCACGACCGTCAGCCTGTTTCCGTCCGTGATATGAAAAAGTATCCCGTTTAACGTGTATCGTGTGTCGTTTTCCCCGGAGGAATAAACTGTCTTTTCTATCGCCTCGACAAGGGTGGCGGACTTCACGGACAGCTCCTGCATGTCCTCCATGCCGGGCCATGCCGGAAATTCCTGCGCCGACAGACAGGCGAGTCTGAAGGTGCTCGCGCCGGACTTGATCTTCAGCCACTGGTCGTCTATGCTCTCACAGACCAGGTCCCCGTCGATTTCTTTGACGATCTCGAACATCTTCCTGGCGGGTATGCATATCCTGCCTTCCTTTTCGACCTTCGCCCCAAGCGGTTCCCTGAGCGCGGTATCGAGATCGGTCGCGATGATATATGAGCCCTGCTTCCCCGCCTCCAGGAGAAAGTGGCTCAATATAGGCATGGTATTTTTCTTCTCAACAATATTCTGTATATTGGAGAGTTTTGACTGAAGTTCTTCCTTTGAGACGATAAATTTCATGGCCCCTCCTGGGTTATGTCTTTATTTTCCGGGTAAGATTTTCTATCATCCTGTTGAATGTCTCGTCCTTGCCTCTTTTTTCCTCGACCTGCCTGCAGGCATAAAGGACCGTGGAGTGGTCCTTTCCGCCGAAACCGTTTCCTATGTCCTGGAGCGATATGTTCGTAAGCTGTTTGCTAATGTACATCGCCACCTGCCTCGGAAGGGCTATCTCACGGGTCCTTCTCCGGGCCTTTATGTCCGAGAGGCTGATATTGTAGAACTCGCATACCACTTTTTGGACAGCTTCTATTGTAACAGGTCTTGTGTCGTCATGGATTATATCTTTCAAAAGCTTTCTGGCCACCTCAAGGCTGATCTTCTCCCCGGTCAGCGACGACTGGGCCGCGAGCCTTATGAGGCTGCCCTCCAGCTCCCGTATATTCGTCTTTATCTTCTCGGCCAGAAAATTTACGACGTCGTCCGGCAGGTGGTTTATCCCCATGATCTCGGATTTTTTATATATGATCGCCCGCTTTGTCTCGACCTCAGGCGGCTGGATGTCGGCGATCAGTCCCATCCCGAACCTAGACCTGAGCCTGTCGGTTATCTCGCTTATCTCCTTGGGCGGCCTGTCGGCGGAGATTACGATCTGTTTGGACTTTTCATAAAGGTCATTGAAGGTATGAAACAGTTCTTCCTGCGTCGCCTTTGTCTTTGCGATGAACTGCACGTCGTCAAAAAGGAGGAGGTCCAGGTGCCGGTACTTCTCCCTGACCTCCGACATCTTTTCATGTCTTATGGCATGCACGACCTCATTCATGAACTGCTCGGACGATATATACAAGACGGAGACATCGTGCCTTGAATTGAGCACACTGTTGCCTATAGCATGCATCAGGTGGGTCTTGCCGAGACCGACCCCGCCATAGATAAACAGGGGGTTATATGTTTTGCCCGGTGATTCAGCGACAGCCAGAGCCGCCGCGTGCGCGAACTGGTTACTGTTGCCTTTTATGAAGTTTTCGAACGTGTACTTGGGATTCAGGTATACGCCCTTATTGGCGAGACGGATCCTTTTGTTTTCGAGCTTCTCGATCTGTTTTACCTGGACGCTCGGCTGCTTTTCCTCTATCTTGTATTTAAGCGTCACCGGCGCCCCGGTGGTCTCCTCCAGCGCGTTTTTGATGAGGCTCGGGTGGTAGTCTTCTATCCATTCCTTGAAAAACCGGTTGGGTATCTCGAGTGTTGCGACGGCGTCCCTGAGCTGCAGAAGCCTGATCGGCTTGAACCAGAGATCATAAGCGCTGTCACCGACTTTGTCGCGCAGGACCAGGAGGCTTTTATTCCATATTTCTTCAATGTTCATCAGTTATTGTTTTTATTAACATATTACCAACAAATGTTAATAACTTCCGGGTGGCAGGTAGGATATTATAGCTTAAATCCGATTTATAGACAATATGTCTGTTGCTATCCTGTTGGCATTATGTAGAATTCCCGGACGGCTTTTTTTTGTTAGCAGTCCGCCGTCTTTCCAAGCAGACTTGCTGACCGGAAAAACACCTTCATATCCGCTGGTTACCCCCGTTTCCTACATACCAACACCACCTGTTACGACTACTATCTTTTAAAAGAATATATAGTAATAGAAGAAGAACGAGGTCCGATGAATATCTTCGGGATGCCCCATTATTTTGCCTTCAGGAACTTCCTTACATCCCCGGTCCTGAGGGTTATCTTATTGGAATCCAGATATTCGAGTATAGGAAGCGCATATTTTCTTGAGGTATCAAGAAGGTCCCTGAATTCAGCAACGCTCATTTCGTTTTTAGCGGCAAAGAAATCCCTGAGTTTTAAGATCATGGCGTCATAGGAAGACCTGGTCAAATATATCGACTCGTTTATCCTGACGATCTTGCCGCTTTTGATCAACAGGTTGAGCAGGTCGGAAAGTTTTCTGCCATCGACCTTCAGAGCTGAAGAGAGTTCTTCTTTAAGCGGAGGCTGATACCCGTTTTTTTCGAGCAGACCGACGATAGCGGCTTTTGACTGCTCCTCGCCATCAGACAGTGAGACGCTGAAAGCTTTCAGGCGGACCATGTCCTTTTCGGCGGAGATGCTGTCTGAATTCGCCAGGATATAATTGAAAAGTTTCTGGTTGATGTCGAAGTGCGTCCGTACCTCTTCTTTTTGAATACCGGGTTTAATGGGATTTTTCTTGTGGAAATCACGGAGGAAAGAGGCGATATTTTCATGGAGGAGCCTGTATGAGCCGATATGGATCAAAGTATCGTCGAGCTGTATGACCTGACCCTTTGATTTAAGGGCGTTCACCGCGCCGCGGATGTCCTCAATATCCTGATTTATCCATCCGAGGACCGAGTCCGAGGAGATGCCGTATCTGCCGGCCTGTTCGATCTTGACACCGATCTTTTCCTCCAGGCCCCCGGTATGGAGCGTTATTATGTCCTCAAGGCCGTCTTTTCTGCTTCTTCTTGCCGGAGACGGGTCCAGGACCAGGCCTCCTCCAAGCGTCTCAAGAGGTGAAAACCGCCTGATGATATACCTGTCGCCGGACATGACGACGACCGCGTCGTTTAGGCGGAGCTGGCAATAGGAGTTCTCCAGGGGTTTCAGTTCATCTTTTCCGAACAGGATGACGCGGGCTATCGTCTCGGAGGTGCCTGAGTAAAAATGGAGGAGGCTTCTGTTTTTCAGGACAGGGACGTTATCAAGAAGACTCAGGTGCGCGTTAATGACCTTTGTCTGGGAGAAGCCCCCCGGTGTGACGGCAACATCCCCTCGTGTCAAGTCTTCTTTCTCTACGGACTGAAGATTGATCGCTACCCTCTGGCCTGCCGCCGCCCTGGTGATCGATATGCCGTGGCTATGGAGGCCCCGCACCTTTGTCTTTATGTTGCAGGGCAGGATCTCGATGGTATCGTCGACCGATACCCGGCCGGATATCGCCGTGCCGGTTATCACCGTCCCAAAGCCCTTGAGCGTAAAAACCCTGTCTATGGGGAGCCTGAACAGGCCGTCGGAGGACTTTGGTCTTGCCGCAAGGGCCAGGTCCCGGATCGCGTCCTTCAGCAGTTCGAGATTATGACCGCTTTTCGAGGAAACCGGGATTATCTTTGCTCCGTCAAGAAATGTCCCCTTGACAAAGCTTTTTACCTCTTCCGTGACCAGGTCGAGCCATTCCGTTTCCACAAGGTCCGACTTTGTGACGGCGATCAGGCCGGACTGGATATTAAGGAGGTTACAAATCGCCAGATGCTCCCTGCTCTGGGGCATGATGCCCTCGTCAGCGGCAATGACCATAAGGACAATATCTATCCCCCCGGCCCCCGCCAGCATATTTCTGACAAGTTTTTCATGCCCCGGCACATCCACGATCCCGACAGAGAGGTCTTTGTCCGGATAAACGAGATCGGCAAACCCGATATCGATCGTGATACCCCTCAACTTTTCCTCTTTCAGTCTGTCGGGGTCTATGCCGGTCAGGGCCTTGACGAGCGAGCTCTTGCCGTGGTCGATATGCCCGGCCGTCCCCATAATTATATGGCGCATTATCCAGCCTTTCAGGTTTTCTTCAATTATAATATGTTTGAAAGATAATAATGTGTATTTAGTTTCCGCAACGGGAACTGGTCAGTAACGGCGGAAGGAGAGCAGGATTTCTTTATGGCATATTTCTTATGTTATATTATAATATTGTGCCAGTAGCATTAAGAGGTTCGGAGGACCTATGAAGACAAAAAAGATAAATTGCTGGGAATTCAAGAAATGCGGCAGGGAAACAGGTGGAAGCCATGTGCATGACCTCGGGGTCTGCCCTGCAGCCGAAGAGTCGGCGCTTGACGGCACCCATGGAGGAGTAAATGCGGGCAGGAGTTGTTGGGTGCTCGCCGGGACCCTCTGTAAAAACAAGGTGCAGGGTACTTTTGCCCAGAAATACAAGGACTGCGAGATCTGTGATTTTTACAAGAAAGTGAGGGAAGAGGAGTTCCCTAAGTTCGTGTTGTCGAGCCTGCTTCTGAAGAAGATCTCCAAGAAATAGTATCCACGGAAAAGGCTCAGGCGTTATTGAGATACACTGCCAGGGCCGCCACGATATGACCGATCTCGTCGTCCCTGATGGTCCTTGCGTCAAGCAGAAGCGCATCACCTTTAATCCTGGCGATAATCGGGGGAGAGCCTTTTCTGAGTCTCCGCTCCAGCTCGTTTAAGGAGAGGTGAGACGGCCTCACCGACACTGAAAAAGAGGGGAAATCCACCTCGGGCAATGACCCTCCGCCGGCCTTCGAGGAATCACTGACGATCTCAAATCTTTCAGTCTTAATGGTCTTTTTAAGACGTGCGGCCAGCCTGCCCGCCCGCGACCGGATCTCCTCAGGGGACTGAAGCAGCATCTTCAATACCGGGACGGCCTCCAGGGCGCCTTTGTCGTCCATATAGTCCATCAGCACGGCCTCGAAGGCCGCGATCGTGAGCTTGTCCACTCTAAGGGCCCTGGCGAGCGGGTTTTTCTGTATCTTCTCTATAAATTTTTTTCTTCCCGCGATGACACCGCCCTGGGGTCCGCCGAGCAGCTTGTCGCCGCTGAAGGTAACGATATCAACACCGGTCTTTACGATCTCCTGAACGGACGGTTCTGAGTGGATCCCATGGGCCTTCAGGTCGATCAGACAGCCGCTGCCGAGATCATACATGACCGGGATGCGATGTTTTTTTCCCAGTCCGACGAGCTCTGAGATAGGGACGTCTTCCGTGAACCCTATGATTCTGTAATTCGACTGGTGTACTTTTAGAAGCAGGCCGGTATTGTCCGATATTGCGTTTTCGTAGTCATGAAGATGGGTCTTGTTAGTCGTGCCGACTTCCCTGAGGACCGCGCCGCTTGCCGTCATGACATCGGGGACCCTGAAAGAGCCCCCGATCTCGACCAGCTCGCTCCGTGATACGACCACCTCTTTGTCCTTTGCCAGGGTATTGAGGCACAAAAGGACGGCGGCAGCGTTATTGTTGACGATGAACGCGTCCTCGGCGCCGGAGATTTCCTTCAGGAGTCGTTTTGTATGGCTGTATCTCTTGCCTCTTTTTCCCGCCTCAAGATCGTATTCAAGGTTCGTAAACGACCTGCCAGCCCTGACCACATTTTCGAGCGCCTTCTCCGACAGTACGGCCCTGCCGAGGTTGGTATGGAGCACAATTCCGGTTGCGTTGATCAGGGGCTTAAGGCTGAACGAGGCGTTTTTGGCTATCAGTGACCTGATTTCGCCGACGATGCCGTCGCGGGTGATATCAGCGGGATTTCCCGCCAGGAGGCGCGTCCGCTTCGAGGCCAGGGTGTCCCTGATCGACTGGAGCACGAGCCTTCTTGGAAATTCGGCAAGCCAGCCGGTCCCCTCCGGAGTTTTTAAAAGTTCATCCACCGAGGGCAGGCCCGAGAGTTCTGAGTGTTTTTCTGAGGCCGGGGGTGTCAACCAAGCCCCATCTTTTTGAGGGCCTGATCAGCGCTGCTGGCGCCGGGGGCGTCTTCAGGCAGATACAGCATGACGCCGCCCTTTACCGGCCTTATGACTATTCTGCCCGCCTCCGCGAGCTTATTGGTGACTTCGACCGGGTTTTCTCCCGGGTAGTATTTTTTGAAGGCCTCATTGAACCCTGAATAAACGGTGTGTATCCCCTTGAACCCCTCTTTTCTCAGACTTACGATAGCCTTCTTTACAAATTCCTCATGAGATAGTCTTTCTTCCACGGCGCCCCTCCTCCTCAAATTTTAGACTATGATATCAAAAATCATGCGGCATGTGAATTATATAACTTCGTCAAGGGGTCTGTCATCCCCGCCTCTATAAAACCCTTTTCCCTGATCCTGCAGCTGTCGCACCTGCCGCAGGGCATATACCCGGTGGCGCCTTCGTCTTCAGCGCCGACCGAAAGGGGCCCCGGTATCCGCATTGGGTCGTAGCAGCTCCACGTGAGCGAGTAGTCGAGGCCGAGGGCCGTTCCCCTCCTGATTATTTCGGATTTCCTGAGGGATATAAGAGGGGCTTTTATCTCGAACCTGGCGCCGCCTTCGACGGATGCCTTTGTCGCGAGGTTGGCCATAGTTTCGAACGCCGCGAGATATTCGGGCCTGCAATCAGGATACCCGCTATAGTCTATTTCATTTGCCCCGATAAAAATATGGCGTGCGTCCAACACCTCGGCCCAGCCCAGGGCGAAGGACAAAAATATCGTATTTCGCGCGGGCACATAGGTAGCGGGAATGGCGGAGGAGGAGACCGCGCCAGTAGGGCCCGGGTCCGCTTTAGGGACCTCGGTGTCAGAGGTAAGAGCTGAACCGCCTATCTCCCGAAGGTCGAAGTTTACGACCAGATGTTTTGTGACGCCTAACGCCGAAGCGATTTTTTTCGCCGCCCTGAGCTCGATACTGTGGCGCTGATGATAATCAAAACTTATGGCGAAGGTCTCATACCCTTCGTCGGCCGCGATCGCAAGGGTCGTCGATGAATCGAGCCCCCCGCTCAGAAGAACGACCGCCCTGTCCTTTGATACCTGCGTATGATCAGCGGATGTCGTCATCCGTCCCCTCCCTGCCGTCGGGACCCGCGCTCGATACCGTATATGAAAGACCGTCGGCGCTGTATATAAAAGGCCTTCCCCAAAGGTCTTTTCCGGGAGACACCGCGTCGAGGGCCTTTGGATATGTCGAATTGACGATCTTATAGGTCTCGATCCGCGCCCTCAACTGCTCTATCACGAGCGCGGTGCGGTAGGTCTTGAGGACGTCCCCCGAACTCATCATATAGACGCTGAATACCGAAAGGAGCAGGGATACAACTACGGCAAGAGGCGTCAGATACTTATAGATGTCCCGCCCCGGTCCTGTCTCAGGGGTCTCCGCCGGGGTCGTCACCGCCTTCAGGGACTCTATGGATTCAATGACCCCCTTGTCGGCAAGACCGAGCAGGGTCTTTGATACCTCAAAGCTGTCTTTTCCGCTGAGGTCAATTATGGAGCTGACATCATTTTCTACGTCCACGTGAGCTAATATTTCTTTTTCCTCTTCAGAAAGCCCGTCCGTGTCCTGAGACATCCTTCTGAAGACTGCATCCGGCGATAAGCGCTCCCTGATAACGGACCACTCATCTACGATCCGCAGGCCTTCCATGAGAATGTGCTGTGTATCGAGCGAAAAAGGCAGGTCCTGTTCCTGCGGTACGCCCTGGGCGGAGAACTCATATGTCCCCTGTTTCCAGCTGAAGAGGTTGATCACCAGATCGGTCACCTGGCTTTTCAGTATTTCGGTCACTATTTCCCTGCTTACGAGGCCCCCGCTTGTAAGGGCGGCGCCCAGCTTCAGGCCTGTTTTTTTCTTTTCGTCGAGGACGGCCTGCAGGTCTGTATCTTTAATAAGACCCTTCTTGACGAGTATCTTGCCCAGTCGGTTGTCGTCTGTTTTTCTTTTGGACTCCGCGCCGGTTATGTTGCCGTCGATGAACGTCAGCCGCACGCTGTCCATTTTGCCGGAGAGGCCCAGGACGCCCGTCTTCCTCTGAAAATAGATCAGCTGCAGGATGTCGGCAAGACCGAAATCGGATAAGGAACCCTCTAGAGCCATCCCTTTGAAATCCCCTCCCTGGTCAGGATATTTGAGACTATATAAAACAACAGCGCGGCAAACAGAGATGCCCAGTTAAAAAAGCCGTGGGTGATGAGCCCGCCGCCGGGCATGAAGAAGGAACTGACCAGCGGCAGCAGAAGAAGAAATAAAAAGGTCCAGAGTATGAGAAAACCATAAAGTATCTTCCCGGAATATACATACGCCGACCCCGGCATGACAAAAGAGAGTATCTTCATCACGGTCCTCCTCCTGTTCTGCTGATCGTACACGGAAAGGATCCTGGCGACCCTTTCCTTTACGTCAAGCTCCGCCAGCTTTGTTATTGATCCGTAGCATTGTGAACAGATCTGGCCCGGGACAATCTCATATTCACACCGGCTGCAGCGCACGACATTACATTTTCTGCACCGGTAGGCGTGGCCCTTTATCTTGTCAGGCAGGACATAGAACGCTGCCGTCATCAGCAGGGCCATGACTGAAAAAATCCAGAGAGGGAGGTGTCCCCATGCGGCCTTGCCCGCTCCGCCCTTTGTCGTCCTTGCGTATGTCCAGAGCTCGTAAAAAGGAACCGTCTCGTCGACGACAAACCTGTTTGGGTTTCTGCTTGACAGTGCCATGAAGTCCGCCACCGCGGCCCTGTTGAGGTTCAGCGCGGCACTGAAATATTCATTGCCCTTGCTGAACTCCAGGAGCTCACGGGAGACCTCGGAGAGATTATAATAGGCCGAAGGGGAAGGTTTTTCATTCAGAGAAAGTTTATAGTATTTGACGGCCTCGTCAAGATCGTCCTTTCTGTCTTCTTCAAAGTTATAGAGCCCCACATAGCAGTTTCCGAGGTTTATCATTACACGGGGGTCGGACTTCTTCTCGAGCAGCCTTTTATATATTTCTATCGCCTCACCGTATCTTCCTTCACGCTTCAGCGACAGCGCGTAAGAAAAGGACTCGATGAAATCTCTGCCGTTTTTGAGGTTTGTAAGGGCGTATATATTGCCCTTGGATTCATTCGTCTGAACGACCGCCTTTAGTCTCCCTGAGGACAGGGCCTTGATAAAGACGCCTCCGGCGGAAAAAATCACCGGTGACGCAAACAGAAATAATAGAAACAGATAGACCGCAGGCCGGTCTGTTTTTTTCATGTAGAGACCCGTCAGGACCAGGCAGCCCGCGATGAAAAAAAGAGGGCTGATGACGGACAGTGCGATGAGGGCCGCAAGCAGCAAGACCCTTGAAGAAGATTCTTTTATGTCGTGGGAAACAAGCGGGACGTCACGGAAGAGCCTGACGGCCAGGATGACCAGATACGCGCCGATAAAGGAAAAAACAAGACTGAAATAAAGGGCTCCGGCCAGAGTGAAAGACCACCAGAAATTCCTTGAGTAAGCGGTTATCCCGCTCAGGAGATAATCGATACTTTTCATCACTCCCCGGAACGAGGGAGAAAAATCTTTTTTTGCAAGCGCGAAGTACACGGCAGGCAGGTCCGGAGAGTATCTCGCGGCGGAATCCAGGAGACGGCCGGCCCCGGCGCTGTCGAGACGGGACTGGGATATCAGTGAATACGCGTAGATTTCAGAGTCAGTGATACCCCTGTTGAGCTGACTGTTATAAAATTCGTCATCCGCGACGGCCGGGCACGAAAAAAACAGGCACAGTATGGCAGACATCATCAGGCGTTTCATCAGGACTTCGTTCCGATGCGTGTTTCGGTCCCCTTAAGGAGGCGGCTGATGTTGTCCCTGTGCTTGATCATGATCAGCAGCGCCGCAAAAAAAGCAAACGGGAACTTCCCGCCGGAATCAAGAATAACAATGCTTAAGGGCAGCAGGCCGAACGACACAATCGCGCCCAATGACGAATATTTCGAGATCGTCGCCGTCATCAGCCATATTATAATGGTAAAAAGGCAGGTTTGAGGAGAATAAATGCTTAAGACACCCAAGGTCGTGGCGACACCCTTGCCCCCCCTGAAATTAAGAAAAACCGAGAAGTCATGTCCCGCGATGGCGCAGAGGCCCACGATTCCCTGCGCGAAGGGGTCCAGGCCGGACCAGGACGCGAGCCAGGCGGCCGCCGCGCCCTTTAGAATGTCCCCGGCCAGGGTCAGCAGGGCCGGCCATTTCCCGGTAGTCCTCAGGACGTTCGTCGCGCCTATATTGCCGCTCCCTGATTTCTTAAGGTCTATCCCTTTTGCTTTTGCGATGAGAAGACCCGTCGGTATCGAGCCAAGGAAAAACGATATCGCGCAAAGCAGTATGGGCTTCATATTCTCTTCCAGAATCCCATGGTATATTTAACGCCCGAAAGCACGGCCAGCAGCATCGCGAGCCATATAAAGACCAGCCCCGCGTCATAGAGGTCCACGGGGAGATGGTCGAAGACCGTGCTCATCAGAATAAGACAGAGTATGCCGGTTATCTGGGCCCCGGTCTTGAGTTTTCCTCCCATCTCGGCCGGGATGACGATGTTTCTTGAGAGGGCCACGACCCGGAGAGCGGTAATAAGGAATTCTCTTACGATCAGGATGATCGCTATCCAGGCAGAGAGCCTTTCCATGTCCACAAGTACGATCAGCGCCGAGATGACGAGAAATTTGTCGGCGATCGGGTCCATGATTATTCCGAAGGTCGTTATCTGGCCGGAGCGTCTTGCGAAATATCCGTCAAGAAAATCGGTAATAGAGGCGATCCCAAAGACGATGGCCCCCAGCACCGGGTGCTGATACACGGACATGACAAAAAAAGGTATGAGCACAATCCTGCTGAGGGTCAGTACCGTGGGGAGGTTAAGCCTTAACGTATGCACCGAACATCTCCTTCCAGAGGCCCTTTGACTTCAGGATAAGATCAGTTACCTCCCTGACCGCCCCCCTGCCCCCCCCGTTTTTTGTGATCAGCAGGGCGTATTTTTTTGTTTCCGCGTAGGCATCTGAAACGGCTACGGGAAGGCCGGACCTCTTCATTACAGGGATGTCCACAATGTCGTCGCCGATATAGGCGATATGGTCTTTATCAAGGGAATACTTATTCATGAGTTTCTTAAACGCGTCGGTTTTGTCATGGCATTTCTGAAATACGTCTTTTATGCCGAGCTCGGCGGCCCGGCGCTCAACCACGGCCGATGAGCGTCCGGTTATGATGGCCACATGGATACCCGACTTAAGGAGCATCTTTATTCCATGCCCGTCGCGCACATGAAAGGCCTTATATTCATTGCCGTTATTGTCCAGGATAATTCCGCCGTCCGTGAGGACCCCGTCAACGTCGAGGACCAGCAGTTTTATTTTTTTTGCCGTCTGCTTTATAGTCGTACCCCGGCGCATATTAAACTATCCCCTGTTTCAAGATGTCGTGCAGATGGACTATGCCCTCCGCCCTTCCATCGGGACCAGGGACGACCAGGACGGTGATGGAATGTTTTTCCATTACTGAAAGCGCCTTTGCGGCAAGCGCATCAGCGGCTATCATCTTCGGGGTCTTCGTCATGACGTCCGAGGCGGTCATATCGAAAAATCCCTTCCCCCACTGTTCGACACCGCGCCTGATATCGCCGTCGGTCACGATACCGAGGATTTTTTTGTCGCCGTCCACTACGATAGCGATCCCCAGTCTTTTTGAAGAGATCTCGACAACCGCATCTGTCATGGAGGCCGAAGGGTCGATAAAAGGCAGTGCTTCCCCCGTGTGCATCAGGTCTTTTACCTTTATAAAGAGTTTTTTACCGAGGCTGCCGCTTGGATGAAAGGAGGCAAAGTCCTGTTCGTTAAACCCCCTTTTGATCAGCAGGGCGACAGCAACGGCGTCGCCCATCGCGAGGCTGGCGGTCGTCGAGGCGGTCGGGACCACCCCCAGCGGGCAGGCCTCCTCCCTGACCGATACATCCAGGCTGACGTCAGCCGCCTTTGCAAGGGATGAATCCGCGTTGCCTGTCATCGATATGAGATTTACATTAAACCTTTTAAGAAACGGTATCAGGCTTACGAGTTCGTCGGTCTCTCCGCTGTTGGAGATCGCTATAACGACGTCCTCCGAAGATACCATCCCAAGATCGCCGTGGCTTGCCTCCCCCGGATGCATGAAAAAAGCGGGCGTGCCGGTAGAAGCGAGGGTGGAGGCTATCTTTTTGGCAATTATGCCGGACTTCCCCATGCCGGTGACGACCACCTTCCCCCGGCTTTTGAAAATTATCCCGACCGCCTCATCGAACCTGTCATCGAGTTTATCTATGAGCCCAAGTATAGCCTCTGCCTCGGTTTTAAGGACCTTCTTTGCGATGTCGATCATATTATCCATAATTATATTCTTTTAACACTCCGCTGTCTTTGGCTGTGCGTCTTATAATTCCCCCTTTGGCAAAGGGGGTGAAGGGGGATTTTATAATTAATCCCTTACCTTGTCCCGCATAACATTATAAATGTCCATACTCACTTTTGATAGTCTATTGTTTCACGCAGACATCACATATTGCTCAATACGATCAATTTTCTTAATAAGTTCTTTGGCAGATTTACTGGACTGAATATCTTTCTTTAAATCTTCCAATTGATATTCAATGTCAAGTTTTACTTTTTCTTCCATATAGGTCTGCGCGAACTCCGGCACAGTAAGCTGTTTTTGAAAATATTTCTTTGCGCCATTCATTGTCACCTCTAAGGGATGGTCCGTTACTCTTTAGCTCAACCAGTTTTCCGATATATGCAAATATTTTAGCGCCTGTTTTTGATGATCAAATCCCAAGCTGCTTTTTTAGTTCGGCGTGATTTGTCCATTTTTTGTTCGTGGCCTTAACCGCAGAAGCAGAATAATAGTCAGCCTTATCCTGCTCAATTTCCTTCAGTCTCCGGTATTCCTCATAATCAAGTATCACCGCAACCGGCTTGCTGTCTGCCCTTATAATCTGGGTCTTAATCATGGTAAGCCTCCTGTCTGTGCTTCACTTCATATATTGACATGATTCGTCCTTCATCATCAAATATAACTCTGTAATTTCCAATGCGAAGTCTTTTCAGGTCCTCATATTTCCCCTTCAGGGTTTTCAGATCAAAATTGCCCGAAGGATTCTTTGCATATGCCTCGATGGTTTTAATTATCAGAGCGGCACTCTTAGTGTCGCCCCTGTGGATTTTTGAAATCTGCTTGACGGCTTTGTCGGAATATCTTATCTCCATGTCTATCTCTTCCCCTCCACCACCGCGATTTCTTCCGGGATGTGGCTGTAGAGGGCATAGACCAGATTGTTTACGTCGGGAGGTGATGCCGGTTCTCGTAGGGGCGAGGCGGTGCCTCGCCCGGATTGAGTGATCGCCCCGGACGCACCTACAGGGGCAGGTGTTGCCTGAAAAATATGGCCCTTCAATTTAGTAAAACCAAGGGTCATGCTGCCCGTGCCCGCAAAAAGGTAGATGATTTCGGGCCCGGACTTTTCCGTCCTCCCCAAAGTCGCCTTCATTACGAGCATTGTAAACGCCCTCTTCCTAGGCGATAAAGGATAGTTTTTCTTTAAATTTTCGTAACGTTTCATTTTCTATGCCTACCCAAATGAACATGTATATTCTTGGGGCTTTTCTATTTTTCATATTAGGCGCTAAATCGTCATTAGGATGCCCTGCGAGTAAAGCTCTACAGCATCTTTAAGACTGTTTATTGCCTTTGTTACGTCATTATGTTGTTTATGTTGGCATGTCCCCCGTTCTTCCTTCCGGCATGGGCGGCCCGGGCGGCTTAGGAGCCACCGGTCCCTTTCTTCATTTGCTTGCTTCTGCCGCCTGAGATGTCTTCTGGAGGGTCAGGGGAATAGAAAGGCCGCCGCTTATAGATTGAAGTTCGTTCAGATATGTGCAATCTATAAACAAATCCCCGGATATTGAGACTTCGGTCATCTTACCCTTGAAGGTAAGAGTTGGAAAGCCCGACTCGGTAAGGGAACTACTCCATGTCATGTCAGGCGAGGTTCCCGCGATCAGTGTTTTCCGGTCAAATTCAAGCGTGAAAGCCCCCTCACACGGAATTACATGTGACAAATCCATGCGCCCGGTCAAGGCTGCCGACCCGCTGTAGCTTTCTTTCTGCTCATTTATTATATCAACTGTAACATTTCCACTGATTTTAATTTTCAAATTGCAGGCGTCCTTCTGATAGTCAGTCGTATGACATGTTACCGTAGTGTTGAATTCGCCTGTATACGAGCCTTTCAATTGAGGCGGCATCAATAAATCCGTTGCACCCAACAAACCGTAAAATCCCTGAGTGACCAGGTTCATCGTTTCTTTGGCGCCGAATTTCTTTACAATATTTTTTAATGCAGTCCTGCAATCTTCAACGTTGTCATTTATCACGCACGTGAACGCTTCCACGCTAAGTACATTTTCCTGATCGCCGGACGGCTGATTCCTTAAAGCTGTATAAATTGTCATAATTATTAATGAATTGATTGAACGGTCCCGTTGACGTGAGTGGACTGTCACCGGTTTCGCGCTCTTTCCCGCAACGTTTTCATTCAGTCCCTGAATTGAATTATTCACAGAAGCGCTCTTCGGCAGGTCATCCGACTGAACAACTACGAGCCGATCATCATAAAAAGAGGCATTAACCCCCTTATCCTTGAAAAAGTATGTCTTGAAATTAATGCCTGAAAATTCCGGGTCTATGCTCGACAGTTCGACAACACTGTAGTTGCTGCCGAAGAGGCGGACCAAATCGGTGATCTGTGTGTCCTTCGTAAACAGAGAAGGAGTGACGAAAGGCGGATTAAAATAGAGCGACGGGCCAGGAGTCATGCTCTGCTCCTTGATGCGGCGGCCATCCCAAAATAAGTGCGTCTGCCGGAGCTTTGTATATACCCATATCTCCTCCCGCCGCTGCGGATCGGAATTGAAAAGTATCATGAGATAATCGGGGTTGCCGTTGGCCTCAATCAGGGCATTCTGGTCGGCTGAGATTGTCACTGCTATCTCGTTCGAATAAGCACTTTCCTGATTTCCGTTATAAGCTTTCACCGCTATGTAGTACGTCCCTGGAGGAGTGCCTGCAAGGCTTACAGGCCCCACTCTCGTAATATTGCCGAGGTCGGCAGGCGCGGCATAATTTCCCGATTGAACGCCAAGGCCCGCCTTATATCCCGCGGCCCCGCTCACTGTATCCCAGTCGATCGTGATTATATCGCCGTTGAGCGTGAACCTGAGGTTTTGCGGCGCCGGAACGGCGGCCTCTGGGGCAATTGTCACTGCTATCTCGTTCGAATAAGCACTTTCCTGATTTCCGTTATAAGCCTTCACCGCTATGTAGTACGTCCCTGGAGGAGTACCTGCAAGGCTTACAGGCCCCACTCTCGTAATATTGCCGAGGTCGGCAGGCGCGGCATAATTTCCGGATTGAACGCCAAGGCCCGCCTTATATCC
Source organism: Nitrospirota bacterium (assembly GCA_016215155.1). GTDB lineage: Bacteria > Nitrospirota > Thermodesulfovibrionia > Thermodesulfovibrionales > UBA6898 > PALSA-1316. Next base: position 19,267 of record JACRLQ010000077.1, read on the forward strand.
CGCGGCCCCGCTCACTGTATCCCATTCGATCGTGATTATATCGCCGTTGAGCGTGAACCTGAGGTTTTGCGGCGCAGACAGCGCGGGATTGCCGATGACGAAGGTGTCGCTCGTGACAAGCGCGCCGTTGACATGAAGCTCGACTCTCCACGTGCCGGGCATGTCTGCCGCAGGAGCGCCATTAACAGGTATCGAGTTCCACATACAGCCGCTGCCGCTGAAAGAAGGCGCGGCTTGAACCGAACTGTAAAATGAATTGTCGGGCGCGTACCACCTAAAGATGAGCGTATCCTGAGGAACTGCGTTCGATACGTGGACCCAGAAATAGACCTTACTGTCATTTGGTGTGAACGCGGTCTTTGCCGTAGGCGTAGTGCATCCGGTCCCCTGCCTCGGGTCGTCGGTGATCAGATGGTTCTTTATGGAAAGAGCATAGACGGAGGTTACGGAAAAAAAGCCTGTCAAAAGTATCGCGAGAAAAAGAAAAAGAGAGACTTTTCCCCACCGTCCTTTTCGCATGCTCATAAATACTCCCATGTAAGGCAGTTCAGTTTTCTCGCAGAGAGTGTATCATGAGAGGAAAAATTATGCAAGACCTGCACAGCTGCCTGGCTGCCCTGAAAAAAATACCGAGGTGTGGCAAGCATTCAGTTACGGGTTGAAAAGTCCTCCCATTTATAAGGGGAGGCGCGGTGGGGTATTGGAATAGCTACCACTACCTCCCCAACCCCTGTTTAAAGCACCTACTATTGGTCCTTATAAAGGCGGGGCCATAACCCGCAACTGAAGGGATAGTTACGCGACAATAGAAATGTTCGCCATTCCCATCACTCAAACTGGCAACGAAGCCAGCCGGCAGGTATGCCCTTCCGGTAGGCGTCCTCCTCAAGGTCGGCCAGAAGGGCCTCCCTCTCTTTAAGCCTCCTCTGGGCGGCGACCACGTTCTTTTCGTTCTTCCTTACATTTTTTCTGGCTGCCAGCTTTTTCTTTCCTGAAGAACTTGCCTCGGTCTCCCTGAATTCGTTAGAGAGCTCTTTTAGGGCGTTTACTTCGTCCCTCGACATATCCAGTTTCTTCCTGAGCTGCCTGCCTTTAGAGCACCAGTACTCCTGGTCCTTGTTTTTATCCGACTTGGCGTGTTTTTCTTCGCTGTTGTTTCCGCCAACACCCTGAAGGGCCTTTGGGGTCCCGCCTTCCTGTGACTTATGCTTATATTGTTCGAGGTCTTTGTTCGTAAAAGAAGAGGCCTCATTTGGCTGGGGCTCAACCGCATCTGAAGCTGACGCTGAATAAAAAAACGCTGCGGCCAGGAGTAAACATAAAAAATATCTGGTCATGATTTATCCACCTTTTCCCAGGGCATTGGCAATTTTAGAAACAGAATTGAGGATACTGCTTACCTCATCGAGGTCCACCATATTCGGGCCGTCACACAGGGCCTTTTGAGGCTCCGGATGCACCTCGATAAAAAACCCGTCCACGCCGCAGGCGGCGGCGGCCCGCGCCAGGGGACCCGCGAACTCCCGCTGCCCCCCTGAACAGCTGCCCTGTCCGCCGGGAAGCTGGAGGCTGTGGGTGACGTCAAATATGACCGGATGTCCCATTGCCCTCATGATCGGGAACCCGCGGAAATCCACCACGAGGTTATTGTATCCAAACGATGTGCCCCGTTCAGTGATCATGAGCCTCCGGTTTCCGGTCGATACGAATTTATCGATGATATTTTTTATGTCCCATGGCGCGAGGAACTGGCCCTTTTTGATGTTGACCGGCTTGCCGGTCTCGGAGGCGGCCAGGATCAGGTCCGTCTGCCTGCAGAGAAAGGCCGGGATCTGGAGGACATCCAGCACCTCCGCCGCAGGCCCTACCTCCTCCACGGAATGGATATCCGACAGGACGGGGACACCAAGCCTGCTTTTTATGTCGGCGAGTATCTGCAGACCTTTTTTGATGCCGGGGCCTCTGTATGAACCAAGGGACGAACGGTTTGCCTTGTCGAAGGAGCATTTAAATACGAAAGGCAGTCCGTACGAGCCGCATATCGCCTTGAGCCGTGAGGCGGTATCAAGGGTGATATCGGCACTTTCTATGACACAGGGGCCGGCGATAACGATGGGCGCCAGGCCGTTGCCGATCAGTATGTCATCGATCTTTATTGCCATCATCGGGCTAGGGGAAAAGTGATCTCTTTTCGTGGAGCGCCGCGCCGATGAAGGCCCTGAAAAGGGGATGGGGTTCGGTCGGCCTGGACTTGAACTCGGGATGGAACTGACAGCCCAGGAACCAGGGGTGGTCCCGAAGCTCTACGATCTCGACCAGTTCGCCGTCGGGGCTGACGCCGCTTATCGTCATCCCGTTTTTATTAACGACCCCTCTGTAGGCGTTGTTGAACTCATATCTGTGCCTGTGACGCTCCGAGATGTCTTTCTGTCCATACGCGGCAGAGGCCAGGGAGTCATTCTCGATAACGCAAGGATAGGCGCCCAGACGCATCGTGCCGCCTTTCTGGGTCAGTTCCGTCCGTTCCTCGACCCGGCCCTTCCTGAAGTCATACCATTTCTCCATAAGGTATATGACCGGGGCCTGGGCGTTCAGGTCGAACTCCGAACTGTTGGCCTTCAGCCCGCAGACGTTTCTGGCGAACTCTATGACGGCGCACTGCATACCGAGGCAGATCCCGAAATAGGGGATCTTTTTCAGGCGGGCATACCTCACGGAATCTATCTTCCCTTCGATGCCTCGGTAACCGAACCCGCCGGGCACCAGTACCCCGTCGACGTCGGAGAGGTATTTATCAGGACCATGCACCTCGACCTCTTCGGAGTCTATCCACTCCAAGGTCACCCTGCAGTCATTGGCAATGCCGCCATGGATCAGGGCCTCGGTAAGGCTCTTGTAGGAATCTTTAAGGCCGACATATTTACCGACAATAGCTATTTTTACCTCATTTTTGGGTTCCTTTATCCTGTGCGCTATGTTTGTCCATGCGCTAAGGTCGGCCTCCTTTGAAGTAAGGCCCAGTTTCTGCACGATCTGGCCGTCGAGGCCTTCCGCGTGGAGCGCCAGAGGCACTTCATAGATCGTTTCGACATCTATCGCGTTGATGACGGAGTCGCCTTCAAGGTTACAGTGTATGGCGATCTTCTTTTTTGCCTCGGGGGTCAGGAACCTGTCCGTCCTGCACAGAAGAAGGTCGGGCTGGATACCGATAGCCCGGATCTCCCGGACGCTATGCTGGGTGGGTTTTGTCTTTAATTCGCCGGAGGTTTTTATATAGGGCAGGAGGGTCAGGTGGACGTAAAGGACGTTTTCCCTTCCTACATCATATCGCATCTGCCTTATCGCCTCGAGGAAGGGCAGGCTCTCGATGTCTCCGATCGTCCCGCCTATCTCTACTATCACGACATCGTTGTCGTTGCTGACCGATTTAATCGCCTGCTTTATCTCATCCGTAATATGAGGGATGACCTGTACCGTGTCCCCGAGGTAGTCACCCCTTCTTTCTTTCGATATGACGTTATAGTAGATCTTCCCCGTAGTAAAGTTATTGGACTGGGAGGTCCTTATATGGGTGAACCTCTCATAATGTCCGAGGTCAAGGTCGGTTTCAGCCCCGTCATCCGTGACGAAGACCTCGCCGTGCTGGAAGGGGCTGAGGGTCCCGGGGTCAACATTTATATAGGGGTCGAGTTTCTGTATGGTGACTTTGAGGCCGCGGGACTCCAAAAGGGCGCCGATGGACGCGGCAGCTATTCCTTTGCCGAGCGACGATAACACCCCTCCTGTTACAAAGATGCATTTAGGCATTTTTCTATCCTTTCCAGGTCTTCAGGCGTATCCACCCCCAACGTTTCGAAAGAGGTCTCCTGCACCTTGATCTTATACCCGTTTCCGAGCGCCCGCAACTGTTCAAGCTTTTCGGCCAGCTCCATCCTGGTCGGCGCCAGGGATGTAAGCTTGACTAACACGTCTTTTCTGTAGCTGTAAATCCCGATATGTTTGAAACATATCATTCCTGAGAGCAACTGTTTTGACCTAAGTACGGCCGTCTCCGCCCGAGCGTCCTTCCATTCGTCCCTGTAGTAAGGTATCGGCGCCCTTGAGAAGTACAGGGCAAATCCCTCTTCATCGCAGACGACCTTTACCACATTCGGATCGAAGATTTCCTCGGGTCTTTCTATCTTCTTAATAAGCGTGCCTATCGAGGCCCTGCTGTCATGGAGGACGGAGATGACCGCGTCTATCATCTCAGGCTTTATGAGCGGCTCATCCCCCTGCACATTGACAATTATATCATAATCCCTTTCCAATAGGCCCAAGGCCTCAGAGATCCTGTCCGTGCCTGAGGGATGATGCGGAGAGGTCATAACGGCCTTTCCGCCGAAAGAAAGCACTTTCTCGAATATTGTTTCGCTGTCGGTAGCTACCAGGACGTCCTCCGCCAGCTTTGACCGCAGGGAGTTTTTATATACATGTTCAATTACCGGGATGCCTTTCAGGGGTGCAAGGGGCTTGCCCGGGAAACGGGTCGATGCGTATCGTGCGGGTATGATAACCAGAGCGGACATGAATTACTAATTATATACGATTGGATAAGAGATATGGGGAATATGTTAAAATTTACCCTGGCTAATATAAGGGAAAAGGAACTCCGAGGAGAAAAAAATGGATATTATGGTGAAAAATGAAAAACTGAAGACATGGATCAAGGAAGTCGCCGATATGTGCCGGCCTGACGCCATCCATATCTGTGACGGATCGAAAAAAGAATATGACGGCATGATGGCCATGCTGATAGCCAGTGGCAGCGCTATTGCCCTAAGTAAGCGCCCAAACAGTTATCTGTTTCGGTCCGACCCCAGCGACGTGGCGAGGGTCGAGGACCGCACCTATATCTCAACGACGTCAAAGGACGAAGCCGGCCCGACGAACAACTGGATAGACCCGGCCTCACTTAAAGCCACGATGAAGAATCTTTACAACGGCTGCATGAAGGGGCGCACGATGTATGTGATCCCGTTTTCGATGGGCCCGATCGGTTCCCCGATCGCCAAGATCGGGGTCGAGATCTCCGACAGCCCCTACGTCGTCGTCAATATGCATATTATGACGCGTGTAAGCTCAAAGGTCCTCGAACTGCTCGGCGCCGACGGGGACTTCATCCCCTGCCTCCATTCGATCGGCGCGCCGCTTGAAAAAGGGCGGAAAGACGTGCAGTGGCCGTGCGCTCCGATAGAGAGCAAGTACATAAGCCACTTCCCCGAGGAAAATCTTATCTGGTCCTATGGTTCCGGGTACGGAGGAAACGCCCTTCTGGGGAAGAAATGCCTCGCCCTTCGTATAGCCTCCGCAATGGCCAGGAGGGAGTCGTGGATGGCTGAACATATGCTTATCCTGAGGCTCACAAACCCTGAAGGGAGGCAGTACCATATCGCGGCGGCCTTTCCCTCGGCCTGCGGCAAGACCAACCTGGCCATGATGAAGCCGTCTCTTGAGGGCTGGAAATGCGAGTGCATAGGTGATGATATAGCCTGGATGAAGATCGGCCCTGACGGCCGCCTTTATGCCATTAACCCGGAAAACGGGTTTTTCGGTGTAGGGCCGGGGACATCATATAGCACGAACGCGATGGCGATGGACACAATAAAGGAAAACACCATATTTACCAACTGCGCCCTCACCGACGACGGGGACATCTGGTGGGAAGGCATGACCGACGACCTGCCTTCACATCTTATCGACTGGAAGGGGCGGGACTGGACGCCTTCTGAAAAGGCGGAGGCGGCGCATCCGAACGCGCGGTTCACCGCGGCAGCAGCCCAATGTCCGGTGATATGCAAAGACTGGGAAAATCCCGCGGGGGTCCCGATCGACATCTTTATATTCGGCGGAAGACGCGGGAGCGTCGTCCCGCTTGTCTATGAGTCCCTCTCCTGGGAGCACGGGGTCTTTTTAGGCGCTACCGCCGCATCCGAGACCACGTCCGCCAACATAGGCGCGGTAGGCAACTTAAGAAGGGACCCATTCGCGATGAAGCCCTTCTGCGGCTATAACATGGGCGACTATTTCGGCCACTGGCTTGCGATGGGGGAGAAACTCGGCGGCAAGGCCCCCAGGATCTTCTACGTGAACTGGTTCAGGAAGAACCAGGACGGGAAGTTTCTCTGGCCCGGGTTCAGCGAAAACAGCAGGGTCCTTAAATGGATGTGCGAGAGGGTTGACGGCAGGGCCGGGGCGGACGAATCCCCGATCGGCCTGCTCCCCAAGCGGGGGGACCTCGATCTCTCCGGTCTTGACATCGCCCGCGATGACTTTGAAGAGCTGATGAAGGTGGACTCCGCCGAGTGGCATGCCGAAATCCCTGATATCGAGGCGCATTTTTCCTTGTTCGGGGGCCGTCTCCCAGACAGCCTGAAAGACCAGCTCACGGCCTTAAAGAAGCGCCTTGGATAAAACCTGCCCGGGGCTGCCGGCAGGGGAAAAATTCTGACGCATGGAAAAGGCCGCATTCAAGAAGACCCTGGTAAATGTACTTGGGGTAGTATATTATCATTCCAAGACCAGCGACGGCGGAGACCTTTATCTGACGCGGTTTGCCGAACCGTATCCGGGGCATTTCGAGATAGAGAACTGGTATGAAAGAAGCTGGTTCAATGCCCATAAGACACGTCTTATCGGCACCAGTTCCGTATTCAGGGTCCCCACAAAAAATGTCGACGGCAGGAGCCTTGATCTGGTCGTTAAAAATTGCAGGGTCGGGGAGGACGTGCCCATAGATACGCACACCCTTCAGGAATTCTGTGATGCCGAGTTCAACAGCCCATGGGAAGAATTTTCCCTGGTTATGGAACTGAGGGAGAACCTCTACGGCCCGAAAGAAATGAAGATGGACACCCAGCTGCCGCTGGCGATTTATGTGCCTCCGGATAAAATGCAGGCATGGCAGAGCGGGAGGTCCCGGTCCAGGATCAACCGTATCCGGGCCAAGCATCCGGGGATCGACCTTGATATCCTCAAGCAGTACAAGCTCATCTATCAATGGATCAAAGGCAGTAACATCAAGGAGGCCTTTGAGCATATCGACATCAATAACGATGAAATGGTCCATCACCTTACTACGCTCAACGCCAGGGCCCACAGTGACCTCAACCGCAAGGGATACCTCGTGGCCGACATGAAGCCCGAACATGTCATTATCGGCGAGCCGGACGTCAGGCAGATAGAAGAACTTGGAAGGTCGGCCGGAAACAACGCATACAAACAACAGGTGGCCCTGATCTATAGCCTGATCGCGGAGGGCCGTTATTCGCTAATCGACTATGAGCTGCTGCTGAGGACCCCCGAACATGAGGAAGAGGTGAAATCCCACAGGAGGCTCTCCTATCTCGACGACCAGCGTCACCGGTTTGACCCGGCCCCTCTTCCGGCCCATCTGTCGCAGACGGAGATCTTCGGGGTGCCTTATATTTATGGACATGCCGAAAGCACCGGAGGCCTGCTTTGGGTCGTGGGAAGGGCGCCGCACCTTTTCGATTATTTTCTCCCCGAAAGGTGGCGCAAGACCCCCTCGCTTAAATTGTCGCAGACGAAAGAGGTGTTTTATACGATTACCAAGGACAATATTCACCTGGTCTGGGAAACTTCGAGGGTAGGGGAAATGCCTTCAGGCGAGGAGGAAGGGGCCAGGGAACCCAGGGTCAGGCAATACGGGATAAACAGTCCTTTTGAGGAGTTTGCGATTGCCCATATGTTAAACCGGCTCGGCATTCCCACTGTGTATGTCCGGGCTATATATATGACAGGAAGCAAAAAGATCGAGGCGTCGACAGACCGGAGAAAATATGAATCTCATAAAAATCTTCCGGACCCGGAAGGCAATCCGGTCCTGCGGGAAGAGTATAATTACATAACCATCAGGGGCTATTATAACGGGCCTGACCAGTGGGTAGCCGAACACGGCGATGCGTCCTTATATACACCGGTAGACCTTTCGAGGGCCGTGTATAAGGGAATAATTGACGAGCGGCAATGCGCTCTGTTTCTTGATGAGATAAAAGCAAAATTAGGAAATTCGGGATTCGACGGGTCATTGTTAAAGGCAAACGACCTGCTCCTTGCGATTGACAGTGCCGGGAAGATTATGAATAATATTCATGGCGAACCCGAAGTCATCATATGTAATTTCGAACTTATATGGAAGGTCCCCGATAATGATAAAGCCACCTAGTGTAGTGCGCCCGACAGTTCCTTGCAGATTTTCGAGTTGTTTAGGGATTTCTGATGCATTACGTTAGTCACCTCTTGCTTGCCGGGCATACCGGAAATTACCAGGATTAATGGACACCGCCCAGCTTCAGAGACTTATCGTTTCGCTGCCCGCGCTTCTGATCGCGATAACCTTTCACGAGGTCTCCCACGGTTTCGTCGCAAATAAGCTGGGGGACCCTACCGCCAAGTTCATGGGCAGGCTGACGCTCAATCCGCTTGTACATATCGATCCTTTCGGGACCATTATACTGCCGCTCGTAATGCTCTATATGACGGACGGCAGGTTCGTCTTCGGTTATGCCAAGCCTGTGCCGATAAATCCGATGAATTTCAAAGACCCGCGTAAGGGCATGGCGCTTTCTGCTGCTGCGGGTCCCGTCACTAATATACTTCTGGCCATTGCGAGCACCCTGGTCCTGAAGCTGGTTATCCTTCCCCTGACGTCCATCCTGCCGGCTGCCGTGAATGAAACGGTCATGAAGCCTCTGGCGATGGTAGCCGTATCCAGCGTACTGATTAATGTTGTCCTGGCATCGTTTAACATGATCCCGGTGCCGCCGCTCGACGGGGGCAGGGTATTGACGGGGCTTCTGCCCCACAGGCAGGCCATGACTTTCAGCAAGATCGAGCCGTTTGGTTTTATTATCGTGCTTGCGCTTATCTACACCGGCATAGCAAACTATATAATTACGCCGGTCATCACCTTTTTCATGACCCTTCTGCAGGTATTCTGAAGGTCCTTTTTTTCCAGCCTCCCCGGTATTCCGTCCCGTATATGAAGCTTTCGAGGTCCTCGACAGCGATCTTCCGGGCGGAAATACAGGCACTTACAGCCATAAGTTTGGCTTATCAGTATTAAAATATTTATTGATAAGTCGGGTTAGAGATTAAAAACACATTTTTTACAGGCCTCCGCCTTCTTCTGTCCTTTGCAGGCCCCTGAGATGCCGTGATGGCAGAGCGCGAAATCGTATTTGAGCGGGTCCTCAGGGTCAAACCTCCGGAGAGCCCCGGTTATTTCGACCGCCATCTTCCAATCCGGGGATTTGCGTGCGGAGAGCCCAAGGCAACGCGATATCCTTGCAATATGGGTATCGAGAGGAATTACAAGCCTGTTTTTTGGGACCCTCTTCCAGATACCCAGATCGATGTCCCGGTCCCGTATCATCCAGCGGAGATAGAGGTTTGCCCTTTTGCAGGCGCTTCCGTTGCGCGGGGAGGCGAAAAACTGCATAAGCCCTGGCGGGTGAAGGTTACTGCCGTACACCACGGAGGTGTCGACATTTGTCAGCTCGTCCATAAACCCGGAGAGCCCCTGTCCCACATTTAAGTCTTCATCCCTGTAATATTTCATAAACAGCTCTTCGAGAGACCCATGACGCAGGAGGACCTCTTTAAGAATATGTATCAGGCAGATGATATCGTCGTTTTCGTTGAACCGGTACTTGAGGCCCCGGAGAAGTCTTCTGAGTTTGCGCGGGTCCGTGCCCAAGATAAAGTCGCAGGGACCTACTCCCATAACGGAAAATATCTTTTCGAGGACCGCCCTGAATAATTGGACCTTTCCGTAGGCAAGGGCAGATGAAATAAACCCTGTGACCTCAATATCACGGGGGTCATTATATCTCCGGGGGAATTCGATGGGGTCGTTCATGATTCTCCCTGCGAAGTCATATTCGCGGTAGAACCGGTCGAGGACCTTTTTAAGCTCCGGCATGCCTAGTCTTTAGATTGCGGACTTGGCCCGCTCGATAAAGAGTCTTAATTTCGCGTGGTCTTTCTTTCCTTTGGCAGACTCTACGCCGCCGCTTACATCGACGGCATACGGACCGACGTATTTTATCGCGTCTGAAATATTGTCCGGGGTGAGACCGCCCGAGAGTATTATCGTATGGAAGTATTTTTTGGCCTCTACCGCGATGTCCCAGTTAAAGACCTGCCCTGTTCCTCCGTGCATATGATCGCTGTAAGTGTCCAGCAGGAGGGCGGAGATGTGGTCCTTATAACTGAGGACAGACCCGAGGCTTTCGAGTGATTTGACCCTGATGACCTTTATGGCCCCTCTATGGATCCGGCGGCAGAGCTCGGGGGATTCCTCCCCGTGGAGCTGGACCAGATCAATTCCGGCCAGAGTGACTATCTCATCGATTACGTCAACAGGTTCGTTTACAAAGACGCCGGCCGTCTTTACAAAAGTGGGAAGTCTCCGGATGATATTCCCTGCCTCCCGGGGGTCGATATACCTGGGGCTTTCCTTAACAAATATGAACCCAAGGGCATCGGCCCCTGCTTCGACCGCCGCCATCGCGTCGTCAGTGTTCGTTATTCCGCAGATCTTAACTTTTACCATAGCGCTCAAATAAATAGAGGACGGGCTAAAAGCCCGCCCCAGGACAAACAGGATTACGGAATAACGGGCAGTTCTTTCAGCGCCTCTTTGATCTTTTCATCCGGATATTCATAGTCCACGAGCTTTCCGGCAAGGAAGTCCTGATAAGCCGTCATATCGAGATACCCATGTCCGGAGAGATTAAAGAATATCGTCTTTTGTTTGCCCTCTTCCTTTGCCTTCATCGCTTCGTCTATCGCGCCCTTTATGGCATGGGAGCTCTCCGGCGCGGGGATGATACCCTCGGTGTTGGCGAACTTTATCGCAGCCTCGAACACACCTGTCTGGCCATAGGCTACCGCCTCGATCAGCTTGTCGTGATAAAGCTGGCAGACAAGGGGGGAGTCGGCGTGATACCTCAGTCCTCCGGCATGGATGCCGGGGGGCATGAAGTTGTGGCCGAGCGTATACATCATCATAAGCGGCGTCATTCCGGCGGTGTCGCCGAAATCATATCTGAATTCGCCCTTCGTGAGCGTGGGGCAGGATATTGGCTCGACCGCGATGACCCTCAATTCCTTTCCATTGATCTTGTCCTGCAAAAACGGGAAGCTTACGCCGCCGAGGTTACTGCCTCCGCCGCAGCATCCGATGATTACATCAGGATAATCACCCGCAAGCGCAAACTGTTTTTTCGCCTCAAGGCCTATAATCGTCTGGTGCAGGAGCACATGGTTTAAGACAGACCCGAGCGCGTAGTTGGTGTCGTCGTGGGTCGCTGCGTCCTCGACCGCCTCTGATATCGCCATGCCGAGGCTCCCCGGATTGTCCGGGTCTGCTTCGAGGACCTTTCTTCCTGTGTTGGTCACAGTTGACGGGCTCGGGTGGACGGTAGCTCCCCAGGTCTCCATCGCTATCCTTCTGTAGGGTTTCTGGTTGTAGCTGACCCGCACCATATAGACCGTAACTTCGAGGCCGAAGAGGCTGCCGGCAAGGGCCATGGAAGAGCCCCACTGTCCCGCGCCTGTTTCAGTCGCTATTCTCCTGATGCCGGCAGCCTTGTTGTAATAGGCCTGGGGAATCGAGGTGTTTGGTTTATGGCTTCCGGCGGGGCTTACTCCTTCGTATTTATAGTATATCTTCGCCGGGGTGCCGAGGGCCTTTTCAAGCCTGTGCGCCCGGTAAAGCGGGGAGGGTCTCCAGAGGGAATATATGTCCAGTACCTCATCAGGGATATCGATCCACCTCTGGGTAGAGACTTCCTGCTCGATCAGGGCCATGGGGAATATGGGGGTCAGGTCCTGGGGGCCGACAGGCTGTTTCGTGCCGGGATGAAGAGGGGGCTTGGGCTTATTGGGCATGTCCGCCATAATGTTGTACCACTGTTTAGGTATCTCTCTGTCAGGCAAAATGATCTTGGTCTCGCGCATATGCTCCTCCGGAAATATTATTGTCAGCGGAAACAGCACATATGAATCCGCCTTTGACTTCAGGTCAATAGGTTAAGATAGCATAACCTCAGGAAAAATTGAACAGGTAAATTCGCTGGCCGTATGATATAATTTTTTTAAGCTGCACCACCGGAGGATATAAAATGCGCGCTGACAACGTCCTTTCACTTATAGGGAATACGCCTTTGGTAAGGATCGATCGTCTTACCGGCCCTGATGATGCCGAGATCTGGGCCAAGCTCGAGGGTTGTAACCCCGGAGGCTCCGTAAAAGACAGGATTGCGCTTTCGATGGTAGAGGGCGCGGAAAAAGACGGAAAGCTCTCCCCCGGCGGCACGCTGATCGAGCCTACAAGCGGCAATACCGGGATCGGGCTGGCCATGGTTTCCGCGATCAGGGGATATCGCCTGATCCTCACGATGCCCGATACCATGTCGATGGAAAGAAGACAGCTTCTTGCGGCTTACGGCGCCGAGATCGTCCTTACTGAAGGGAAAAAAGGCATGAAGGGCGCAGTTGACAGGGCCTCCGAGATACAGCAGGAAAATCCGTCTTACTTTATGCCCCAGCAGTTCGAAAACTGTTATAACCCGGAGGTCCATACGCGCACTACAGCGGTCGAAATCCTCAATGACCTCGGGGGCGCTCCCGATGGCTTTGTCGCCGGCGTTGGGACAGGGGGTACGATTACGGGTGTCGGGCAGGTCTTAAGATCAAAAAAAGCCGATATCTGGATCGGCGCGGTAGAGCCCGCGACATCCCCTGTATTGAGAGGTGGAAGTCCCGGCCCCCATAAAATAGCCGGTATCGGGGCGGGGTTTGTCCCTGGGGTATTAAACACGAAGATATATGACGAGGTTGTCCCCGTGACGGACGACGACGCAGCTGTCACGGCGCGGCAGCTTGCCCTGAAGGAGGGCATACTTGCCGGCATCTCTTCAGGCGCCGCGATGTGGGCATCTCTTTTAGTGGCAAAAAGGCTCGGAAGAGGTAAGAGGGTTGTCGTGATAATGCCTGACGGGGGGGACCGCTACCTGAGTACGGGGCTTTTTTTACCGGCGGTGACATAGATCCCTTTGAGCTTCCTGAAGGGGCCTCTGTTACTCGTACGGCCTGTCCTTAAGTTTTCCGTACGCCCTGTTCTTATACGCCCCGACCCTCCATCCAAGGTTGCCCATAAATATATATAACCACGAAGGCACAAAGGGCCGGGCCATCAGGGCCGCGGCCTCCTTCGGAGCGGCCTCACCCTTTGCCAGAGAAGACGCCACCAGATCGAGGGCCTCTCTGAGGAACCTTGCCCGCCCTCCCGCCTCGCGAAGGGGTGTGCCTTTTATCGCCTCGCCGCCGCCAAAAATGAGGCCGCCGTGCCAGGAGAGACCTGCTTCTTTTGCAAACTCTCCCGCCATGGCAAGCGCAAGCTCACTGTGCTTCGCCTCCGGGAACCCGGAGTTTATGACCACCGTCAGCGATCTGCCGGCCAAATCTTTTTTATCGGCCCTTTCCGTTACAAGCTCCATTAATTCGAGGACCCCCGAGGGAAGTCCGTCGGCATAAAGCGGCGCGGCAAGGACGATGCTGCCCGCCTCCTTTAAGGAATTTATGATGTCCGTTTTCCCGTTTTCCGACAGAAGAAGCGGAGAGAGCATAAGCCTGCGGGTCTTGCAGCCGGTTTCCTTAATTTTTGACTCAAGATATTCCGCAATCGCATTCGAAGTGCTCCTTTTGCCCCTGGGACTGCCCACTAGAAGGAGTATTATATTATTGTCGTCATGCATGGTCCGGCCTCATATCGTTCATCGCTGCGGCCACCGCGGTAAGGATATCGGATTCACTTTGGCCTTGATGAAACAGCGCTATTTCATATGACGAGCCAAGTCCGTTTATTACATTTCCATGGACCAGGCGCCTGAATATCTCCGCGGTTTTTTGGTCGGGTTCCCTCTGATATCCTATGACGAGCAGACGGGGGTAATGGTCATACCTGAGCTGATGATGGACCACACCGTCGATGCTTCTGAAAAAAGGCAGCAATATCGGGATAAAACGTTCTATTGCCCGCTTCAGTAAGGACGAATAACTGCCGAATTTCACGGGGGTTACAAGGACTAGAAGGTCGCTCTGTACCATCAGGCGTGTGATCTCCCGGCCGGGGTCATCGATGACGCAGGTGCCCGGGGTCTTTGTCCAGCATCCGAAGCATCCGCGGCACGGCGCCATGCGTATGTCCTTAAGAATGACCGAATTAATGTCCCAGCCGTTATCTTTAAGTCTGTATTCCGCAGCCGTGCGCGCCGCGAGGAGCTCTCTTTCTTTTTCCAAAGAACCGTCAAGGACCAGCGCCTTCATTATTACCCCCTTCTTAAATCAATACCATCCTATTTCTGTAAGAGCGTAAAGACGATAAGGATACAGATCAGTACGACGATTGCATACCATGCTTTATATTTATATTATGACACAGATACTGGTTCACCGAGCGCGAACTGATGCTGGGGATGGCCCTTTTCTCAATACTCAATAGTGACAATATCCTGAAAGCGTCATGGTTTTTGTTAGAATAATAAGATAAGTGTATACATATAAACTTCAGCTGCGAGAGGCCGTGATTTTTTGAAAATTCTTTTTCTTCTTATCGTACTTGTTCTGGCGCCGTCGGTTGCCGCTGCCGGCATCATCATCAACACGGACACCGAGTATCGCGTCGAGGCAGGCGACACGCTTGAGCGCATCGGGGGCAGGTTCGGGGTCGACTGGCGGGTCATTGCCAGGGAGAACAGTCTTGCGGATAAGTCTCTGATCAGGACCGGTTCGACCCTCAGGATCAGGGGCAGGAGGATAGTCCCCGCGACCCTTGAAAACGGGATAATCATAAATATTCCCGACCGGACCCTATACTATTTCAGAAATGGGGAGCTCGCGGACTGCTTCCCGGTCGGGCTCGGCTCGCCCAGCCTGAAGTTCGGCAAGGCCTGGAAAACCCCGCTTGGGAAGTTCACTATAAAGGCCAAGGAAAAAGACCCGGCCTGGCATGTCCCTCCCACGATCCGGGAGGAGATGGAGAAAGAGGGTAAAGAGGTGAAGACCGTCGTGCCGCCCGGTCCTGACAACCCTCTCGGCAGACATGCGTTACATACCTCGATCCAGGGCATTCTGATTCATGAGACTATTTGGCCGGGTTCTGTGTACCAGTTCAGGAGCCATGGCTGTATCAGAGTGCATCCCGAAAACATGAAAAAGTTCTTCGGCAAGGTTGAGCGGAATGACCCCGGAGAGTTAATATATATGCCTGTAAAGGCAGCCCTCACCTCGGAGGGAAGGGTCCTTCTTGAGGTCCATAGAGACGCCTACGGCATGGTCGAAGACCTCGGGGCGGAGGCGGCAAGGGCGCTCGAAAAACTCGGTCTCAAAGGCAGGGCCGACCCCGGAAAAGTCGATAAGGTCATAAGGGAAAAAACCGGGATGGCGGAGGATGTAACATTATGATTTCCCGCAGGAGGTTTCTGGCTTGCGCGGCCGCGGTTGGAGCGGCCCATTTTTTCGCGGGACACGCGTTCGCGGCCCCCTACGAGCGAAGACTCGATATCCGTAATATTCACACCGACGAGCGCCTCGAAATCAGGTACTTTCAGGCGGGGGAATACGACTGGGACGCGGTCGGAAAGATCAATTACGCGCTCCGCTGCCACAATACGGACGAGGTGAAGGCTATAGACATTCGCGTGATCGACCTGCTCTCTGACATATCGGAAATGGCCGCCCCCGGGCGACAGGCGAAGATTATATCCGGCTACCGTTCACCTTCATACAACAATCACCTGATCAGCCTGGGTAGGAAGGTCGTTGGAAACAGCATGCATCTTTCCGGGCAGGCGATTGACTTCGCGATCGAGGGGCTGGACACTGTCCGTCTATTCAGGGCCGCTGGCTCATTTGGCGCCGGAGGTGTCGGGAGATACCCTGATTTCGTGCATATCGATGTGGGTCGGGTGAGGTACTGGTAAGAGGCAGGTTGAAAGCTTAATTGGGACATAGGTCAACATCGTCCGGTGCGTCTCCTGTCTGCGTCCCCGGAAATCAAATTCAGCTTGTTGAGGCATACTCTTCCATGCCGGATATTGTCCATTAAATAAACCAATTCATAACGTTTCCAATCAAGTCCTCTGTTCATCTTGCCATCTTCAGTACTTTGCGGTCCAATCTCTATCGGACCGTTTATGTGGGCTATGCATGACACGAAAAATCACTTGAATATTGGGGGGCCTTCGCATAATATTATAGAAACTACCGACCCATAAGGATAATTAGTGTCCCGGGAGGTTTTACCTTTCAGTGAGTGTTAAGAAAAAATGTAAGGAGGCAACTTATGGCTGACGATGCATATTCAAGTACACCGCCGCAGCAACCGAAAGGACTCCAGACGCTCTGGAAGTACGAAGACTGGATGGCGGTCTGGGTAGGTTTCTTCATCATTGCCCTCGTCCTTGTCCTGAACCAGTATAAGGTGATAGACCTGGCCAGGGTGTCGCCAAACTTCAAGTGGG
Source organism: Nitrospirota bacterium (assembly GCA_016215155.1). Lineage (GTDB taxonomy): Bacteria > Nitrospirota > Thermodesulfovibrionia > Thermodesulfovibrionales > UBA6898 > PALSA-1316. The sequence continues at coordinate 35,859 of JACRLQ010000077.1, forward strand.
CAACAGACGGTCAGGTGGCAGACCGTGCGGCAAAATGGAACGGGGCGATAGATCCGCTCATCGCCGACGCGAAGGCCAGGGAAGAAATGGGGACCGTTAACCGGCTTGCGCAGCTCAAGGAAGCGATCTCTACAGGAAACCGGAAGGCCATCGAGGAGGCATCAGCCCGTGTCGAGCGCATCGGCGGTGTTCCGGGAGCTCTCGGTAAGGAGATAAACGGCCATGCCAGGGCAGTCCCCGGGAAGGTATTTCAGGGCGAAAATATCACGAGGGTCACAAAGATCTTCATTGTATTATTCATCGTAGCCTTGATCGGCGCTGTTATCCTCGGCCATAAAGGGGGCAGGTTTATTGCCGGGTTTCCGATTATCTTCGGCCTTGCTTGGCTGTCCCGCTTCATAGCCGGCAATGCCGGTCCGATAGACTGGGGCGTCGAATACGTTGTCTTTGCTCTGGCAGTCGGTCTTGTGATCAGCAATCTTTTCACCCTTCCGGAATGGTTTATGGAGGCGGTCCGCACGGAATATTATATCAAGTCCGGCCTCGTGGTCCTTGGCGCGGGCCTGCTGTTTTTCGAGATCATCCAGGCGGGGTTTCTGGGCATCATCCAGGCCGTGCTTGTGATCTTCGTGGTCTGGTATTTCTGCTTCTGGCTCTGCCGGAAACTGAAGGTCGACGACGATTTCGGCGCGATACTCGCGAGCGCGGTGTCCATTTGCGGCGTTTCCGCCGCGATCGCTTCTTGCGGAGCAATCCAGGGCGACAAAAAAAAGCTCTCCTATGTCACCTCTCTGGTCCTTATCGTGGCCGTGCCGATGATGGTGGTTATGCCGTGGGCGGTCAAGGCCTTCAACATACCTGAAATCGTCGGCGGGGCCTGGCTCGGCGGCACACTCGATACAAGCGGCTCGGTGGTTGCCGCCGGCGCGCTTATCAGTGAAGCGGCCATGAAGACCGGTGTTATTGTGAAGTTCTCCCAAAACGCCCTGATGGGTTTTGCCGCCTTTGGGCTTGCGATCTGGTGGTCTTTTAAAAAAGGCGCCGAGACCGGGGAAAAACCGAGCGCGAGTGTTATCTGGGACCGGTTTCCAAAGTTCGTGCTCGGCTTTATCGTCGCTTCCGCTGTCTTTTCTTTCCTGCTTCATATCGACACGGTGAATGCGACGAAGAGCACCCTTGGGGAACTAAGGACATGGTGGTTTGCCCTGGCGTTTGTATCGATAGGCCTGGAGACCCGTTTTACGGACCTGGTCAAGATGGAAGGCGGCCGGCCCGCTCTCGCCTTCATAACGGCACAGGCGTTCAACGTGATCTGGACCCTGATACTTGCTTATCTTCTCTTTGGCGGCATTCTTTTTGCCGTGCCGGATATAAGGTAATTCCGTTAAATATCGTTGGTGCAAATACGCTATGAAAGGAGGTGACAGAGATGAAAAAGATACTGATTCTCGCTTTTGTCATGGTATTTGCCGCAAGTGGATCTCTGGTGTTCGCGGCTGACTTTTCTGCCGGCGCGCTAAAGAAAGTGGAAGAACTCAAGATCCTGAGCAGGGACAAGAAGGACATCCCCGAGTCCTTCGGGGGAGTAAAAAAGATCACGGCCGATGAACTCAAAGCGATGATGGACCAGAAGAAGCCGTTTGTGCTTCTTGATAACCGTGTGCCCGCGGATTACGAGAAGGAGCGCATAGCCGGCGCCAGACGGTTATCCCCTGATGACCTGCTTGAGAAGGGCCTGAAGGCTGCCGAGGCATTAGGGTTGAAGAAGACGGATACGATTGTTTTCTATTGAAACGGCGTAAAATGCTGGAGGTCATCCGGCGCAATCGTGCTTCTTCAGGATGCGGGGTATAAGAATCTTTTATGGTACCGCGAGGGTATGCCTGACTGGATCAAGAAAGGCTATGCTACGGCGGAAGGGAAGTAAAAATCTGTCCCGTAAAAAAGGCATGGCGCAATAATCGCCATGCCTTTTTAGCGTTAGGCTATAAAATGGAAGAGATCTGATGAAACGAATTCTGCGTGAAGCCGCTGCCCTAGTCGCGCTTTCGCTCGCTATGGCGCTCCTGTATAATGCCGCATCCCCGACCGGAATCAAACTCAAACGGACGCCCATGTCTGCAAGTCAGGAACGCGGGCTTCAGGCCCGATGAGGCTGTTTTGGCGTCCGTGATCCTTATCTTGGCCCGGCTATTAATCGGGGGCATCTTTCTGATTTCAGGGCTTGCAAAGATTTCAGATCCGGCCCGCTTTATCCTGACCCTCAGGGAGTTCCGGCTTTTTCCCGAGGTGATTGTCCCGCTTGCGGCGATATGGCTTCCCTGGCTTGAGGTGCTGCTCGGACTTTGTGTCCTGCTGGGGATCCTCCAACGGACATCGGCCCTGCTCCTTGCCTGCCTGAACGCGGGGTTCCTTGCCGCTATCGTCTCCGTGATGGCGCGCGGGATAGTCGTGGACTGCGGGTGTTTCGGCATGCTGGCCGACATGCTCGGGCTCCCTGATATGGCTGACATGAAGGCGGTAGTCAGGAATGTGGTCATCATAGGGCTCTGCCTGCTGATTTTCTTCAGCACAAATAAGGGGTTATCATTGGAGGGCTATATCCTGCGGAGGGAGAAAAATTAGACCGCCGGAGAGATATATCCCTGATCTGCGGACCGCATTCCCGGGGATGAGACAGGCCCGTAAAATTCTCTTTTACGGACGCTGCTGTTTCTTAAAATAACCGCTTAAATAAATTTATCAGTATCGTCAGTACGATGCTGACAATTATCATGGAGGTAATAGGGATAAATATTCGGCTTCGTTCGGATTCTATATTTATGTCGCCCGGCAATCTTCCGAACCAGTTAAGCATCCAGGGAGCATAGTGCAATACAGCCCCGGCGGCAAGCAATAAAACCCCTGATACTATAAGCAGACGGGCCATTGATTTTCGGGACTATTATCGCGGTTTGATTTTACCACAGCTCATATTATCCAATATCCGCCGCCCTGTCAACCGCGACAACACCGAGACCGAGGCGTGGCCCAAACATTCCGGCGGGCATGATGTGGATGCGCGTAAAAAGACAAACCCGAGGGATGCTCAGCTCAGGCCCGGCGTGATATAATAACTGGACTCACAGGCAGGAACGAACCAATCCGGCTGTATCAATAAAAATGGACGATCTCATGCGCGACGAGGACAAAACAAAACAACAGCTAATAGAAGAACTTGCTGAAATGCGGCGCCGCTCCGTCGAGGCGCTCAGGGAGAGCGAAGAGAAGGCTCTCGCCATTACCGAAAGCGCGATGGACGCTATCGTCGTTATAGACAACGACGGCAGGATCATCTACTGGAACCCGTCGGCCGAAAAGACCTTCGGCTATGATGAGGACGAGGCGCTCGGCAAAGGGGTGCATACCTTTATCGCGCCCCCGGGATACTATGAGGCCTTCAAAAGAGGGTATGCTCATTTTAAAAACACCGGAGAGGGCGGGGCTATCGGCAGGACCTTCGAATTTTCGGCAATCAGAAAGGGCGGGGCCGAGTTCCCGATAGAGATCTCACTTTCGTCCTTCCGTATCAGGGGCCTCTGGCATTCGGCGGCCATCATAAGAGATGTGACCGATCGCAGGCTCATGGAGGAGCGCCTCCTCGAAGAAAAAATCTTTGCCGAAAACCTGATGGACAATACCGCCATCGCCGCCTTTGTCCTGAACAAAGAGCATAAGGTCGTGCTCTGGAACAAGGCCTGCGAAGAGCTGACCGGGGTTTTGTCCGCCGATGTCATCGGTACGGGTGACCACTGGAGGCCATTTTATCCCGGGAAGCGGCCGACGATGGCGGACATAGTCATCGACGGCGACTACAGGAGCGTACCCGATCTATACGGAACGCATACGCGGTCCCCTCTTCTTGAGGGCGGCTTTCAGGCCGAAGGCTGGTATGAGAACATGAACGGGATGAACAGATATATTCTTTTTGAGGCGGCCCCGATATATAACAGCAGGGGAGAGCTCTCGTTTGCGATCGAGACCCTGCAGGACATCTCCCGCCGAAAAAAGACGGAAGAGGAACTGGAGATTTATAAAAGCCGTCTGGAAGACGAGGTGAGGGAGCGCACCTTGGAGCTGATGGGGGCCAACAGGCGGCTCGAAGAGGACATCCGTGAACGAAAGAGGATGGAGGATGAGATCCTTAAGATGCATAAGCTCGAATCCATCGGCGTATTGGCAGGGGGGATCGCGCACGATTTCAATAATCTTCTGTCGGCGATCATGGGAAATATCTCGCTTGCGAGGCGTCATGCCCCTGACGGAGGGAGGGTCACTGAACGTCTGGTCGAGGCTGAAAAGGCGTCGGCCCGCGCCATGGACCTGGCCAGGCAGTTACTCATCTTCTCAAAGGGGGGCGATCCGATTAAAACGGTCCTCCTGGTTTCGGAGCCGGTCAGGGACGCCGCGGATTTCGCCCTGCGCGGCTCGAACATCGGGCTCGAAATCCTGGTCCCTGACGACCTTTGGGCCGTGGAGGCGGATGAGGGTCAGATCACTCAGGTAGTCAACAACATTGTGATCAATGCCCGCCAGGCCATGCCGGAGGGCGGAAAGGTCAGCATACGCTGTGAAAACGTTGTTGTCGGTCAGGGGGACATCCCCCCGCTTCAGGAAGGAAACTTTGTCAGAGTGTCGATAGGTGACGAGGGCGCGGGTATCCGCCCGGAGTATCTAAAGAGGATATTCGACCCCTATTTTACTACAAAGCAGGAGGGGTCGGGCCTGGGTCTTGCGACGTCATATTCGATAATCAAGAGACACGGAGGGCATCTGACGGTCGAGGCAGAACCCGGCGACGGCTCTATATTTCACATCTATCTTCCGGCCATAAAGCGCAAAGGCATTGCCGGAAGGAAAGAGGAAAAGCGTCTCTTTCCCGGCAGGGGAAGGGCGCTTGTTATGGACGACGAGGAGATCATCAGGTTCATCGTCGGGGAGATGCTGGAGGAGATAGGGTATCACTGTGAATTCGCTGAAGACGGAGCAAGGGCCGTCGAGAGCTACCTTGCAGCGCGTTCCGAAGGCGCCCCCTTCGACGTGGTACTCCTGGATCTGACCGTGCGCGGCGGCATGGGAGGCATGGACTGCATCACGCGGCTCAAAGAGATAGACCCAGGTATCAGGGCGATAGTCTCAAGCGGCTATTGTGACGACCCCGTCATGGCGAGTTATAGGGAATTCGGATTTCAGGGCCTTATCACAAAGCCTTACCAGATAGAAGACCTCAGTAAAATTCTGCATGAGGTGATGGGCGCGGGTGACCCCGCGGAGGCCGACAGGGAGAGGTAGGCGCAGTTCCCTGGGCGGGAAGCAGGCCTGGACCTGAAATATCTCTAAACGTAAAACCTGCGGGGAATGGACGACAAAATGCCGGGCGGTGCTGTCAAACCTTTGAAAGCGCATCGAGCAGCGTCCTGAGCGGCAATGTCTCCGGACTGCCGTCATCGGCAAACGTGACCGTATGCCGGCGGCTGCCTTCACTTACTGAAATTTCATAATTAAAAAAATCGGCCCCGACCGTCCCGCCCGAAAGTCTTGCGGGCAGGGCGAAGAAGTGGATGCCCGTTATCAGTTCCTTTATCTTTTCTGACAGGGCGGCATCATATCGGGACGTATCGATCAATGCCACGTCCTCGCTGATCCCCGCAAATCCACCTGTTTTTTTCACCGAGATTACCATATAGTTCGCCTCCGGCAGCGCAGAGAGTGCAGCCCGGGGCCCGGCCCGGGCTGCCTGTTTCAGTTTAACACGATGAAACAGTAAAGTTTAGTCATACGGTCCTACTTCAAAGATTTTTTGAACTCCTCTATCTCGGCATGCAGCGCCCCTCCCTCGCCGAAATACTCCTGGAGGTTCATCGTCCCGCAGCAGCCTCTTCTGTCCTGGACGGCCCCGGGCGCATCTTCTATATGCGGCGCAAGTTCGACCCCGTCCTTAATATTTGCGGTGAGAGGTGTTGCGGACACAACTACCTCCCTCACCGTGAAACGGTTTCTTATATAGTTGCGGTACTGCACGGGTTTGCCGTCAGCAAGCGAGATGGCGAGCATCTGGTTTGCCACGTGGGCATAAGTGGCTGACGAGTGAGGCGAGGCGATAATCGCCCGAAGGACCAGAGAAAAAAGATACTGGCCGCAGGTGTATAAGACTGAGGCGTCGTCTTTCACGGCGCTGCTTTTTTCGAAGGAGAAGATGTCAGACAGGATATCATATATGGCACCCGTAAAGACCTGTGAAATCGCATGCACCTCCGTGCCCGCCTCGCTGAGCTTCAGGTCGTTGTCGGCGTTGCGGAGCCCGTTTGGTCTCCCCAGGGCCAACCCGAACTGTTCAGCCATATCTGAAAGAAATGTCTTGTCATGAAGGTTGGCCTTGGTCTGCGCAATGGCCGCCTCGACCTGGTCGAACTGCGAGAGGGCCAGGAATATCGCGACAAGGTCCCCGAAGGACTCATGCAGTCCGCCTGTCTGGGGAGGATTGCCCGACAGGAGCCAGCCCGGCTTGAGACCGTCCAAAATGGCATGCCCGGTTTCATGGGCAACGATGTCGAACGAGCGGCAGGTGTAGATGCGCTCTGCAGGCGAGCTTCCCGGTCTTATAAAGTCGCCGAACTTGAGGGCCTTTTCGCCGCGGCTGTAGAAGGCGTTCATCACATCGGGCAGGCCGTGCGCGAATACATTGAGCGGGTCCGGGACTGTCGCGCTGTTCCACTGCCAGGGCATCTGGGCGGCCGCTGAGCCGGATGCCCCAGCCCTCTGGCACATGGTCAAGGTCTGGCGAACGACCGCGAAGGTGTGGACCGCGTCGAAGGCGTCGGTCCCGGGGGTCTGTATCATGTCTCCAAATGCGTTGGGAGATACCGTCGGGAGCCCCTGGCTGTTGATGCGCGAGTCCCTCGGCCCTGCGAAGATATGCCTGGGCAGATATGCCTTGCGGACACCGATCTCCGTCACCGTCGGGTCCTGTTTCCAGATGAGGACCCGGGCCCCCGGCAGTATTACAGGCGGGAACTTGGTTTTCGGCATCGGCAGGGGGACAGGAATTTTCGGGATGCCGGGTTGTACTGTGGCCTTCATAATCTTCCTGTGTCTGCGATATTCATCCGTCGGTGTCGGTACAAATGAAATTGGAACGCCCGGGCATTCTTCCGCGTCGGTCTTTTTTTCCATCTTGAAACTCTCCTTTGAATTTAGCTGATCCGTTAATAAATACCCCCTTAAAGGCGGGCCCCCAATCCCTGGCTAAATTTCATCCGATCACCCCCTTCCCTCCTGATCGATCACTTCATGGACTGACCTGCTTTTTAATGTAGTCGACCGCCTTGTCCCTTTTTTTGTCCAGCAGTCCGGCCAGGTCCGTGATATATTTTTTTGTCTTCGCGGTGTCGCTTTCCGTGACCAGGACCTTCAGCCAGAAGTTGCCGGCCTCCCGGCCGCCGGCATTGGCTGAGGCAGGCACCCCGGCGAATGAGGTCAGCCCGCCGTCGAGGTGACCGCAGTCCGCCGACGCTTTAGATACGCAGGAGGGTCTGAGCTCCATTGATTTGTCGATATCGTAGCCCGATATCATGAGAGGCTCGAAGTCCGCGACATTTCCACTGTGGAACTTCCCCTTATCATCCACCCAGACGGAATCAATGGCGATCTCGATTTTCGTATCGATCTTATGCGAGCTTCCCCATGAGGCCACCTTTGTCTTTGCCTGCCTGGTCTTAAAAAACAGGGGGGAGGCCCAGAAGAAGCCCTCCCTGTCGCGGGCAAGGCCATAGAGCAATTTAAACGCCGGCTCCGCGGAACCATTATCGACGGCCTTGCCGGTGTGGCCCGCCGCCGAGCGGACTACTTCCACGCCGTAATATTTCTGGTCGCAAGCGCCGTTTTGACCGCTCCAGAAATCTCTGCCGAAGTATGTTGATCCGAACTGCTGGACATAGTTTTCCGCCTCTTTGTTGAGTTCCTTCTTTATGTAGTCGAAGGCCAAAGGGGCGAGTATTCCGACCGCTGTCTCTGCAACGGCCTTTTGTTCAGCAATGCACTGAGGACATGAGTACCTTACATTGACGCTCTCGAAGGCCTTGTCCCAGTCGTGGGCATAGCCTGCCAGGTCTTCGCATTTAAGCATCCTGACCGTCACTTTTTCTTCTTTATCGAAAAAGGAATTTTCATGCGGCGGCGGAAAGGACGCACAGCCTGCCAGCACCGCCAGAAATACCACGTGGACCGGAATCCCAACGACATTGAATCCTTTTTTTGAATACATACGCGTCTCCCCAAGGTTTGTTGTCTATACGACTGTATTGCCGTGAGATGGAGGTGGCGTAAATTATCCATCACGCGGCTTTCCCCATAACTGCTGTTTTTATTCTGTTTTGGCTGTAATGGAAAACGGAGAAAACGGCCGCGTATGCTTATATGACTGCAGATTGTTTCGATCGCCCATTTTGTCCCCTTTTTTCTAATTCGAAGAAGCTTATGATCCCAAAGTATAAAAATACCAGAATCGGGATTTTCTTGTCAATGGTTTTTTTCTATCGTTCCTTGCGCAGTTCGACATAATGCGCGGAGGCGAGCGCTGCGACGCAGCCATCCGCGGCGGCGATTACGATCTGGTTTGCGAACTTCTGCCGCAGGTCGCCAATGGCGAATATGCCCGGCACATTTGTCTCGCACCTATCGTCGGTAATTACGAAACCACGTTCGTTCATCCTTACTTCGTCAGGGATGAGCTGATTGTTTGGGGAATACCCGATAAAGATAAAGACCCCGTCTGCCGGCAGGTCGTGAGTCTCAGCTGTTCTGAGGTTTTCGAGGGAGACCGACACGACAGCGCCACGGGCGCCCCTTATCTGCCTGACGACCGTGTCCCATATGATCTCGATCTTCGGCTCGGAGCGCAGGCGGGCCTGGAGCAGCCTGCCTGCGCGCAGGGTGTCCTTCCTGTGCACGAGATACACTTTACGCGTGAGTTTTGCCAGGTAAAGCGCTTCCTCGACGGCGGTGTCGCCGCCGCCGACAACTGCGACAGTCTTGTCCCGGAAGAAAAACCCGTCGCATGTGGCGCAATATGATACCCCGCTGCCCAGATATTCCGACTCGCCGGGAACGCCGAGTTTTCGCACGGACCCGCCGGCCGCCAGGATCAGTGCGATGGATTTTAATACGCGACCGTCACCTAGCCGGACCGAATGCATCGCGCCGCCTGCAGCCACCGATGCCACTTCCTCCTGCTCTACCTCCAGACCGAACGATCTGGCCTGTCGGGCCATCCTCTCTGCAAGATCGAAACCGGTAATGCCTTCAACGCCCGGGTAATTGTCGACATCTTTCGATATGGCGATCTGGCCGCCCAGGAGGCCCTTTTCGAAGAGTACTGTTTTCAGCGCGGCCCTTTTGGAATACAGGCCAGCGGACAGGCCGGCGGGGCCGCCTCCAACGATTATCACATCGTAGCTATCTTCATGGTTCATGGCAGTCTCCGGAGATGGACGGGCTGTTATCTGTCCTTCTTAAGCAGCTTCTCTTTCATCTTTGAATCGAATTTCTCTTTATTGATTATGAAGCGCTCGTGCCTTCCTTTTGAGATCAGGTCCACGCCGTCGTGCGCTTCTACTTCGAACAGCAGTCTCCGGCCGTCAACCTCGATCAGTTTTACCCGCGCGGTCACTTCGAACCCGGCCGGGGTAGCGGCAATATGGCTTACGTCGATATGTGTCCCGACTGTCTGTTCAGCAGGCCAGTCAAGGTGTGGGTTTATCGCCTTAATGCAGGCCCACTCAAGAAAACCGACCATGAAGCCAGTTGCGAAAACCTTCGGCATTTCCTGAAATTCAGGAGATTCCGGATAGAGCGCCGGCACCGTCTTTGATTCCGGAATATGTATCTTGAACTCGGATTCAATCCCGGGCTTCAGGGTATCTTTCATCTTATTCCCCCTGGCTACCCGCTTTATACCGCAGATAGCTCTAATTTTTCTTTGGTTTCAGAAGGAAGGCGAACAGGCGCAAAATAATTTTCGGGATACAAGTAATCTTCTCCCGATTCATCTATAACCCTCAGTTGATGATGTTGTACTGCGGATTTGTCGGTTATTACTTCGTATATTTTTCGCACCTCAAGTGATGCCTCGTAACCATGACTGTCAACGCAAATCATAAAATGTCTTTTCATAATTACTCCGTTATAGATATTTTTTAATTTTTATTTCCTTTTTCCCAATGCCGTGACCTTCGTACCAATGAACTTCAGCTTCCAAAACTGAACCGTCACTAAGTTTCACACGACATATGCCTTTGAGTTTTCTCCAATTCGTATTGCCGTAAATTCTATTCAGTCGTTTCAGGATATTTATGCCATGACCGGAAGCAATCGTTTCGATATTCTTGATATCGCCGATTATCTTGAAATGCATACTCTGATTTTATCAGTTTTTATTATTTATTTCTTTATTTATCTCTGGCATAACGATAGGTGAGAGGCGCAGGGAAGATCCCCGATACCCAAACATCGGGCACAGGCAAGCGGGGATGACAGCTTGCTATATTGCCGGGTTAATAATTGCGGCCTTGGGAATATGTTCTTAGAAAAGCAGGGGCTTTCATCTATTCGCACGCTGTTTATCAAGATTCACTATCCGGCTAGGGCCCGATAATTTCTGCGAGCCGCCCGGTGCGCTTGTCCGCCTGAGGAGGAGACCCGCATGGTGGGTGGTGTGGGGGCTGGGGGTTAACTACCCCCGGCTACCCGGTTTACAACTTTTCTTATTTCTTCTCATTTTCCATTAATAGATATTTCGCGAAAATTCGCGGGACTCTCCCGTATAGTGCAACGGCAGTAAATAAAATTGCCATAATCACAACGTTAATACTCACGAGCCAATCTTTCCAGTTCTCAGGCAAATAATTTAATTTTATGTAATCGGCAATATGGATCCCTATATACAACCAGCACATTCCGGCGATTATTAGTGATACGATTCTATAAAGCCAGTGAAGAGTGCCTGCAGGCTGACTCGGCCCAGTAAATGCCGTTAATAGTCCTTTAATAATTTGCATTCTATTTATTTAATTTTGAGTTGTAACATGTATTAGACTGACGGCCATTATATCAATATAACAGCCAGCAGCTATATTCAATATCACTGCTGTCCGCATAGTATGAAAAGTTACTGTATTTTTTTGTCAAAAGTCACACAAACAATAATAGTTAAAAAAGAAAGGAAATTTGAAACCCTGGATAATTCTAATGAAACGGTCCTGGAATGTAAAGAATTAAATGCGGGGTCGGCGGGGATGTATTTTGGACGGGCAAACTTTAAAGTCCTGGCACTACATTGAACCTCATCGCCATGAAATGCCTGTCGAAGGAAAATGCTGTATCTATTTTGAGCCTTCCCATCAGGGCAAAGCTCGTGCAGTCCGTGTGGCTGAAATCTTTGTCTTTGTATTTCAGAAAGGTTTCCCAGGCTTTTTCTTCGTCCTCGTCCTTCAGCGTCACGATGTTGGCGACACTGCTTTCTCTCAGTCTCTGACCGAAATCCCTTGCAATGGGCCAGCCGAGGCGCATCCTAAGCAGGGTGACCGTCTCACCGAATACATAATTAGTGGTGACAAGAGGGAAGGTATTTGACTTCAGAAACTTTGCTGCCTGTGTGTGGTCGGGGTCATTTCTGTCAACCAGCGCGTACCATGCGCCGGTATCGACAAAAATCCTCTTCACTTCTTCCTGCCGTAGAGATACCGGTCATGTTCACGGGCCACAGGCGCGCCATCGCCGGCGCCGGCGCCGATCAGCTTCAGTATGGGGTCTCCACCCTTGCCGTGAGGCTTCCCGGACAGATGCTCTGTTACTAAATCCCTTATAATTCCTGACAAGCTTTTCCGTGTCTTTTTTGATATCTCAAGCAGCATATGATATTGCCAGTCTTCAAGTGATATCTGTGTCCTGTGTTTTGTATTTTCCATTATGCTGTCTTTCCTGATAACTTACATCTTACATCACATTAATGATGATGTCAATATTGGCGGCACCAATCCTTTAACAGGTTGTTGAAAAAGTATTTTTCAGATGTTTTTCCGTCATTCCCGTGCAGACGGGAATCCATTGTTTTTAAGAAGTTTGGATACCCGCTTTCGCGGGTATGACGGCTTTAACTGACAAAATGAGAGTCTTTCAAAAGCCCTTTAATGCCTTGCGAGTCCTGTCTTCCTGGCCACTTCGGCCACTGCGTGTGCGACCGAGGCCGCGACCGTCCTGTCGAATATGCTTGGGATTATATAGTCCTCGTGAAGTTCATCGTCTTTAATAGTCCGGGCGATGGCGCCCGCGGCGGCCAATTTCACTTCTTCGTTTACTCCGCGGGCATGGACGTCAAGGAGCCCCCTGAATATGCCGGGGAAGCCAAGCACGTTATTGATCTGGTTTGGGTAGTCGGACCTCCCTGTCGCGAGCACGCTCACAAGAGGCCTTGCGTCTTCGGGGTAGATCTCGGGCTCCGGGTTTGCAAGGGCGAATACAATCGGCCTCTTCACCATCTTCCTGACGTCATCCCCGGTAATTACGTTCGGGCCTGACAGCCCGATGAATATATGCGCGCCTGAGAGCGCCTGGGACACAGTTCCTTTGATCTTATTGGGGTTAGTCCGTTTTGCCAGGGATGTTTTATAGGGGTTCATGTCTTTTTTGCGGCCTTTATAAATCGCCCCTTCCCTGTCGCAGACTATGATGTCCCTTATGCCATACGCCGAAAGCATATTGGCGTTTGCCATACCAGCGGCCCCTGCGCCCGCAATGACCACCCGAAAATTTCTTATCTCTTTTTTCATGAGTCTGCCGACATTGATTATCGCCGCAAGGACGACGACGGCAGTACCGTGCTGGTCGTCATGAAAGACCGGGATGTCGAGCATCTTCCTTAGCCTCATTTCGATCTCGAAGCAGCGGGGGGCGGAGATGTCTTCGAGGTTGATACCCCCGAAGGCCGGCGCGATATTTTTTACGGTGTTTATGATCTCCTCCGGGTCCTTTGTGCTGAGGGCTATCGGGAAGGCATCGATACCGGCGAACTCTTTAAAGAGCATCGACTTGCCTTCCATGACCGGCATCGCCGCTTCAGGGCCGATGTCGCCGAGCCCGAGTACCGCCGTGCCGTCGGTCACGACGGCGACGGAATTGCCCTTGATCGTATAACGCCAGGCATGTTCAGTGTTTGCGTGGATGTCCATGCATACCCTCGCCACGCCCGGCGTATAGACCTTCGAGAGGTCGCTTCTGTCGCGCACCGGGACCTTGTTATGGACCTCGATCTTCCCGCCCTGATGGACTGAGAAGGTCTGGTCCATCACCTTCAGGACTTTAAGGCCCTCTATCCCCCTGATCGCCTGGACGATCTCTTTTTCGTGGGCGGCGTCGCGCGCGTTCACGGTTACGTCCCTTATGATCTTGCCCTTTTCGACGCGGACGATGTCCACGGACCCGAGGTCTCCGCCCGCCCCGCTGATCACGGTGGCGAGTCTCGCGAACATGCCGATCCTGTTTTCTATCTCGACGCGAATGAGGATGCTATAGCTTGGGCTGGTCTGGTGTACCATCGTTACCTCCGTTTTTATCTGGTTCGATGCCCGCTGATGCAAGCCATTTAAGTATCTCGCCTCTGGCGGACCTCGCATTTAAAGTGTACCATTGTTTTTTTTCTTTTGGATGTCCCTCAAGCGCGTCCTTGAATTTCCTGAAGGCCCCCTTGCCCTCGAGTATCTCGTCGAGTTCGCCTTTGAGGACCGCGTTTTTGAGTCCTTCGGCAAACTTCCTCATGGCCTCATACCCGGCGCCCGATCTTCTCTCCGGAATACGCACGTATCTGTCCTGCTCCCGGACGAAGATATCGAGGGCGAGTTCGACCTCATCCTCGATCCATTCGGGCATTGTATAGTCTTCGTCGGATTCGATCTCATCAAAGTCGGCCACGTCCTCGTCGAAGAAATCCGCGAGGACTACCCTGGCCTTTGCGATGATATCCTCGGAAAGTATTACGACATCCCCGGTCTCCTTGTCCAGGAAGTATTCGAAGGCCTCCCGTTCAATGTCCTCCGTCGCCTTCTGGATTTCGTCAAGGTTAACCTTAAGGCGTTTCACACAGCCTCACAACCAGTTTATAAAGATGCGGGTATTCTTCCCGCGCCTGATATGCCTCGTCTCTGAGATATGAGAGGGCGTTGGGTACGAACTTGAGAAAATAGGCCTTGCCCTTCTCCTTCGAAAGATACCCATAGGCTCCGAGCGCCTGCATATGGCGCTGGAGAGAGCATGGAAGCAGGGTCTGCCTGAACCTTTCCGTATCGAAGCCATTGCCGCCTGTCTCTTTTCGTCTGACCATATAGTAATCCAAAAGCCGGGACCTTACCTCATCCGCAAGCCTGTAGTAAGGGTCATAGAGCATAGAGACGAGGTCATAGCCCGGGGGCCCGATACGTGCGCCCTGGTAGTCGATCAGCCTCGGGCCGCCATCTTTTCCGATCATGATGTTTTGTGACTGAAAGTCCCTGTGGATGAGGGTCTTATCGAATGAATCCACTTTTTTGGCGAGACGGTCAAACTCCTCAAATACCGGATCAGTTTTGGCGGTCTCAATTCCGCGGGTCCCGCGGGCAAAGCGGTCGATAAAATAATCGGTCTCCCAGCGCAGATGGTCATAATCAAACACCCTTGTCTCAAACGCGGGGTCCTCCATAAGGCCCTCAGCGGAACTTGTATGTACCTGAACCAGTATATCGAGGACCTTTCTGAACATATCTTCCATCCTGACCTGGTCACACCTGCCTTTAAGCCAGGTATATAAAGAGATGTCGCCCAGGTCCTCAAAAAGGGCCTGTCTGGAAATCTGATCATGATATATCAGCTCAGGGACCGGGACCTTCCTCTTTTTTAAAAACCCCGTTAAAGCGATCTGCCTTTCGAAATCAGGGTCAGTCGGAGAGGTCTTCATCAGTACCAGGCTCTTTTCGCCGTCAGAGAGGCGGTAGTATTTCCGGTCGGAGCCGCCCTGGCCGATTAGAGTGACCGAGGCCTTGCCTGTAAAAAAAGTATTTAAAAACAATGAGTTAGAGCTCAAAGAGACATCTCCTTGGTCACTGTTATTTTTTGGTATGTCGATATTATACCCAGGCCCTGCTATGCAGTCTCTGATAATTGCTCCATCCTCTATTATGCAGCCGGGAAGAAGCACCGCGCGTTCTAAAGAAGCTCTGCCGACAATTTCCGAGCCGTTTTCTATTACAGTGCAGAGCCCGGCCTCAACCCTATCGCAGGCAAACTCCGGACCTATATATACTGTCTCGCCTTCCCGTGCAAGCTCATCGAATAGGGCCTTCGCGTATGCCTGAGGGGTGCCTATGTCAGTCCATCTGCAGCCGGTAACATCCAGGGTCCCGACCCTGGCGCCCGATTCTGACGCAATGAGCCATGCATCTACGACGCTTGATTCCCCATCAGGGAGAAAGCCCGGAAACTCGGGTGAATATACGGCAATTCCGGTGAACGCCTTTTTGACATATGCCGGGACGCGGGCCGGGGCGTCTCTACCAATAAACGTGGGCCGACCTTTGTCGTCCAGCCAGACATTGCTGAACTCAGGGTGGTCATGTACCGCAAGCGTAGCGAGGTTTCCTTGAGACATGTGGGCCTCAAGAAGCCTCGGGATATCGATGTCACTGATGATGTCGGCGTTATGCACTATAAATACGGATTTGCCAAGGAGCCCCGAGGCGTTTTTAAGCGCCCCGCCTGTGCCCAGGATCTTTTTTTCATGGAAAAGGACTATGTCCTTTGAAAATGGGCTGCCTTCCGCCCACTTTGTTATCTGGTCAGCCTTATAATGCGTATTAATTCCGATTTTTTCTACCTGAAGGGGGGTGAACCTCTCTAATACCCTCTCGATTACCGGCTTCCCCAGAATCGGCAGCAGGGGTTTTGGGATATGATCTGTTATCGGCCTTAACCGCTCACCGAGGCCCGCGGCGGGGACGAAGAGATTGAGCTTCATTTATATAGGAGGAAGTTTTTCCTGACCTTCAGGTCAAAATCGGTCAACTCCTCATTCCACCACGACTCCATCTTCTTGAGACCGGCCCCCGATTCAATATCTTTCCTCAGTCTGTCAGTTCCGGCAAGGATATCTATAGGCAGAAGTTCCTCTTCATACTCATACGGCGGGTCCTTCCATAGCATCTGCCCTGGATAAAGCTCGAAAACGGCCTTCAGGACTGCGACACCCGTCAGAAACGGCCGGAATTTTTTTCTGTCGGTAACATGGATCTGTGCCCCGCCGCATAGATGCCCGGCATGTTGTTGGAAGGTCGGCATAAAATAAAGCGGCCTGAATAAAACCCCGGGCAGTCTAAACCCCGCGAGCCTTTCGATCAGCCGGTCCGGATCTATAAAAGGAGCGCCGAAGATCTCGAAGGGGCGTGTGGTCCCCCTGCCTTCGCTTATGTTTGTGCCTTCCAGAAGACACATGCCCGGATACACAGCGGCAGAGTCGGTAGTCGGGATATTAGGCGACGGAAGTACCCAGGGCAATCCGGTCTCCTCGAACCACATGGCCCGGCGTAAGCCTGTGGCCGGCACTATATGGAGTTCAAGCTCCGGATGAAAATATTCCCTTAGATATAGAGCTATCTCGCCTATAGTCATGCCATGCCGCACCGGCAGCGGCCGCAGCCCGACAAACGACCTGAATTCAGGCCTGAGGACCGGCCCCTCGATCAGCTGCCCGCCTATCGGGTTCGGCCTGTCCAAAACCACAACCGCCTTGCCTTCTTTAGCGCAGGCCCCCATCACAAGGTCGAGCGTCCATATGAAGGTATAATAGCGGGCGCCGACGTCCTGGAGGTCAACTACCATCGCATCAATCCCCTTGAGCGTCTTGCCGTCAGGTTGTCTTTTGGCCCCGTAGAGGCTATAAACAGGGAGTTTCGTTTTTCTGTCTTTAAACCCTGACCATTCGATCATGTTGTCCTGGGTTTCGCCCCTTATGCCATGCTGGGGGCCGAAAAAGGCCTTGACCCTGAATTTTTTGGATCTTAGGCAGACGGAGGAGGAATGTTCGAGGCGGCTGTTTACAGAGGCCGGATGGACCAGGAGGCCGATATCCGCGTTATTAAGACAGCCGGGCCAGGCCCTGCCGATCCTGTCTATGCCTGTTTTGACACCTTGCCGCATGCTAGCAACCGGTGATTGCGGCCATTATTCGAGAAGAAGGTCCCTGATCTTCATCGTGAGCATCTTTAATATCGCATCCGCGTTTTCATGTTTGATCTCGACGATCATCACATCATCACGCTTTTTGATGTCGCTGATGAGGCCGGTCCCTTTATCGGATATGGAGGCTATAAACGGCTTCTCTGCATCAAGAAGGTCTACGATCAGCTTCGAGAACTTCTTGGATTGGCAATGCATCTTTCCGATCTCATCGATAAAATAAACCCCGGTCTTCTTCTCATTAAAGAATACGCTGTCCAAGAGGGCCTCAAACCCCTTGATATCTATGCGATATTTACCCGCGACATGTTTGCTGTTAAGGTTGACGTGCGCAAACACCCTGGTGTCTCCAAAAAGGCTTCCCACCAAAAAGCCGGTCCTCTGGTTGTCCTCTACAATCTCCGTGGTATAAAAGCCGGCGGCATTGAACTCCTTGAAGATCTCAGCCAGTTTTCTTATCATCGTCGTCTTTCCGCATCCGGGCAGGCCGGTGATCAATATGTTTTTCATGCCAGTAATATCTCCAGGAGTCTGTCGAGCTCGTCCAGCGAGTAATAATCGATCTCGATCTTCCCGCCTTTTTTGCCTTTATGAATTATCCGGGCCTTAGTGCCGAGATGTTTAATGATCTTATCTTCGAGTGAACTTATCTGGGCATCCTTCAGGGGTTTTGTCTTTGCCGGTTTTGCGACCTTCTTGGCAAGGGATTCGACCTCTCTTACGCTAAGTCCGGCCTTGAGGATCTTTTTGGCCGCGTCTATCTGTGCGGCCCTTCCCTCGATCGAAAGCAGGGCCCTGGCGTGTCCCATGCTGAGCGACCCGTCATAGAGCAGGGCCTTTATCTCGTCAGGCAGCTTAAGGAGGCGAAGGTAATTTGCGACCGTCGCCCGTTCCTTGCCGACTTTGTCCGAGAGCTCCTCCTGGGTAAGTCCAAAATCCTTCATAAGGCGGTTGAACGCCTCGGCCGTTTCTACAGGGTTTAAGTCCTCCCGCTGGATATTTTCGACAAGGGCCATCTCGAAGGCCTCCTTTGAGGCAACGTTCTTGACCATTGCGGGGATCTTTTTGAGTCCGGCGAGCGTTGCCGCGCGCCACCTTCTCTCCCCAGCGATCAGATTAAACGACCCGTCCCCGTTTCTGGAGACCAATATCGGCTGAAGTACACCCTTTTCTTTAATGGATGCGGCAAGCTCCTTCAGTGAATTCTCGCTGAAGTTCTTTCTGGGCTGGTAAGCGCCGGGCATGATGCGGTTTATGTCAAGAGACAGGGTCTCGTCGTTTCTTTCTGGGATAAGGGCGTTCAGCCCCTTACCTAACGCCATTTTCATTCAACATCTCCTTTGCAAGGGAAAGATAACTCTGCGCTCCCCTTGATTTCACATCATATAGAAGGGCAGGCTTGCCGTGGCTCGGGGCCTCGCTGAGGGCGACATTCCTGGGTATTATGGTCTCGTAAACTTTATCTCCGAAATGTTTTTTGATCTCGGACACCACCTCATGGGCCAGGCTGTTTCGCGTATCGAACATCGTAAGTAAGATCCCCTCAATGTCTATGGAGGGATTAAGAGACCCTCTGACGAGACTCAGGGTCCTCGTGAGCATTCCGAGACCTTCAAGGGCGTAATACTCGCATTGTACAGGCACGATTACGGATTCCGCTACAACCAGGGCATTCAGCGTCAGGACGCCGAGAGAAGGAGGACAGTCAATGAAAATATACCGGAAATTGTCCGTTAGTTCGGCAATGGCCTCTTTCAGTATCTTTTCCCGCCCTTCCCTGCCTGCAAGCTCGACCTCTACCCCAAGAAGGTCTATTGATGAGGGCAGCACCCATAGGTTGTCGATCAGAGTCGCCGCAAGGGCGGCATTGATATTACAGTCACCCGACAGGACATTGTAAAGAGAGCTCTCAGGGCCTTCTTTGGATATTCCGAGCCCGGAGGTCGAGTTGCCCTGGGGATCGATATCTATAAGGAGGATCTTCTCGCCGGAGAGGGCAAGGGAGGCGGCAAGGTTCACTGCGGTCGTGGTCTTCCCGACGCCGCCCTTCTGGTTGACTATTGCTATTATTTTGCTCATTCCTGTTATTTTGGTCTCTTTATTTATCGAATGTTCCACGTGGAACATTTGGTCGAAATCTATTGCGCCGCCCGTTTATATCTAACTGAATTGAATCGAAAGTCCGGGGGTTGATCTTTATTTTACAGCAAACCGCCGGAAAAGTGTTGATAAATATTATATTGGGGTGGGTTAAAACGCATTTTGGCATTGGGAATGGACGTATATTCACCTGAAACGAGATTAGTGGCTCATAAATGACTGGTGTTATATATGTGTGTCATTCCCGCAAGCGAAGAGCTTGAGAAACTAACCCCCCTTTGTCCCCCCTTATCAGGGGAGTAATCAGGACCCCTCCCTTGATAAGGGGAGTTTACCCGCCTCTGGCGGCGCCGAAGGCGACCAGGGGTTGGGATGGGTTGGGGTTGTCGGCGACAGGGCACGACAGATATGGTATCTCTGATAGCATCACATTATTATGAGACAACTGCAATAGCTTCCAACTTCCCAGCTTATTTTTTGCATATTTGCGAAGAGATTTGCGGGAGTGCATGGGAGTGGTTCTGAAGTATTGTTTAATATCAATATGTTACGGTTGGCATGGTCTG
>JACRLQ010000029.1 GCA_016215155.1 Nitrospirota bacterium
ACGGCTGAGGACTGATGCGGCAAAGAGATTCAAAAAGGTTGAAAATGCAACAGCGATGCTATGGAAGCTGTTGCAGGTCGCCGAGAAGAATTTCAGGGCGCTTAACAGCCCTCACTTATTACTGGATGTTTATGCCGGGAAGCAGTTCGTTAATGGAGAGATGGTAATCGGCAGGCAGTTTGCAAGGATGGCCGCCTAAATGCCTTTTACACTCCTATTGACAAAACCTCGACAACCTGTTGCCGGTGGCGATAGATGTTCCGACGGTTAAATCGTCGATAAGATTCCTGGGTGTATAAGTCAGTTTTGTGTAGAGACTGTTTTTTGAATGTTTCAGGTTATCGAGAAGACCGGTATACGTGCCGGTCGCATAGTAATTTATGCTGTCAAAGAGATTTACGCCATTATTTTTTACGCTTTGCACTTGTCCGGTCGGTATATAGTAATCATACGTCACCACCCGCCCCGATGGATATGTGATGGACTTTAAGTTGTCATTTCCGTCGTACTCATAGGTAATGGCACTATACACCTTTCCGCTAATCGTCTCAGTTTTGGTATGGAGCCTGTTGGCGTTGTCATAGCCGTAGGATATTGAAGCCCCGGAATTGACGCTATTGGAGATACGATTGGCAACGCCTTCATGGTTAAATTGAATTGAATTGCCCGCGCCATCCAAAATTTGAACAAGCCTATTTGCACCGTCATATGAGTACGTCTTTGTCCCTTTGCCATCGCGTTTGGTCCACAGGGACCCGTTGTCGTAATAATTGTAGGTAATTGTCCCCTTTTCGGGACTCGTCTCTTGATATACCAGAGACTTTTTAGGATCGGAAGGGTAATACGAAAATGTCCGCGTGATTGTGTTTTGGTCGGCAGGGCCAGTAAACTGCTCAATTTTCGTGAGTTTGCCGATGATGTTATATGTATACTGAGTATCTATAGTTGTCGCGTCATGAACCTGCCAAAGCAGCTTATCATCGGGAGCGCCGAAGGCTTTGTACCTATATGTGGTGGCATTTGCATGGGTTTCATCTGTGACAGTCACATCTGTGGAATTAGACGGGCTGCTACTTGTGGCATAGGAGTAGTTTATGTAATTGTTGTCTTTATGCGTGATTTTTTCAGTCCTTCCAAGATTATCAAACTCAATTTTATCTCCTACGTTCGTATCCTGATAATCTTTCAAACCGCAGGCATTATAGACTGTATCAGTTGTCACGCCTCTTGTGTCCGAGGTATGCTTTAGCCTGCCGAGTCCATCGTAATTAGCGGTCGTTATGAAATAGCCATCGGTAGAGTTGCCTCTTTTTGTCTGGACGTTATAGGGATTGTTCGGGTTATAGGGATTACCCGGATAGATGTAAACGTATTCCGTAACATTTCCCACCGGCGGCGTCACCGTCTCTATCTGTAGGTTGTCCGTATATGTGAAAGATGTTTTGTACTGGGGATAGCAGTTAGTATCCCTTCCCTCAATTGAATAGTTTGCCAGTCCCATATTGTTTATTTCCCGGCATATTTTATATTCTGAGCCGCTCGGGCCGGAAACCAGCGTGCTCTTGATCTGCCCGTTTTGCCATTCATAAGTTTTAGTCCTGCTTTCAGCATCAGTTTCGGATTTCAAATTACCCAACCCATTGGGGCTCGTATCATAATAATCGTAATTTATGACAAGCCCGTATTTGTTCAGGGTTTGGAGTCTTCCGAGTTTTACTCCGGTTGTAAAGTAGTCGTTGGTAATGTCAAACGAACCTGTGAGTGTCCCAGTAACGGTCATTTTATGTGGCTTGCCTTTGACGATGTTCTTTGCCGTGTCGTACCAATAGTAATCTACTGATGTAGTTCTTGTTTCATCGCCTGTTTCCGTAATGCTCTTAGGGCTTCCATAGACATCAAAGATGCTGTAGGTTGAGGTATAATTCCTTCCGTCGCGCGTGATCGTCTGTTTTGATAAATAGGGAACATACACGCCAGCATCATTTAAAGATAAATTCCCGCAAGTCGGGCCTGTGTAGGGCTCAACGGATATTTGCCCCGTCGAACTCAGCCATTCATAGGCTATCGTTTCTTCATTTGTAATTTCTTTCGATATAGGCAATCCAAGTTTCCACATTTGACCGTTTGCAAGACCGCTGGTATATCCGTAGTGTCTGTACTTGGTGGTTCTGCCACAGGAATCAGTGATATTTGTATACTCCTTGTTTGGATCTTGAAAATATAAAAAATTCCACGTGCCGACGTTGTCCACCCCCGAAGTCGTCTTTTTCTTTACTGACCTGAAATTGCGCTGGCACCCGAGACCTTGCACCGTGTAGTTAAGCTGGCTTGTGTCATATGTGTAATCTATCTTTCCGCCAAAAGGCGTCGCGATCTCTGTCAGCTCCTTAATTCCAGTACCATAGAGAAAAGACCATGAATTGCCTTCAGGAGGTTTTACGCTTGTCAATGTGCCTGTGGAGGGATCATATGAAAAATCGATTGTCTTGTTATCGGGACGTTTGATATAGTCCAATCTGTATTTCCCCGTTTGCGGGATCGGCGAGGCGGTGAGATAGAAATAAGTTATCCTCCCAAGGGAGTCAGTTACTGTGTATATAGAATCTGGATGCGAAGCATTGTAAGCTATCGTTATGGCATTACCGCTTACGTCTTCTATTTTCGTTGCATAATATTCATTGTAGACGTAATCCGGTGGTTTTGCACCGGCCAGGTTGCCGAATGTTATCTTTTTCCCGTCGGTAAACGTCACGACCCAAGCGTTGCTAACATAGTTCAGTTTCCAGTAATCTTTGGTAATATATCCGCCCCCACCATTTTTGTCTAAAAAAGCCTCATGCTGTGAACCGTCAGGCATTTCAATAATATAGTTGCAGTCAGTGCAGGTATTTTGTGCAAGCAGCTTGCCGAAATGCAGTGACCAACCGACGCCGACCCATGAATCTAATTTATACTCAGCGCTGCATGACACGCTGCCGTTGTCAACCCAGTTCCTGCAGGCATTCTTTGAGTTGTACGATCTCTGGACAACAAGATCAAGGCCGCCGTTGCCGGGCAGGGTCATGTCCACAAAATTAAGGCTCAGTCCTCCGGTATAGGGGTCTATATGTTCATAGTCAGTAAGGCTTACACTTTTTCTATATGGGTCTGCGCCCGGTGCGTCATAGAAATAATCACTGCCGCCGCCGGCGGCGAAAAGAAGAGATGGGCAAATCCAACTTGCAAGACAGACAACGAACACACCCCGAAGTAACTTGTTCATT
Organism: Nitrospirota bacterium; assembly: GCA_016215155.1. Lineage (GTDB taxonomy): Bacteria > Nitrospirota > Thermodesulfovibrionia > Thermodesulfovibrionales > UBA6898 > PALSA-1316. The sequence goes on from JACRLQ010000029.1 coordinate 3,264, forward strand.
GATACCCTCCAATGGAATCAGTTCTTACTCGTTCAATTTATTGATTTTTATCCTTTATCGAGTTTTTTGTCCCTCGTTTTTTCTTCGTTTATAAATGGCGAGTTGAATGAGCGCAATGACTAATGAGTAAAAAATGAAGCTGACTATCCTGAAAGTGTTTTCTGCGGTAAAATGCAGAGTATCGTTAAACCCTCTTAGAAGAACGAGGGTAAAAAAACTTGGAGCCCTAAGAATAAACTTTACATAAAACTTTACGCCTTCTATAGACCCACCAACATATAGCATGATTAATAATATCAAGGAGGTAAGCACAAAATTAGTCACAACATATCGAGCCACAAACATTTTATTTGCTGACTTCATTGTATAGCCCCCTGACCGAGTCAACAGCTCTCTTCGAATAATCTGGATTAGCATTGAATACATCTTTATTCTCTCTGTTACCATGATTATACGCACCTATCGGGTGCAGATATGGCGAATCCCATGTTTGATAGCCAGCATGAGACGGCGAGGTTGCATCCATAAGCGGATGCATAGCCATACCAAGGGCTTCATATGCTGCCGATAACTGCCCAACTGCCATCAACCGCTTGTATTCGGCCATCTTCTGCGCAATAAACGTTACCGTCAACCCTGCTGCCGCTTCTGCACTCTGATCCGGAGATCTCATCGCATGCATATAATTATGTGAAGCATCCTGATATTTCATCGTATCGGCCTCAATACTTCCTCGCTGCATGGCTGAAATTGCCGCATGAGATAAATTGTAGCTGCCTCCTAAAAATGCACGTTTTATTATTGTGTTATGAACTTCCTCGGGCCATCTGCCATCAGGATCGATATACTTATACGGATTGTTCAGACCGTAGGAATAAGGATTCAGCATTTGAGGGTTCATAAGCATCTTTTGATTGATCTTTCCCGTCATGGGGTCAACCGAGCCGACAGGATCAGGAGCCATAAACCGCCCCATACTATCCTTCATATACCTCGCCCCGAAGTAATACAGCCCCGTCTCCTTATCTTTCTCCTTCCCCACAAACTTCTCGTTATTCTCAATTGTCGCAGGATTAATACTCTGCTCTTCGCCGAATGGCTTGTAATCTGCCGTCCATACAACAGTCCCGCTTTCATCCGTCATAGCCAATGGAGTCCCTGCTTGGTCGGTGTGGTAGTAGAAGATTTTTTCAGCTGCAAACGCAGTTGATGACAGAATAAAAAATGCACATACAAATCCTAACAACCCCGAAGAATATTTCATAGATGTCCCCTTTGTTCTGACGAAACTTAGTTTGACCCAAAGCAATTAAATCATAGGCCCTGCCTTCAGGTCAAGAAATTTATATACTGCTGACATTTATATTCGCCTGTAGATTTTCCGGCTGTCCTGGTATATAATCTATTTGGCATGATCGAGGATCGAGTCAAACAAATTCACATAGAGATTTTTACGCTGAACTGAATTTAAATCGAGGGGTGAAATGAAAATAATACAGAATATCTTTGTCGTTATGTTCCTCTTCGGTATCGTCACGCTGTCAAAAGCCGGTGACATCTCTCAAGAAGCATATTCCGAATAGATTGACGGCAGAGCAAAGGAACGCCATTTTCATGGAAATGGAATCTCCCTTCGCCGAGATTGCTTCTTCGGATTGTTGCTCATCTCACGGCGGCATAGCTTCTTGTTCAGGGGGCTACTATTGGTGTAATGACGGAACAAGAAGTCCGGGTTGTACCTGCTCATCTGTTTCGCCTACACCGACGCCTTCTCCGGCTCCTACGCACCCTTTCCCTGCAAGTCATCCATCAAATGCAATATCTGGTTCATTTGTGTCGTCCGGTGGTGAGGTTGACGGGTTCTTTTGGACGGAATCAGGCAATACGTGGGTTGAATTCGTTCCGGTGAAATCAACGTTTTTCGTCTGTAGTGCAAGCTTCTATATTATTCAGGATAAATTCAAGTTTGATACGGTCAAGTTCGAGACTGGGGCCGGCTCCTCATTCTGTCAAAATTTAACGAAAGCCACCGTTCTTAAACTGACCCAGTGGTCTTTTGAAACCAAGAAGGCAGACCTAAATCGGGAGTTCACTCTGGGGCTGGATCTGACGACCTCTTCGGGACAAATATACGAAGTGGTCGTCCCAACCCCTGGACTTCCGCCATTCAGCGAGTGTGCAGGACATATTGATAGTGTGACAGGCTATATTTACCTGCCCTGTTTTGATTATGACGGCAAGAGATATAGAATTAACCTTGGAATTCATAGTACGGATCCGATAGTTTTGCTGGATATAAAAGACGTGACAGTAATCCCATAGAATTAGCTGTATCATTATACCGGCAAAGGGCAGTCTATCGGCCCCACTGGATCAGTCGCCATTATCCGCCCCATACTATCCTTTTTTGATTGCTTGTTATACTAAATTCTCCAGCTCATTATCAACCTCTTGAAAAGTTCATAAGATCGACATCGGAAGATTGTTTTACCACCATCTCCAGAGGGAAATCACGAAGACGATGAGAAAGATAAGGGCCAGGTTCATATACGCGAAGAAATAAAAGACCCTCATCGGCATAGGCTTTTTTGTTTCCTCCTGCTCCATGACCTTTCCGATAAGCGGCATCTTAAAGACACGGTCTTCACCGTGAGGCGCTTTTTTTAAAATATCCGAAAGGTCCATCCCCGCGCTATGTATCCTCATATGGCTGCCGCCGTGCCACATCCGGCTGCCTGAAACATCATAAATCGACCCTTTATATGCAATATATGATGGGCGGCCTTCTCTCCCGTCGAACTGCGAAAGCTCATCCTGTGTCAGGTCCTGCCTTCCCTCGGCAAGCGACTGATCGCGCTTTTTCCTTAGTTTCGGCCCGATTATGAATGTCACGAAAAAGGCGGTTGACGCCATAATGAGGAACAGGACTATCTTTATCGACAGAAGGACCCCGAACCTTGTATTAATAAGCATTCCCCAGTCCGGCACCCTCGATATCGAAAGGAGCGTCCCGGTCACGGCCATGATGACAATAGACGCCCAGCCGAGCATAAGTTCACCTTTGGGGAGACCCCGTGCCGCATAAGCGGGCTTCAGGACAAGATGGACATATAAAATGGTGCCGAACCATATTATCGCCGTCATGGTGTGGACGTAACCGATTATAAACCGGACAATACGCTGAAAAGGAGAAAGCTCGCGGTAGAGGCCTTTAATTTTGAGCTCATTTTTGTGGGCGGTCCCGTCGGCCGTCAGCCCCCCGCCGCCTGCCGGGTCGATGTGGCATTGCGCGCAGTTTTTCCCCGTCCGGGCAGCGTATTCAGGCGTTGAAAAGGCCGCCTGTGGAAAGCCCAGGATAAAAGAAATAAATACCAGCAACAAAACGGCCATTGTGCCTCGCATCAGGATCAACGTCCTTTCATCAATAAACTACCGGGAAGTTACGGTTCCTGGTACATTATAGCATGTGTCCTGAGGTCGAGTTCAGGACATAACCCGCTCCGGAATTTGAAAGAAATGCCGGATTGAGTTTATAATTCGTACAATATTTTGCGGTATATAATGAAAAAATCAATTATTGTTATTATATGTGCAATCTGGATGATAATAGTCGGCGGTTCCTTTTTATGGAATTACTCCGAAGACACTCAGGTCCACAATAATATCGCGTTCGAGACCGCAAGGGGTTTTGTCGATCTCATCGTCATAACACGGTCATGGAATTCGGAGCATGGCGGTGTGTATGTGCCCGTCACGCCCGATACTCAACCCAATCCGTACCTTGAACTTCCCTTGAGGGATATCAGGATTAACGACAACCTGACCCTTACAAAAATTAATCCTGCGTACATGACCAGGCAGATATCGGAGATCGCCGCGGAACGAAAAGGTGTAAGATTTCATCTCACCAGCCTGAAACCCCTTCGGCCTGAAAACAGTCCGACTTCGATGGAGGCTGATGCGCTCAGCGCCTTTGATCACGGCACAAAGGAAGTAGGCCGGTTCATAGACGGAGACAGAGGTCCTGAATTTTTTTATATGTCTCCTCTTGTGGTCGAGAAAACCTGCCTGGATTGTCATGTGAAGCAGGGGTATAAGGAAGGTGAAATAAGGGGAGGCATCAGCGTGACTTTTCCCTTCAGCCCCCAGGTGCCGGCAACAATTCTTGCGGTGGGACATCTTGTCATAGGGGTGGCCGGACTCATAGGGATCATCATCTTCGGGACAAAACTGGAACGCTACTACGAAATGCTCAGGAGACAGTCCTTTGTCGATTCCCTTACCGGGATCCCTAACCGCCGGAGTTTTTCCGACGCGATACACCGGGAGTTCGGGCACGCGAAAAGGACGGATCTTCCGTTGTCCGTGCTGATGTGCGATGTTGACAGGTTTAAGGACTATAACGACACGTACGGTCACAGCGGCGGTGACGACTGTCTGATAAAAGTCGCCCATACCATCGAAAAGTCTCTCAACAGGCCTGACGATTTCTGCGCGCGTTTCGGCGGTGAGGAATTCGTGGTCGTTCTTCAGAACTCCACTGAGGAAGGGGCGCGCCTTGTAGCCGAAAAGATAAGGGCGGCGGTAGAGGGCATGGGACTGGCGCATGCGTCCTCCTGGCCGTTCAATGTAGTAACGATAAGTATAGGTATCGCGACATATACCAATCAAATATCAATAACCTGTGATGACCTGGTAAACCGTGCGGACAGGGCCATGTATGACGCAAAACAACTCGGCCGAAATCGCGTCGAGGTATATCATGATCGAGATGAAACGATGGTCCCGGGACCACCCCGGACTGACCGGATTGTTTGACCCGTTACGGACGCGTTATTCGAACGTCAACGAGACCCTCTGACGGAGAAACCGCCGCGCTCCGCAATAAAAAAAGGGTTCCGTAACGACTGCTTGTTGTATGCAAGCGGCAGCAGGGTATCTTTATCGAGGACGCGCCCCCCTGAACATTCGACAACGGCCTGACCCGCCGCGGTGTCCCATTCCATGGTCGGCCCGAAGCGGGGATAGAGATCGGCCTTTCCCTCCGCGATAAGGCAGAATTTAAGAGAGCTTCCGGCCGGGATAATTTCGAGGTCCCCCCGGTCGCCCCGGACCTTCGCGGTAAACTCGACGAATTCTTCCGATGGATGAGACCTGCTTCCCACAACTGTAAAAGGCCTGTCGGACCGAAGCAGGGGAAGCCTGGACGCCTTAAGGCATAACGCTTTGAACCGGGCGCCTGAGTCTGCTCCGCCGGGGGTGTCAGCCGGGATGGAGGTTTCATCGGTAATCAGGAATGCCCCGAGGCCTTCAGACGCGAAATACATCCTGCGCGTCACCGGCACGTAAATTACACCCAGCACGGGTCTGCCCCCCCGGACCAGCGCTATATTGACCGTGAACTCGCCGTTTCGCTTGACAAACTCCTTAGTGCCGTCAAGCGGGTCAACGAGCCAGAATACGTCCCAGTTTTTTCGCTCGTCGTATGGGATGTCCCTCCCCTCCTCGCTCAGGACCGGCGGAGGGATTTCCGCGAGATGTCCTGTTATGACGTCGTGGGCCCTCCGGTCAGCAAGCGTGAGCGGGGATTTGTCATCCTTATGCTCGACCGCAAAGTCCGACTCATAGACCTCTAGTATCGCCTCGCCGGCGGAGCGGGCCGCGATGACCGCCAGGAGGAGGAGCTGCTCTTCAGTCATGCCGGGTACGAACTTGCCGGTGGGGGAACCAGGGCTTTCCATTTTATCAAAGAGTTATAAACCGTCTGTTTTTAAGAAGGTCGAGCACCCCGTCAATAGACTCATCAAGGCCCATCACGTCGGAATCAATTATAAGGTCCGGCGTTTCGGGTTCTTCGTAAGGCGAGGAAATCCCCGTGTAATCCCTTATCTCTCCAGCCCTGGCCTTCTTGTACAGTCCTTTGGGGTCGCGTGTTTCGCAGATGGCAAGAGGACAGCGCATATAGATCTCCAGATAGTCGTCGGTCTCGAACCGGCTCCGGATATAATCCCTGTCCTCCCTGAACGGGGATATGAAGGCAGTCAGTACGAGCACCCCGGCATCGACAAAAAGTTTCGCAAGCTCGGCGACACGGCGCAGGTTCTCTTTTCTGTCCTCCTTCGAGAAGCCGAGGTTTGCATTTATCCCGTGCCGCACGTTGTCGCCGTCCAGGACATATGTCCTGACCCCCAGATCGAACAGCCTGCGTTCCACGTGATGCACCAGGGTCGATTTTCCGGATGCGGAAAGACCCGTGGTCCAGATCACTCCGCTTTTGTGGTTATTAAGCAGGTTGCGGTCAGCACGAGATACCAGACCGTCATGCCAGACGACATTGTGTTCAGCCATATATTTATCTCCCTGAGATATCCTATTAAAATTGTCTTAAGAAACGCGTTCGACAAACGACTAAAGAGAACGCCTCTGAGGATTATATCCTATTAAAGATAATTTGGAAAGTCAGCAGAACACATCTCCTTCGTAACGATGCGGGACGGTCCGCTGCATGCCGTCCGGTCACCTGGGGACTATCCTGTATATCCTGTCGTCACCTTGTTTTGGGGAGCCCCTGCCGTCGCGGTTGTTGCTGAGGAAATAAAGCGCGCCGTCGGGTCCTTCAACTACATCCCGGAGCCTTCCGTATTTACCCCTGCCGTCCTCCGAAGCGAACCATCTCTCTATACGCGTCACCTTTTCCGGGGCCTTCCGCAGCCTGATACGAACAAGGGCCTCACTCCTAAGTGTGGCCACGAAGAGATCGCCCTTAAGATGCTTGAGGAGATCTCCCCTGTAAAACGTCATGCCTGATGGGGGCGTCGCACTTTTCCAGGCGACTACGGGATCGATATATTGTTTTAAGCCGGCCGCTCCTATGACTTTGGGCCAGCCGTAATTGCCGCCCCTCTCTATGACATTGATCTCATCGTGCGCAAAATGTCCATACTCCCCTGACGGACCGTGCTCAGACCCGAAGAGTTTACCGGTCACCGGCTCCCAGCTTATACCCTGGGGGTTTCTGTGACCATAGGAATAGACCGGCGACCCCTTAAAAGGGTTATCGGGCGGGGTCCCTCCTTCCGGGTCAAGGCGCAGGACCTTGCCGCCGGACGATGAAAGGTCCTGCGCGAGGTCTGACTCGAAGGCGTCGCCCGTCGTGATATAGAGCATACCATCAGGCCCGAAGGCGATCCTCCCTCCGTTATGGACCCTCCCGCCGGGGATCTTATCGATGAGCGTCTTGTCAGGTTTGCCGAAATCGCCCCGGTCCTTGAGCCTAATCACCCGATTATAGAGTTTGCCCTCGCTGCTATACGTATGCATCGCGTAGATAAAAGGTCTCGGACCGGCCCCCGGGGCGGCAGCCAGTCCCATGAGTCCGCCTTCACCGACAGCTGAGACATTCAGGACGGCATATGGCCGCTCCTGAAGTCTCCCGTTTTTTATCAGACGAATAACACCCTTTCGTTCACTCACGAGCGCCCTGCCGTCTTCAAGGAAAAGCAGGGACCAGGGGACATCGAGGTCTTCGACCCAGACCTCGACACGGACACCCTCTCCATCCCGAAGATAGACGTCCTCCACAGCCTGGGGAATTTTCCCGACCGTCTGCGTGCATGCCGCAGGCGGGGAAAACAGAAGAATGAGGGTAATCATTATCGGCAATGTCTTCATATCTCCGCCTCTCTTAAATCCGTCCTTCCGCCGCGGGCAGCCGGAAAGCCTGCTATCTCGACTTCTTATGTGAAGAGGGCATGCCCGGCAGAGTAAATCTGAAGATGCTGCCCTTGCCCTCCATGCTTTCCGCCCAGATCCTTCCTTCATGGGATTCTATGATCGTCCTGGCGATGGCCAGGCCGAGTCCTGAACCCCTCTGGTCGGCGCTCACTCGATAAAAGGCGTCGAAAATAAACGGGATATGCTCATAAGGAATGCCGATACCGGTATCCTGAATTTCAAACAGTATCTCATTACTGTGATTTTTGACCCTGACGGTGACAACACCCCCGGCCTCCGTGTATTTGACGGCATTTTCCAGCAGATTCGCAATGACACGACGGATCATCCTCTCGTCAGCCTGGACGGACGGCAAGGACTCCGCCGGGACGGAACATTCGACAGCTATGTCCTTACGTCCGGCCTCCGCCTTCCCGGCATCGATCTGCTTCAGCACCGCGGACCTCATGTCAAAATCACTCTTTGCCGGCAGATATCCCCTGGTCTCGAGTCTTGAAAACTCTATGAAGTCGGAAAGCAGCCGCTCAGCCGTTCCAAGATTGTCGATTGTGAGTGAAAGATCGCCTTTCAGGTCGCCCGACTTGCCTGAAAGGGACCTTTTTAACACCCATACCGAAGGAATGATGGCGTTTTTGATATCATGGGCGAACATCGACAGAACGCTGCTTCGTTCTCTTTCGAGTCTGCCGATTTCTCCAACCCTGTTTTCAAGTTCCGTCAAAAGCCTCTGGCGTTCGATCGCATAGCGGACCACCTTCAAAAAAGAGGCGCTGTCGATCGTCCCCTTCACGAGATAGTCCTGGGCCCCGCGCCGCACCGCCTCCATGGCAATTTTTTCATCGCTAAGGCCGGTCAGAACGACCACGGGAACGCCGGGACAACGGGCATGGAGCTCGAGGAATGATTCAATGCCGGCACATCCGGGAAGACCGAGGTCCGTCACGATGACATCAAATGTTTCCGAGGCGAGTGTCTCAAAGGCTGACGACAGGTTTGGCGACCACCGGACCTTGATGGTGACGCGTTTATTGCGACGCATTGACCTCTTCATTATTTCAGCGTCATCTGGGTCATCTTCGACCAGCAAGATGCTTATATGTTCCCGGCTATCCAATCGCGCAATCACCCCTTACCATCAAAAATTATACGACTTCCCTTATCGGCATATATTGCCTGGAACAAATTCTCATAACGACGGTTTTTCGATATATTAGCATAAATTATTCGTCTGGAAAATAGTTGTGCTTTAACTATCCATCACTTCGTGATATGCTTTAGACAAAGAATTTTTCCGCGGGGTTCATTGCCCGCCGGACCGCGGTATCCCGCAACAGGAAGCGAGCGGAAATACAGCCCCATGATAATGGGCCCCGCCGGACGGGTGATGGACCTTCATGGGTCCTGCTGGAGACGCTATGAATGAAACAGTGCTGATAATCGACGATGACGAAAATGACATCATAATAACGAAGAGGGTCCTGTCGAAGGCCGGCGGCGGGATCAGGACTGATGTCGCCAGGAGCGGCGAGGCGGGCCTCGAGTTTCTGAGGTCCGCGACTGAGCGGCCGGCCCTTGTGCTGCTGGATCTGAAGATGCCGGGCATGAACGGGTTCGAGACAATCCGTGAGATACGCGCTGATACGCGCCTGAAAAACATCCCGGTCGTGGTGTTGACCTCTTCGACCCTCGAGTCGGACATGACCGAGGCTTACGCCTCGGGGGCCGACTACTTTCTGCATAAGGCCTTCGACATAAGCCAATTCACAGGTGACATCAGGCATCTGTTGGAACGCTGGCTCAAGACTTAGCACGCTCCAGTCCCTGATGCAGTCCATTATGCATCCTGAACGAGAAGTTGACGGCGAGGCCTTCAACAATCGACGGCAGCAGTTGCAACATGAACCGGCTGGTGTGGTAAAATCCTCAATCATGTGGTTAACGACATGTTGCGCGACCAAACACAGAAATCGTATGCGTGCCCCGATTTCAGCATCTGCTCCTCATGGAGTCAGTTTTGACAGTCGATAAAAAAAGTTCCGGTGACAGGTTCCCGATTGTCGTTATAGGGGCGTCAGCGGGCGGACTCCATCCCCTGCAGTGTTTCCTCTCGGTCCTTCCGGAGAAGTTCGGCTTTTCGGTCGTGTTCATGCAGCACCTTTCCATAAAACACAAGAGCCTTCTTGCCGGGCTGCTAAACAAGGCAAGGCCCCGCCTCGATATTATTGAAGTCTCCGACAATCTCGAACTCTTTCCCGGAAAAATTTACCTCTGCCCCCCGGGAAAAGATGTCAGTGTCAGGAAAGGGATATTTCATACCTCCCTCCCGCCTGACGGGCAGGCGCATCTCCCTATTGATAAATTTTTCTCGTCTCTTTCGGAGGAAGCCGGCGAGAAGGTCACAGGTGTGGTTTTTTCCGGGGCAGGGTCCGACGGCGCGAGGGGCATAAAGGAGATCAGGACCCGGGGAGGCACAGTCTTTGTACAGGACCCGGCTACGGCCGAATTTGCGTCAATGCCGCTGGCTGCCATCTCCACGGGACAGGCGGACGGCGTGTTTAAACCGGAGGAGATCGCGCGGGAGATACTTAAGATGCAGGGTGCAGGTGAGGTCCCCGCGGCGCCCCAGGACACAATCTATCCTGCCCAGTTCGAGGACTTTTACCGGCTGCTGCATGACAAGGCCGGATATAACTTCAACCACTACAAAAAGAGCGTAGTTGCCCGAAGAATAATCAGACGCATGTATCTGCGGGGCGTCACTACCGTCGACGATTATCTTAAACTTCTTCCGGACAACGGCCCTGAGATCAACAACCTGGCTTTTGACCTTATGATCGGGGTTACTTCCTTCTTCAGAGATACCCTTGCATGGAAAGCCCTCAGGAGCGGCGTTATCAGGAAACTGGCAGCTGCAAACGACGACTATCCAATCCGTGTCTGGACGCCTGCGAGCGCTACAGGGGAAGAGGCCTATTCCATAGCCATGATGCTCCATAACGAACTCGAGCTTGCAGGCAGAAGGAGGGAGATACAGGTCTTTGCCACGGACGTGAATGAGCGGGCGCTTGAAAAGGCCAGAGAGGGAAAATATCCCTCAAATATCAACTCTGAGATGTCGCCTGATTTTATGAAGAAATATTTCACCTATACGGAGGACGGGCTTTCCGCAATGATCAGCAAAGAGATACGCGGGCTGGTTGTATTCGCGAAGCATGATATCCTGACAGACCCGCCTTTTTCGAAGCTCGATCTTATCATCTGCCGCAATCTCCTGATCTATCTTGAGCCCGAGGCCCAGGAAAAATGTATTGCGCTTTTTCATTACGGCCTTAAAACCGGGGGACATCTTTTCCTCGGCAACGCGGAATCTCCGGGCAGGAACATCTCTCTGTTTAAGTCCCTCGCTCACAAGAAATGCCGCATATACGAAAAGACGGAAATTAAACTCCCGGCAAGGATGCCGATCTCTATCCCGTTTGCCTCCGAAAAGACAGGGAAGCTTGCGCTGCCTCAAAAAGCTGAAGAATACAGGCTGTCGGTCACCGGCATTGTCCAGGAGGCCCTGCTCGAGGGATACGCGCCTGCCGCTGTTGCGGTGGATCAAAACTATGACATCCTCTACCATAATGGTCACACGAACAGGTTTCTCTGTCAACCGCGCGGCGCCCCTACCCAGAACCTGCTGGAACTCCTGCCCTCGAGCCTCAGGAGCAGGATACGGGGTGGCTTTTACAGGGCTGTCAATGAAGGAAAGCATGTTTCCATCAGGGCCAATGTCCCCTGTGACGACGGAAAAAAAAGAGATGTCGCCATAAACATATCCCCGCTGAGGCCGGACCTCTTCCTGGTCATATTCAGGGAAAAAGGCGTTGCTCTTGAATACCCGGAAGAAACGTGCATGGAAGCCGCTGCCGTCGAAGAAACGGCCGTGCATCAGCTCGAAAACGAACTTTCCGCGACGCGGCAGGACCTGCAGAGCAATATCGAGCAGCTCAAGAGCCTTAATGAGGAGATGCAGTCTTCAAACGAAGAACTCCAGGCAGCCAACGAAGAACTGGAGACCTCGCGCGAGGAGCTCCAGTCTTTGAACGAGGAACTGATTACTGTCAACGCACAGCTCCAGTCAAAGGTCGAAGAGCAGGAAACGACAAATAATGATCTTAATAACTTCCTCTCAAGCACTAACATCCCGACGGTATTTCTCGACGACCAGTTCAGGGTAAAACGCTTCACCCCCGCGATGTCGAAGCTTATCAAACTGATACCCTCTGATGTGGGACGTCCGATCGTCGACATGTCCCAGGAAGGCCTCGGCCCCGAACTCATCGCCGATGCCCAAGCCGTCCTCGAAAACCTTGTGCCGGTAAAGAAGGAACTTGCGATCGCCGACGCGTGGTATGTCCGCGCCGTGCTGCCCTACAGGACCGCGGACAACCGCATCGAGGGCGTGGTCGTCGCCTATAGCGATATAACGGACGTTAAGGCTGCAGAAGAGCGAACAAGACATCTCGCCTCTTTCCCGCAACTCAACCCGAACCCGATCATCGAGATGGATGCTTCGGGCAAAGTCATCTTCGTCAATCCGAGCACGCAAAAAGTCATGGAAGACCTTGAATTGGACAAAAAAGACGTCAATATTTTTCTGCCGGCGGACTTCGATGCGGTCCTGGAAGGTTTGAAGCAGAATATAGATGCGACCTTTCATCGCGAGGTGATGATAAGAGACAGGGTATTTGCCGAGACCGTCCAACTGCTCCCCCAGTTCGATGTGGTGCGTATCTATGCCCTTGATATCACGGAACGAAAACACGCTGAGGAAAGGAGCCTGAGGGCCAGGGAAGAGTGGGAGCGGACCTTTGCAAGCGTGCCGGACATGATCGCCATAATCGACAATGACCATAGGGTCATACGGGTAAACGAGTCCATGGCGAAGCGCCTGGGACGCAAACCCGATGAGTGTGTCGGGATGAAGTGTTATGAAGCCGTCCACGGAACAACAGCCCCGATCGGGATCTGCCCTCATTGCCGCACTTTGCAGGACGGCAGCGAGCATAAGCAGGAGGTGCATGAAAAGCGTCTGGGCATGGATTTACTGGTCACTACCACCCCGCTGTTGGATAAATCGGGAAATATGATCGGTTCTGTGCATGTCGCCCACGACATTACCGAGCGTAAGAAGGCCGAAGAGGAGTTGCGCAGGAGCGAGGAGCATCTGAGCCGGGCGCAGGAGCTCGCCCATCTCGGCAGTTGGGAGCTTGATCTTGTGAATAATGTGCTCACCTGGTCGGACGAGGTATACCGGATATTCGGCCTGAAGCCGCAGGAATTCGGGGCCACATATGCGGCATTCCTTGAAGCTGTGCATCCCGAAGACCGCGCGGCGGTTGATACTGCATATTCGAGCTCGTTGCGCGAGGGAAGGGACACCTATGAAATCGAGCACAGGATAGTAAGGAAAGCAACAGACGAAATACGTTACGTCCTTGAGAAATGCGAGCACTTCCGCGACGCCTCCGGCAAGATTGTCCGGTCAGTCGGCATGGTGCATGACGTTACCGAGCGCAAGCAGGCCGAAGAAGAGATCAAACGGAAGGTCGAAGAGCTTAAAGCCAACAACGAGGAATTGATCCGGTTTAATACCGCCGCTGTGGGCCGTGAACTCCGAATGATAGAATTGAAAAAGGAGATAAACGAGTTATGCGAAAAGGCAGGCCTTGAGCCGCGTTATAAGATCGATTTCGACGAGGAGCGGCCTTGATAAAAAAACAATCCGCTCACAAACAACCTTTTCTGCTCCGTCCGCTGGGTAAAGCGGATGTTCCGGAGTACTCGGAGATGCTGTACGCTTCATTCAACGCCTGGTACTGGAGACATGGCTGGGGCAAAGACTACTTCGGCTGCAAACCCCGGGAAACCTCCATTTTCTATAATATTTATAACGACCTTACGCCGGGCCGCAATGTTGCGGCGTTTGATAAAGTTACGGGACGGCTTATAGGCGCTTGTTTTTATCATCCCCGTGAATACCATGTCTCACTCGGCATTATGAGTGTGCATACGGACTACTGCGGACGCGGGGTCGGACGCGCCCTGGTCGATTATATCCTCAGGTTCACTCTGGAAAACAACTATAAAGCCTGCCGGCTTGTCGGCAGCGCAATGAATATGAATTCCTTTTCACTTTATAACCGTTCCGGGTTTGTGCCGAGAGTGACCTACCACGACATGGTAATTAATGTTTCCGACCATCATCTGAAGACGCATGTGCAGGGCGAAGACCACGTGAGAGATGCGGCAATAACGGATGTGGCAGGGATGGGTGATCTCGAAATGGAAGTCAGCGGCATAAAACGCGAGATAGATTACAGGTATGCGATTGTTCGCCCCGGCGAATCCGCCAATGAGCGGAAATATCCCCGCAATGTATTGCATGCGTCAGTTTACGAAAACGATCAGCGGGGGATCGACGGGTTCATGATTTCAGTCAGGCACCCGGCGCTTAACATGTTGGGTCCCTGTGTTGCGCGCTCGGAAGAAACCGCAATCGCCCTGATCAGGAAGGAACTCGAAAGGTTTAAAGGCACATGGGTATTATTGGTCGCGCCCATGGAAAAAAGGATTATGGTAGAACAGTTATATAAATGGGAAGCGGTCAATGTGGAAACCCACCTCAAACAGGTCTGGGGCGAATTCCAGTGTTTCAAAGGCGTAAATATGCCGAGCTTTCTTCCCGAGACGGGATAGAAAACGGCATTATGTCCTGATTTGCAAAGGAGTATACATGATTTGGAAGCTGATGAGAGGTTATTTGACAAGTACCGCGGTCGCCGTGTTTGTGTCGGCAGTGCTTGTCTGTTTTTCAGCCTGCTCCCGGACGGACCAAAAGTCTTCCGGCCCTGTCGAAAAAATTACTATCGCCTATTCCGCCCCGCCGTATACGGTCCTCATCGACATTGCGGAGGCCCAGGGTTATTTCCGGCAGGAGGGGTTGGAGGCCACTCTGCAAGCGCAAGGACATGGGAAACTTGCGCTTGAGGCACTGGCGGAAGGAAAGGCGGATTTTGCGACTGCTGGGTCCACGCCCATTATACTTGCGATTATGGACGGAGAAAAGATATCCTTGATTTCGAGCATTCAGTCTTCCAACAGGAATAACGCTATTGCGGCGAGGAAAGACCGGGGCATTCTCGCGCCAAAGGACTTGAAGGGCAAGAAGACAGCGGCGACTCTTGGGACGATAAGAGAGTTTTTTCTAGACTCTTTTTTAGTCGTGAACGGGCTGTCGAGGAAAGATGTGACGGTGGTGGACCTTGGGCCCGCCGAAATGCTGGAGGCCATCTCAAACGGCTCGGTTGACGCCGTCTCGGCGCTGAGCCCGGACCCGGTCCGCATACAAAAGATGCTGGGCGACAAGGGTATCATGTTTTATGACGAAAATATATACACTGCCGCCTTCAACATCGTCTCAACACAGGAATACATCCTCAGGAACCCCCGCACTATTGAGAAACTGCTCCGTGCCCTTGTTAAGGCCGAGGAATTCGCAAGGCAAAGTCCATCAGAGGCGCAAAAAAATGTAGCTGAAGCGCGGCAGATCGATAAGGTCTTATTGGGCGAGATATGGGACGCCAACGACTTTAGTGTAAAACTCGATCAGTCCCTGCTGCTTTCGCTGGAGGACGAATCGCGCTGGGCGATTAAAAACAAGCTCACCACCGCTACGAAGGTCCCGAATTATCTCGATTATATATACCGCGACGGCCTGGCGTCGGTGAAACCGGAGGCGGTAAGGATACTTAAATGAGAATGACTGAACAAACCATACCGGCCCGCGGCCGCGCCTCCTTAACCAAGGTGGGGAGTCAGGAATTTCATGCAGCTTAAACAAAGACTGAATATAAACATTGCGGCTTCCGTGACAGCGGCCCTTATCGTTGCGCTGATGCTTTCCCTTGCCATGTACCGCGTCAACCGCGCCATGGAGGCATCGGATATCGCGGACGAACTGGTTGGGGGCGCATTTGAAAGAAGCACCTTCGGGGAAGATTATTTACGGACGGACAGTGAGAGGGCCAGAATACAGTGGTATGCCAAATACGAAGAGATAGGCGGACTGCTCAAGGCGGCCTCGGAAAAGTTTCAGGATGCCGATGACAGAAAAGCTATCGATGGGTTGATTAACGATCATCAAACGACCGGAAAACTCTTTACTGCTATCGTGGAAGCCCGTGGGCAAAGCGGACCGGACGCGGTTTCCGTCGCTCTCAATCAAGAGGCCGAAGACAGACTCCGCACCCAGATGAACGTGAGGTTATATGAAAAGATTTTGAACTTAACCAAATTGCACGAGTCGGCCAGAAAAAAACTTTTCTCCGCCCTAAGGCTTGGAGGCGTGGGCATCATAGCCGCAATTGTAATCATCATAGCGGCGACATTGATCAATTCATTGACAATGGGACGCGTGATTACAGACCGCATCCAGCGGCTCCGCGGCGGCGCCTCGGTCATCGGAGGAGGAAACCTCGATTACAGGATCGAGCTCGGCGGCGATGATGAGTTCGCCGAGCTCGCAGATGCCTTTAATGCAATGACCTCAAAATTGAAGACTACTTATCATGATCTCGAGGCCGAGGTGGAAGAAAGACAGCGGGCACAAGAGGCGCTCGGCAAGGCGTATGATGAACTGGAACTGCGCGTTCAGGAGCGCACCAAAGATCTAAAGGACGCTGAAGCATCTCTCAGGGAGATCAATGATACCCTTGAACAGCGTGTGGCCGAGCGCACAGCCCAGCTGAAGGCCGCCAATGCCTCTTTGGTTGATTCCCGCCGTGCCACTCTCAATATGATGCAGGATGCCGTTGCCGCGCGCAAGAAGACCGAGGAAGCCAATACCGAACTTCAGCGGGAGGCTACGGAACGTAAGAGGAAGGTTGAGGAGCTTAATGCGGCCAATGACGAGCTGACCCGCTTTAACAATGCCGCCGTCGCACGGGAACTCCGCATGATAGCTTTGAAGAAGGAAATAAACGGGCTCTGCGGACAGGCAGGTCTGCCGTCGCGCTATCCGCTTGAGTTCGAAAAGGAGCAGGAATAAATAGTGAGCGTGTCTGACACGATGACAAAAACCGCCCGGCACTTTATACCGGCATTGCCCGTCCGGGCGGTGTTGCCGCTGATAGCTGCCCTGTCGGCGCTGCCGGTCCTGGTCGTAGCTGCTTTCCCCTCTTATCTGAATATTGTTGTAGACAAGGCCTCCTACCTGGTTTTTCATAATGTGGTCGAGTTCTTCAGCATAATGGTATCTTTGTCTATATTTGGGGTCGGCTGGTTTTCGTATGACCAGACGAAAGACCGGCACGCGCTTTTTCTGAGCTGTTCGTTTCTTGCTATCGGTCTTATAGATTTCATGCATACCCTCGGCAACGCGGCCATGCCCGACCTTATAACGCCGAATTCATCGAACAAATCTACCCAGTTCTGGATAGCGGGGAGGCTCTTCCAGGGGGCCGTTTTTCTGGCAAGCGCTTTCATCTATGCAGGGAGTCAAAAGCGCTGGCTCACCAAGACGGTTTTGATGACCTCGACGCTTTTGGCGACCGGGGCCGTATTTGCAGGCGTTACTTTCTTCCCTTCCTATATTCCCGATACCTATGTCCCGGGGGCCGGCCTTACTCCCTTCAAAAAGATCTCCGAGTTCCTGGTGATCGTCCTTTTGTCGGCCGCGGCGATCGCCTACTGGCGAAGGATGGTAAAAACAGGAGACAGGGTCGCTCTATATTATCTGGCAGCCTTCATTATCGGGATATTCAGCGAGATCAGCTTCGCGGTCTATACAAAGGTCTTCGACACGTATAATGTACTCGGCCACATTTATAAGGTCGCGGCCTTTTTCGCGATATATAAAGGGATATTCATCGCCTCCGTGATGGAGCCATATAAAAGACTGAGGGACGTGACCGTCTCAAGGGATGAAATGGAAAAGGAGGTGCGGGAGCGCATACAGACGGAGAAGGCGCTCATGGAGAGCGAGGCGAAATACCGTAATTTGTTCAACTCGATGGACGAGGGGTTTTGCATCATAGAGATGATCTTTGACGAGCGGGCCAGGCCAGTTGATTATCGCTTTCTGGAGGTCAACGCAGCCTTTGAAAAACAGACCGGCCTGCAGGAAGTGACCGGGAGGTCAATACGTGAGCTTGCCCCTGCCAATGAGGCGTACTGGTTTGAGATCTATGGGAATATCGCGTTGACGGGCCAACCGATGCGTTTTATAAACGAAGCCGGGGCGTTGAATCGCTGGTACGACGTGCATGCATATCGCGTAGGCAAACCGGAAGACCGGCATGTCGCAATTTTGTTCAATGACATCAGCAGACAAAAACAGATCGAGGAGGCCCTGAGCAAGGCCCATGACGAACTGGAGCTGCATGTCAATGAGCGCACAGGAGAGCTTAAAGAGGCTGAAGCCAGACTGAGGGAGCTCAATGAGACGCTTGAACAGCGCGTGGCCGAGCGCACAGCCCAGCTGAAGGCCGCCAATGCGTCTTTGGTTGACTCCCGCCGGGCCACTCTCAATATGATGGAGGACGCACTCGCTTCAAGCAAAAACTCGCGGACCTTCAGTTGAGTCTCAATCGCTTCGAATTATTGACCGCCACAGCCGGAGAACTGCTGCAATCCACTGAGCTTCAGAAGGTGGTCGAATCTGTCTGCGATAAGGTAATGGAGCACCTGGAGTGTCATGTTTTTTTCAACTTCCTTATCGATGAACAAGCAGGAAAGCTGCGCCTGAACGCATCGGCGGGGGTCCCGGAGGAAGAGGCACGACGGATCGAGTGGCTCGACTTCGGCGTTGCCGTCTGCGGGTGCGCCGCGAGGGACGCGCAGCGCATAGTCGCCGAGCACATCCCGACAAGTCCCGACGAGCGCACTGAGCTTGTCAAGTCTTATGGCGTCAAGGCCTACTGCTGCCATCCTCTGATCGGCCCGGGAGGCAAAGTCATCGGCACACTTTCGTTTGGGACGATGAGCCGTGAAACGTTCAGTGAATCAGACGTAGCGCTGATGAAGGCCGTCTCCGATCAGGTGTCAACCGCCATGGTAAGGATGAGGAATGAACGAGATGTCCTTAAATTGAGCGAGGATATGGCCGCCAGGAATGTGGAACTTGAAGAGGTAAACCTGGAGCTGGAAGCCTTTATTTACTCCGTCTCACACGACCTGCGCGCGCCCCTGCGCACGATGTCTTCGTTTGCGGGTTTCCTGGGGGAAGACTATTCGGAGAGACTCGACGACCAGGCCAGGGACTATCTTTCCCGGATAATCCGGAGTTCCGCGAAGATGAGCAGGCTTATCGAGGACCTTCTGGACCTCTCGAGTCTGTCGCGCCGCGAACTTCGCAGAGCCGAGACGGATATAACGGCCCTGGCGTCTTCCATCGCGTCAGCGCTTCGGGAAGACGATCCGGAGAGGACTGTCGAGGTCCTGATTGAGGAGGGGCTTACCGCCTCCTCAGACCCGTCATTGATGGAGAGCGTGTTTTCGAACCTGCTTGGAAACGCCTGGAAATTCACCTCTAAAACTCCCAACGGCCGGATTGAAGTCGGAATGATAAGAGAAATAAGCCCTATAGGCCTTACAAGGCCTGTTTACTTTGTAAAAGACAACGGCCCGGGCTTCGACCCCCGGTATGCGGAAAAGATGTTCCAGCCCTTTCACCGGCTGCATACCGAAAATGAGTTCGAGGGTACCGGCATCGGACTGGCTATCGTCGAGCGCATAATCCGCCGGCACAACGGCAGGGTATGGGCGGAGGGGGAAGTCGGCAAAGGCGCCACGGTGTATTTTACTCTTGGGTGATTTAGTGAATAATACAGAGCAACCAAAGACCCAATTGGCCCCGGAGCTCTTCGCCGGCTTTCTGGTCATTGCCGGACTGTATGCGTCCAGTCTCTATAGCTACCTGCTTTTTCATACCCTCATCGAGTTGTCCAGCCTGGTCGTGTCCTTCGCGATCTTCATTTTGGCATGGAATACACGGCGGGTGCAGGAAAACCACTATCTGCTTTTTCTCGGCATCGCCCTTCTGTTTACCGGCGCGCTGGAGATGCTCCACACCCTTGCGTACAAGGGGTTCGGGGTCTTCCCCGCGCATGACGCAAACCTTCCGACACAGCTCTGGATCGCCTTCCGGTATCTGTCGGCGTTGTCCTTTCTCTGCGCCCCGCTATTTATAACCCGGAAACTCGATATCCCCGGGATGATCGCCGTGTTCTCCCTGGTCACGTCTTTGCTGATCTGGGCGATCTTCCAGGGACTGTTTCCGGACTGCTTCATCGAGGGCAGCGGGTTGACCGGCTTCAAGATATACAGCGAATACGTCATCATAGTAATGTTCCTGGCCGGACTCGGTCTGCTTCTGCGGAACCGGGGGGCTTTCGACCGTACCGTTTTACGTCTGATGGCCGGCGCAATCGCCGCGTCCGTACTCTCGGAGCTTTCGTTTACGAAGTACGTGAGCGTATTCGGACCGGCGAACATGGCAGGCCATTTCTTTCTGCTCGCCTCAGTGGCCTGTATCTACCGGGCCATCGTTGTTACGGGGATGGTCGAACCCTCGCGCCTTCTCTTCAGGGACCTCAAACTGAGCAAGGAGAAAATCTCCAGCCTAAACAGGGAACTGAGCGAAAAAGTCCTTGAACTCGAGACCGCCAACAGGGAACTTGAGGCCTTCAGCTATTCCGTGTCCCACGACCTGCGCGCGCCCCTCCGGAGCGTCGCCGGGTTCACACAGGTGCTGTTTGAAGACTATGCGGACAAACTGGACGCGGAGGGCAGGGATTCCCTCGACCGGATACTCAGGGCCACGCATAAGATGGGCCGGCTGATCGATGATTTATTAAACCTGTCCCGTGTGTCGCGTTCTGAAATGAGGCGCGCGGAGGTCGATCTGAGCGGACTTGCCCGAAATATTGCGGACGCCCTCGCCAAAACGCAGCCTGAGCGGCAGGCGGAGTTCATAATAACCAAAGGTCTCGCGGCAAGGGGAGACGAACACCTGCTGGCCGTCGCGCTGGAGAACCTCCTCGGCAACGCCTGGAAGTTCACGGCCAAAACTCCGCGCGCCGTGATAGAATTCGGTGTGATGCAAGAAGGAACGGGTCCCGCG
>JACRLQ010000081.1 GCA_016215155.1 Nitrospirota bacterium
CATGAATTTTGCGACCTTGTGGCTGAAACACGCGCCATAACATCTTTTGATTGGTGTCCTATTCCGCTCGTAATTTTCACGAAGTTTCGGCGCTCTGAAAGTATCGGATCGTCGGTTGAAAGGCAGATGGATGAGAGGTTGATCGGATTGGACGGAGCAGGTGCCGATATCAACGAAATATGCGCTTCTACATAGCGAATGTAAAAGGGGAATAAATTATAGCAAATATAGACGGGGGCCCAGTGGATTGAAGAAGAGGGCTACAGCAGATTCAGGTAATCTCTTGCCCCATGAAGAATGCGATGAATGAGGACTGTTTTTGCAGTTACGGTATAAAAAACAAGATAATTTTCCACGATCAGATAGCGGTATCCAAGCACTGCGAGTTCCTCTTCTGCGGGAATTCTGCCCAGAGAGGGGAAATCCGCGAGCCGCGCCAAACGGGACTCTATTTTGTCGGCAAGTTTGAGTGCAGCGTCGGGGTTATCTTGCGCAATAAAGGCAACGATCTCCGCGATATCGTCTTCGGCGATACTGAGGAGTCTGACATCACACTTTTTGGGTCTCATGCAGTTTGTTCCTGATGTTTTTCATGGCCTGATTCAGGGTTCTTCCTTTGTCGCCGGAGGCGATCTGATTCTGAGCAACTGCAAGTTTGCCGAAAAGGTCAATCTTCATTTGCAATTGCGCATATCGCGCCATAGACATAACGACCATGTCGCCTTCTCCATTTCTGGTTATAAAAATGGGTTCATTCAGCTTATGCGCCAGATCAGAAATTTCGTTGGCCTTGTTACGCAGGTCTGAAATTGGCTTTATTACCGGCATACAGCCTCCTTTTTTAACTTGATACTCAATATTATATCATTTAAATGATATGTGCAAGAGCTGATCACCACGTCTCGAACAGTCTCCTGATATTCCGCAACTCTTTCTGTAATGAGTCCGCCTTTTCGAGGGCGAAGTCCCGGTAAGTCTTTATCTCAAGCCCTTTTTCATTTGATGTAATTTTGACCGCCCCGTCAAGGTCGGTCCTGAGTGTCCTGGTCCCGGACAGTGCGTCCAGCATCCCGGCGCTTGGGTGGCCGAAGGTGTTGTCCCTCCCGACGGATATGACCGCTACGGATGGCGAGACCGCGGAGATGAAGGCGGCGTCGGACGAGGTCCTGCCGCCGTGATGCGGGACCTTCAGGACATCCGAACGTAGCCAGCCCCCGAGGTGCGCCAGGTCCTCCTCCGCCTCCCTCTCGACGTCTCCTGGAAACAGAAACGAATGGTTTTGGCCTGAAATCCTCAACACAACGGACCCATTGTTTTGTTCAATGCCCTCGTCGTCCTCCATCGTATAAAAACCTTCATACGGATGGAGTACCGAGATCGTGTAATCCGCGCCTTCGACAGTATCTCCACGGGACACGCTCTTTAATACCTTTGGCGGGGCGTTATGAGAGGGCGCTTCCCATGAGCTGCTTTTCCATATCTCCCTGACCCCGTATCTCTCAAGAAGATATTCACCGCCTCCCGAATGGTCCGGATGCTCATGCGTCAGGACAAGCGCGTCGATGTATTTTTTGCCCGAGAAGCGGAGAAAGGCCGCGGTCTCCTTCCCCGTCCTTCCCGTGTCTATTACGATCGTCTTTTTATCCGGGAGACTGACGACCGCCGAATCGCCCTGGCCGACGTCAAGGAAGGTAACGCTCAGATCGTCCTTTGCGGCCCTGGCAACAATAATACCGACGGCCAGAGGAAGCAACGGCGCGATCAGGAAGGCCTTTCTTCTTCCAAATGCGAAATAGAGGAGGAACGCCGCGTAAAAACCTATACAGATTGCCGGCGCAAAGGCCGATATTTTGATATCGGCATAGGGTATCATCGCCATTGACTTTACCGTCCAGACCGACAGGTCCGCCGTAAGCGAGACGAGGGGTTTAAGCGCGAAGTGTCCCGTAAGAAGAAATGAAAAAGATGAGATAAGGGAAAAGGCCACCAGAAGCGCCCCGATCAAAGGAGAGGCTATCAGGTTGGCCAAAGGCGAGATGAGAGAAAGGTAATGAAACTTATATGCGACAAGCGGCGCGGTGCCAAGCGTGGCAGCCAGTGTAATAAGCAGGGAGCCCTTCACGAATTTCACGGCTGCCCCGTCTTTTTTCTGGTCCATATCGTCATCGCCGGGATTTCTTTCAGCGGCTGCCCCGATAAATAACACGGCAAAAAAAGACAGCAGAAATGACAGACTAAGGACCACTTCGGGATCAAATAGAATAAGTATGAAGGCGGCCAGCGACAGGGTATTGAGCCACTGGCCCCGTCGACCGACCAAAAGTCCGACGAGGAATAGCCCTATCATGACGAACGACCTGACGGCCGGGGGGCTTGCCCCGGAGAGGCCAAGGTAAAAGACCATAAAAGGCAAGGTGATGACGGCCGCCGCCTGAGAAGGTGAAAGATACAGCGTAAAACGCTGAAGCACGCCGTAGGGCAGCCTTTTGATGAGAAACAAAAAGGTACCGTAAAGGAGCACTGAAAACATTCCGAAGTGGGAGCCCGAGATGCTGAGGATATGCGCAAGTCCGGTGACGTTAAAGGCCTGCCTAAGATGATCATCTAGATATGACATGTCGCCGGTTGTAATGGACGCCGTCAGCGCGGCCGCGTCGCCGCTTAAGTTCGCCCTGAGATATCTGTTTAATCTGTCCCTGTAGGCTTCGAAGGCATGTCTGAGCGAGTCTGCCGCAGGTCCCTTTTCTTCCGCCGCGGTTATCCTGCCGGATAGACGTTCGGCCCCATCCCATCCAGGGTCGAGCCTGCTCCTGTCTTTCCCCATTTTGACGGTGAGCTCATAATTGGAACCCTCATCAGCGTCGATTTCAGAAAAAAGCGTTATGTCCCGGCCGTCCAACTCCGGGACCTCTTCGCCGGAATCTTCGTCGATGACACTTTCGGGTCTGAAGATCTTCATGGGCTGGCCCGACAGCGTCTGGTCCTTCCCCGGAACGAACCTCCCTGTCAGTATGAGGTCTCTGTTATGGATGTCAGGAGAGTCGGGAGGCGGAGAAAAACGGAAAAAGGCATAGACGACCCCGAGGGCGATAACAGGGACCAATAGTAGTTTTCTGTTAAGAATTGAGTATAGTACGGCGGAAAGTGCGCATAGCGCGGAGATATGGGGGAAATACTCATGGAGATGAAAAAGGGCGACCCCGGAGATAAACGGGATGAAGATATGCATTGGGGCCCGCGGTTATTTCATATGCTTTTTGATTGTGTCGGCGATATCGTTTCCGAGTGCCGTGATGGTCTTTAAGTCCTTTCCTTCGAGCATCACCCTTATCTTCGGTTCGGTGCCGGACGCCCTCACCAGGACCCTCCCGCTTTCTTTAAGCAGCGCCTCGGCGGATTTTATGGCCCTTTCGATCTCGGGGAACGACCTCAGGTCCTGTCGTTTTTCAATCTCGACATTCAGGAGCACCTGGGGGAACAGTCTGATTTCAGCCGCAAGCCCGGAGAGCGAGACCCCCCTTTTTTTCATGATGCTCAAGACCTGCATCGCGGTGATGGGGCCGTCGCCTGTGGTATTGTGGTCCAGAAAGATGATATGGCCGGATTGTTCGCCTCCGAGATTGTAATCGCCATCGAGCATCTTCTCCACGACGTAACGGTCGCCGACTTTTGCCCTGATCAGTTTTATACCGTTTTTTTCGAGGTATTTTTCGAGCCCGATATTACTCATGACCGTAGAGACCACCGTGTCGCGTCCCAGCCGCCCGGCGGCCTTCATGTCGACGGCGCAGGCCCCGAGGATGCAGTCGCCGTCTATCGTCCTGCCTTTTTCATCGCATAGGAGGACCCTGTCTGCGTCGCCGTCGTGGGCGATGCCGGCGTCGGCCTTATGATAAAGTACGGCCTTCCTGAGCCCCTCCATATGCAGGGTGCCGCAATTGAGGTTGATATTTTTGCCGTCGGGCTTTTCGTTGATCGTGATGACCTCGGCCCCGAGTTCCCGAAGCAGCGATGGGGTCGTCTTGTAGGCGGCCCCGTTGGCGCAGTCGACTACAACTTTCATGCCTTCGAAAAGGGCCCCCTTGGGAAGGGTCGATTTTATGTATTCGATGTATCTGCCTGTGGCGTCATCCAGCCGGAACGCCCTTCCGACGTCCTCGCCTCTTGGGCGGGAGCGCTCGAGCCCGTCGTCTTTTACAAGGTCCTCTATCCGCTGCTCCAGGGAGTCGGGGAGCTTGAACCCGTTATAGGAAAAAAATTTGATGCCGTTGTCCTCGAAGGGATTGTGCGAAGCGGAGATGACGATGCCGGCGTCCATCCGGAGCGTCCTGGTGAGAAAGGCGATGCCCGGGGTCGGCAGAGGGCCCACGAGGGTGACGTCCATTCCCATGGAGCATATGCCCGAGGTCAGGGCGCTCTCGATCATATATCCCGAAAGTCTCGTGTCTTTGCCTATCAGGACCATGTTTCTGCCGTGATGTTCTTTCCGGAGCACGGTGGCGGCGGCCATGCCGATCTTAAGGACGGTCTCGGGCGTCATGGGGTGCCGGTTTATCCTACCCCTTATCCCGTCGGTTCCGAACAGTTTCATTTTTTTCTCCCGGTTATCGCTACGGTTATTTTTGCCGAATTACTGTCCATTCTGACATTGGCGCCCGGCGTCAGCAGTTCGACATCCTGTGACGCGGTCTCCGTGAGGCCTGTTATGTCGAACGCCTCCGTCTTTATATCGGTTATCTTTCTCATCTCCGTCTTGAGGCCGTGGACGGCCACATTTTTGGGTTCGACCGAGACTGTCCACGTCTCGAACCCCCTGGCCGGTCTCCCCGTAATTACAGGTACCACCGGGACGACCGCCGAGACGGTCTCATCCATCTTTATCTTCAGCGAAGAAGGGGTGACCGAGGAGACCGTCATGTTGTAGGGGAGCTTTATGTCTTCCTTATTCACGTAAAAAATGCCGTCGCCTTTTTTTGCCTTGCTGAGGTCAACGGAGACCCTTATGCTGGAGGCCTTTATATTTTTCATAAGCCTCTCCTGGCCCCTGACATTGACCGTGGCGGTCCTGTTGCTGCTGCCCGCTATCCCCAGTCCGGCGGGGATATTTTTAAATTCCACCGGTATCTCAAAAACCATCTCGGACTGGCCGGTCGAGGTTACGAAAAACCAGAGCAATATCGATATCAGGAGCGCCGATATCTTCAGTCCGGGATTATTCGTGACAAGGTTCTTCATTTTTTTCCCTTCAAGACGGTAAATATATCGGTCAGCATGTCTCTCAGAGTTCCCATGTCGATCTTGGTTTCGAGCCTGCCGTCGAGCGCCATGGATATCGTACCGAGTTCCTCGGACACGATTATGGCGACGGCATCGGTCTCTTCGGTAAGGCCTATCCCCGCCCTGTGCCGTGTGCCCAGGGCCTTGCTCAGTTCGGAACTGAGGGTGATAGGCAGGAAGCACCCCGCTGCCGCGATGCGGTTGCCTTTGATGATGACCGCCCCGTCATGAATTGGAGAGGTAGGGTGGAAAATGCTCAGAAGCAGTTCCTTGGAGACCCTAGCGTCAAGGAACGTGCCGACCTCGACAAAGTCCTTCAGGCTCGTGTCTCGTTCTATGACTATAAGCGCCCCGATCTTCCTGTTTGACAGCGACACGGCGGCCCGCACGATCTCTTCCAGGGATTTAAGCTCCTCTGCCTTTGTGAAGGACGTAAAAAACTGGGCCTCCCCGATATGAGCGAGTGCCCTCCTGATTTCAGGCTGAAAAAGCACGAGCATCGCGATGACGATCTGGGCCCAGAAACTCTGCACTATCCAGTCTATCGTAAAGAGTTCAAGGTATCTGGACGCCAGCGACGCCGTAAGCAGCACACCGAGCCCGATAAGCATCTGGGCCGCCTTCGTGCCTTTTACAATGATGAGAAGGCGGTAGATGACCACCGAGACCAGGAAGATGTCCAGCAGGTCAAGCGCCCATCTGTGTTGTCTTAAGAGTTCTATCATGTTTTATTGTCAGTAATAAAGAGAATTTCCTCGATCGCAGATATTATATATGATGCTGATTGAATTTGCATGTTATAAGAAATGTATTCCCTCTGTTTCCCTGCTGTCCTTGACAGCTTTAACCCACTGGAATTATTATAAAAAGCAATGACAATTTCCCATAAGACTGCGTTTAGGACCGTTTTGTCTCTTATAATTGTTTCGCTGTTTCTGGTTTCGTGCAGGAGCGCCGGCCCCAATAAGGCAGCCGACGCGACTGAAAAGAATATTACAATGACTCAGGAAGAGCAGGACAAGAGGGCCTTTGCCCTGTTTCAGGAGTTTTCCGGTCTGTCCGCAATGGCCGACAGAAAATCCGTCCTGCCGAGGCTTGAGGTCATATTCGCCGAGATCATCAACGATTATCCGAAGGCGGCCCTGGCTCAGCAGAGTTACGTGAATCTCATCCGGATATACCTCAATGACTACACCCCTGCCCTCTATGACAAGGCGGAAGAGCTCTACCAGCGTTTTAACAACAGATATGCCGTGTCCTCAGGGGAAATTGAAGGACCATTTTTTCAGGCGTACCACAGGGACGGTAAATGGGAGAAGGCGCTGAAATTGGCGTCCCCTGCCGTTAAGAGATATATAGAGACCAGAAAGCTTGAAAGACCGCTCGAACTTTTCCATTACTCTGAGGCGAAGTTCAACACCGGGGACGTTGTTGAGGCCGAGAAGGGGTACAAGATCATATATTCCCTGTTCCCCGATTCCAGTGAGGGCGTTACCGCGCGGGAGAGGCTGCTCGAGTTTCAGAAAAAAAGGAACGAAAAAAATAATAAATAATATGAATACGGTTCACCGGAGGTAGATTAGTGTCAGGACATTCTAAGTGGTCTCAGATCAAGCATAAGAAGGCAAACACCGATGCCAAGAGGGGGAAGGTCTTCACGAAAATCGTAAAGGAGATATCCATCGCCGCCAGGCAGGGAGGCGACCCGTCCGGAAACCCCAGGCTCAGGTCGGCGATAGAAAGCGCCAAGGAAGTCAACATGCCCCATGACAATATAAAAAAGGCGATCATGAAGGGCACCGGCGAGCTCCCCGGCGTGTCCTATGAAGAATATATCTATGAAGGATATGGTCCGGCAGGGGTCGCGATTATCATGGAGGTCATGACCGACAATAAAAACAGGACGCTTCCCGAGATCAGGTTCATACTTTCAAAAAACGGGGGCAACCTGGGTGAGACCGGCTGCGTTTCGTGGATGTTCGATAAGAAGGGGTACATCCTCGTCAACAAGGAAAAGGCTTTGGAGGATAAAGTCATGACGGTCGCCCTCGAAGCCGGCGCTGAGGACATGAAAAACGATCCGGCGGAAGAAAGCTACGAGGTCGTTACGCTGCCTGAGGATTTTAGCGCCGTCAAGGCCGCGTTGGAAGGAGCAGGGATACCCGTGGAGTCGGCGGAGATCACGATGCTCCCCAAAAACTATGTGGTCCTGGATGAAAAGGCCGCCGAGCAGATGCTGAGGCTCATGGAGGCCCTGGAAGACCACGACGATATACAGAATGTGTACGCAAATTTCGATATCCCCGATGATGTCGCGGACAGACTTAACAAATGATCCTCATCCATAGCAGATGATGATGAGTTCCTCTATCAGTGCGACTTTCAAGAGGAAGTTCATCGCCGGTCTTTTCGTCACGATCCCGGCGATAATCACCCTGCTTGTCATAGGCAAATTTTTCGTATTCGTGGACAGCCTGCTCGAGCCCTTTTATTTCAGACTGCTGGGCTACTATACGCCCGGGATGGGCTTCGTATCGGCCGTAGCTCTGATATTCCTTGCGGGTATCGTCTCGACCAACGTCTTCGGGAAAAAAATAATAAAGGGCGTCGAAAATATCTTTTTCAGGCTGCCTGTGTTTAAAGGGTTCTATACGGCCGTAAAGCAGCTCGTCGATGCGTTTTCTCCCGAGAGTAAAAACGCCTCTTTCAAGAGGTTCGTCATAATCGAATACCCCAGGAAAGGCGTGTTTTCCTTCGGCTTCCTGACCAAGGAAAGCACCGTGATGACCGGGAAAGACGGCCATCAATGCTGTATGAGGGCTGTCTATATACCGACGAATAACCTCTATCTGGGCGAGATAGTCCTTGTCAGCGAGGGGGAGGTATTTTATACGGACATCGCGATCGATGAGGGGATCAAGATAATACTGTCCGGCGGCATAGCCGCGCCTAACCTCCTGGGAGAGGCCAAGGAATGAAGACGGCCTGCGTAATACTCGCTGCCGGGCTCGGCACACGGATGAAATCCGGAGTGCCCAAGGTGCTCCACAGGATTTGCGGGGCGCCGATGCTTCAGTGCGTGATAAAAGCCGCGGAGAAGACCGGGCCGGAAAAGATTGTGGTGGTCGCCGGCATGCACCTCGACAGGATAAAAGAGGCCGTCGGCGCGGAGGGCATCGCCTTTGCGCTCCAGGACAAACCGCTTGGGACGGGCCATGCCCTGAGGGCTGCCGTCCACGTGTTACGAGGGTTCAGGGGGGACCTGCTGGTCATAAACGGAGACACGCCGCTTATCAGGCCTGCCACGCTCAAAAAACTGTTGTCGCTGCACAAGAGACACAGGAATGATGTCTCGTTCCTTTCCTTCATCGCCGGAAGCCCTGAGGGTTACGGCAGGGTCATAAGAGACAAACACGGTAAGACCCTTGCGGTCGTGGAGGAGAAAGACGCCGACCAGGGACAGAAGTCGATCAGGGAGGTCAACAGCGGCGTCTATGTTATCAGCTCCAGGGCGGTCCACCTTCTAGATAAGATCCCCGTAAATCCGGTCAAGGGTGAATATTACCTGACCGATATCGTTTCGATGGCCGCCCGCGGCGGATTCAGGACCTCCGCGTTTTGTATCGGGGAAGAGGATGAGTTCATGGGTATCAACACGACCTCGGAGCTGGCCAGGGCACAGGCGGTCATGAGGAGAAGCATTGTCGACTCATTTACTGAAGACGGCGTATTATTCATCGACCCGGACTCGGTATATATAGACCTCGGCGTATCGATAGAGGCCGGCGCCGTCATTTATCCGAACGTATATCTTGAAGGAGGCACCAGGGTGGGCAGGGGCTCCGTGATCTATCCCAATGCCCGCATAAAAGACGGGACAATCGGCAGGGAGGTGACTATAAAAGACTCTTCCGTAATCGAGAACTCGTCCGTGAAGGACAACGCTTCTATAGGCCCCTTCGCCCATATAAGACCCGGCTGCCTGGTAGGCGCCTTCGCCAGGGTGGGCAACTTTGTCGAGCTCAAAAAGACTGTCCTGGGGAAGTCGAGCAAGGCCTCTCATCTGAGTTACCTGGGCGACGCGGTGATAGGGAAAGACGTAAACATAGGCGCAGGCACGATCACCTGCAACTATGACGGCAGGAACAAGCACCTGACGGTAATTGAAGACGGGGTATTCATCGGCAGCGATACGCAGCTTGTGGCCCCCGTGAAGGTCTCGAAAGGGTCTTATGTCGGCGCCGGCTCGACGATTACAAAAGATGTGCCCAGGGGATCGCTCGCGATCTCGCGGGTCCATCAGAAGAACGTCGAAGGCTGGGCAAAGAGGAAGAAGAGGTAGATGGCTGAAAAACATCGGAATAACGCCTAGTCAAGTTTGGGCCGCTTAATTATCAAAGAAAAAAAGGACGGTAGGGTAAATCATGTGCGGTATAATCGGATATACGGGAAGAAGAAATGCCGTTTCGGTAGTGATAGAGGGGCTTAAAAAACTCGAATACAGGGGCTATGATTCGGCCGGAGTGGCCTATTTTACCGAAGGCGGGATAGACGTCAGGAGATGCAAGGGGAAGATAAAGGAGCTGGCCGCGGTCGTCGAGGCCGAAAAACTGCTCAGCAATACCGCGATAGGTCATACCCGCTGGGCGACCCACGGACGGCCTTCCGAGGAGAACGCGCACCCTCACCGCTCAGGCGGGCTCGTCATCGTACATAACGGGATAATAGAGAACTACCTCGACCTCAAACACAGACTCGAGGGAAAAGGATATGTCTTCAGTTCCGATACCGACACTGAAGCGCTCTGCCACCTCATCAAGGACTACGCGGACCGGATGCCCACTGAAGAGGCCGTAAGGGAGGCACTCAAAGAGGTCAGGGGCGCATATGCCCTCGCGGTAATAAATGAAAAGGAACCCGGGAAGGTGATCGGGGTGAGAAAGGACAGCCCGCTTGTAGTGGGGCTCGGCGACGGTGAATATTTCATCGCCTCGGACGTGCCGGCATTCCTCAGCTATTCACGTGACGTGATTTTTCTTGAGGAGGGCGAGATGGTTGTGATGTCGGCCGATGGGGTCATCGTGACCACGCTCGACGGATCGCCCGTAGAGAAAGAAGTGGTCTGCACGAACATGAGTCCCTCCATGGCCGAAAAGGGGGGCTACCGTCATTTCATGCTCAAGGAGATATTCGAGCAGCCCCGGGCGGTAAGCGACACCATAAGGGGGAGGTTCTCTCTCGACAGCGGGCAGGTCAATATCGAGGAGTTCGGGTTCTCGGAGTCCCTCATGAAGGAAGTGAAAAAGATCTTTATCGTGGCCTGCGGCACCTCCTGGCACGCGGGCCTTGCCGGAAAATATATTATCGAGGAACTCTCGCGCCTGCCTGTGGAGGTGGACATGGCCTCGGAATTCAGGTACAGGGGCCCGATCATCGGTCCCGGGGACCTTATGGTTGTAATCACTCAGTCGGGCGAGACTGCCGATACGCTTGCCGCCCAGCGAGAGGCCAAAAGGCTCGGGGCGAAGGTGCTTAGCATATGCAATGTTGTGGGAAGCACCTCTGCCCGTGAGGCGGATGCGGTATTTTATACCCATTCGGGCCCCGAGATAGGGGTCGCCTCGACGAAGGCCTTTATGGCCCAGTCGGCTGCGGTGTATCTCCTTGCGGTGGCCTTCGGGCAGGCCAGGGGTTCTCTGGGGCCGGACCGCTCGAGAGAACTGCTGGAGGATCTCGTAAGGCTTCCGGGCAAGATAGAGACCGCTCTCTCTATAGACGATGAGGTCATGGCGATAGCCAGGGAATATTCAAAGGCGAGGGGGTTCATATACCTGGGCAGGGGCCTCCAGTATCCCATGGCCCTCGAAGGGGCCCTGAAACTGAAGGAGATATCGTATATACACGCGGAGGGTTATCCCGCGGGCGAGATGAAGCACGGGCCGATAGCCCTCATAGACGATGACCTCCCCGTGGTCGTACTCATCGCCAGGGACGCTGTCTTTGAAAAGATGCTGTCGAGCATACAGGAGGTCAAAAGCAGGGGCGGCAATGTGATTTCCGTGACGGTCCGTTCTTGCGAAGAGGTCTGCGGCCTGTCGAGATATTGCCTAATGGTCCCCGACACAAACCGCTACCTAACCTCCATGCTTTTGGCGGTGCCCCTGCAGCTTCTGGCCTATCACATAGGGGTGCTCCGGGGTTGCGATGTGGACCAGCCCAGGAACCTCGCCAAGAGCGTTACGGTAGAATGACCATGGCGGCGCGTCCTTATGGACTTAAAAGGCCTTTTTTTGTTATCCTATACTGCACGGAGCAAGGAGTAAATAGATGTCTAAAGAAGGGTTGATGCAGGACTTAAATCTCCAGCAGAAAGAAGCCTTACAGCATATAAGTGGTCCCCTGCTCGTTCTTGCCGGGGCCGGCAGCGGCAAGACAAAAGTCATAACCCACAAGTTTGCTTATCTCGTAAAAACACATAAAACACCGGTTGAGTCCGTGTTGGCCGTCACCTTCACCAATAAGGCCGCCGCCGAGATGAGATCCAGGATCGGCAACCTTCTTCCCGGCGACATCAAGCATTCATGGATCGGCACGCTCCACTCCCAATGCGGACGTATCCTGAGGGCCGAGATAAAACATCTCGGGTACAGTCCCGACTTCTCGATTTACGATGAAGACGACCGCTGCAACCTGATACGGCACATCCTGAAGGACTTCAAGATATACGAGGCGTTATATAAGGGGGTATCGTCGCGGATCAATCTCCTTAAGACCTCGCTGATCGACCCTGACACCTTCCTGACATCGGGCGACGGCTTCGGTTTTGACGAAAAACTGGCCAAGGTGTACGTGCGGTATCAGGACGAACTCCAGAGGTCGAACGCCCTGGATTTCGACGATCTTATCATGCTTACGGTCAAGCTCTTCAAAGAGCATCCCAAGGTGCTCAGGAAATACCAGGACCTGTTTGCGTATCTTCTGGTGGATGAGTTCCAGGACTTAAACGCCTCCCAGTACAGCCTTATGAAACTCATTGCGAAGCAGCACAAGAATATATGCGCGGTCGGCGACGACGACCAGAGCATCTACAGGTTCAGGGGGGCCGACGTCCAGCATATCCTCAACTTCGAAAAGGATTTTCCCGGCGCGAAGGTCGTGAGGCTCGAAAGAAACTACCGTTCGACGCAGAACATACTCGACGTCTCTCACGCCGTGATCTCGATGAACCCCAATAGAAAGGGCAAAAAACTCTGGACCGAAAAGGGCAGGGGAGAGAAGGTCAACGTCTGCTGGCTCAACAACGAGGAAGAAGAGGCCAGGCATATAGCGAAGATCGTCAAGGAACTCTATCTTAAGGGGGCCTATTCCTATGGCGAGATAGGGATACTCTACAGGGTGAACCTTCAGTCGAGGGCCATAGAGGACGCCCTCCGCGACGCCGGACTGCCATACCGTGTAGTCGCCGGCATAAGCTTTTACCAGAGAAAAGAGATAAAGGACGTGATCGCATATGCCCGTCTCACGATAAACCATGGAGACAATGTGAGCTTAAGGAGGGTCATTAATACCCCCCATCGGGGCATTGGGGCGGCGACGCTTACAAAGATCGAGAGCGAGGCGAAGAAGAAGTCCGTCTGTCTCTTCGACGTGCTTAAGTCCGCCGCCAAAAGCAGCGGTATCGTGACGTCCACAAAAGAAAAACTCGGGGGTTTCATCCATCTGATCGAACAGATGTCGGCGAAGGACACCGCCAATGCCGCGCACTTTCTGAGGGACATCGTAAAACAGACCGGCTATACCGAGGCCCTCGACGACGACAGGAAGCAGAACGTCGAAGAGCTTATAGCCTCCGCCGAGGGCAGGGACATCCGTGATTTTCTGGACAAGGCCTCGTTACAGACCAACGCGGAAGAGGGCGCCTCCTCGGACCATGTGTCCCTGATGACGCTCCATAACGCCAAGGGCCTTGAGTTCCCGGTCGTTTTTGTCACGGGTATAGAAGAGGGTGTGCTGCCTTATTTCAAGGCCATCGGCAAAGAAGACGAGATCGCCGAGGAAAGAAGGCTTTTTTATGTCGGCATGACCCGCGCGAAAGAGATGCTCCTTCTGTCGGGTTCCAAAAAAAGAAGGTTATATTCAAGGATCCAGGAGCAGGAACCCTCCAGGTTCCTCAAGGACCTCCCGAGGGAGCACTGTCTCTGGACCGAGAAGGTGACGGAGTTTCACACCATGAGGTCGGAGGGCAAGAGGGCCGATATCGTGGCGAAGATAAAGCCGATGTTCGCGTCGGGCTGCAGGGTCAAACATCCTGTCTGGGGCATAGGCGTAATACGTGACTGCTACGGGGACGGTGAGGACCAGAAGGTCATGGTGAATTTCCCGGCCATAGGCCTGAAACGGCTCTCTCTGAAACTTGCCAACCTTACCAAGATCTAGGTCCGGAGGCTGCGCGTGAAGATTTCCGTGGATCATCTGTCAAGACTTGCGAGACTGTCCATCTCCGAAGAGGAAAAATCGACGTATGGAGATCAGCTCGCCGGGATACTGAGCTATATGGAGAAGTTGAACGAACTCGACACTGAGGGCGTAGAGCCTACGTCGCACGTCATCTCGATGAGCAATGTCGTGAGGGAGGACCTTCCCCTGAGTTCACTGCCGAGGGAATAGAATGAGAAAAGCTATCAACTATCAGCCATCAGCCTTTAGTGATCAGCGATCAGCGATCAGCTGCCAGTCGTTTATTTATCTTTCCTTTCACGATTCACGCTTAACATTTAACGTTCTGGGGGTATCATGCTGAGGTGTATGCTGAGGACGAAGATCCATATGGCCACGGTGACCGAGTCGAACCTGGCCTATGAAGGCAGCATCACGATCGACGAGACTATCCTCAAAAAGGCCGGCATACTGCCGTTCGAACAGGTGATGATCAGCAATATGAATAACGGCGAGCGGTTCGAGACCTACGTGATAACCGGCAAAAAAGACTCCGGCGAGATCTGCCTCAACGGGCCTACCGCGCGCAAGGGCGTAGTAGGGGACAAGGTAATCATCTTCTGCTACAGTTACGTGGAAGACGCCAAGGCACACGGCCTCGTGCCGATAATCATCAAACTCGACGATAAAAACCGTATTAAATAAAACTGCTGTAACGTTTCATTTAAGAGTGTCAACCCACCCCTGCACCCCTCCCGAGAGGGGCAGTGGGTTATTTCTGGACACAGAACCCTGTCCGAAAACGCCGCCTGAATCAAAAAAAGGGCGATCACCAGAATCGCCCCTGCAGTCACAATTGAAAATTCGGAATTAGATCAGTTTCATCTCCTTAAGCACCTTCGCCAGTTTGTCCCTGTTCGCGGGGGCCATTTCACATAAAGGCATCCTGAATTCCTCTTTTATCTTGCCCATCAGCGCGAGCGCGGTCTTGACAGGGATCGGGTTCGTCTCTATGAACATCGAGGAGTTCAGGGGTTCAAGCCTGTAATGAAGCGCCCTTGCCTCGTCAAACTTTCCCTTCTCCCATAACGCGCACATGTCCGAGACCATCTTCGGGGCGACGTTGGCGGACACTGATATAACGCCCTTGCCCCCGAGCG
Source organism: Nitrospirota bacterium (assembly GCA_016215155.1). Classification (GTDB taxonomy): domain Bacteria; phylum Nitrospirota; class Thermodesulfovibrionia; order Thermodesulfovibrionales; family UBA6898; genus PALSA-1316. Next base: position 14,874 of record JACRLQ010000081.1, read on the forward strand.
CCATAAGCGGCAAAGTGGTGAAATCATCACCCGACAGGACTGTCAGCCTGTCTCCGCAGAGCCTTATCACCTCGCTCACCTGCTTCATGTCGCCTGTGGCCTCCTTGAGGCCCACGATATTTTTTATACCGGCAAGACGGGCGACGGTCGAAGGCAGCATGTTTACCGCGGTGCGGCCAGGCACATTATAAAGGACCAGGGGCAGGTTGACCGCCTCCGCGAGCATTTTATAGTGCCTGTAAAGGCCCTCCTGGGTCGGCTTGTTGTAGTAGGGTGTCACGACAAGGGCGGCGTCGGCCTTCGCCTTCATCGCCTCCTTCGTGATCATGATCGTCTCGTCGGTAGAGTTGGCGCCTGTTCCGGCGATGACCGGCACCCTTTTGCCCACCGCCTCGACGGTGAACCTGATGACGCGGTAATGCTCTTTATAGTCGAGCGTAGCGGACTCTCCGGTCGTGCCGCAGGGCACGATGGCGTTGGTCCCCTGTTTGATATGCCAGTTGATGAGGTCGCCCAACGCCTTTTCGTCGACCTTGCCCTTTTTAAACGGCGTCACGATCGCTACTATAGAACCTTTAAACATTCCGTCCTCCTGCCCAAATAGATTTTAATCCTTATAAAAGAGAACTCCGACCCTGAGTTCGCCCTCGAGTTCTCCGACCCATCTGATCTCGGCGGTCTGGCAAGAACCGTCCCTCTGCTCTATCCGTATGAAATTCCCCGGCTCCAGTTTGCCCTCGGTCAAAAACCCGATGCCCTCCTCGGAGATGTCGATGGTCCTGCCGGTGTAATTGACGGTCCTGGCGTTTCCGAACTCCAATACATTCATCGAAAACTCAAGAGGCATATCATAACCTATTCTCTTTAATTTTCTCTTTTCCCTGCCCGAAAACCCCATGATCAGACCTCTATCGAGCCTTCGAAGACGCTTACGGCAGGCCCGGTCATATACACATGGTTATTGCCGGCCCATTCTATCGTAAGATCGCCCCCGGGAAGTGTTACCACCGTCTTTCTGCCCGTAAGCCCCCTGATGTGCGAGGCCACGGCGGCTGCCGAGGCGCCGGTCCCGCAGGCCATGGTCTCACCAGAGCCCCGCTCCCATACACGCATCTTTATCGCGCTGCCGCTTACCGCCTGGATGAACTCGACGTTCGTCCTCTTCGGAAAGAGCGGGTCGTTTTCTATAACAGGTCCGTACTTACAGACATCAAAGCCCTCCACGTCGTCAACGACGATGACCGCATGGGGGTTGCCCATTGATACGCAGGTCAGACAAAACTCCCTGTCGAGCGCGGTCATCCGATGGTCTTTTACCGGGCCGTCGATGTTCACCGGGATCATCCTTCCCTCCAGCACCGGCTCGCCCATGTCCACCCTGACCATATCGCCGGCCTTTTCGGGCCTGATAATCCCCGCCTTTGTGTCTATCGACAGCATGGTTTTATCGGAGAGCTGATGTTTCCATATGTATGCCGCCACGCAGCGGATGCCGTTTCCGCACATCTCGACCTCGGAGCCGTCGGCATTGAATATCCTCATCGCAAAATCCGCATTCCCGGAGCTCTCAAGGAGCAGCAACTGGTCCGCCCCGATGCCGAACCTCCTGTGACAGAGCCGTCCCGCGAGGGCCCTCAGGGCTTCCGTACCGGCGCCCAGGACAGCGTCATATTTTTCCGTCACGCGGTCGATCACGATGAAGTCATTGCCCAGGCCGTGCATTTTAGTGAACCGGAGTTTCATTTGAGGAACCCTGGCATGAGTTCATCCTTCACGAGGTCCTCATATGTGGCCCTCTTTCTGACAGGACTGTGACTCATTCCCTTTACCATCACCTCCGCGATCTGCGGCCTGCTGTTATATGAAGAACTCATCGACATCCCATATGCCCCGGCGCTCATCACGGCGAGGTATTCACCCTTTTGCACGCGCTGCAGTTTTCTTTTTTTGGCCAGGAAATCGCCCGATTCGCAGATCGGCCCGACGACATCGGACGTCATCGACGCCCTCCTGTTTTGGACCACCGGGATGATCTGGTGATAGGCATCGTAAAGCGACGGCCTCATAAGGTCGTTCATACCGGCGTCCACTATGACGAAATCCTTCCCGTCGCCCTTTTTGAGATACAGGGTTTTGGTCACGAGGATTCCGGCATTTCCGACGATCGACCTGCCGGGCTCCATAATGAGCGTCAATTTCCGGCCGTTGATAATAGGAAGCAGTCTCCGGGCGAGGTCCGCCGGGACAGGCGGTTTCTCGTCGTCGTACGGGATGCCGAGACCTCCGCCGATGTCAAGGTATTTGATCTTAAACAGACTGCTGTTTAGTCTGTCCAGAAGCGCCAGTATTTTTTCGAGGGCGTCCACGAAAGGAGCGATCTTTATGATCTGCGAGCCGATATGCTTTTGAAGCCCGACCACGGCGATGTGTTTGAGGCTTTTTGCCAGCCTGTAATACTGGAGGGCGTCTTTTATCGATATCCCGAACTTGTGTTCCTTCATGCCGGTAGATATATAGGGGTGGGTCTGGGCGTCGATATCAGGGTTTATCCTGAGGGCGATCGGGGCCTTGACCCGCATGAGTCCGGCGACGCGGTCGATCTCCCTCAATTCGTCCTCGGACTCGACATTGAACATCAGGATCCTGCTTTTAAGCGCGGCCCTGATCTCGGCCTCGGTCTTTCCGACCCCGGCATAGACTATCCTTTGAGGGGACATCCCGGCCCGAAGGGCGCGGAAGAGTTCTCCCCCGGAGACGATATCGGCCCCGCAGCCGTTGTTGGCGAGGAGCTTAAGGAGCGCGCCGTTGGTATTGGCCTTGAGCGCGTAGCATATGATGTGGGGATAGCTTTTGAAGGCCTCGTCGTAGGCCTTAAAATGCCTCAATACGGTGTTATAGCTGTATATGTACAATGGCGTGCCGTATTTTTCGGCAAGCAGCCTGACGGGCACGTCCTCGGCGTATAACTCGCCGCCCCTGTATGTAAAAAAATGCATGATTCTCTCCGAAGTCCGAATTTACCTTGATTTTTCTATATTTTTTAACATATAAAAAAAGGTATTGTCAAAAAAATAAATAATAATGAATGAGGGTTCTATGGGAAAAAACATTGTAGAGAAGATATTCGGGTCTCACCTTGCCTATGGCGAGATGAAGGCCGGCACCCCGGTCGGGCTGAAGGTGGACCAGGTCTATACACAGGACGCCACAGGCACCATGGCCTGGCTCCAGTTCGAGGCTATCGGCCTCGACCGCGTAAAGGTGCCGCTTGCGGTGTCGTATGTGGACCATAACATGATGCAGTCGGATTATATGAACCCCGACGACCATCTCTTCCTCCAGACCGTAGCAGCCCGCTACGGCGCGTATTTTTCGAGGCCGGGCAACGGCATATGCCACCAGGTCCA
>JACRLQ010000025.1:0-4569 GCA_016215155.1 Nitrospirota bacterium
CAGATATCGCTCTACTGGTTCGGGCAGATGAAAGACATCATTCCCAACCACATAGTGGCGACGGAGGTACGCGATTATCCTCCGGAGCTCCATAAATATGAGCAGGTCCTAAACGGCAGAAGCATGCTGGTAAAGAAGGCCGGGCCTATGCCGGTTGAATGCATAGTAAGGGGCTATCTCTCCGGTTCCGGGTGGAAGAGCTATCAAAAAGACGGGACGGTCTGCGGAATAAGGCTTCCGGAAGGGCTGGTCGAGTCCTCGCGCCTCGAAGAGCCGATATTCACCCCAAGCACAAAGGCCGATGAAGGTCATGATGTAAATATCAGCTTCGATGAAATGGTAAAAATAGTCGGTGAACCCCGGGCCAAACAGCTCAGGGACTCAAGCCTGGCGATCTATACAAAGGCCCGCGCCATGGCTGAGAAAAAAGGGATCATCATCGCGGACACGAAGTTCGAGTTCGGGCTTTATAACGACGACCTGATACTTATCGACGAGGTGCTTACGCCCGACTCCTCGAGGTTCTGGTCGGCCAAGACCTATCAGCCCGGCAGGTCACAGGACAGCTATGACAAACAGATAATCAGGGACTATCTCCTGACCCTCGACTGGGACCAGACGTATCCGGGCCCTGTGCTGCCGGAGGAGGTCGTCGAAAAGGCGCTGGAACGTTACAGGGAGATACTCAAGATAATCACTGGGTGATCCGTGTCAGGCCCTTGATCCTTTGGATATCATCAACCCTATATACTTATTTATAGGGTTGCTCCTCTTCAGAAACGGCACGGGAGGCCTCTTCCTCGTGCCGATCTTTTTCATCTCCGATAGCAGTTCTTTGTTTTCAGGGTCGTTCTGCAGCCCATACTGAAAGGCCTTTATGGCCTCTTTTTTGTTCCCGGCCTTTACATGTGCCCTTCCAAGGTTGAGGTAGAAAACAGGGTAGAAGAATTCGCTCCCAAACGGCATGCTGCTGTTGAGTTTCCCGATCGCGTCAAGGCAGATGTCTATACCTTTTTTGGGGTCGTTTCTGACTAGGGCCGTCAGACAGCCGAAGTATGAAAGCAGAAAGGGTTCACCCGGGAACTGTTCGAGAGCAGTCTCGAGTACATCTATCGCGGCCTTCCCCCTGCCTTTTTTCAGAAGCTGCTGCACTTCCTCGAAATAATCCGACTTCTGTTTCAGCTTCCCGCTTTGCTCCCTGAGAAAAAACTCCCCCGTGGACTTGTGCTGGTTTTCCATCAGCCTGACCAGTTTCTCGTTAAAATCTTTCAGCTTCACAAGATGGGAGTAATCGGAGTCGCGCGAAAAAACCACCTCGCCATCGAGGTAGACCCTGGATGCTATCCTGCAGGTCTTTCTGCCGAGGTCCTCCGTCTGTATATGATATTTGAGATTGTCGACCACAAGGGTGGTATCGAATTCCGGCGAACGCTTGAGCACGACCTTGATCGAGTTTTTTTGCGCCATATGTAAAAGCTTAACATCAGGCCCCGGCTATTTCAATTATTTTTTTGGACGTACCCTTCTATCAAAAAATCCTCCCCGAACCTTCTCATCCTGGTTTTGACGATGCGGTGCGCCCCGGAGAGGCTTCTGGAAACGTCCCCGCCGACGACCGGGATTGCGTCCCTCCCGCCGATAATCTTCGGGGCGGTAAAAAACATGACCTTGTCCACGATCCCGCTTTCGAGGCATGACGCGTTAAGGGACGAGCCCCCTTCGACCAGCACGGATATTATCCCCATGGAGCCGAGGGTCTTCATCAGGGCCGGCAGGTCCGCCCTTTTCCCCTCGTGTTCGATGAACTCCATCCCTCTCTGGCGCAACAGCTTCTTTTTTTCAGTCTTGCCGGCTTTCGCCGTCACTATGAGGGTCCTGGGAGGACATGTAAGGACATTGGCGTCAGGATTAATCTCAAGTCTCGGGTCCAAAATAACCCGTACGGGACTCGGACGGCCTTTTATCCTGCAGGTGAGCCGCGGGTCGTCGGCCCTGACCGTTCCGATAGCGGTCATGATCGCATCGACATTACCCCTCAGCCCATGCACGGCGCGGCGGGCCTTTTCGCCTGTGATCCACTTCGACTCACCGTCGGGGGTCGCGATCCTGCCGTCAAGGGTAATGGCGGCCTTCAGGACTACAAAAGGCAAACCGGTCCTGATATGCTTTATATAATATTCGTTCAGTTCCACCGCCTTTTCTTCAAGCAGGCCGGCAGATACCTCTATGCCGGCTCTCCTTAGTACTTCAATCCCCTTGCCGGAGACCTTCGGGTTTGGGTCTTCCATCGATATGACCACTTTTTTTATGCCGGCCGATATGATTTTTTCGGTGCAGGGGGGGGTCCTTTTGTCTTTATGACAACAGGGCTCGAGGCTTACGTAAAGCGTCGAGCCTTCTGCCGCGGGTCCCGCCTTGTCGATTGCGATAGCTTCGGCGTGCGGGGTCCCGGCTTTTTTGTGATATCCTTCCGAGATGATCCTCCCTTTTTTCACGAGCAGAGCCCCCACCATGGGGTTAGGGCTGGTCCGGCCCTGCCCCTTTTTAGCCAGAGATATGGCCTTTTTTATATACTGCCCGTCGGTCATGATTAAAAGAATACCATAAAATTCTTTACTTATCATGTGGTTGGGACTACAATTGATATAATCCTGAGAGTCTTCTGATTTGAGGGATTATATGATATAATTTGCGGGAGGTAAGATGGACAATATCTGGTTAATCGTTATAGCAGTCTCTCTGGGCGCCGTTGCGGTCTTCATCATACCGCTTCTGATTGAACTGAAGCGGACGGTCTCGGCGCTGAGGTGTACGGTCGAGACAAGCCTTAACCCGGCCCTTGAGGAACTTCACAAAAACCTCAAGACCCTCAACGCCATCACGGAAAATATAAATACGGTCACGACGGACGTAAGACAGTTTTCACAGGCTGTGTCCGAAATCGGACGGTCGATCAATATCATAAATTCGACCATAAACAGCGCCGCGACCTCGGCCGCGATACGGGTGATAAGCCTGAGGACGGGAATTGCCGCTACGGCGGGTTATTTATTCACAAATCTATTGAGAAAAGGAGACAGGAGATGAAAGAAGAAGAAGGCTACAGCTCGGGATCAATGCTTATGTCGTTCCTTCTCGGGGGTATAGTCGGCGCGGGTCTTGCCCTGCTGCTGGCGCCCCAGTCGGGTGAGGAGACCAGGAAGAAGATACAGGAACTGGCCGGCGACGTAAAGGACAAGACGACCGGCTTTGTCGACGAAGCACGGCATAAAGTCACCGCGGCCGTCGACGAGGCCAGACACAAGGTGACCGATGCCGTCGATGAGGGGAAGGGGTTTTATGAGGAGAAGAAGTCCCTCCTAAAGGCGGCAGTGGACGCCGGCAAAGACGCCTATGAGAAGGAAAAGGACAGGCTTTCAAAGGCATAAATGCATGAGGTGTCGATAGCCCTCAACGTCCTTGATATCATCACGGCACAGTGTAAAAAAGAGGGCTATCAAAGGATAGACGCCGTCCGGCTCAGGATAGGCAGGGCTTCCGGGATAATGCCGGACGCCCTTTCTTTTGCCTTTGAGGCGATCAAGGGGGACTCCATCGCCGGTCACGCGGGCCTTGAGATCGAGGAAGTGCCGGTAACAGGCAGCTGCCGGGACTGTAACGCGGTCTTTACCTCGGACGGGGAATATGTCCTTGCCTGTCCCGTCTGCAATAGCGGGTCTTTTTCGATTACCGGCGGACGCGAGCTCGACATAATAGATATGGAGGTGTCCTGAGATATGAAGGTGAAGGTAGTAACAAAGATCCTTGAGGCAAACGACAGGATTGCCCTCGAAAACAGGCGCATGTTCGATAACGCCGGTGTTTTCGTAATCAATCTTATGAGCGCGCCCGGGGCCGGTAAAACATCTCTTCTCGAAAAGACGCTTGAGATGAAGACCGCCATGAGAATCGGTGTCATCGAAGGTGACATCGCCGGCACTGACGACGCCGAGAGGATAGAAAGACTCGGGGCGCCGGCCGTACAGATAAATACCGGAGGCGCCTGCCACCTCGACGCAAACATGATCTACGAGGTGCTGGGCGACATGGACCTTGAAAAGCTCGACCTCCTTTTTATAGAAAATGTCGGCAACCTGGTCTGCCCCGCCGAGTTCAAAGTGGGCGAGGACCTGAAGGTGATGCTCCTGAGCATCACCGAGGGCCACGACAAGCCGTTAAAATATCCGCTTATGTTTCAGGAATCCTCCGCATTGGTCCTGAACAAAATAGACCTTGCGCCTTATACGAATGTGGACATGGAAAAGATCAGAAGAGACGCCCTTTCCCTCAATCCCGGGCTCAGGATATTCGAGGTCTCGTGCAGGACCGGGGAAGGGATCGACAGGTGGGTGGACTGGTTGAAAGAGGTCTCAAAAAAATAAGAATAAGGAGTAAACATGGCACCTGTTAAAATCGGAATAATCGGAGGCTCTGGTCTCGATGATCCTGACCTGCTTAAAAGCAAAAAGGAAATAAAGGTAAAGACGCCTTACGGCAGCCCTTCCTCGGCCCTCACTCTGGGAAAGATCG
>JACRLQ010000025.1:4616-6693 GCA_016215155.1 Nitrospirota bacterium
GGCATTCGATCTATCCCACCGGCATTAATTTCAGGGCCAACATCCACGCCCTGAAGAAGGAAGGATGCACGCATATACTCGCGACCACCGCCGTGGGATCGTTGAGGGAGAAGATACGTCCGGGAGACCTCGTCTTCGTGGACCAGTTCATAGATTTTACGAAGCACCGGAACCTGACCTTTCATGACAAAAAAGTAGTCCATACCCCAATGGCGGAACCCTTCTGCGCTGATCTAAGAAAGGTCCTGGTTTCGGCCGCGAAGAAACTCAAACTGAGGCACCATAGCCGCGGCACGGTTATAACCATCGAGGGGCCGCGGTTTTCTACAAAGGCCGAATCGCATATGTTTCGTCAGTGGGGCGCGGACGTAATAAACATGTCCACGGTGCCGGAGGTGGTGCTGGCGCGCGAGGCCGGCATCTGTTATCAGACCATCGCCATGTCGACCGACTATGACTGCTGGAAAGGGGGGGAAGAGCCGGTGACCTGGGAGATGATACTCGCTACAATGAATAAAAACGCGGAGAACGTCAAAAAACTGCTGGTGACGGCGATTTCAGGAATAACGACCGCGGACTGCTGCCGCGGATAAAGGAGGGCCCATGCCCATTAAATCGAGAATCAGGACCATCCCTGACCATCCCAAAAAAGGGATAATGTTCAGGGACATCACCACATTGATCAAGGACCCCGTAGGGTTCAGACTCGTGATAGACAATTTCACCCAGCGTTATATCAAGGGGGATATCGATTTCGATATTATTGTCGGAATTGAAGCCCGCGGGTTCATTATCGGCGGGGCCCTTTCCTATACACTCGGCAAGGGTTTTGTCCCTGTCAGAAAGAAAGGCAAACTGCCCGGCGAGACCATAAGCCATGAATATGCGCTCGAGTACGGCACCGACAAGATCGAGATCCATAAGGACGCCATAACAATGGGAATGAAGGTGCTGCTGGTTGACGACCTCCTGGCGACGGGCGGCACGGCGCTTGCCGCGGCCACTCTGATAGAAAAGCTGGGTGGGACAATCGTCGAGATGGCATTTATAGTAAACCTGCCGGATGTCGGGGGCGCGAAGAAACTCTCTGAAAAAGGGTACCGGGCTTATTGCCTTACCGAGTTCGAGGGGGATTGACGTTCGGTTGGACGTTGTCAGCCTGGGCTGAGTATCCGGGATTTATGACCAAAAAAAGAGTCCCGGCCGCCTCCGTTATCTAGGCAGCCGGGACTTCTTTGTGACTAAGCCTTTCTCTTAGTCAGTATCCGGCTTAATCGTCGTCTCTGCCTTTGAACTTTGGAACATTCAACGTAGTCACCCAGCGATAATAATTCTCCTCTTCGTCAGGAGACTGCGCCACGAGGACCAGGGTATATGTTCCGGGTGCTATATTGGAGGCCTTCCCGGTATAGAGGGTCTCGTCGAGTTCCGTTACGCCCTTTTTCCAGAGGACTATCTTGCTGAGTTTCACCTTCTTCTTGCTGCCGCCATATTCCCTATTGACCTGAAAGTCCGAGGCTGTCTCTTCTTCAACCGCGTCCGAGACCCTCTTGAGCTCGTTGTCAGAGGTCATGAAGTATACGTCCTCGGGCGTCACATGCGGGGCGTAAATCATAAAGGATATATCCACAGGACTCTCGAAAGGACCGACCTTAAGTTTCAGATCGACTTTGTTTTCACCTGTGACCACAGGGCCGACACCGATCGGCTTCGCATCGGACGGATCGAGAGCAAGCACGGGCGCTGCGCTCGAATCATACCTGAAGGTCTCTTCAGACGCAGGAACCGGGATTGTATCAGTTACCGGCGGCGGAGCAGGCGGCACATAATTGCATACCTGTGTGATAACCGGGCTTCCACCCGTACACCCGGCAGGCGAACTCGTAAGCACCGTCCTTGTCTGGGTGTTGTTAGACTGGCATGTCCCCCAGGCCGAATACGTAAAGGACGTGCATGCTGTTACAGGAGGCACATAAGTACATGCCTGTGTCGTGACCGGGCTTCCACCCGTACACACGGCAGGCGAACTCGTAAGCACCGTCCTTGTCTGGGTGTTGTTAGACTGGCATGTCCCCCA
>JACRLQ010000079.1 GCA_016215155.1 Nitrospirota bacterium
TCCGTACGGCTCCACCTTAATTCCTCCAAAAATTACTGACGTTTTAAACTTCTTACGTGATAACTATTCATGTTGTTTCCTTTCAAACTTTGCCAAGACGAAAACGAAACTGGAGCGAATTACGGCAATAGAAGAACTCACAAAGATTAAAGTTGTCATGAGCGAGAGGAGAAAGCCAGATAAGGCAGCTTTTGAGTTGGCTTTAAGATATTTAGATGCTATCCCTTCAGAGACATTGATGATAGGCGACCGGCTTTTTACAGATATTTTAGGTGCGAATCATACAGGTCTCGTAAGTGTATATGTCCGAGAACCGCTTGACCCAACGAAGGATCCTCTTTTCATGGTGAGAGTTCCTAGACTGATCGAAAATGCACTTTATTCTCTCGTCAATTTTGCTATGCAAAAAAAACACTAATGTGGCATACTAGTTGCTAAATTAAACTATTGAGACAAGAAAGGGACTCGAAAAGTATTATTTGTAGCATTCTTTCAACAAGGTGATGCATTCATACTACAATTATTAACGAATTACACATAGATGAAAGGGGAACTTAATTACGATGCTCAATACTTTCCTAGGTAATGTGGGGTTGCTCGGAGCAGTTTTTATTCTGACAAATACTGATAAGTTAGAAAAGAAAGGATTGAAGAGGCTAGTTTTGTATTCGACCTTATTATTATCAACCGTATCCATCGTTTTAAAATTCTGGACTAAATATTAGATCGCCCATAAAGCCGAGAGCGGGGGTAACTTGGCGCAAACTAAATATTTAATTCAATCACAGTTTATAAAACTTAGGTGGCTCAGCCGGGCCGATTCACAAAAAATATTATTCTATTTATTATTTTCATCCATATCAATTTTAGTCGGCTATTCTTTTGATAAGGAAGTCCCGTCTACTGGCAAAATATTCTTTGTCCTTTCTTTGCTGCCCATTGTGTATTTATTTAATCATTCCTTCGTCATAGCATATTCCAAGTTTGCAAAGATATTCCTTCCACTTTTCAAAACAGAAAATCGTGATGGAATTTTGGGTGCTCATGTTATAGTAAGCAATCTCATATTGGTAGCATTGCTCCTTAATTGGCTATTCAGCTTTAGTGATATCCCTTTAAACTCTACATTTCTGTCTGTTATGTTGGTTTATAGTGTTTTTTTCTCTCTGCACAGGATATTAAAAAACAGCGAACTTGATCAAAACACTCTGCCTTCTTATTTAAAATATAAATCTAGCCGTCATACTCATATTCTGGCAGCCACGGCCATTGGGTTGCCATTTCTGCTGGGGCTTTCTTTAACTCAGTATAACTTTAATCTCATCGAAACGTTGCGCAATACCATAGTTACATATGGTCTTTTCACTTTAGCGTGGGCAATATTATACCAAGCAAAATTCAGACCGTCTGAATTTCTGCATTTTACTTCTATTAGATCTCTTATTCCTGCCGCATGCTATCCAGTGTTTCCGATATTCTTCTTTATTTTTTATTCCGATAATCTGCTTGTATTTATATTGTTATTTTTCCTTATGATTTGCTTATATTTCCTGCCAATGGTCGACGATAACATGCCGACTCATTCAATAATGAACAATTTATTGGACGAGAGGCTATTTCTTCTGTTTGTGTTATTGATCTTATTAATCGCAAATTGGCTTACATATGGATTTAACATTTGTCCATGGGCTATTAAAGTGAGTCATTCCATTGATCGATCAAAGTTTTACGGAAATTATCCAAATATCTTTATAGCTGTTGTCGGTTTACTACCCATATTGGTGAATATAATAAAAGATCCCATGAAATCCTATCAGTACCTCTACTTCTTCTTGCCATACGCTGTGATTAATTTCTCTCACGTTATTATGTCGCTTAATCGCTTTATTCCCGTTGCTAATCAACAATCTGTAAATCAATTATCATTTATATTATTGGAAGTCGAACAATATTTTACGTGGATATTTGCATTTCTTGTTGTGACCTGGTTCATGAAAAAAGACTCGATCCAGTTTAAATCACTTTGAGACATGTTGGGGCGCTTATGTAACCCGAACCTAACGGGGTCAGGTCTTGTAAGTTGACATAAGCATACGCTTATGATATTGTTGACACATGGCAAGGCCATTACGAATAGAGTATGATGGAGCTGTATATCATGTCACCTCCCGGGGAAACGACCGCAAGGCAATATATTCAAGTGATGAAGACCGGGCGGCCTTTTTGGACATCCTGGCGAATACCAATAAGCGATTCAACTGGCTTTGCCATGCATACTGTCTTATGAACAATCACTACCACCTGATTATTGAAACTCCAGACGGTAATCTTTCAAAAGGGATGCGGCAGCTCAACGGCGTGTATACGCAGGCATATAATCGGAAGCACGGGAGGGCTGGTCACATATTCCAGGGAAGATACAAGGCAATACTGGTAGAAAAAGAGAGTCATCTGCTTGAGGCGTGCAGATATGTTGTATTAAACCCTGTAAGGGCTAAGGGCGCAGCACATCCTGAGCAGTGGCAGTGGAGCAGTTATAGAGCAACAGCCGGTGGGGAGAAGCCTCATCGCTGTCTGACGACAGACTGGGTGCTGGGCCAATTCGGGAGCAGGAAGAAGGAAGCGGCACGGAGATACCGGGAATTTGTTGAAGCGGGTATAGGGCAGGAGACGATATGGAAGAAAGTAAGGGGTCAGGGGATACTGGGGGAAGAGGAGTTTGTGGCAACCCTTAGTGGATATATGAAGGGACAGAGGGACATACAGGAAATCCCGAAGAGCCAGAGATTTATAAACAGGCCTGAACTTACGAGTATCTTTATGCAAAAGGCCGACCCCGGCAACAAAGCCCGCAACAGGAAAATACGGGAAGCGGTGGAAAAACATGGTTACAGCCAAAGGGAGGTCGCAGAACATCTCGGCATGCATTACGCTTCGATCAGCAGGCTGATGAGAACGAAATGAATTATGTTAACTTACAAGACCTGACCCTCTTATTTGCGGGGGCTATCGAACGATGTTTCATGCGTCTTTTCGTCGTTCCCGTGCAGCCGACAGCAGGTGCGTTAAGAAAGGAATCTCCGTGATCAAGCTATACATAGACGCTGACGCCTGTCCTGTGAAAAACGAGGTCTACCGTGTAGCCCGGCGGCACGGACTGAAGGTATATCTCGTATCGAACTCCCCGATGCGGATACCTCCCGACGAATTCATCGAACCGATTATCGTGCATGGAGGGTCCGATGCCGCCGATGACTGGATTGCAACACATATCACTGAAACCGATATAGCAGTTACCTCGGACATTCCGCTCGCGGTGCGCTGTCTGAAAAAGGGCGCCCGGGTGCTTGATCCCAAGGGGCGGGTGCAGAGCGAGGACACTATCGGTGACGCACTGGCAAACCGGGAGTTTACCGCATTTCTGCGTGACATGGGCACCATAACCGGAGGCCCGCCTCCTTTTGGACCGAGGGACCGTTCCCGCTTTATGCAGCGACTGGACGAGCTCATTCATGCAATTATGCGGGGAAAGAGATAATTTCAAGTCATTCGGACTTCACTTTACCTTTTACTTTCGTTTCCCGATGAATATATAATTTGTCATCTCAATAGAGAGAGGGATTTTGCGGTCCCCAAAAGAAGGCCAAGAAAGGAATTATGCTGAGAAATGGGATGTCCCTGCCTGTTTTCTGTTTGTTCTGTAAGTTGTAAGAAACGCTAAAATGAGAAGATCAGGCATATTATTCCAACAATGGCGTCACCGCCTGCTGCTTATTATTTTTTTCATTATTCTTCTCGTTTATGGGCCGCTATTAAAAAAACATTACGCGCTTGACACTTATGTAGCCGAGGCCTATGGCAATCAGGGAGAGCAACAGATCCAACTCGGCAGATTTCTCTCGGGGGCGCTCTTGAAAATTTTCAGCGCGCTCGGTCTGAATACCGCTGTTTACCAGATCTACTCCACCCTGCCGTCACTTTGTTTATTGGCGGTTTCCATCTATCTTCTGATACGTCTTTTTTTCGGGCTTAGAGAAGAATGGGACAAGAAGTCATTCCTTTTGCTCTGCCTCTCATGCGTGGTTTCGTTGTGCAATGTCTTTATGTTACATTGGTTTCTCTTTCCTGAGGTGACCATTTTCATGACGGCCGGGTTGCTCCTTAGTATTTCAGCGGTTTTTTTTCTCAGGGATCCCGGTATTGCGAGATGGCTTCTCTGTTATGTTGTGCTGTTTGCCGCCGTTTCATTTTATCAAGCGGTAGGCGCATTTTTTGTTGCGTTCGGAATGTTATACATTGCGGTCAACAGGAGGACCGGATCGCTCACCCTGGTTTTTAGAGAATTCATGTCCGTTTTCATTGTTTATGTTTTGGCGGGCGCGACGAACGTGCTGTTCATTAAATTGCTCGGCAGTCCGGATGGGAGAACTGACTTCCGGCATGCGGACCCCATAAAGAATATGTCCGGCATTATCGGGAGCCTGCACGATAAACTGCAGAACACAAATTTGGGCGCCGCGCCCGTATATGCCTTCTCGGCCTTTATGTTTTTTCTGCTTGTCGGCTGCGGTCTCATATTATGGAAGACCTCGGACAAAAAAGGCGTCTTTCGGCTTCTGACGCTCCTGACGGCCTTGATAGGCGGATCTTTCATCGCCGCGATGGCCCCTCATCTCCTGACGAGCGTCGTTGACGTATCTCCCCGGAGTATCGCTGCGATAATGAGCTTGCCGGGCGCGAGCAGTCTTTATGTCTTCCTGCAGTCTCACCCCTTCAGAAAAACGCTCCCTTACTATTTACTATTGGGCTTTCTGCTGGTCTTCTTCACCGTGAACACCTATATCACTTATAGAGTTGAAATAAGCCGTTTTGCTACGAACCGATTGGACAGGGAGATTGCGGGTTCCATTAACCGGGAAATTCTGCGGTACGAAAAAGAGACTGGCCGGGCCGTCGGCCACATAGCCTTCCGCCATGATGGAACGCCTTCATTGTGCTATCCGGGCCTGGTTTGCTATGGGAATTTCAGGGCAATGGGTAGAGATTGGACCGTCGTTCCTATACTTTCAATTGTGTCAGGCAGACAATTTACGGAGTCGAACATGCCGGAGACGATATACGATTCATTCTTTAAGGACAAGCAATGGAATGTTTTCAGTAAGGAACAGATCGTGCTTCAGGGCCCTACTTTATATTTGATGCTGTATTGAATAAACAGTAACGTAAAGGCGGATTTTGTGAAATCGAAAAATCTGCCCGCGGTTTTCCGTCTATTTTTCATCTGCCCTTTGTCTTCCGCGTAGGCGAGGCATTCCAGGGGTCATCGGGCCAGGGATGTTTCGGATATCTGCCTTTCAGTTCTTTTTTTACCTGCTGATAACCGCCGTCCCAGAACCCCCTGAGGTCCTGCGTTATCTGGACCGGCCTCCGGGCAGGCGACAGAAGCTGCAGGAGCAGTTTTACCCTTCCGCCCGCCACTGAAGGCGTCTCGGCCAGGCCGAACATCTCCTGGAGCTTCACAGCCAGCACCGGGACCTCCCCGGAGCAATAGTCGATGGCTATCCTTGAGCCGCTAGGCACATTCATATGCGTCGGGACAAGTTCATTCAGGGCCCTCGACTGTTTCCACGTAAGCTGGGCCTCAAGGGCCGGAAGCAGGTCAAGAGAGTCAATATCACCGCTTTTTCTTATGCCCTTAAGCCATGGTGCAAGCCAAGTCTCCGGAGTTGAGATGAGTCTTTCATCCGTCAAGTCAGGCCAATCCTCTTCCGGAAATGCCCCTTTCATAACCGCTACTCTGCCCTGAAACTGGCGCGCCTCCTTTGTAAATTTCAGAACATCCGCGGCTGATCTTATCCTGTCGCATATAATCAGTATCGCCTCCTCGTCGGTGGGACTAAGCGGCCTTGAGGAGAGCACCACAGCGCCAAGCGTTTCCTCCTCTATGCCTGCGATCCTGTTTTCCCTTTTGTCCCATTCCACCCGCCGCCTGATTGTTATGTTGTTTTTGCATTCCTCACGGACCAGCTCCACGGTAACGGACGACGCAAGATGGATGGCCCCCTCGGCCTTTTCACCCGCGTCAACATTGACAGCAACGACATACCGGGGTCCTGAAATGCCGCTCCCGCGGGGAAATCTTGCCCCCCGTCCGCTGCTAAGGAGATATCGTCCGTCACCCTCGGGCCGCATCCTTGCCACCCTGTCGGGAAAGGCGCATAGAAGAAGACGTGAAATAATCTCGCTCTGATCTGTCTCAGCCTCTGTCCCTGCCCGCTCACTCCGCAAAATATCCGAGAGCTGCCGGGAGGTCCTTTCGACCGCGCGCAGTGCCCATAGATCCACTCCGGCAGCGTCCCTCCTGTTCCCGCGCCAGGCCCTAAGGATTTCGAGCCGCTCCATAACGTCAACAGCCCGGGCTTGATAATTCGGGCCCCTGAGCAGTATATCCCTCTCTGATATCAGCGCGGAAAGGTCCGCGCCGAGCCTGGGAAATGAGAGTTCCCGTGCCCGTACCATCAGACGCCCGAGCCGGGGATGAAGCGGCAGGCGCGCCATCGCCTTTCCTTCCTCCGTCGGGGACCCTTTTTGATCTATCGCTCCAAGGTCAACCAGCAGTTGTCTTGCCGAATTGAGCGCGGCCTCCGGAGGCGGGTCGAGCCATGAAAGGGAGTATGGGTCATTAACACCCCATACAAGAAGCTGAAGCAGAAACGGCGACAGGTCGGATGTCATTATCTCGGCAGGCGTAAAAGGGACCATGGACTGAAGCGTATGACGGCTGTAAAGCCTGTAACAGACCCCGGGGCCGAGTCTCCCCGCCCTTCCCTTTCTCTGCTCGGCGGACGCCCTCGAGACCCCTGTCGTCACGAGTCTGTTCATCCCGGTTGACGGATCATACCGCTGTGCGCGGGTCAGCCCGCTGTCGATAACAACGCCGACTCCCTCGATCGTAAGGCTGGTCTCGGCAATATTGGTGGAGAGCACGATCTTTCTTTTATCTGAAGGCAGTATGGCCTGTTCCTGCTGCTCGAAGGTAAGGTCACCGTAAAGAGGGCAGATAACCGCACGGTCATTCCCATGGCCCGCTACGGGTTTCAGCGCCTCGGTGCATGCCCGGATATCCCCTGTCCCCGGAAGGAACACCAGGATATCGCCCAGGGTCTTATTAAGGGCGAGGCGTACGGCCTCGAACACCCTGTCGCTTAGGCGCCTGTCATGCTTGTCCTCAAGATAATGCTCCTCGACAGGAAAGGCCCTGCCATGCGAAGTGATTACCGGTACGTTTCCCAGTAATGAGGCGACAGGACCCGGGTCAACCGTGGCGGACATCACGATGACCTTTAGGTCCTCCCTGAGGTTTCGCTGAATGTCCAGGCAGATGGCGAGGGACAGGTCGGCGTGGAGACTCCGCTCATGAAACTCATCGAATATCACCGCGGCCACTCCTTCAAGGCCCGGGTCGGTCTGCATGCGCCGCGTCAGGACCCCCTCGGTGACGACCTCTATGCGGGTAGAGGATGAGACCTTCCTTTCAAAGCGGATCGTATAGCCTACGGTCCCTCCCGTCTCTTCGCCTCTGATCCGGGCCATCCACCGGGCGGCCGACACCGCCGCGATCCTCCGCGGTTCGAGCATTATGATCCGTCCCTTTTCAGGCGGTATTATATCGAGAAGCGCAAGCGGGACCCTGGTCGTCTTCCCCGCCCCCGGCGGCGCCTGAAGAACAACCGACTTACTTCCCAGTATTGCCTGTCTGAGTTCAGGGATTATTTCGTCGACAGGATATGATTTCATCAGGGAGCTTCCTCAATTTCCGGGCGCATTTTGTATTTTAACATCGCGATCAGGGCAAAGAGACCGACAGGCCCCGGATTCGGTATAATATTGAACAACATTGTATACTGTTTCACAAAATACAATTGCGCTTTGTCATTTAATATATAATGTCGTTTTGACCGGAAGCAGCCGCCCTGAAACGGACGGAGTAAGAAATCTTGCCTTAAAGGGGTCTGATAGACGGATTTCTCCCCTTGGTCGAAATGACAAACTTTTTCCGAAACGGCATACTTGTGCATTTTACGACTTGCGGAGGATTGAAGAATGGTACCTGCGGCTGAAAGTGAAATAAGGATACGAGGCCTCCAGAGAGAACTTGGCGAGAGGGGGATTGACGGGGCATTTTTCGTCTATCCCCTCGATGTTTACTATTTCTGCGGTTCCCGGCAAAACGCGGGGCTCTGGGTCCCTGCCGATGGGCCTCCGACCCTTCTGGTACGAAAGAGCCTGACACGGGCGCGGCAGGAGAGCCTTGTTGAAGACGTCCGTCCATTTCCTCCAAGCGGGGAATTCGCGGCCTTTTTCGATAAGAAGGTCGGAAGGATAGGTCTCACCTTTGACGTTCTTCCCGTGCAGCAGTATCAATATTATCAGAAACTTTTCAGCGTGATGGAATTCGTCGACATATCAGATATATATCGCCGAATGCGTTCTGTAAAGTCCCCCTGGGAGCTGGCCCAGATGAAGGAAAGCGGCAGGAGACTCTGCGACGTCTTTGAGCAGGTGCCTTCGTTTCTGACACGCGGCATACGTGAATGCGAACTGGCCGCAGGGATCGAATTCCGCCTGCGTGCCGGATGCACGCAGGGGCCCCTCCGGATGAGGGCCCTCAACCAGGAGATAACGGGGCTTGCCGTGGCCGGAGAGAGCGCCGCGGCGCCGGGCTGTTTCGACGGTCCCGTGACCGGCAAGGGTCTTTCGAACTCCGCGCCGTACGGGCCATCCGGTAACGTAATCGCTGAAGGCGCGCCGGTCCTGGTCGATTATCCCGGCGTTTTCAACGGGTATATTGTCGACATGACGCGCGTCTTTGCCTTTGGTGGTCTGGACACTGACATGAAAGAGGCCTTTGAGGTCTCCCTGGAGATCCAGTCCCGTCTTACAAATATCCTCAGGCCGGGTCTTATCTGTGAGGACCTCTATGAGGGGGCGGTAAAAATTGCGGAATCGGCCGGATTGGGAGAAAAGTTCATGGGTCATACCGGAGAACAGTCGAAGTTCGTCGGCCACGGCGTCGGCCTGGAACTCGATGAACTCCCGGTCCTTGCCCGCCGTTTCAGGCATACTATTGAGGCCGGCCATACAATCGCTATCGAACCAAAGTTCGTCTTCCCGGGCAGAGGGGTTATCGGCATAGAAAATACCTTTGCGGTTACGGCCACGGGCTGTGAGAAGCTGACCGACTTCCCCGACGATATTGTGTATCTATAAAATATGCGGCCCAAGCCGGCCGGTCCAGAGACCGCCTACCCATTGATACCCGCCTTATCCTGATCTATAATACACTTAGCAGCACTGCAGGCTAAGGCCTTTGGTGAAAGGAGATACTTATGAAAAGGGCTTTTCTTTTTGTTGTTCTCACCGCTGTTTTAATCTGTGTCTGCGCCTTGCCCGCCTTTGCTCACAGGTCGCACGGCCATTTCAGGGGAAGCTTATGGATAGGACCTGCATGGACGCCATGGTGGGGGCCTTATGCGTCTCCATATCCATATATTTACGACAACCCGGCGGTGGTTATCGAACGGGAGCCTTACCTGTATGAAACTCCGGAGCCTCAGGAGGAACCCCCGTACTACTGGTATTACTGCAAAGAGCCCAAGGGATATTATCCCTACGTCCAGCGGTGTCCGATAGGCTGGACAAAGGTTAAGACTTCCCCACCGGAAGAAAAGGAGTAATGTATGATAAATAAAACGGCAATAATGCTTGTCCTTTTGATCGTGATCTTTGTGTCCGGATGCGCCACGGTGCCCACGGGCCCCAGGGTGATGGTGCTTCCAGCGCCGGGAAAGCCGTTTGATCTGTTCCAGGAAGAGGACGCGCAGTGCAGACTCTGGGCAGGCCGGCAGATAGGAATGACACAGGAGGAGCTTGACCGTCATACCGCAAGGTACGCGGCGGCAGGGACCGCCATAGGGGCCGGTGTAGGCGCCGCGATAGGTTCAACATACGGCAAGGCCGGTGGCGGCGCCCTTATCGGCGCGGGGGTGGGACTTCTGTCGGGGCTGTCCGCGGGGTCAAATGAGGGGCGTCTTTATGGCTGGGAGGCCCAGCGCAGATACGACATCGCCTACACGCAGTGCATGTACGCCAATGGAAACCATGTCCCAGGACAGCGGACCAGACGGGTACGGTCGCGCGGCTATATTCCGCCGCCACCGCCGCCCTATGATCCTGAATATGAACCTCCTGTTATGGAGCGGCCCGATTCCCGGCCTCCCATGAGATAGCGGACAACTGATCAGATCCTCCTGAAGCAGCGGGGCACAGTCATATGCGCCCCGTTTGCGATCGGGTCAGGAAACTCTCACCGAATGGCCGTCGAATCCGACGACCTGGCCCCTCCTGATCTTGCAGCGCTTACGAAGTTCCTGCCTGCCGTCGACACTGACAAGCCCTTCGGCAATGACCGTCTTGGCCATGCCCCCGCTGTCGCAGAGATGCATCACCTTCAGGAGGTTATGCAGTTCGATAAACTCATGTTCGCCCAGCGCAAATTCTTCCATGCTATTGCCCCTATTATAATGCCGTGCAGCCTGAGTTTGGCAAGAAATCCGATGAACTTTGGGATTTCTTCTGCCTGAGGCGGGCCGCCTGAACTGAGACGCATATGCCATTTTTCATTATGGCCCGGCTGTGATAAACTGAAAGTATGAAGACAACAAGGGTTACAGTCCAGAAGGAATTCTGTGCCGAGTGTTCTTTGGCTATTTCCCGGTTCATAGGCAAAATGAAGGGTATCGATTCTGTTTCGGCTGAAGACGGCCGGGTCGTTCTGACCTTTGATGAATCGGAGATCTCGGAAGAAGACCTGCTCAGGATTACAAAAGAGAATATCGAAAGACTCGGCTACAGGGTTTTATAGGGCAAATAAAAAAAGGCCCGTAGTGACTACGGGCCTTTTGAAAAAAATCCGGCAGCAACCTACTTTCCCAGGACTTCGCGGTCCAAGTATCATCGGCCATGGAGGGCTTAACTTCCGTGTTCGGGATGGGAACGGGTGTGGCCCCTCCTGCAAGACCACCGGAAACTTTAAATTCCGAATAAGTTAAAAAGCAAAGAGCGAATTTCAAAAACCTGTTATATTGACAACAGGAGGGAAAAAGGAAGTAAGGGTCAAGACACACGGCCAATTAGTACTGGTCAGCTGAATGCATTACTGCACTTACACCTCCAGCCTATCGAAGTGGTAGTCTACCACCGGCCTTCAGA
>JACRLQ010000080.1 GCA_016215155.1 Nitrospirota bacterium
CGATATTATGGTAATGGTGAGAGGCTTTGCAGATCCCCTGCTGCGTTTAATCATATCAGGCATGTCCAGACCCCATCCCTTCCCGATTTCCATCCCCGGAGTTTCCGACCCCCAAAGAATATATGTGCTAATTTATATCCCAGCCCTAATGCTTGTCAATATCAAATTATAGTTTTAGGGTTTATTGCTCATCCCGAATTGATTGCAAGATGACGAGAAAGTCGCATTCGTCCTTATGGAGACGGTAGAACTCCTTTGCGATTATTTGTCTCGGATCAGCGTTAACGGTGTCATCAGGGTTATTGGCGTCATAGTTTCCTGTCACCTCCATAACAGTGACATTGCCGTGGTCGCCAATGGTCTTTGCGGTAAAGGGGTCGGAGGCAGACTCAGGCGAACAAAGCGAGAGAAAAAGAATAATCGCAACCATGAAAATACATGCTTTCAATTTGTATCTTTGATCCCCTGATAAGGTAAGGAAGATGAGGAGGGGTTAGGCTAAAGCATAAAATCAGTATAAACTTTTGTTACGGAATTATTTTAGCTGTTTTTATGTAATGAAGGGGAATAACCTAGGTGGCAAAATTAAATGCAATACGCAAAAAAAGAAGCGGGGCTTTAACCCCGCTTCTCAAAAAACCTATTTCTATAAATCTTAGTACATTCCGCCCATTCCGCCCATGCCGCCGCCGGGAGGCATTGCCGGCATATCAGACTTCTCCTCGGGCAGGTCAGCGATCATGACCGATGTGGTAAGCATCAGAGACGCTACGGAAGAAGCGTTCTGAAGGGCGCATCTTGTGACCTTTGTGGGGTCAACAATCCCCGCCTTGATCATATCGACATACTCTTCGCTTCCTGCGTCGAAGCCGTAGTTGACGTCCTTTGAACTCTTCACCTTCTCGACGATAACGGACGGCTCAAGCCCCGTGTTATGGATAATCTGGCGGATCGGCTCTTCGAGCGCCCGCCTCAGGATGTCCACACCCACCTGCTGGTCGTGGTTGTCGAGCTTCAGGCCTTTGAGGCCCTGCATGCTCCTCAGAAGCGCTACTCCGCCGCCCGGGACTATGCCTTCTTCGACCGCCGCCCTGGTTGCATGTAGGGCGTCCTCGACCCTGGCCTTCTTCTCCTTCATCTCGGTCTCTGTCGCGGCGCCGACGTTTATGACGGCCACTCCGCCTACGATCTTCGCGAGACGCTCCTGGAGCTTCTCCCTGTCATAGTCCGAGGTGGTCTCTTCGATCTGGGCCTTTATCTGTTTTACCCTGCCCTGGATCTTGGCGTGGTCTCCCGCGCCCTCGACAATGGTGGTATTTTCCTTGTCGACGGTTATCTTCTTCGCCCTTCCGAGGTCCGTGAGCTTGATGCTCTCCAGTTTGATCCCGAGGTCTTCGGATATCACGGTGCCGCCGGTAAGTATTGCTATGTCTTCAAGCATCGCCTTCCTTCTGTCGCCGAAGCCGGGGGCCTTGACAGCGCATACCTGGATAGTGCCTCTGAGCTTGTTGACGACGAGGGTCGCGAGGGCCTCACCCTCAACCTCTTCAGCCAGGATAAGAAGCGGTTTGCCCATCTTCGCGGTCTGCTCCAACACAGGGAGGAGGTCCTTCATGGAAGAGATCTTCTTTTCGTTGATAAGGATGAAGGCGTCGTCCAGGTTACATTCCATCCTGTCGGGGTCCGTTATAAAATATGGGGAGGTGTAGCCCCTGTCGAACTGCATACCCTCGACGACATCCAGGGATGTGGTCATGCTCTTGGCCTCTTCAACAGTGATGACGCCGTCTTTTCCGACCTTGTCCATCGCGTCGGCGATCAGCTCGCCGATAGTGGCGTCGTTATTGGCCGATATGGTGCCGACCTGGGCGATCTCCTTTTTGTCCTGTACGGGTCTGCTTATTTTCTTAAGCTCGGCCACGACGTTTTCGACGGCCTTTTCAATTCCCCTTTTGATGTCCATGGGGTTTGAGCCCGCGACAACATGCTTTATGCCGCCGCTGTATATCGCGTGGGCAAGTACGGTTGCGGTGGTCGTGCCGTCTCCGGCCACGTCCGAGGTCTTGCTTGCCACTTCTCTTACGAGCTGAG
Source organism: Nitrospirota bacterium (assembly GCA_016215155.1). GTDB lineage: Bacteria > Nitrospirota > Thermodesulfovibrionia > Thermodesulfovibrionales > UBA6898 > PALSA-1316. The sequence continues at coordinate 2,092 of JACRLQ010000080.1, forward strand.
CGCCCATATTCTCAAACGGGTCTTTCAGCTCGATCTCTTTCGCTACGGTAACGCCGTCCTTGGTGATCGTAGGAGCGCCGTATTTTTTGTCGATGATGACATTCTTTCCTTTAGGGCCGAGGGTGGCCTTCACCGCTTCGGTAAGGACGTTTATGCCCTTCAGTATTGAGCTTCTGGCCCCTTCGTCAAAAAGAAGCTGTTTCGCCATATTTTTGTTCCTCCTGATAGTATTGATTGTTGATTATTGGTTTAACTTACGCTTCGACGATGCCGAGTATATCTTCTTCCTTGATGATAAGATATTCATCGTTGTCGATATTGACCTTTGACCCTGAATACTTGTCAAAAAGGATGGTGTTGCCGACCTTGATCTCCTTCACTTCAGAACCGACCGCCTTTACAACGCCCTTCTGGGGCTTTTCCTTCGCGGAATCGGGGATGTAGAGACCGCCTGCCGTCCTTTCTCCTTCTTCAGAGTAAGAGACGAATACCCTGTCTTTAAGTGGCTTGAACTTCATACGCTTTTCTCCTTTCCTTAAATCGATAATTTTGGATTGTTAGCACTCAATGCGTGTGAGTGCTAATATAACAGGTTTGAGATTTTTTTGCAAATAAAATTTTTATTATTCTGTTTATCGCGGGCAGCGGCAAACTCGTAAAAAATTGAGGAAGGTCGATCGTACTATTCGGAGTTAAGAGAATAATCTTGTATTTTCATATAGTTAAGCAGGCCATCCCCCGGGGCCTGACCGAGATTCAGGGAGGACAAAAAATTTTTTACCGGATCGCCCGGAGGGTCAGACCGCCTTTTTGGCCGTGATGAAGTTCTCGATCGCCTCTCTGTAATAATCGTGTACTTCCCTGATTTCACGCGGGATCCTGTTGTCGTAGAGCTTCTTGCCCTCTTTTATCTCCTGAGAGAACACCGCATAAAAATCACCGGCCTTTATCGCTTGATTCACCTTGTCTGAATTGTACAGGTAGATATCATTAATAATGGTCCGTGACAGGCGCCTCGCCTTCTCGATCTTCTCATCGGCATCCTTCCCCCTGATTTCAGCCGGCGGCGCGGCCTCAGGCATTTTTTTCATCTCCGTCTCCTGCCTTGGGGGTGGCTGTCTGACGACGGGGGGCGGCAACTTCGGCCCTTCAGCCGGGGGCTTCTCCGGTTCCCCTGTCTTTGCCTCTTCCTGTTGCGGCACGCCCAGAAGCCTGTTTATGCTGATTATCAGCTGCGATGCGATGTCAAACTCCTCTATATAATCGTCGGCCCCGTACAGAGAGGTCGGCTCACGCCTGTATTTTGATTTATCGTGGATGGCCGGGATCAATATGAACTTCATCTCCTTGGTTTCTGCCCTGGACTTGAGTCTTTTACAGACCTCAAAACCATAAATCTTCGGTAGGCCGACCTCGACGATCACCAGAAACGGGCCTTCCTTAAGGGCCTTGACTATCAGGTCTATCCCGTCCAGCGCCGTTATCACGCTGTATCCGGCAGCGGACAAAACGGAGGAGATCGTTTGAAGCAGGGCCGGGTTTGAATGGCCGACAAGGACTTTCCCGGCGTTGAGCTTCCTCTGCGGCTGGGCAGCCGGTCTCCTGACTACCAGCACCGCGGCGCACTTAGGGCACTTGAACCTTGACCCCTCCGGAGAAAGCCTTGCTTCGTCCACCTTAAGTTTGACCCTGCATTTCGGACAAATTACTACCACCTCTTGGACCTCCTTGGCAGCCAAAGTTTAATCGTCATAAGACCGGCCGTAAATCCGCCGAGATGGGCAAACCAGGCGACGCCGCCCTGCGATGCGCCCGTCTCACTCATCAGACCGCTTAGAAATTGTATAATAGCCCAAAATCCTATAACTATCAAGGCAGGGACCTTTACCTCCTGGATGAAAAACCCGAAAAAAAGCAGCGTATGGATCCGCGCCGAGGGAAAAAGCAGCGCGTAGGCCCCGAGGATCCCGGATATCGCGCCGCTCGCCCCGATCATCGGGACCTCCGAGGCGGGGTTTGCCAGGGCGTGTGAATACGCGGCAATCACGCCGCAGAAGAGATAAAACACCAGGAACCTCAGGTGTCCCAGGCTGTCCTCGATATTGTCCCCGAAGATCCAGAGGTACAGGAGATTGCCTCCCAGGTGGAGCAGTCCGCCATGCATGAACATCGAGGTAAAGAGGGTCATAAAAACGGGGGCTACCGGACCGGACTGAAAACTTGTAATATTATGAGGGACCGCCCCGAAGGAATAGGCCAGGTCCTGTCCGCTCCTCGACGACAGCAGCTGAAGGGCGAAGATAATTATATTGACCGCGATTATCAGAACGGTACAAAAAGGGAACGTCCTCGCGGGGTTGTCGTCTTTATACGGGATCATTTATATGATATGAATATTCATAACGCATTTTTTAACACCTCAATAATTTGACATATTTTCCGCTATACAGTAAAGTTTATAATGCGCGCCAGTATGAAGGGGAAGAAGAACGATTTTGTCCGCGAGATCGACAGGAAGATCAGACTCCCCATCGCGGTCCTGGGCTTCGTGGTGGTCACACTTTTTGCCGTAATCCTATATCAGTCAGTCCCTGTCCTGCCGCAGCATCTTTCGTTCCTGGCCGATATGTCGATACAGACTGTCCTTGCCATCGCCGCGATCTTGTCTCTGGTAGGCCTGTCCCTGTCATGGCACATGTCACAGGTCGTCATCCGGGTGATCCATGATTACAGCAACAAGCTTGAGCGCATGCTGGGTATCACCAGGGACCTGAGAGAGGAGATGTACGGCGATATACTTCTCGAAAAAATTCTCGACAGCGCCATATCCGTTGCCAGGGCGGACGCCGGGTCTATTCTGCTTATCGAAAACGGGAAGCTGGTATTCAAGACGGTCAGGGGCGAGAAGTCCCGGGACCTTCTGGGGACCTCGGTCGAAAAGGGAAGCGGGCTTGCCGGCTGGATTGCCGAATCCGGACAGACGGTCAGGGTCGCAGATGTAACGAAGGACGAACGGTTCAACCCCGAGATCGATAATCTGACCGGCTACAACACAAAGGCGCTGATGGGGGTCCCCCTGATTTCGGGCTCACGGATAATAGGGGTGCTGGAGCTTCTCAACAATAAAGACAAGCGTCCGTTCAGAGAGCGCGACGAGGAGATAATCTCTTATCTCGCCGGGCAGGCCGCCATATCCATCCTCAAGACCCGGTTCTATGAAGACCAGAAAAACTACGAGATACACCTCACGGAACTGCTTCTTGATGCCATTGAGATCCATATCGTCGAGAAAAAAGACCACTCGAAACGTGTCGCCGGGTACAGTAACATCATCGCGAGAGAGCTTTGCCTGCCTGACGACCAGCGGAAAAAACTTTATCATGCCTCACTCCTTCATGACATAGGGTTCCTTAAAATCAGCCCTGAAAATTCCTTCAAAAAAGAGGAGTATGTAAAGCATCCGGTAATCGGCTATGAAATGATCAGCCCGATAACCTTTTATTCCGATATCGCGCCCTTCATACTTCATCACCATGAGCGCATCGACGGCCGTGGGTACCCGTCAAGACTCAAGGGCGAGGAGATACCTCTTGAAGCCAGGATCATCGCGATAGCCGAGGCCTTCGACGCCATGACAAGCAGGACTTCCTATAAGGTGCCGATGGGGTTCAAAGATGCCGTTGCGGAACTCAGAAACAGGGCAGGGGCCCAGTTTGACGCCAAACTGGTCGAGATATTTGCCGGCAATATAGACCAAAGACACGTAACGCAATAAAAAAAGGACGCTGAAGACAAATGGTGTCTATTTGTTTTCAGCGTCCTTTTTATCTTTTTTATCTTTGGTCCTGCAAGGGACCCTGGGGTCAGGTCCTCAGGTCCGGATACCGAGCCTTGGAAATACGAACATCTGAAGTATGACCCAGGCAATTATTACCGCCGCTATGACAAGGACGTCATTCAACGCTACTTACCGGCCTCCGCCTTTGCTTCTTTGGCGGCCTTGCCCTTTGGTTTTTTAATGCTTTCGTAGTCAATGAACTCCAGCACTGCCATCGGCGCGGAGTCCTTAAGACGGTTTCTCGTCTGGACCAGCCTCAGATATCCCCCGTTTCTTCCTGTAAAACGCGGGGCTATCTCATTGAAAAGCTTCGAGGCGATAGTCCTGTCGGTGACGACCGTAAGCACCTGCCTTTTGGAATGAAGGTCCCCCTTGATCCCAAAGGTTATCATCCTCTCGGCAATCCTCTTTGTTTCCTTTGCCTTTGCCACAGTGGTCTCTATCCTCTGGTTTTCGAATAATGCCGTAACCAGACCTCTTAACAGGGCCTTCCTCTGATTGGCAGGCCTTCCAAATAATCTACCATCAACTTTATGACGCATCGTCTTTGATACCTCCGGGTTCTGATACAGTGTCTTTATGAAGGTTGTCCAGATCAAGCTTCATGCCGAGATGCAGCCCCATCCGGCTCAGGATCTCCTTTATCTCATTGAGGGATTTCCTTCCGAAGTTCTTAGTTTTGAGCATCTCGGGCTCGGTCTTCTGCACAAGCTCTATGATCGTCTTGATATTGGCGTTCTTAAGGCAATTGTAAGACCTTACCGAAAGCTCCAGTTCATCGACATTCTTAAAGAGGTTGTCGTTGCCTGAGCCCATATCGTCATCGGAGAGTTTAGCCCCCGCGTCTTCCGCTGATACGGACTCATAATCATCCTCCTCGAACACAAGCAGATCGAAATGCTCTATGAGAATGTTGGCCGCCTGAGATACGGCCTTTTCGGGGGTTATACTGCCGTCCGTCCAAAGCTCCATATTGAGCTTGTCGTAGTCGGTCTCTTTCCCTACCCTCGCCTTCTCGACCCAGAAGTTTACCTTCTTCATCGGAGTAAACGCGGCATCCACCGCCATCATGGACACGGGGAGGTCCTCCTTGTTCTTCTCGGCCGAAAAATAACCCTTGCCGTTTCTTATATACACCTCGGCATCGAAATAGGCGCCCTTGTCGAGCGTGGCGATTACCTGGTCAGGATTAAGTATCTCTATGGATGAGTCCGCCTGAAGATCGGAACCCCGGACCACGCCAGGCCCCTTGACGCTGAACGTCCCTAACTTGTTGCCGGCGCCGTGATATCTGAACCTCAGGTTCTTCAGGTTCAGGATAATGTTAATGACATCTTCCTTCACGCCGCTGATGGTCGAAAACTCATGCAGGGCCCCGTTGATCTTCACCGCGGTAATTGCGGCGCCTTCCAGAGAAGACAGAAGTATTCTCCTTAGGGCGTTGCCCATAGTGGTGCCAAACCCCCGCTCCAACGGCTCCACGACAAGCTTGCCGTAGTCACCGGTCATTGTCTCTTCATCAAACCTGATCTTCTCAGGTAGTTGAAAGCCTTTTTTTCTCAGATTCATAAGGCCTCCCATATGCCTCAAATTTATTTGTATTTTTTAAAAACAAAAAAAGCGCGGCAAGGGAACACCCTTGCCTAAAATACCCATCTATTTTGAATAAAGCTCCACGATGAGCTGTTCCTCAGCCGGGATCTGTATGTCCTCTCTCGAGGGCAGCTCAAGGACCTTCCCTTTGAAGTTCTGGAAATCCACCTCGACCCATGCCGGGACCCCCCTCTGTTCCGCCTTGGAAAGACTGTCCGCTATGATCGGTATGGTCCTGCTGGCCTCTTTGGCCTCTACCACGGAATTCACGCCCACGCTGCACGAAGGGATATTGACCTCTTTACCGTTTACCAGAAAGTGTCCGTGCAACACAAGCTGCCTGGCGCTGTTTCTGTTGGGAGCAAGCCCCATCCTGTAGACGACGTTATCCAGGCGCGTCTCCATCATCTGGAGCAGCACTTCACCGGTGACGCCCTTTTTGCTCTCCGCCCGGTAAAAACAGTTTCTGAACTGTCTCTCAAGGACTCCATACGAATTCCTGACCTTCTGTTTTTCGCGTAACTGCATGCCATAGTCGGAAAGTTTGCTCCGGCGCTGTCCATGCTGTCCGGGAGGATACTGCCTGCGCTCCACCGCGCACTTTTCCGTAAAGCAACGGTCGCCCTTCAGAAAAAGCTTGACTGTTTCCCTTCTGCATAGTCTGCACTGCGATCCTGTATATCTTGCCACGTTATACTCTCCTCCTCTTTGGCGGTCTGCAGCCGTTATGCGGCACCGGCGTTACGTCCTTGATAAGATTTATGTCCAGACCGGCCGCCTGCAAAGCCCTGATGGCGGATTCCCTTCCGGCGCCGGGACCTTTTACGTAAACATCCACCTGCCTCATGCCGAAATCGATCGCCTTCTTGGCCGCGGCCTCGGCGGCTATCTGTGCCGCGTACGGGGTCCCTTTCCTCGAACCTTTGAAACCGAGGTTGCCCGCGCTCGACCAGGTCAGGACCCCGCCGGTGGGGTCGGTAATCGTCACAATCGTATTATTGAAAGTGGCCTGTATATACGCTGAACCACTGGCAATATTTTTTTTGTCCCTCTTGACTCCCTTTTTCCTCTGAGCCATTAATTAAGCCTCCTTCTTCTTTCCGACAACAGCTTTTCTCGGGCCTTTTCTCGTCCTGGCATTCGTCTTCGTCCTCTGCCCCCTGAGCGGCAGTCCGGACCTGTGCCTGGTCCCTCTGTAGCACCCGATATCAGTGAGCCTCTTGACGCTCATGGCCACATCACGCCTGAGGTCGCCTTCGACCCTCAGGTCTTTTTCTATAACGGCCCTTATCTTTACGGCATCTTCGTCCTTAAGGTCTTTGACCCTGACGTTGGGGTCAACGTTGACTTCTTCCAGAATCTTCTGGGAAAGGGCCCTGCCTATGCCGAAGATCCTTGTCAGGCCAATCTCAATGCGTTCATTTTTTGGCAAATCTACTCCAGCGATTCTCGCCAACTTAAACCTCCTCTTTAACCCTGTCTCTGTTTATGTTTCGGGTTATCGCATATAACACGGATAACGCCTTTTCTCTTGATTACCCTGCATTTTGTACACATCGGCTTTACTGATGAACGAACCTTCATGATAAGCTCCTCGATAATTCCTTATAGTATTCTCTACTTGAATCTGTAGGTGATCCTTCCCTTTGAAAGATCATACGGCGACAGCTCGATAGTGACCTTGTCCCCCGGCAATATCTTTATGAAATGCATGCGCATCTTGCCTGATACATACGCAAGTATTATCTGCCCGTTTTCCAGCTCGACCTTGAACATCGCGTTGGGAAGGGGCTCCACAATCGTTCCCTGGACTTCTATATTATCTTCTTTTGCCATAAACAGTTATTATAAACTTCTAACCCGCTTTCGTCAATATTTCCGGTTTGTCATCAGTGACGCAGATGGTATGCTCAAAATGAGCGGATTTTCTGCCGTCCAGCGTTACCGCGGTCCATCCGTCGGACAGGACCCTGACCTCATGAGACCCGGCATTGACCATCGGCTCTATCGCCAGGGCCATGCCCCTTTTGAGCCTCGGCCCCTGGCCGGGTTGTCCATAATTAGGTATCTGAGGTTCCTCATGCATTTGGCGCCCTATGCCGTGCCCCACAAACAGTCTCACCACTGAAAACCCGTTGCCTTCGACATGCCGCTGAATCGCGTTTGAGATGTCATACAGGCGGTTACCTTCAACTGCCTGAGCAATACCCAGGTATAACGCCTCCTCGGTAACGGACAGAAGCCTGGCATCTTCACCGCCGATGTTTCCTACCGGCAGCGAGATCGCGGCATCGCCGAAAAATCCGTCCTTAAAGACGCCTACATCGACACTTACGAGGTCCCCTTCCACCAGCCTGCGTGACGAGGGGATCCCATGCACTACCTGCTCATTCACCGACACGCATATTCCGGCAGGGTAACCCCTGTATCCCCTGAAGGCTGAAATTCCTCCCAGGGCCGCTATGCGGGAATCGGCATAATCCTCAATCTCTTTGGTCGTAACCCCCGGTCTCACAACACCCCTGAGTGATTCAAGAACTTCGCCGACTATCCGGCAGGGCCGGGACATTATTTCGATCTCTTCCCGAGACTTAAGAATTATCACTCAGCGCCCCGGGAAGTCACTTTTACCATCAGCATGTCCGGACAACTCCGGACGGCAACATGGGGATGAAGACCCAAACGACGTCAGCTCCGCCTGCCCCTGATCCTCCCCTTTTTGAGGAACCCCTCGTAGGAACGGGTCACCAGATGGGACTCAATCTGAGATACGGTATCAAGGGCCACGCCGACCGCGATAAGAAGTGATGTTCCGCCGAAATAGAAGGGCACTCCATAACTCGCGATCAGCACTTCAGGTATAACACAGATAACGGCCAGATATATCGCTCCGACAAAGGTCAGCCTGGAAAGCACCCGGTAAAGATACTCAGAAGTCTTCTGTCCTGGCCTTATGCCCGGGACATATCCTCCGTATTTTTTGAGATTATCGGCGATATCGACCGGGTTGAACACAATGGCCGTATAGAAATAGGCGAAAAAGAATATCATGCTGACATACAGCATCGTATACAGCACCGTACCCGGCGACAACTGCTTTGCAATCGACTGGACCCACGGTATGGCGATAAAACCCGCTATCGTGGCCGGGAACATGATTATCGACGACGCAAATATGGGCGGGATTACGCCTGCGGTATTGATCTTCAGAGGAAGATGCGAGGATTGCCCCCCATATACCTTTCTGCCGACGACTCTCTTTGCGTATTGGACCGGGATCTTCCTCTGGCCCCTTTCCATCATGATTATTCCGGCTATAACGCCGACCATCATTACAATAAGGAAAAGGACAAAGAAGATGGAGAGTTCACCCGCCTGCATCAGCCTGATAGTGCTGACAATAGCGTTCGGGAACCTGGCTACGATGCCCGCAAAAATAATCAGGGATATCCCGTTTCCGATACCCCTCTCGGTGATCTGCTCGCCGAGCCACATAATGAACGCCGTTCCCGCGGTCAGGGTAATCATCGTTACCAGCCTGAACGGCCATCCGGGGTTCTGAACGAACACACCGTTTGACATGCTCTCCAGGCCAGCGGCTATCCCGAATGACTGTATGGCCGCAATTACCACGGTCCCGTATCTTGTGTATCTGGTTATCTTCTTTTTTCCGGCCTCGCCCTCTTTTGCGAGTTTGCCGATCGCCGGGATTACCACGGTCAAAAGCTGCATTATAATCGACGCGCTGATATAGGGCATGATCCCGAGTGCGAATATGGTCACGCGGGAAAGGGCCCCCCCGGAGAACATATCGAAAAACCCCATGAACGCCCCGCCCTTGTCGGTCAGAAATTTGCTTAGTTCCTCACCGTTTATTCCGGGCGTCGGCACATGACAGCCGACTCTGTATATCGTAAGCAGGGCAAGCGTAAAAAACACCCTGTTTTTCAGCTCTTCAATCTTGAATATGTTTTGGAAACTTGCCAGGAGACCCAATTATATTACCTCTGTGCTGCCGCCAGCCGCCTTGATCTTCTCGGCCGCCGAGGCGCTGAAGGCCGCTGCCTTCACCGTAACGGACCGTTCGATCTTACCGTTGCCGAGGACTTTCAGTCCGCCCTTGAGGTCTTTAATGATCCTTTTTTCGACCAGGACCTCGGGCGTAATAACATCGATGCCTGTAAGGCCGCCGATTTTATCGATATTGATAGTGGCATACTCTATACCGAACTTGTTATGGAAGCCTCTCTTGGGCAGCCTTCTCTGAAGGGGCATCTGTCCGCCCTCAAAGCCGAGGCCGACCGTTCCGCCGGACCGGGCCTTCTGTCCCTTATGCCCCTTGCAGGAGGTCTTCCCGTGTCCGGAGCCGATGCCCCTGCCCACTCTCTTACATTTTTTTCTGCTGCCTTCGGCAGGTTTTATGTCCTGTATTTTCATGACTGGTTCTTAGCCTCCAACTATTCCGCTATCTTTTTTACTTCAAGCAGGTGACTGATTTTATGTATCATCCCCTGTATCGCCATATTGTCCTTTTTCGTGACGGAACTCCCGGGCTTCTTCAGGCCAAGCGCGGCCAGTATCTTCCTGTGCTTCTCAGGGGACCCTATCTCGCTTCTTTTTTGTGTGATATTCAGCATCTAGATCGCAGCCTCCTGATGTTCTTCCTCGCCCTTGCCCCTGAGCTTGATCATATGTTCGGGGTCTTTAAGTCCCAGCAGACCGTCAATAGTGGCATGCACCGTATTGAAAGGGTTATGGTTACCCAAAGATTTCGCGACGATGTCCTGTATTCCGGATACTTCAAGTATGGCCCTTACCGCGCCGCCGGCGATAAGCCCGGTCCCTTTTTTTGCGGGGTTCATTATGACGGTGCCGCCGCTATACTTGCCTATGATCCTGTGCGGTATCGTGCCGTCTCTCATCGGGAATTTCAAAAGCGATTTCTTGGCCTGCTCAACCGCCTTCCTGATCGCCTCGGGGACTTCCGCAGCCTTGCCTTTTCCGATGCCCACGGTGCCTTCGCCGTCCCCGACAACAACCAGGGCGCTGAACGAAAACCGTCTGCCGCCTTTAACGACCTTGGCCACTCTATTTATAAAGACAACCTTGTCCTTTAAGTTCATACCATCCGGATTGATCCTTGCCACCTTACCTCCTTGAACTCGTATCAGTCATATTAAAATTCCAGCCCGGCTTCTCTCGCAGCGTCAGCAAGCGCCTTAATCCTTCCGTGATAAAGATAGCCGCTTCTGTCAAAGACGACCTTCTTGATTCCTTTTTCCTGCGCCCTCTTTGCGACAAGGGTCCCGACTTCCCTGGCAGCATTGCTGTTGCCCTTGCCCAGTCCGGCCTCTTTTAACTGACCTTCAAGGGTGGAAGCGGCCACCACTGTAGTACCGCTTGCATCATCAATAATCTGGGCATAAATATTACTGAGGCTTCTGTACACGGAGAACCTTGGTCTCTCCTGTGTGCCGCTTACTTTCTTCCTTATGCGTTCATGCCGCCTCTGTCTTCCCAATTCTCTGGTCTTAGACAAAATTGCCTCCTGCTCTTTTTACCGCCGGACTGACACGTTGAACCAGTCCGGGATCGATTTATTTTTTACCTGTCTTTCCTACTTTAAGCTTCAACCGTTCTCCGGAATACCGCACACCCTTGCCCTTATACGCATCAGGACTCCTCAGCGACCTGAGGTTTGCCGCGACCTGCCCGAGTTTCTGTTTGTCAATCCCGGTCAGTGTCAGCTGGACCTGCTTCTGGTCTACCGCCGCCGTAACACCGTCCGGCAGCTGAAACTCTATAGGGTGCGAATATCCGAGAGAAAGGACTATCTTGCCGCCCTGGACCTGCGCCCTGTAACCGACGCCGACGATATCAAGCACCCTCTGATATCCCTTGGTAACGCCCTCAACCATATTGAATATAAGGCTCCTGGTGAGACCGTGCAGGGCCCTGGTCTGCTTGACATCATCGCGCCTGCCGACGATTATCTCCTTTTCCTGAACGGACACGTTCGTCCCGTCCGGGAAACTCCAGTTCAGCTCACCCTTTGGCCCCTTGATCTTTATATCATTACCGCTGAGCTTTATGTCGACTCCAGCAGGAATCTCCACCGGTTTTTTACCTATTCTCGACATCCTTATTCTCCTTTACCAGACGTTGCAGAGGAGTTCTCCGCCAACCTTCTCGCGCTTACATGACTTGTCTCCCAAAACGCCCTTCGATGTCGAGAGTATCGATATTCCGACCCCTCCCAAAACACTCGGGATCTCATCGCTGGCAGTATATACTCTCCTGCCGGGTTTGCTGACTCTTTTCAGACCCGATATGACGGGAGCATTCTCCGTGGTATATTTAAGCGTAATCCTGAGGATTCCCTGTTTCTTGTCCTTCAGGATCTTGTAGGCCCGTATGAACCCTTCTTCCTTGAGTATCTTTGCGATCTCGAGTTTCAGCCTGGATGCCGGAACATCGACCTTCTCGGCCTTTACCATGGCTGAATTCCTTATTCTTGTCAGCATGTCTGCTATTGGGTCAGTTAACATCAAAATCCTCCCTTTGAATCGTTACTACCAGCTCGACTTTGTCACCCCGGGGATCTGTCCCCGGAGAGCCAGCGTCCTGAAGCATATGCGGCACATTCCAAACTGGCTCAGATAGCCTCTGGGCCTGCCGCACACCTTGCATCTGTTGTGAGCCCGCACACCGAATTTCGGTGTTTTTTTAGATTTTTCTATCATACAAGTCTTTGCCATTGATACCTCTCTAATTTCTGAACGGGATGCCGAAATAACGCAAAAGCGCCTTACTTTCCTTGTCAGTGGCGGCCGATGTGCATACTACAACATCAAGACCGTGTACCATCTCAACCTTGTCATAATCTATCTCGGGGAATATGAACTGCTCCCTTATACCAAGAGCATAATTGCCCCTGCCGTCAAAAGACTTTCCCGAGACACCCCTGAAGTCCCTTATGCTGGGCAGGGCCAGGGTTATCAGCCTGTCCAGAAATTCGTACATCGTATCGCCGCGGAGGGTGACCTTGCAGCCAATGGGCATCCCTTCCCTGAGTTTGAACGTGGCGATCGATTTTTTCGCCTTGGTGACGACGGCCTTCTGGCCCGTAATCATCCCCAATTCCTTCTGCGCGGCATCGAGAAGCTTTATGTTCTGTATCGCCTCGCCCAGGCCCACATTGACGACTATTTTTTCGACCTTCGGCACCTGCATGACGTTCCCGTAGGAAAAATCCTTCATCATTGCCGGGATGATTTCTTTTTTATACTTTTCTTTCATTCTTGGAGCCATTCTAATCAATGACCTCCTTGCATTTCTTGCATGTCCTGTGCTTTTCCCCGCTGTCCATGACAGCCGCCCCGATCCTGGTGGGCTTGCTGCACTTGGGGCAGACGAGCATGACGTTCGAGATCTGGATGGGGGCCTCTTTTTCGATAATGCCGCCCTGCGCATATGTCTTGCTCGGCTTCATATGTTTCTTGATGATATTGATCTTTTCGATCAAAATCTTGTTCGCGTCGCGGTCGACCCGCAATACTCTTCCGTTTTTTCCTTTATACTTTCCTGTCGTAACCTGGACAGTATCTTCTTTTTTTATTCCCAAACTCATCTGGCCTCCTACAGTACCTCTGGTGCAAGCGATATTATCTTCATGTATTCTTTCCAGCGCAGTTCCCTGGCCACCGGGCCGAATATTCTCGTGCCTACCGGCTCTCCCTGGGCGTTTATAATAACGACTGCGTTCTGATCAAAGCGTATGTATGATCCGTCCGGTCTTCTTGATTCTCTTTTTGTCCGTACCACCACCGCCTTTGTCACCGAACCCTTTTTTATATTGCTGTCGGGCAGCGCCTCTTTGACACTCACCACAACAACATCCCCAAGCCCGGCGTATCTCCTTCGGGAGCCGCCCAGGACCTTGACGCACTGGACCCTTTTGGCGCCCGAGTTGTCCGCTACTTCAAGCCTTGTGCTGAGCTGAATCATTTTCCACTGCTCCTTTGCGGTTTGTTCAGAATTTCAAGGACCAGCCATCGTTTGTCTTTGCTTATGGGCCTGGTCTCTATGATCTTGACGTCGTCACCCGTTTTGCAGATGTTTTCCGAGTCATGGGCCTTGAATTTTGAGACCTTTTTGACCGTCTTTTTGTAGGCCGGATGCTGGAAGTGCCTTGTCACGGCAACCACGACCGTCTTGTCCATCTTGTCGCTGACTACTTTTCCTGTATAAGTTTTATCTGTCATATTTACCTTCCGGGGTTATTTCTTCTGGGTCTTTTCGGTCATAACGGTCAACACCCGCGCTATTGACTTCCTGAGAGTCCGTATCCTCATGGGGTTTTCGATCTCTCCGGTGGCCTTCTGAAACCTGAGATTAAAGAGCTCTTTTCTCATGTCCTGCTCCTTTTTCGCCAGTTCCTCGACTCCCAACTCTTTGATCGCGGTAATCTTCATATAACGTTCTCCTCCCTTTTTACGAACTTCGTCGATATGGGGAGTTTATGGGCAGCAAGCCTCAAGGCCTCCTTCGCCATTTCTTCGTTGACCCCGGACATTTCATAAATAATCCTGCCGGGCTTCACTACAGCCACCCAATATTCCGGAGCGCCCTTTCCTTTACCCATTCTGGTTTCCGCGGGCTTTTTCGTGATAGGCTTGTCCGGGAAAACCCTGATCCATACCTTACAGCCCCTCTTGACATGCCTTGTGATCGCAATTCGGGCGGCCTCGATCTGTCTGGAGGTGATCCATCCCGGCTCCATCGCCTTTAGCGCAAACTCTCCGAACGAGACATCCGACCCGGTATAGGCCTTCCCGTTCATGTTGCCTTTCTGCATCTTCCTGAACTTGACTTTTTTAGGCATTAACATAACACAAAACCCCTTATATAGCCGCTGCTTCAGTCATGGGTCTTACCGTCTCCGGCAGAATATCGCCGGTATAAACCCAAACCTTCACACCAATTATTCCATAGGTGGTCTTCGCCTGAGCGAAGCCGTAATTAATATCAGCCCTGAATGTATGGAGGGGCACCCGCCCTTCCCTGTACCACTCGGTCCTTGCTATTTCAGCCCCGGCAAGCCTGCCTGAGCATGTGATCTTTATCCCCTGGGCCCCGAACCTGAGGGCCGACGCCACGGCCTTTTTCATGGCGCGCCTGAAGGCCACCCTTTTTTCGAGCTGAAGGGTTATATTTTCCGCGACAAGCTGCGCGTCGATCTCGGGCTTCCTGATCTCCTTGATATCGACCGAGGCCTGTTTTCCGCTTAACGCCTCCAGGTCCTTCCGGAGTTTTTCGACCTCAGCGCCCTTTTTGCCGATGATTATGCCGGGGCGCGCGGTATAGATTATAACGCGTATCTTCTGGCCAGCACGTTCTATCTCGATCTTGGAGACTCCGGCATGAAAAAGCTTTTCCTTGATCTCCTTGCGTATCCGGATATCCTGGAGCAGCTGATCGGCATATCCTTTTTTCATATACCATCTCGAGTCCCAAGTTCTCGTGATACCTAATCTTATACCTATGGGGTGCGTCTTCTGGCCCAAAATGTTCCTCCTGGTTATTTTTCTGTCAATATCAGCGTAACATGACAGGACTTTTTCTTTATGACGTTGGCCCTACCCATTGATCTCTGCTCTACTCTTTTCATGACAGAACCGTGATCAACAAAGGCCTTGCTGATAATCATCGCCTCTGAGTCTACATTCGCATTCTTGTTCTCCGCGTTCGACATGGCTGATTTCAGTATCTTTTCCACCAGCCTTGCGCCTCTATACGGCATAAACCTTAAAGACAGCAGCGCTTCCCCTGCTTTTTTGCCCCTTATCAGGTCGACAACCCTGCGCGCCTTCCTGGGGGTCATTCTTGAATATTTGACTTTAGCTTTCGAATCCATCTGATTAACCCTTTACCGAAGTAGTCTTCCCTGAGCCTGCATGGCCCTTAAAGGTCCGCGTCGGCGAAAATTCGCCCAACTTGTGACCTACCATATTTTCAGTTACATAGACCGGCACGAATTTCTTGCCGTTATGCACGGCGAATGTATATCCTATGAATTCAGGAATGACGACCGAACGACGCGACCAGGTCTTTATCAGTTTCTTTTCGCCCGACGAAATCGCATCCTGAACCTTCTTCATCAACTTTTCATCCACAAACGGGCCTTTTTTTAATGAGCGTGGCAAGGTTACTTCCTCCTCTTCACTATATACATGTCGGTTCTCTTGTTGTTCCTCGTCTTTATGCCTTCAGGAACACCCCAGGGTGTGCAGGGAGGACGTCCTCCCGAACTCCTGCCTTCTCCTCCACCCAGCGGGTGGTCTATCGGGTTCATGGCAACGCCTCTTACGTGAGGCCTTTTCCCGACCCATCTGTTCCTTCCGGCCTTCCCCAAAGAGACATTTTCATGCTCGGGGTTGCTGACCTGGCCGATCGTGGCCATACACTTCGACGGTACGCGCCTGACCTCTCCGGATGCGACCTTTACCTGTACATAATCCTCTTCCTTTGCGATCAACTGCGCCGATGAGCCCGCGCTCCTGACCATCTTAGCCCCCTGTCCGGGCCTCAGCTCTACGTTATGTATAAACGTCCCGAGCGGTATGTCGCTCAGTGGAAGGGCATTGCCGGTCTTTATTTCAGCTCCCCTTCCGGAGACGACCTCGTCCCCCACATTCAGCCCTACGGGAAGGATCATATATCTTTTATCTCCGTCTTTGTACTTCAGAAGGGCGATCCTGGCAGACCTGTTGGGATCGTACTCGATCGTCGCGACGATCGCGGGCACACCGGCCTTATCTCTTTTAAAATCTATAATCCTGTATTTTCTCCTGTTGCCTCCGCCGCGCTGCCATGCGGTGACTCCGCCCTGATTGTTCCTTCCGCCCGTCTTCTTTACAGGCCTCAGCAGAGACTTCAACGGTTCGGAGGTCGTAATGTCAGCGCCGTCGACAACGGTCCTGAACCTTCTTCCCGGGGATGTTGGTTTATATTTTTTAATTGCCATTATGCACCTTCAATAAAGTCTAGTTTTTCACCCTTTTTCAGGGTGATGACCGCTTTCTTCCTGTCTGATTTCTTACCTATGGACTTCCCGTACCTCTTCCATTTACCGTGGGCCTTTATCGTGGCCACCTTATCAACCTTTACCTTGAAGATCTCCTCAATCGCTTTTTTTATCTCGAATTTATTGGAATCCCTTTCGACCTCTACGAGCAGTTTGTTCTCCGATTCCTTAAGCGCGCTGCCCTTTTCGGTAAAAAGCGGTTTTTTTATGATCGAATATATACTTTTCATTTCCCGGAAGCCTCCGAAATTAATGCAGCAGCCTGTTTTGTAAAAAGCAGCATGCTGTGGACTGCAACATCATATGAGTTCAGGTCAGAGACCCTGCGCACGGAGACACCCGGGATATTCCTGGCTGAAAGCATCACCATCTGGTTCATTTCCGGCACGACGATCAGCGTTGTCTTCCCTGACAGTTCGAGGCCCTTCAGAATGGAACACATCTCTTTTGTATTCGGCTTTTCCAGCTTGAGGTCGTCTATCACCACGACCTCGTGATCAGAGAACTTCCCCGAGAGCGCAGCCTTGAGCGCAAGCCTCCTGGCCTTCTTTGGAATTGTATAGGAATAATCCCGCGGCTGAGGACCGAAAGCCGTCCCGCCACCCCTCCAAAGAGGTGAGCGGCTGGAGCCCGCCCTCGCCCTGCCGGTATGCTTCTGCTTCCACGGCTTCTTGCCGCCGCCGCTGATGAGACCCTTTGTCTTCGTGCAGGCATTGCCCTGCCTCTGATTCGCAAGGAAATTAACCACGGCGTTATGGACCACACCGTCTTTTGCCTTTATACCGAAGATATCTTCAGAGAGGCTGACCGTCCCTACGGATTTATTGTTTCTGTCTTTTATATCTATATCGGGCATGCTAATCTTCCTTTCTGATCTCAAGGTAGGTACCGGGAGCACCCGGGACTGCGCCATAAATGAGAAGGAGGTTCTGCTCAACCTTTACGTCAACAACCTTCAGGTTTTTTACGGTCACCCTTTCCGAACCCATATGGCCCGGCATACCTTTATTTTTCCAGACCCTGGAGGGATATGAACTGGCGCCGATAGACCCCGGTGCCCTGTTAAACATCGAGCCGTGAGAACCTGGGCCGCCGGCATAGTTATGCCTCTTCATGACGCCCTGAAATCCCTTGCCCTTTGAGATGCCGGAAACAGAAATAACATCGCCTTTTTTAAATCTATCGACGGTGAGCATGTCCCCGACCTTTAGATCTCCCATAGGGAACTCCCTCAGCCTCCTGTAAGGTTTTAACCCGGCCTTGGTGAATACACCCTTCATCGGCTTGTTGACGTTCTTCTCTTTCCTGATCTCGGCGAAACCGACCTTCACCGCTTCATATCCGTCGTTATTTTTTGTCTTGACCTGAATAATACAACAGGGACCGGCCTCTACTACGGTAACCGGCCATATCTTGCCGCTTTCATCGAAGACCTGGGTCATCCCCAATTTCTTACCAAGGATACCTGTCATAATTTTATCTCCACATCCACCCCGGCAGCGAGCTCAAGCTTCATGAGGGCATCAACCGTCTGAGGTGTCGCGTCATGAATGTCGAGAAGCCTCTTGTGGGTCCTTATCTCAAACTGTTCCCTTGATTTTTTGTCCACATGAGGGGACCGAAGGACGGTTATCTTGCTTATGTGCGTAGGAAGCGGGATCGGCCCTGCGATGCGGGCGCCTGTCCTCCTCGCGGTATCGACAATCTCCCTCAGAGACTGGTCCAGCACCCGATGGTCATACGCCTTTAATTTTATTCTTATTTTTTGATTCACGTTTACTCCAGGACCTCGACCACGACGCCTGCGCCGACGGTCCTGCCGCCTTCCCTGATCGCAAACCTGAGTTCCTTCTCCATCGCTATCGGTGATATAAGCTCCACCGTCATGCTTACGTTGTCTCCGGGCATCACCATCTCGACCCCTTCA
>JACRLQ010000082.1 GCA_016215155.1 Nitrospirota bacterium
ACAGGTCAACATAGCCATAATGCGGACATTTGTAAAGCTTCGGGAAATGCTGTCTTCAAACAAGGAGCTTGCTCACAAATTGACTCTGCTTGAAAACAGGCTTGAAAAGCATGATGGGGAGATAAAGGCAATCTTTGGCGCTATAAGGCAGTTGATGTCTCCGCCGGCATCGACAAAAATGAAGGTAATAAGAGGTTTTGATAAGGCGAAAGATGGGTAACAGGGATAGGCTGAAGGTGGATAGACTAATTGTTGATAGTGGCCAGAATAAATATAAGGCAAAGAGAGGGCTTTTTTCCATTAAGGCAATAAAGGGAAACGCCGGAGTCCGTATTTATATTGTTTAAAAGGAGATAATTATGGCCATTCCAGATTTTCAAGCTTGCATGCTTCCACTACTAAGATTCGCAACTGACAGCGGGCCATGCCATCTGGATGTCGCGACCAAGGCACTTGAAGATCACTTTAATTTGTCTCAGGAGGAAAAAGCACAGCTTTATCAGAGCGGCCAGACAGTAATCTGGAATCGCGTCGCATGGGCAAGGACCTACCTTAAGCAGGCAGGTCTTTTGGAGTATCCGGGACGAGGCATGCTGCAAATAACTGAGGAGGGAAAGAATGTCCTCAGTTCGGGAGTGGAGAAAATAGACACCAAGTACCTTGAACGCTATCCGTCTTTTATGGACTTTCGGAAACGATCAAAATCTTCCGTTGAGAGCCCTGCGGGACTGAACCCTGATCAGTTGGTGGAGCTCCTGCTGGAATTCGCTGAAGTAGCAGATAATTGGTTTGCGGCCCCCGAACGACATTTCGTTGTGGATTATTGGAAGTTCATGCGCGACTTCTTCGATGCCGAGAATCTTGAGAAGGTTGATTGGCCCGATATTCAAAGGCTCGGAGAGCACATTCATTCTCTTCATTCTAATGCGCTTGCTAAGACTCGAGCCTTCGGTAATCCTAATTATTCTATAGAGCAATACCGCAAAACCCTATATACCTTGGCCCACGGACAAGGTGATGTGGAGGAGCGGATGCGGTGGTTTCTCATCGACGACAATGCTGCCTCCAAGTATCTCGGATCGAGTTCGGTCAGCGAGATTATGGGGCAGCTTAATGCCGACACACATGTATTCTTTAATAAGCGAGATGAAGAAGCCGCAAGGTATTTGGGCATTGAACCTGGATTTACACGTGCGGATGATGATGCCCGCCGTTTCGCCAAATTCAATCAGGCACTTCGACCAATATTCGAGGCTTACCGTGAGATTGTGGGTAAGAGAACAGAAGTACCTATCGGCATTGAGATAGACCAGTTTTTCAGTTGGCTATATGAGACAAAAAATCTCGGCAAACGTCAGCCGCTCCCGCGCAACGGTAGTTCAAAGGTTTGGGAGTATGCTCCAGGGCCAAATGCAGTCTACTGGGAACAGTTCTATAAAGAAAGTATCGCTGCCATTGGATGGAACGGAATTGGTGATCTGCGGCAGTTCAGATCGAGGGAGGGTATTGCTGACGCAATCAAAAAGGTGCGTAACACTGAAGCTGAACCCCGAAACGACAGCTTGGCACTCTGGCAGTTTTGTAATGACATGCAACCTGGGGACATCATCTTAGTTAAGAAGGGTCGCCGAACACTTGTTGGAATGGGAGTTGTAGAGGGCGTGTATCAGTATCAGGAAGGGCGTCCTGATTATGATCATGTGCGTAAGGTACGCTGGGAACAGAAAGGCAGCTGGCCCCTCCCTGAAGGATTGAACCTGACAACAAAGACTCTCACCGACCTTACACCATATCCTGATCATGTCGCTAAACTCAAGGGGCTTTTTGCTAAAATCATACCCCTACCGGCACGAAATTACTGGTGGATAAATTGCAATCCCACAACCTGGGACATCGCAAATGTCTCGATAGGGCAGAGGGAGATATTCACGAGTTACAATGCTGACGGGAACAAGCGTCAGAAGTACAAGTACTTTGAGGAAGTTAATCTTGGGGACGAGGTGCTGGCCTATGTCACTTCACCTGTGCGGCGGTTGACCAGTCGGCTTGTCGTCACCAAGGAACTCGAAGACACGCCTGAAGGCGAAGGCATTGAACTCGAAGTGGTTGAACACTTCGCTGTACAACCCGAATGGGAAACGCTGCAGAAAGATGACCGCCTCGCCGAGTGCGAGCCACTCAAAAACAATCAAGGTACTCTGTTCTCGCTTACTGAGAATGAAGTTGCTGCAATTAGGGAGATAATAGACGGCGTAACTCCGGACACGGCCGAGCCTTATACCGTTGAAGATGCATTGGACGATCTATATATGCCAGAAGAGACTTTCAGAGACATTATAGAGCGGCTCAAGACAAAACGAAACGTTATCCTCCAGGGGCCGCCGGGAGTAGGGAAAACATTTGTTGCCCAGCGCGTGGCTTACGCACTCATGGGTTATAAGGACCAGGACCGGGTGAGGATGGTTCAATTTCACCAATCATACAGTTACGAAGACTTTGTGCGGGGTTACCGCCCTTCTGAAAATGGCGGCTTTATATTGAAGGATGGAATCTTCTACGAATTTTGCCTGCGCGCAAGGGCGGATGAAAGGCCCTATGTCTTCATAATCGACGAAATAAATCGAGGCAATCTCTCTAAGATTCTGGGAGAACTGATGATGCTTATCGAACACGACAAGCGCACCCCTCTATACGCTGTGCCTTTGGTTTATCACAAAGATGGCGAAAGCAATTTCTTCGTGCCGGGGAATGTCTATATAATCGGCCTTATGAACACGGCAGACCGATCGCTTGCAATGGTTGACTACGCTTTGAGACGCCGTTTTTCCTTTACCAATGTTATGCCGGCTTTTGAAGAAGAGAAGTTCAGACAACGGCTTATCGAGATGTCGGGCGATGGACTGGGCGACCGAATTGCCAAAATCTTCATTGAACTGAACAGAAAGATCGCTGAAGACGATAAGAATTTAGGTGCAGGATTCTGCATGGGGCATAGCTACTTCTGTATCGAGAAGACCGACTTTATCGACCGCCAAAGTTATCTTCGGATTATTGAGACTGAAATCGCGCCGCTTCTTCAAGAATACTGGTTCGACCAGCCTAAAACGGCAAAAGAATGGATTGCAGAGTTAAAAGCTGTAGCCGGATGATTCCGATACAGAACGTCTATTTCCTTCTTTGTTACGCCTGGGATCGTTTTGACGAAGGTGATATGAAAGAGGTGTCGAGTACCGATTGTCGAAACATCGCCGATCTTTTGGCGACTGTCCTTTGCCGAGGGGTTAGTCGGCTGCTTAAGAAAGGGCTTGACCGGGGATATGTGGAACAGGAAAAGATAATTAATACGGTTCGCGGGCGAATTGATATCGGATACACTGCGCGGCACGGTCTGCACCAACGTGGTCGCGTTCTTTGCCGGTTTGACGAACTTGAGTACGATGTTCTCCACAACCAAATTATTAAGAGCACCCTTCGCCTGCTTCTTCGGTTAGAAGAGCTGGGGGGGAAGAACATGCATGATGTATGGGGGCTTTACAGGCGTCTCACGGATATTGGAGAGACTGACCTTTCTGCTGCGACATTTAGTCGAATCACCTTTCATCGGAACAATGGCGATTACCGTTTTCTACTTCACATTTGCGAACTAATCGCAACCTATGCTCTTCCTGAAGAGAAAACTGGCAGTTACAGATTCAGGGAATTCCTGCGTGACGAGAAACGTATGAGCTACATCTTTCAACAGTTTGTCCTGAACTTTCTCTCAAGGGAATTAGCCAAAAAGCAAATCAGATGCACAGTCAAAGCTGAACGGCTTGATTGGCCTGCCGAAGCCATAGACGATGACAGAATCGGCGATCTTGATTACCTTCCTGCCATGTTTACCGATGTGAGTCTTCATTTTCCGGATAAAACTATTATCATTGATACTAAATACTATGCCGACGCCCTAAAATCAAACCAAGGGGGAGCGCCCAAAGCCAACGCAGCCAATCTCTACCAGATCAATGCATACCTTAACAGTCTAGATGATTCACCGGATGGAGAGGCAGAGGGCATTCTACTTTATCCAACAAACGGCACGGATATAGATTTAGCGTGGAGAATTCATGACAATATCGTGCGAGTGCGTACGCTTGACTTGGGACGTCATTGGCACGAGATTCATGTGAATCTTCTGGGAATAGTCGAAACAAGCAGGGGGAACACGCACAGAGGGCAAAAGGGTCTTTGATCTTTGCATTTAGCGTAAAAGGCGGGAACAACGTTCTTTTACAAATATATGGTACGGTTTCCAATATAAACAGCGTATGAGAAAAAGGTAATAATACATGGCCATACCTTCATTAAATCTGAGATGAATAAGTTTGAATGGAAATGGGAGAATATGGCAAGGAATAATGCCAAGACTTGATTGGATAGGCCGGAAAGCTGTCGAGAATGACCCTCGGCAGGCGCCAACGAATAGTGATTCAGCTAGAAGGCTGAAGACTGAAGTGTCGGAATTACCTTCAGCATATCTACCCTTTAGTCTACCGCCCTGATCAGTTATCCGTGGGCGATCCCGGCAGCGGCAACACTTCGACTCCGCTCAGTGCCAGTTCAACGAAGTCGCTCAGCACAGGCCGAGTCTGGTGAAGGCGTAGAACAAAAAAGTATAATTATGATAAAGGTCCAGTAAAGGAGGAAAGTGAGATGATCAAACTCCAGATTCAATCAGAGGCAAATGATAGCGCGGTTGAAATTATTAAATCTGCTATCTCCGCTGAGATCAAGAGGCTCGAATTCGGTCTGCAAAAGACGGAAAAGCAGATATGTCAATTCGAACAGATGTATAACATACTGTCTGAAAAATTTCTGGCTGAGCTCTCCGCCGAGGACATGAAGAATAAAGATGCTGAATATGTCGAATGGGCCGGGGAACTAAGGATCAGGGACAGAATAGCAGCGGATTTAAAGAGGCTTAGGGAAATCGAGTATGTTGCTTAGTGAGTATCTTTCCGATATTGTCAGGACAATGGACGAATATTCAAAGACCGAACTTATTGCGCACTCCGATATAAGCAGTGACATCAGAACTCCGAAGGTCGGGATAATTAAAGGAACCATAACGTTTATCGACGACTCAAAGTTATATTTTACCGAATATGTTGATTCCAGATACAAAATCCAAAAGCTTTCTTATTCATTCCAATATCAAAACAGCCGAAGCGAACTGAAATTCCGTTATGATAATGCGGTCCATAAACCAAAGTTGGCTTTTGCTGAACATAAGCACCTGATAGACGGCAGCATTGTTGAAGCCGACGCCCCGGAGTTCTCCGATATTCTTCGGGAGATAATAGATGCCTTTTTATGAACTACCGGTTTGTGAGATTACCCTCCCGTGCAAGCATTAACGTCTTGACAAAGCGTCGGCAAGGCGACTGTAGACCTTTGGCACCAAGGAGGCCAGGATGAATGCAAGTGAGAAAGCTGTTTTTGACAAGTTTAAGTCATTGATACTGGAACGACTAAAGCTGTACAGACTGATTTTGTGCGGCTCAAGGGCAAGGGGCGATGCCGGCCCCTCCTCGGACATGGATGTCGTAGTTATTCTTGAGTTTGTACTGAAGGATATTTTTCCGAAAGATTCCAGGGACTATCCTCAAATATGCCAAAATTAATTGGACAGGACGTAAAGCGGTGGAGAACCACCACCGACAGGCGCCGACGAATAGGGCTTTAGGTCGAAGGCTGAACTGCATAGAGAGGACCAACAGAAAAAATGTCGCGTCTTGAAGTTAAAAAGGCTTGTTGTAAAATAATATAAACTGACTATGGAGGCTTATCAGAGGAGAAATCCGACATTCTGATATGACATTTATGGATACCGATCAAAAAGAATCGATTCTGGTTGTTGAAGATGAGAAGAAGATTTCGGAGATAGTACGGGCCTATCTGGAAAAGGAAGGATATCAGGTCAGGGTGGCTCAAACGGGTCAGGAGGCCCTCGGATGCCTGAAGGAGAGGTATGACCTGATAATTCTCGACCTGATGCTTCCCGATATGCAGGGCGAGGACATCTGCCGGGTCGTAAGGGAGAACTCCGACACGCCGGTCATAATGCTCACCGCAAAGAGCGGGGAGGAGGACAGGATCAGGGGCCTCGGCATAGGGGCGGACGATTACGTGGTCAAGCCTTTCAGTCCCAGAGAGCTCGTGGCCAGGGTAAAGGCCCTTTTAAGAAGGACCGGAAAGACAAAAAAGAAGGTCTTAAGTTTCAATCGGGCGGCGCTGCTGATAAATGCCGGCGACCGTGAGGTGACACTTGGTGGGAAACCGGTGATTGTTACACCCACCGAATTCAGGATACTGATGTCATTTGCGGAAAATCCGGGGAGGATATTTTCCCGGGACCGGCTGGCCACCATCGCCCAGGGTTTCGATTTCGAAGGTTACGATCGCACGATCGATGCCCATGTCAAGAACCTGAGGCACAAGATAGAATCGGATTCCAAGGACCCTGAGTACATAAAGACGGTCTATGGGATAGGCTATAAATTTATAGGCATACCGGATGCGGACTAAACTCTTCTTTGCGTTTATCACGGTCATAGTAGTGGCCCTTGTATCAAACCTTATATATGAAAGGTTGATGGTCAGGGATTTCGAGGACTATGTCAGCGGGGCGAAGGAGGACAAGCTTTACTGGATACTTGCGACAGTCGAGGGGAGCTATTCTCCCGGGCGTTGGGAGCAGGCCGCTTTGCATGACGCAGCCCACTGGGCCGTGATGCTCGGGTTCGACATAAAAGTTCTGGACGAAAAGGATGCCGAAATAATAAGTTCGGAACATGCGATCACCACGTTGTCACCGTCCATGAAGCGGAGGATGCAGGGGATTTCAGATATCGGAGCGGCCTCGGGAGATTATGAGCCGTACCCGCTTTATTCCGAGGGACGGGCCGTCGGCACGCTTTTGGCGCGGCAGTTGAACCAGATGGGGAATATAAGGGAGAAAGAGACTTTATTCAAGAAAAAGGGAAAGGAATTCCTGATCACCTCGTTTGTGATCGCCGGAGGCGGGGCCCTGGTCCTTGCGGTGTTCTTCAGTCTGTTTCTTTCCAGGCCGCTTAAGGACATGAAAAAGGCGGTCGAACAGCTCGCGCGGGGCGACTTCAGCGTCCGTGTAAGGGCAGGCTCACAGAGGGACGAACTGGGGAAGCTTGCGGAGAGTTTCAATTTCATGGCCGAGGCCCTTGAGCGGGAAGAGGCGCTGAGAAAGCGCCTTACGTCGAATATCGCCCATGAATTGAGGACCCCTCTGGCCATCGCCAAGGCCAATATAGAGGCGATGATAGACGGTGTTGTTTCAGACACGGCCGCGGGGATTGAGAATGTGAGGCTCGAAATAGAGAGGCTTATCAGGCTGGTCGAGGGCATCGAAGACATGACTAAGGCGGAGGCGAGTTTTTTTGTAAAAAGCGAATACAGAACTATCGACCTCATGGAGTTCCTCGGCGGGATCACCGCCAAATTGCTTCCGGTCGCGGAAGCAAAGGGTCTCGGCCTTTCACTTTCAGCCGGTCCCGCCATCAGGGTATCGGCAGACACCGATAAACTAGAAAGGATCGTCCAGAATATTTTGACCAACGCAATAAAAAACACCGTTACAGGCGGGGTAACGGTCTCGACAGGCAAGACCGATTCGATGTTTTTCATCAAAATTTCCGACACCGGAGTCGGTATCTCCGAAGAGGAGCAGCCCCTTGTTTTTAAAAGATTTTACCGGGGCGGGGAATCCGGCGGAATAGGGCTTGGACTGGCGATAGTCAGGGAACTGGTCGATGTCATGGGCGGCAGAATCGAGCTTCAGTCCAGGGTCGGGGAAGGCGCCTCCTTCACTGTGTGGCTGCCGGTCAAGGCGGCCTGAGAAACAGGCAATGGCCATCAAGCGGAATTCGGGGCAGGCGGCAATAAAAGAAAGACCTGACATGGAGTTACCATATAAAAAAATAAAAGACGGGATACGGGTTACGGTAAAGGTGGAGCCGCGGTCATCGAAACGCGCGGTTTCCGGTGTTATGGGTGATGTGATAAAGGTCAAGCTGACTGCGCCCCCGGTCGATGGGGCCGCCAATGAACAGCTGGTGGAGTTCCTGTCCGAAACCTTTCGCGTAAAGAAGTCAAGTATAAGAATTGTAAAGGGAATTTCCTCAAAAAATAAGGTGGTCGAGATCACAGGCATAAGCGGCATATAGCGGTCTCTTCATATTTTCTTCATGAAGTTTCTCTAACATAAACCATATGATGGCGGCACATAACTGGATAGGTTTTCTGGTTTTCATATCGATGACGGCCGTCTCATCCGCGGGCGCATATCAAGAGTGTATCACCCCGTATGGCGATTATTGTCTGGACTATAACAGCTACGGCGCCGGCAAGGATGGAATAATACCGCATCAGGATGCTGTAAAGGCGATGGGTAGATATTACGGCCACAAGGGCTACAGGATAGGCTCCATGACGTACCGGGGGAGGTTCATAGAGGCCGATATTTTCAAGCAGGACAAACAGGTGGACAAGGTGATCTTTGACAGAAAGACCGGAAGGCTGAGGTCTATTTACTAACCATTTAAAAAGGAGAAATTTCATGAAAAAACTGTTTTTGTTACTGTCGGCGGCAGTCCTTTTGCTTGGACTGGCGGTATCGTCTGACGCCATGTCGAAAAAAGGCGGCGGGATGAAAAAAGGCCTGATGGAAAAACAGATGTGCGGCGAGCATATGATGATGGAAAAGTTGGCCTCGCTTGGTCTCGATGACAGGCAGAAAGAGGAGATAAAAGGCATTCATCTGAAGACAAAGAAGGAGATGATAAGGAAGAAGGCGGACATTAAGGTCGCCGGGATTGAACTGAAGGAGATACTCGGTAAAGAGACGGTCGATCTTCAGGCCGCCGAAGCAAAGGTCAAGCAGCTCGAATCCTTAAAGACCGAGATGAAGATGACCCATATAAGGACGCACGAGGAGGTCAAATCCAAACTGACCCCGGAACAGAGGAAAAAATTCAATGAAATGAAGGGGATGTGCTGCCTGGAGGGTGAGGACTGCGGCGGTTGTGAAATGGGCGGCGGCATGCGCGGAATGCGTGGAGGCATGGGGAAAAAAGAGGGCTGTGACAAGTGCTATATGAAGGGCGGTCCCGACGACGACATGAGCGGGGAAGGACATAAACACAGGCATAACAAATAGCCGCCGGCAAGAAGATTGTTTTAAGGCCTGAAATACGCGGGGAGGCGGATTGGAAATATCCGCTTCCCCGTTTTTATTGAAGACAAGAGGGAAAATACATAATCGAAGGTTTATAATAAATAAAATATTAGTAAGGAGAGGCATATGTCCATAGTGAAGGAAGGCGACACAGTAAGGATACATTACACCGGCAAATTCGAAGACGGCACTGTTTTTGACTCGTCCGAAGGGGGGGCGTCCCTTGAGATGAGGCTAGGCGGCTCCGAGTTCATTTTGGGACTCGAAGAAGGCCTTATCGGCATGAAGACCGGTGAGAAAAAGACCATATTCGTAAAGGCGGACAAGGCGTACGGAGCACATCATGCCGACAGGGTATTTGAGTATGAAAGGGCGAAACTCGGAGAGATCGACCCTCAGATAGGTCAGCAGCTCCAGATGTACCGTGCGGACGGGCAGCCCATCCCTGTAGTGGTCACGGGAGTGTCCTCTACCACGGTCACCTTCGACTGTAACCATCCCCTTGCCGGAAAAGACCTTGTTTTTGAAGTCCTGCTCGAGGAGATTAACCCGGACTAAGAAGTCCCGATGATAAATAAGCTGAACCTTAAATCCCTCTCCCGTGATGAACTTGTCCTTTTTTTTAAGGAAACCGGTCTGCCCCGCTACAGGGCGGACCAGTTGCTGCACTGGGTTTACGAAAGGTTTGCGGAAGATATCCGTGACATTACCGAGTTCTCGGTTGACCTGAGGCGGCGGCTTGGCGGGATCGCCTCCATAAACGGGCTCAGGACGCTAAAAAGACTGTTTTCAGAGGATAAAACTGAAAAATATCTCTTCGAACTCGAAGACGGCGAGACCATCGAAAGCGTACTGATACCTGATAAGGACCGTCTGACCCTCTGCATATCATCCCAGGTGGGTTGTGCCATGGGCTGCAGGTTCTGCGTTACGGGGGGCCTCGGGCTCATCAGAAATCTCAAGGCATACGAGATCGTCGACCAGGTTATCTCCGTAAACAGGACTATAGGGCCTGACCGCCGGATTTCGAATATTGTCCTTATGGGCATGGGCGAGCCGCTCGCTAATTTCGACAATGTGTCGGAGGCCCTATGGCGATTGACGTCGCTTCTGGGAATATCCAAAAGAAGGATCACACTTTCCACGGCAGGGCTTGTGCCTGGCATGCGTCTTTTGGCTGATAAGGCCCACGGCGTTAACCTGGCCATATCCCTTAATGCCTCGAACGACAAGGCGCGAAATGAGATCATGCCGATAAACAAAAAATTTCCGATAAGGGTCCTGCTTGAGGCCTGCAGAAGGTTCCCTCTGCCCCCCGGCCGCAGGATAACGTTTGAGTATGTGCTTATAGACAACGTCAACGATTCCAGTGAGGATGCCGGACGACTGGCCGGTCTGGTCAAAGGCCTTCAGTGCAAGATAAATCTTATCCCGCTCAACCCTCATTCAGGGACCGGGCTCAGGCGGCCTTCGGACGAGGCGGTGCTCTCCTTCCAGAAGGTCCTCTCCCGAAATCACATTACCGCGCTTATACGGGAAAGCAGGGGGGCGGACATATCAGCGGCCTGCGGTCAGCTGAAGGCCTCGCACTGAGGGATTGATGCGCGTAAAGACACCCCGCGCGATTGTCAAAGAAAGAAACGGACAGTGTTCAAAAAACCTAATCAAATAATATATAATATGAGCCCGTCTAAAAGGGCCTGCTTTCCCGGAAGCGGGCATTTAAAAAGCAGGCGGGGATATAAAGAAAATAGGCACATATAATGTCAGACCTTTTAGAATCTTCAATCCCCTGCAACCTTTGCGGTGCAACCAGTATCGAAGTGTTGTCTACTGTCGACAGAGAAAGAAAATATCTAAGAACCGTCATATGCAAGGCCTGCGGTCTTATTTGGACGGACCCGAGGCCGGACGAACAACAGTTGCGCAGCTATTACGAGAGAAGTTACCGACTTAAGTATAAAGGGACTTATGCGCCTAAATTAAAGCATGTGTACAGGGCTGGAAGAGTTGCCGCGGATAGATTTTCCATAATCCGAAAACATATTAAAAAAGGCGATAGGATTATTGATATAGGCTCCGGCGGGGGGGAGTTCGTTTACCTGCTGCGACAACTTCATTATAATGCCCGCGGCATAGAACCAAATGAAGGTTATGCTGCGTATTCTAAAAAAGAATATAACATCGAGATATATTCGGGGTTTGTGCAGGACTTTGAAATGGAAAGCGGCTTGACGTACGACGTTGCAACCATGTTCCACGTCTTGGAACATATGGAAAATCCTTTCGGCGTTCTTCTGAAACTGAAAAAACTTATCGCGCCGGACGGGCGTCTCCTGATCGAAGTCCCTAATGCGGAGGCAACCTGTCAGGCCCCGGCAAACAGGTTTCATCGCGCCCATCTCTATAATTTCAATAACGCAACGTTGTCGCGGCTCGGCATTAAAGCCGGATTTGAAATCCTTGACACCGCCTTATCAAACGACGGCGCCAATATAATGATATTTTTCAGAAATGCGCCGGGTCCCGGGAAGACGGTGGATGGAAGAATTGAAGGTAATTGCAACGACATTTCCAGACTGATTCGCCGCCATACCGCGTGGCGTCATTTTGCTTCGGGTTACCCATACAGTCGTTTTATCGACAAGGCAGTGAGACTTGTGAAGGAGGGTAATGCCATCCGCGGATTTTCTTGCGGCAGGGATATTTTGAATTATTATTACAAACGATGGATTTCAGCATTATAAGCCGCTTCAGACTCTTTGCGCTCAGCAGGTTTTTCCCCCTGACTGGTATACTTTCACTACTCATCTTTATCCCCTGTTTGATTTTTTTTGCCGACAAACCGCTTGCTTTGTGGGCTGAACGATTACGCGCCGCTCCTTTCGGCGGTGTCTACAGGGACTTGAACCCTCTGATATTCATTGTCACCCATGGAACGACTGCTGTCGCGGTTATCGCGGTTTTTTATTTATATGGGATGGCATTCAATGCCAGGGTAAGAGCTGTCGCCACGTCAATGTTCATCGCTTTTATGGTCTCCGGCATTTCAGTGCAACTCCTCAAGCATTTAATCGGAAGAGCGCGGCCAAGGTTAAGCATGACACCCCTGTTCCTTGGTCCGACCATTCAGCCCGGGTTTGATTCTTTCCCGTCCGGGCATACTACGGTGACCTTCTGTATGGCATATGTGCTTTCGCAGCGTGTTCCCAGGTACAGGGCGCTGTATTTTGCCTTTGCCTTTTTCACCGCCTTAGACAGAATACTGGGTCTTGCGCACTTTCTTTCTGATGTTGCCGCCGGAATAGCGCTGGGGCTTGCTGCCGGGATTCTGGTATCTGAATTTATCAGGCCTGAGGGAAGTCCGGATGGTATATTCTCAAAGAAGACCAACCCCTACCCCGCTGCCCCAAATACGGACGGACCGGAACGCTCGAACGCGCTTTAAAAAAGGCCTGTTTGTACCCGGGGGCGCAAGGCGGACGGAAAGTTTGTCCCGGAGGGCAGTTTTATCATCAATTACCGGTTGAGGAGGTTTATGAAGATATCAGGGTTATTCTTTTCAGACAGCCTGCTGGCTGCAGGCTGTAAAAACAAGTGAAGATTCAGACTGCCGCGCGCGAAAAACTTGTCCTGGTCGTGCTTGTCCTGGTCGCGCTGGTGTCCTTGTTCAGGCTGGGCGCGGTCTCACTTTTTGATGTGGATGAGGCTATTTTTGCCGAGGCCACCAAAGAGATGGTCATGAATAACGACTGGCTTACCCCCACATATAATGGGGCCAACCGTTATGATAAACCCGTCCTTTTTTACTGGCTCATGGGCTTATCGTACAAGGTCTTCGGCATCAACGAGTTCGGCGCCAGGTTCCCATCCGCCCTGGCCGGGATAATTCTC
This sequence comes from Nitrospirota bacterium, assembly GCA_016215155.1. Classification (GTDB taxonomy): domain Bacteria; phylum Nitrospirota; class Thermodesulfovibrionia; order Thermodesulfovibrionales; family UBA6898; genus PALSA-1316. Next base: position 13,145 of record JACRLQ010000082.1, read on the forward strand.
AGCCTGTGCCTGTTTTATTTTGTAAGACGTGTGTGGGATGCCGGCCGTGCGTTATATGCGGTGATGTCCTTTGTGTGTTCAATTTATTTTGTTGTGTATTCCCACGCTGCGGTGACGGATATGACCCTTTCGCTTTTTATAACCCTCTCGCTTTTTTCGTTTTATCTGCATGTTGCTGAAGCGGGCAGGGGGCGTTTCTATCTGCGGGGGTTCTACCTGTTTTCCGCCCTGGCCTTTCTGACAAAGGGGCTTGTCGGCATTGTCTTTCCCTTCGGCATTGCCGCCGCCTATATGGTGGCCAATCAGGGTGCATCTTCAGCGCTGCGGCTCTTCAGTGTCAGCGGCGCATTGCTTTTTATCGTTGTTTCTGCGCCATGGTACGCGGCTCAGTTATATGTAAACGGCCGTGAATTTGTGGACCAGTTTTTTATCAAGCATCACTTCAGAAGATACACAGATGTCATATCAGGCCACAAGGGGCCCTTCTATTTTTATATCCCTGCGCTTTTGGTCGGCCTCATGCCATGGATCATTTTTCTGCCGCGGGGGCTTGCGGACGCTGTAAAGAAATTGAAGCGGCCGGAGCTGCCTGCAAGTGGACCAGAAGACCCTGTTGTCAGGGAACATTCAGCTGAATTGTTCGCCCTCATTTGGTTTTCGGCCATCGTAGTGTTCTTTTCACTGTCGACGACAAAGCTGCCCAATTATATACTCCCGGCCATACCCGCCTGTTCAATCCTGATAGCCTGCGGTATGAGTGGTCAGTCGGAGCGGGCGGCCCGCTACTCTCACGGCATGATGGCCTTTATAAGCCTGACGCTTTGCGCCGGGCTTATCGTCTCCCGGAGGTTTCTTGCGCAATATGGCATAACCGACACGGGCTGGATACTTGTGTTGTCCTTTATCATGTTCGGAGGCGCGGGGCTTAACGCCTATGCCGCGGTCAAGGGCAGAAGATTTTTTGAATATGCCGGAATAATCACCCTTGTTTCATTGCTTATACTCACGTACAAGGCCTTGCCTATAGCCGGCGAGAAGCTGCAGGGTTCGCTTCTGGAATACAGTCTCTATGCTAAAAATCATCTCCCTATTGATGAAAAGATCGTGGCTTACAGGATTATATTCCCCAGTATTGTATTTTATTCCGGCCGCAACGTGGTCCAGGTCAACGACGATGCTTCACTTAAGGCGCTCGTCAGCGCTGATGGAGGCAGGCTGGCGATAGCCAGATCTTCTGATAAGGGAGCGCTGGAGGGGGCGGGGTTTATCATGATAAAAAGCGGTGAGAGGTATTCCCTGTTCGAGAGAAGAAATCAGTGACGAAAATAACTTCCGGCGCAGGCTTATCCATCACTTTGCAGGAGGGGTTATGATTTTCCAATCTCCACTGAAGCATTACCATACAGGTCGATGTTGCCATATGTTTTGATAAAAGGTCCATTCCAGTATTCCTTAAATGTAGTTTTCAGAGGCTGCTGTAATCAAGACGCATTTCACGATGTGGATAACAAAACCTCCTGCGCCTATACCACTCCACTCACTTTTTACGCCGCAACAAATGACTATTCTTGTTACTTCACCATACCAAAGGGGTCCGGCACTACGTGCTGATTCGCGTTGTTCCAAAAGTTCTGCAGCACAAAGCCGTACTCCGGCAGATTTTGGATAAAGGGTCCCAGCATGTCCTTAGCTGACGGGAGCTTCCAATCCGCCTGAAGCTCGCATGCGAGGGCAAAGGTCGTCACAAGTTCAGCGCCGGCGCACGCCATCCGCGACATGGCCGCTTCGGCCTCATAGTGGTTCCATGCCCCGCAGGCATCGACCACAGGGTAGACTTTGTAGCCGTCCTGCATCATGGATAGGGTCGGCATGGCGCAGCATGTCCCGATGGTCACTCCGGAAATGATGATATGCCGGCGCCCAGTCCTGGTAACCACATCCTCAAATGCCGTGCGAAAGGTCGGATCCTCATAGCAGTTGATGATCCCAGTCCGCCGGTAAATCGGCTGGTCAGAGAAGAGTTCTTTGATCTCAGGCAGCGTGTCTCCGTTCTGCCATTGCGCGTTTGACGAGGAGATCAATGCGGGAATCTTGAGTGCCTTGGCGACACGCGCAAGTCCTACGACGTTACTTCTGTATTCCGCCAGAGAACTGAAATCTCGAATACCGGTCATCAGGCCGATCTGGTGGTCAATGAAAAGCATGAGGGTATTCTCGTGTGTGGGCTTGTCATAGGGAATCCGCCCCTGGCTGCGGGCATCGGTGTCTGTTGTTCTTGGCGGCATAATCTTGTTCGTAATCGGACTGACGATTTCCATCGAGTTTGACATGTAAGCTCCTTATTAATGAATTTAATTTACGTTACAGCCAACGGCGGCGGCAAAACACCGGACACACCGTTGGTTCAGACAGCAATCGGCTCGAGACCTCCTTAGTGCTCAGAACGCATTGCAGTCGCAGCCCAAACCCCAGAAGTCACTATAGCGGGGAGCCGCAGCCTTGATGCCGACCAGGAGTTGGTGGGCAGCATGGTGACAGCCGTGCGCATGGCACTCGGCGGTATGTTGATGCCCAGGGACCGGGACGCCGGTGCGAGCGGCTTTGCGAACGTCCAGTGGCGCCCCGTATCCGCCATAAACCTTTATAGGCGACCATTCCGGAATCACTGGAGGAGGAGCCGGGTCCAGGTTAGAAAATTCCCCTGCGCCGTAAACAATCTTCCCGCCGACAATGGTAAGGACCGACTCGAGCCCCTTGATTTTCTCTTCCGGCACGGAGAAGTAATCTTCGGTAAGCGCAATGACATCTGCCAGTTGACCGATGGCTATTGCCCCTTTCCTGTCGCTTTCACCCGAAAACCAACTGCTGCCATGGGTATAGAGCTTCAGTGCTTCCTCCCGACTGAGGCGGTTTGCTCCGGAATACAACGAGGCGCCGCCGACTGTCTTTCCGGCAGCCAGCCAGTAAAGGACGAGCCAGGGGTTATAGCTGGACACGCGTGTCCCGTCGGTGCCCGCCCCCACGGGTATGCCAAGATCGAGCATTTTTCGAACCGGAGGTGTCCGCTCTGCCGCCTGCTTCCCGTAGCGATCCAGAAAATACTCGCCCTGGAAGGCCATGCGGTTCTGGATGGCAATGCCGCCTCCCAAGGCCTTTACGCGGTCGAGGCTGCGGTCAGAGATGGTCTCGCAATGATCGAAAAACCATCTTATGTCTTTTAAAGGGATTTCGCGGTTCGCCTCTTCGAACACGTTCAGCATGCGGGAGAAGCTTTCGTCATAGGTCGCGTGAATGCGGAACGGCCATTTATTGGCGGCCAACAACGAAACGACCTCTTTCAGGTCCTTCTCCAGGCCGGAGGGGAGACCGGGCCGGGGTTCCATGAAGTCTTCGAAATCCGCCGCCGAGTAGACCAGCATTTCCCCGGCGCCATTGCAGCGATAGAAGTCGTCACCCTTGCCGGGCGCGGTCAGCTTCATGCAGCGCAGGAAATCCTCTTTTTCCTCTTTGGGTTTCTGAGTGAAGATGTTGTAGGCCATGCGCACCGTCATTTCACCCCGTTTGTGAAGTTCCTCGATGATCGCATAATCATCAGGGTAGATATGCGATCCGCCCCCCGCGTCCACCAGGCTGGTTAGGCCAAGGCGATTCAACTCGCGCATGAAGTGTCGGGAAGAATTCATCTGGTATTCGGGAGGCAGCTTGGGCTGTTTGCCGACGGTGGCGTACAGAATGCCGGCATTGGGACGGGCGATGAGCAGCCCGGTCGGATTGCCATGCTTGTCGCGCTGGATTTCACCGGAGGGCGGATTCGGAGTGTCTTTCGTGTAGCCGCAGGCCCGCAGAGCGGCCTTGTTCAATAGTCCGCGGCAATACAGGTGCAGGACGAACACCGGCGTATCGGGGGCGACGGCATTGATTTCATCTAGCGTGGGCATGCGACGCTCGGCAAACTGGAATTCACTCCAACCGCCGATGACCCGCACCCACTGGCCGGGCGGAGTGCGTTGCGCCTGCTCTTTCAGCATGCGCAAGCCGTCGGCGAGAGATGGGACCCCGTCCCAGCGAAGCTCCAGATTGTAGCTGAGACCGCCGCGGATGACATGGGTATGAGAGTCGTTGAGGCCGGGAATGACTGTCCTGCCCCGCAGGTCGATTACCTGCGTCGATGCGCCCCGGAAGGCCATGACATTTCTGTCGTCCCCGGTTGCCGTAAAAAGGCCGTCCTTGATGGCAACAGCCGACACAGTGGGGTCGCTTCCCATAAGCGTAGTGATCCTGCCGTTAAAAAGGATAATGTCCGCGGACATATCTGTCCGCTGCGTCAGTCCGTTCGGTGTTTTGCAACCATAAAGGGCGAGCAGTCCGGCGGTTCCCGCGCCCAGAAAGGCCCGTCTGGTAATTCCGTGGGGCATGGCACACCTCCTGGAAGAAGGATTGCGCACCGGATAAACCAATGATGCCGGCAATCCGGTGCGCAATACAGTTAAGGTTACTTTGACGCGCCTTCGCCGGCGTGTTCTCCAAGCATGCTCTTTGCGTAGCCGATGCCCTGGCCATAGGCCCCTCCGTGCTCCTTGGCAACGGCAAGGACGGCATCATACGTTTCCTGCCGCGCCCAATCCCTCTGCCATTCAAGCAATACCTGGAGCCACGTGACCGGGACGGCGCCTGCCTGGACCATACGCTTGATCGCCATATCGTGGGCTTCGGTGGTCACGCCGCCTGATGCGTCAGTGACAATGTAGACCTCGTAGCCGCTGTCAAGGGCTGAAAGGGCAGCGGTAGCCAGACATACCTCTGTCCAAAGCGCGGCCATAACGAGCTTCTTCTTTCCCGTCTTTTTTACGGCATCAACGAAATTGTTGTCTTCCCAGGCATTCATTGACGTGCGGTCAATAGGCTTCAGGCCGGGGAATACAGACTGAACTGTCGGGAATATCGGACCGCTGAAACTCTTTGCCGCGACAGTGGTAAGAACGGTCGGGACGTTAAAAACCTTTGCAGACTTCGCAAGTCCGGTAACATTGTTGACGAGTGTCTGGCCGTCGATCGAACGCGTTGCAAATGCCATCTGGGGTTGGTGGTCAATCAGAACAAGCGCGGAGTTCAGCGGTGTCAGCAGCCGCGGACTCGGCCCCTGGTTTTTACCGGCAGGCGTTTCAGCGTATGCAAATGAGCAGAGAAGCGCCATGGATAAAAGTGCCATAAAAAAAGTCTTTGCTGTTTTCATTTCTCTTCCTCCTTCATTAGGTTTTCTGGAAAGACGCATTATTCGTTCTCTGGCATGACAGCGCAATGGCACGCTCTTTTTTGCGGTAAGATCTGCTGCGATTGTCTCGCGAGCCTTTTTACTTCCGCCAGCGGCGTAACTGCCAATAACCGCGCCAGTAGCAGGATTCAGGCCACCGAGGTCTTGCTCTGAGTTTCGCCAACTGCCGGCAATCCAGTGATTGTCAATTGCGTTTGTATTGTGTATGTTATCGTATGCCATGGGAATCTCCTTAAAAAATTATATCGGATTATCTGCCGTAGTCAAGAGGTCGTTGAGTTCCTCACAGAATCCTTTCGCCTTCTGAATTTTTATAATTCATCCCCCAGCATAACGAACCCTGCTTCTACGGGACTGCCTCGATCACGCCGCCGTCCAATTTTGGGACGATTGACGGCATGAAGTCCGCCACTGGCAATTTCCAGTCTATTGCCGACATTGACGCCTCTGCATGGTCAGGTATGTCTCCTCTGTTTGTCACTTTTACAGACCTTTTTGTTAACAATCCAACGGCCTGGTCATGGAATTTTCATGACGACACAGCAAGTTCACTCCAAGGTCTTCCTCCAGTGCTGCCAATTATTAACCTTGCAAATTGAATGACAATCATTTAAAATGCAAGCATGATAAAACGGGTATTGCAGGATAAAATAGTCGGCTCCCTGCGGAATTTTCCTGTCGTGGGTATCGTCGGGCCCAGACAGACAGGCAAGACCACTCTGGCAAAACAGATTGCCGGCAGCCACAGCGGAAAGGTCGTCTACCTCGACCTTGAACTTCCCTCCGATATGAACAGGCTGACGGATGCGGAACTCTATCTTTCATCCCGTCAGGATTGTCTTGTGATCGTCGATGAGATCCAGAGAATGCCTGAACTCTTTCCATTGATGAGGGCTCTGGTGGACAAAAAAAGGCGCAACGGCCGGTTCCTGATACTCGGTTCAGCCTCGCCTGATGTCCTGAAGAATGCCTCCGAAAGCTTGGCCGGAAGGGTAGTCTATCACGAACTCACACAATTTAGCCTCTCAGAAACCGGAGCTGACCATCTCAACAGGCTGTGGATCAGGGGCGGATATCCTCTCAGTTATCTGGCTAAATCGGACTCTCTGAGTCTGGGGTGGAGGGAGGCCTTTATAAAAACCTACCTCGAGATGGACATCCCTCAGCTTGGCATACGCGTACCCGCGGGCCAGCTGCGGCGGTTCTGGATGATGGTGGCCCACCTGCACGGCCAGCTGTGGAATGCAAGCTCAGTCGGACGTGGACTTGGTGTTTCGCCGGTCGCCGTGAGGCATTACCTGGATATCCTTGATTCCACCTTTATCGTCCGGCAACTGCTGCCGTATTTCCACAACACGAGGAAGCGACTTGTCAAAGCCCAAAAGGTATATATCAGGGATACAGGGCTTCTGCATTTGCTGCTGAATATTAAGTCGGACGATGAACTGCATGGCCACCCCGCTATAGGAAGTTCGTGGGAGGGTTTTGTTGTCGAGCAGATTCTCGATCTTATGCCTGCCGGCTGGCAGCCCTTCTTCTACCGCACCGCAGCCGGAGCAGAGATTGACCTTTTGCTCACCGGCCCCGGGGACAGAAAAATAGGCGTTGAGATCAAGTATTCACTAAGTCCGCGCCCGGCAAAGGGCTTTTGGACCGCGATGGAAGAACTCGGTTGCAGCAGGGGATTTGTAGTCTATCCGGGGGAGGAAGAGTTCCCGCTTTCGGGCAAAACAAAGGTTTTACCTGTTACAGCGATCAGCGATATATTCAGGTGACACCCGGCAGACCCTATCAGACAAAATACATTTTGTCAGAATGTTCTGTCCCGGGATCAACTAAAGCTACCCTGAAAACATATAGATCGGGGGTGTGAGGTCAGGAGGTGTTATGATTTTTCATGCACACTGATGTGTTATTTGCCTTTCCGAAATAATTTCAAATTATCCTTGCCTATTTTCAACGATATTAGCGATAATCATATTCAGTTAATCCGGGCCTCAGGAGGGCGTTGCGTTGTGGGATATAAATTGCAAGACAGACAGACAGACAGACAGACAGACAGACAGACAGACAGACAGACAGACAGACAGACAGACAGATTTAAACCTTAGAAGCAGTTCAGTCAGTCCTCAGTGATTTTTAGATTCTCACGCCCGCAATTCTTCGCAAAATAACGCAATGAGTAAATACTTCATAAAAGTGATTGGATGCATCTTCTTTGTTATCATATTTGTCTTTCAGTTTGAGGGCGCGTTTACTTTTGCTGATGCCTTCGAACTTCCAGACACTGGGCAAACTAAATGTTATCAGTCCGGTAGCCCTTATGGTGAAATTCCCTGTGCAAACACTGGGCAGGACGGGGCTTACAATATTAATCCTATGAGCTTCACCGATAATGGCAACGGCACGGTGACGGACAACAATACCGGGTTGATGTGGCAGCAGGATGACCATTCGGATATCACCTGTAATGGAGCAAATGCATATTGCGACGGCCTCGCCATAGACGGGTATTCGGATTGGCGCGTGCCTGGGAAACACGAGTTGACCAGCCTGATTGACTACAGCATCTCTTATCCCGGTCCGACTATCGACACCGTCTTTTTCCCTACATCAGATCAACCCCATTGGTCCAATTACTGGTCTACTGCGTATGCTGGTAATTCGAGTTCTGCGTGGAACGCGACCTTCAGCCGTGGCAGCGTCACCTCCCACGATAAAGACAATGCAGATATCATACTTTACTGCTATCCGGGGGGGTATCCTTGTTCCTTCACCTACTATCATAATGTCCGGTGTGTTCGCGGTGGGGTGGTTACCCCATCGTTCACTGACAAGGGCAACGGCACTGTAGCCGATAATAATACTGGGCTTGTGTGGCAGCAGGGTGAACCCGGAACGATGACATGGGGTTCTGCCCTTTCATACTGCGAAGGGCTTACCCTCGGAGGCGATTCGGGTTGGCGCCTTCCGAATGTTAAGGAGCTTGAATCTCTGACCGATGATTCAAGATATCCTGCGATTGATACCAACTACTTTCCAAATGTAATTAGGTCCTATTACTGGTCGGCTACTACTTACGCACTCGACCCGATCTACGCGTGGTTCGTTGGCTCATACAGCGGCAGCGTCGAGTACTTGTACCCTTACTTTGTTAACGACGTCCTCTATTATTACGATAAGACCAACGACATTGCTGCCGTCCGGTGTGTCAGCAATTGTCAGTATTCTATATCGCCAACAGGCAGTCCGACTTTTCCTGCTTCCGGAGGCAATGGCAGCATCACCGTCACGACGTCTGGCAGCTGTAATTGGACAACTGATTTGGGAGACTGTGGCTGGGTCCATATTACTTCCGGCGGCAGCGGGACTGGGAATGGCACGGCGTCCTATTCAGTTGACGGAAACACGTCAGCCGATTCACGGGCATGTTCAATGACTGTTGCGGGGCAGCCATTTGCCGTGAATCAGATTGGCGCCGTGGTTGCGCCTTCAGCTGCGACCAATTCAGCCACTGCAATCACAGCTAGCGGGGTGACGCTTAACGGAACTGTGAGCGCCCATAATGCAAGCACCACAGTAACATTCCAATATGGTTTGACGGCCTCTTACGGCAATACAGTAACTGCTGCTCAGAGTCCTGTAACCGGCAATGCTAACACCCAGGTAAGCAAGGTAATAACAGGGCTTGCAAAAGATGTGATCTATCACTATAGGGTAAAAGCCGTCAATTCGGCAGGAACTACTTACGGAACTGATATGACATTTACGATACATGCCCCTGGGGTTACAACCAATGCGGCTACAGAAATAACATCTGCCGGAGCGACGCTTAACGGCACAGTCAATGCCAACAATGCAAGTACGGACGTTACCTTCGAGTATGGATTAACGACTTCTTACGGCAGTACGGTAGCTGCAGACCAAAGTCCGGTGACTGGCAGTGCAAATATACCTGTCAGCAGTGCAATAACAGGGCTTGAGCCTAACAGGCTCTATCACTATAGAGTGAAAGGTGTCAGTTTAGTGGGCGCGAAAAGTGGAGCAGATATGACATTCATTACGTTGGCAATACCCCCGAATATATCGACCAATGCGGCAACGTCAATAACGGCTACCGGGGCGACTCTTAACGGTACGGTGAATGCCAATAATGCAAGCACAACCGTAACGTTCGAATATGGATTGACGACTTCCTATGGCAATACTGTAACCGCCGTCCAGAGCCCTGTGACCGGCAATGCAGACACACCTGTCAGCAGGGCAATAGCAGGTCTTGAGATGAATAAGACCTATCACTTCAGAATAAAGGGTGTCAACTCGGCAGGATCTGCATACGGTGATGATATGACTTTTGAATTACTACCTGTTAATGTTTTGGCCGTGGGCGATGGATCGAGTTTTAATCTAAACAGCAGCACATTAAATGTGCCGGGTATCATCGAAATTAAGGGTATTATCCAATCTACCACAGGGGTAATAAATGTGCAGTAAATGACCAGGAACGGCGTCAGGGTTATCCGCAGATGCGACTTTGGGCTGATGTTGCTTTCGTCGTCATGCCGGACTTGATCCGGTATCCAGAGGTTTGTAGAACACTGGATTTCGGCGTAAGACCTGCCCGAATGACGATCTAAACCTTAAAAACATGGATTCCCGATTAAGGACTTCTGGAATGACGGACTGAAGAAAAGGATTCAAGAACATATATGCGTACCAAAGGAGGTTGTAAAAATATGAAAGAGCTTTACAGAATCAACAAAGGTTGTTTGCGGTTTGTTCTGTTTCTTATCCTGGTCTGTGCGCCAACGAGCGCATATGCGGCAAATATAGAGGCGAAGCTCGCAGACAGTGTCGGGACAAATGCCTTTGTGGTTCAGAACAAGGATGGCAATGCATTGATGAATGTACAGTCGGACGGCAGCGTTGAAATAGGACCTAGTCCGGGGGCAAGGCTACAAGTGAGCGGGGGTGAGGTTGCCATTGTGAGAAGCGGTAATGTAATACAACCCGTTGGACTGCTGATCCAAACAAGAGATGTTGGAGAAGGCAGAGCTATGTCTATATTTACTGCCGGCAATGGTTTGGACACCAGCCTTGTGATAGAAAGCGCGCATAGTGACGGGCAACGCAATGTTCTCCTTGTAAACGGGATGACCGGTAACGTCGGCATTGGCACGGGGAGCCCGCAGGGGAGGTTAGATGTGAATGGGACTATTTATCAGCGAGGAGGCCAGCTCTATGCCGATTATGTCTTCGCGCCTGATTATAATTTGGAAAGCATTGAGGACCATGCTGATTTCATGTGGAGCAATAAGCATCTAAGTGCCGTTCCAAAGGCTAAATCTGATGAAAACGGCAAGGAAATCGTTGATGTCGGAGCCCTGAACAGGGGGGTGCTTGAGGAATTGGAGAAGGCCCACGTGTACATCGAACAGTTAAACAGAAATCTAAAGGAGTTAAAGGCGGAAAGTGAAGAGCTGAAAGCCAGAATGTCGGCATTAGAAGCCGGGCGATAGAAGGGCATCTCATTCTATCTTTGGTATTTCCGATCCGTTGCTCTTACATCAGCTGCCATGCTTTAGTGGGAGACAATTCTTTACAGGCTGTTGAAAAAGTGTTTATTTTGTCAGTTAAAGCCGTCATACTCGTGCTTAAGGCACCTACTGTTGGCGAAGGCGGGTATCCAATCTTCTTAAAAACAATGGATTCCCGTCTGCACGGGAATGACGGAAAAACATCTGAAAACACTTTTTCAACAGCCTGTTTAAGCCTTCAATAAGTTATACACGCAAACAGTTGTCATTTTCGAGGCCGGGGCAGTTCCAAAGGCTTGCAAGAGAGCCCTCCAAGGTATAGAATATGTTCATCTTATTACAAGGGCAGGGTTTATCCATTGAAAATACCTGGAATTGGATGTCTTATTGTTATCGTTGCCTTTACCCTTTCATGTTCAGCATCCCGGGTGCAAAAAGATGAACAACACGCGCAGGCGACCGCGCACTACCGGCTGGGGGTGTCATTCCTCAACGAAAAGAAGGTCCAGCAGGCGTTTGTAGAGTTCCATAAGGCGCTTGAACTCAACCCCAAGGACAAAGAGATCATAAACGCCATAGGGATAACCTATCTTCTTCACCTTGAAGACATACCCAAGGCCATTGTGTATTTCGAGAGGGCCGTCGCGGTGGCTCCCGATTATTCGGAGGCCTACAATAATCTGGGTTACGCCCACTACAAATCAGGGAATTACGAAAAAGCGGTCCCGCTTTACCAGAAGGCCATTTCCAATCCACTTTACATTACCGTAGAAAAGGCGTATTACAATCTTGGCAACGCTTACTATAGGCTCGGCAAATACGAATCCGCCCTCGCGGCCTACAGGGAGGTCCTCAAAAGGGAGCCGGGGTTAAGCCCGCCCTATATGGGGATGGCCCTTTGTTATAACAAACTCGGCAGATATGCGGATGCCGCGACCGCCATGGACGAGGCGGTAAGACTCGACCCGGCCTATAACGGGAGCAGGGAAAAAGCGATAGAGGCCCTGAGCCTGAAAAAGCTGAGGGTCTCGGGCGCCGAGGAGGCCGACCTGCGGGATTATCTGGATATCCTCAGGTATTAGCGGCGCAAATAATATTGCACCGGGATTTAAACGGTGATATGATGTAAAAAAAATTACAGGGAGGAAAAATGAGAAAGTCTTTGGCGTCTTTTTTATTGTTGCTGGTCGTAATGTCTTTTCCGGCAATCTTGTCGGCTGAGATCAGGGAGGGCAGTTTCGAGATCAGTCCCTTCGTCGGCTATTCTTTCCCGAGCCATGATTTCAATGACAGAGAGGCATATGGTATACGCGTGGGATATAACATTACGAAGAACTGGGGGGTCGAAGCGGCGTATGATTACCTGAGATCAACCGCAGACCTCTATCATGCCGACGTCCTTTATCATTTCACTCCTGAGCAGAAATTCAACCCCTTCCTTTTTGCGGGAATAGGCTCGGCCCATATAAGAAAGGTCTCGGACAATGAATTCATGGGCAACGTGGGGCTCGGCTTTAAATATTCCTTTACCGATACGGTAGCGCTCAGGGCGGACGTCAGGGAGGTGTTTACCGATTTTAACGCGGTAATCGCCACCGCGGGGTTTACCTTCAGCTTCGGGGGGAAGACACCGAAGCCGGCGCCTGTCGTGAGCCCGCCCGCGCCCAAACCTGAGCCCAAGCCCGAGCCGAAGCCTGAACCCAAACCTGAGCCTAAGCCCGAACCCAAACCCGAACCGAAGCCCGAGCCCAAGCCGGTTACACCCGCGCCTGAACCGGTAAGGATCATACTGGAAGATATACATTTTGATTTTGATAAGGCCACATTGACGCAGGCTGCAATGGATATACTTAAGAAGAATGTCAAGACCATGAAGGACAACCCCGGCGTGAGGGTCCAGATCGAAGGGCACGCGTGTGCCCATGGCGCCGAGGCGCATAACATGGCGCTGAGTGAAAGAAGGGCAAATGCAGTGAAGGAATACCTCGTCAGGGAGGGCATATCCTCGAACAGGCTCACCACCATATCCTACGGTGAGACGAGGCTCGCCGTGCCCGAGGTCCCCACACCGCGCAACAAGGAATCAAAAGAAGCGAAGATGAACAGAAGGGTCCATTTCGAGGTCATAGTAAAGTAGCTGACCAGAGTTTAACACTGGCCGGATGAATCCGGCCGGTGTTAAACTAGACTATGACTGGCGTGAAAAAAGCGGTTTTTTTAATTGTTGTAGGTCTGTGTGTTCTAAGCTCCTGCATGCCAAAAGAGGAGGTTGTCTATACGCCTCCCGTTGTAATTTCCCCACCGGAGCCTCCCCCTGTTATTGCGGAGCCGCCCGTTTCCCCGGTCCCGCCGCCTGTAACGAGGTATGAAAAACACCTGAAGTGCGAGGATGACACACGTATTGTCTTCAACAGCTGCGGACTGGACATACTGCCGTTTCTGAGACCTGTGTTTGCCGATATCGACCAGGACGGCATCAGGGACCTGGTAGCAGGCTCGAAGGATGGCGCGATCAGACTCTATAAAAAGGAGGGGACTGATGAAAGGCCTGTGTGGCGGCTGGTCGAACATTATTTCGACGGTATAGAGGCGGGGGCATTCTCAGCGCCCGCGGTGGGCGACATTGATAACGACGGGAGGCCCGAGGTATTGGTGGGGACCGGCGGATTTTCCCCGGATTCCGGCAGGGTTTTGGTCTATCGCAATATCGGCACACCGGCCGGTCCGGCCTGGAAAATGATAGAAGGTTTAAATATCAGCGTCGGAAATGACGCGACTCCGGCGCTTTTTGATGTCGACGGGGACGGAAGACCTGATCTCATAGTCGGGAACTCCACGGGCGGTCTGGTCCTTTACAGGAACAAGTCGGATTCAAGGGGCGCGGCGTTCAGAAAGGACACTGCCTTCTTTAACGGGACCAACGCGGGGATGTATGCGGCCCCAGCCGTTGCCTCTTCCGGCAATAAGACGCTTATGGTTGTAGGCGACAGCATGGGGAGGCTGTTGCTGTTCGAGAAATCCGGGAAGGGGGACCCGAAGTGGTCACGGTCCAGGCTGAATATCAATGTCCCTAATTTCGCCTCGCCGACATTTGTGACGGGGGAGGGCCCCGGAAGGGCCGACCTCGTTGTGTCCGATGGCGATGGACAGATGTATTATTTCAGGAACAAAAAAGGGGATTTTCGCAAGTGGGAGGAGCTGCCTGAATATTTCAGCGGCAGAATTTTCGCTGGCCCGGCATGTACACCCTCGGTTTCCTACAATAGCGGCGGGAGGTTCATGGTGACGGGCAACATCGGAGGCGGAATAAAACTCTTTGAGTACGTCCAGGGCCCGGCGAAAATCCCATGGAAGGAAAAAAAAGATTTTTTCAGCGGTATCCGGCTCAGCAGTTTCTCGAGGGGGGTCCTGACGGAATGGGACGGTAAAGACCTTTTAATAACAGGTCAGCAGGATGGGCTGAGGGCATTTACTAACAAAGGGGACCGTGACAAGACGTCCTGGACGGAGATGAAGGACTTTTTTCAGGGGACAGGCAGGATCATGCATGCGGCGCCTGCCGTGTATGATCTTGAAGGAGACGGCAGTTGGGAGCTTGTTGTCGGCGACGCTGAGGGACGGGTCCGGGGTTTCAGGCAAAGACGCGGCGACGGGGACATGCATCCGCAATGGGAAGAAATAATCGGACCCTTCAGGGACATAAAGGTTGACGGCTATGCCTCACCGTCCGTTTTTTCCGAGGGCGGAGCACTGTATATCCTCGTGGGGCAACAGGACGGCAGGCTCGTTGTTTTTTCCGCCGGGACCGGTCATGACGGGCAATATGTTTTCAGGCGTCACCATTACCTGTCTGATATAAAGGTCGACAATCACAGTTCTCCCTCCGTTGTTGCCGGTGACGGCCGCGTCGATCTGTCCGTAGGCGACTATAACGGCAGTCTCAGGCATTTTGCCTGTAGAAGTGTCGATGTGGAAATCGGGCAGGACCGTGTCGAAAAATACTGACCCGGCATGATATAATTAAAAAGTTTCGCAACTAAAAAACAACCGTATTGTAAAACTATGAGTGAAGATAATGACAAAAAAGTAAAATCGACCGATCTGCCCGTAACGGGCATGTCATGCACGGCCTGTTCATCCCACATTGAAACCGCCTTGTCGGCGATGGAGGGGGTACTTACGGCCTCGGTAAATTTTGCTTCGGAGAAGGCCTCCGTAAAATACGACAGCTCGGCGCTCTCGATTAACGACCTTGTTTCGGCCATAAAGGACCAGGGCTACGGCGTGAACGTCTCGGACGTCACGCTCCCCATAAAGGGGATGTCGTGCGCGTCGTGTGTTTCAGCGGTTGAAAATACTCTCAGGTCGATGGAAGGGGTGCTGTCGGCGTCAGTGAATTTCGCGTCCGAAAACGCGACCGTCAAATATATCCCCGGGCTTGTCAGCGTCAGGGACTTCAAAAAGGCGGTGACTGACGCGGGGTATGAGCTAGTCGAGGCGGAAAAGGGCGAGGACCTCGTCCTTAAGGAGCAGAGCGAAAGGGAGGCGGCCTACAGGCAGCTTAAGATCAAGGTCATCGCCGGGGCGATGCTCGCGCTTCCCCTGATGGTCCTTATGCAGTGGCGCCATATAGGTCTGTCACACCTGATAGACCTTCCGATGAGGACAAACTTCATAATTCAGCTGCTCCTTGCGACCCCTGTGCAGTTCTGGATAGGCCGCCAGTTTTATTCCGGCGCTGTTTCGGCGGCCCGTCATGGGACTACCAATATGAATACCCTGATAGCCGTCGGCACGTCGGCGGCCTATGTCTATAGTGTCGCGGCGACGTTCTTCCCTGATCTTTTTGCGGTCAAGGGGTATTCCGCGGCGGTATATTTCGATACATCGGCAACGATAATCGTGCTGATACTGCTGGGCAGATTGTTCGAGGCCAGGGCAAAGGGACGCACATCGGAGGCGATCAAGAAACTTATCGGGCTTCAGCCGAAGACGGCCAGGACCGCAAGGGGTGATACAGAACTCGATATCCCGGTCGAAGAGGTAGAGATCGGCGATATTATAGTGGTCAGGCCGGGGGAAAAGGTCCCTGTCGACGGAGTGGTGATTGACGGACGCTCGTCCGTTGACGAATCGATGGTGACCGGAGAGTCGATCCCGGTCGAAAAAGGCAGGGGCGACCATGTCATAGGGGCCACCATCAACAAGACCGGCTCATTCAGGTTTGAGGCCCTCAAGGTCGGAAGGGACACGATGCTTTCGCACATTATCGAACTGGTCCAGTCGGCGCAGGGTTCGAAGCCCCCGATAGCAAGGATGGCGGACCTCATAGCGTCATATTTCGTGCCGGCAGTGATGGGAATTGCCTCAGTGACCTTCGGCGTCTGGTATTTTTTTGGCCCAGAGCCCTCGTTTACCTATGCCGTCCTTAATTTTATAGCAGTCCTCATAATAGCCTGTCCCTGCGCTCTCGGGCTTGCGACACCAACCTCCGTAATGGTCGGCACGGGCAGGGGGGCGGAAAGTGGCGTACTCATCAGAAGCGGTGAGGCCCTTGAGACCGCCCATAAGATCACCACTGTAGTGTTCGACAAGACCGGGACCCTGACGAAGGGCAGGCCCGAGGTGACGGATATAATCCCCGCGGGCATTTCTGATGAAAAGCTTCTTTATTATGCCGCGTCCGCGGAGAAGGGCTCCGAGCATCCGCTTGCCGAGGCGATTATGAGAAAGGCAGCGGATATGGGGGTGACTGTAAAGGACCCTGAAGCCTTTAACGCCGTGCCCGGTCATGGGATCATCTCTGAAATCGACGGCAATACGGTCCTCCTTGGAAACGAAAGGTTTATGAGGGAAAACGAAATCGACATAGACCGGCTGTCGTCCGAGGCAGCCAGACTCTCAGGGCTCGGCAGGACCCCGATGTTCATAAGTGTGGGCGGGAAGGCCTCAGGTATTGTGGCGGTCGCCGATACGTTGAAGGACAGTGCGGGGGAAGTGGTAAGTATGCTTCATAAGCTTGGGATAGAGGTTGTAATGATAACCGGCGACAACAGATTGACCGCGGAGGCTGTTTCAAAACAGGCCGGCATAGACAGGGTATTTTCAGAGGTCCTCCCGCATGAGAAGGCCGAAAAGGTAAAAGGTCTGCAGGCTGAAAAGCGGGTAGTTGCGATGGTGGGTGACGGTATCAACGATGCGCCTGCCCTTGCACAGGCCGACATAGGCATCGCCATCGGCACGGGGACCGATGTCGCCATGGAGGCCGCGGACATAACCCTCACCGGAGGAGACATAAAGGGTGTCGTCACCGCCATATCCCTTTCGAAGGCCACGATGCGCAATATCAGGCAGAACCTTTTCTGGGCCTTTGCCTACAATGTCATACTCATCCCTGTTGCGGCCGGAGTATTGTTCCCGTTTTTCGGGATACTCCTCAACCCGATGCTTGCCGCCGGGGCGATGGGTTTTTCTTCCGTTACCGTGGTAACGAACGCCCTGCGCCTAAAGAGAATCAGACTCGCCTGAGTCCGGTTTTTCTTTCTATCGGGGCTGTTCACATATTCTTCAACATTCTCTGTTTTAATGATAATATGGAACCAGGAAATATGCAGACGAAACAGAAAAGAGAGGATGAAATCATGAAGAGTTTAAGGTCGTTAATGCTTCTGCTGATGATGGTTTTTGTGCCTTCGATGGTCTTTGCCGCGGGCCTTGGGGAACTGCGTGTAAGCCTCCTGGAGGGGGACGTTCAATTCTGGAATGAAGACACGGGTGAATGGGTCGCCGCATCAATCAATATGCCTCTCAGGGAGGGCGACAGGTTGTGGGCGCCGGAGGGAGGAAGGCTCGAATTAATGTTGCGGGACGGCACCTGTCTGCGGCTGGATGAAAATTCCGCCCTCGAAATTCTGACTCTGGACAGGGATTCATCCCAGTTCTACCTGACCGAAGGCTACGCATACGTCAATTTCAGACCGGGAAGGGGCGGGGTCTTCCAGCTCGACACGCCTGCCGCTTCGATCAGGGCATATGAAAAAGCTGTCTTTAAGGCGGAGGTTGAAAGAGACGGAGACGCCGAGGTCTCTGTTTTTAAGGGGGCCCTCTATGCGGAGTCACGTTCCGGAAATACAAAGGTATCAGCCGGCAGGGCGCTTCATATTAAAAGCAGGGAGGAATACGCCGACCTTGCGCCTCTTGGGGGCGTCGATAACTGGGAGCGCTGGAACAAGGACCGGGACGGCAGGGTTTACAACTCCAGATACAGTTTAAAATATCTCCCGGAGGAGCTTG
The DNA here is from genome assembly GCA_016215155.1 of Nitrospirota bacterium. Classification (GTDB taxonomy): domain Bacteria; phylum Nitrospirota; class Thermodesulfovibrionia; order Thermodesulfovibrionales; family UBA6898; genus PALSA-1316. Next base: position 31,247 of record JACRLQ010000082.1, read on the forward strand.
AGTCCTATGCGTATGATTTTGATGAAAACGGCAAGTGGGTCTATACAAACGAATATGGATATGTCTGGACCCCGACTGCCGGGATCTCCGCCGGCTGGGCGCCGTACAGGCTCGGGCGGTGGACCTGGATCATGGGGGATTATGTATGGGTAGGCTACGAACCGTGGGGTTGGGCCCCATACCATTATGGAAGGTGGATTTCCCACAATCAATACGGTTGGTGCTGGGTGCCTCCGGCGAAGGGTTCCGCATTTTGGGGCCCTGGTTATGTGGGGTGGGTAAACACCTCATCTGCCGTGGCCTGGGTGCCTCTGGCCCCTGATGAAATATATTACGGATACGGCAATTACGGTCCAAACTCTGTTAATATCAGCGTCGGCATAGACCTTGGACGAAGGCCGAGGTATAGAAATGCCTTTGTCAACAATGGGGTCACGACTCTTCATATCGATACGTTCCTGAGGGGCAGGCATGTCGACCATGACTTCAGGGATAATCCGTTCAGCTCTGATAATTTTGTATTCGGGAGGCCGAAGCGTTTGCCTGAAAAGATCATCTCACGGCCTGTAATAAAGGAGATACCCCTTTTCAGAAGACCTCCGAAGACGTTGAATGATTATAGAATCCATGAACTGAAGGCCTCCAGACCATTAGTGAGGGAGAAAAACCGGTCCATATTTACTCCGCGGGCGGCCCCAAAGAATATGCCTTTAAGGAATCTCAGAGAAAAAAAGGCCAGAGATCCCAGGACGCCGTTTGGCGGGGCACAGCCCGAGAGGGACAGACATGCCCCGGACATCAGGCGGCCCCAGACCCAGCCAAAGTCCGCGGCCGAGATAAACGAAGAAGACCGCAGGCGCAACCCCATGAAAAATGCCTGGCAATCCTTCGACTGGTCAAGGCGGCAAAACAGGGTCCCCGAATAGGGCCGGTCAGCAGTAGGCTATAACAGAAAGGGGGAGTGATATGTTCCCGTCATTGGGTCTTCACTTCCCCTTTCCGGTTTTTTTGATCAGGCGGGCCGCAGCTGTCCTTGCGCTTTCGAGAACTTCGATGAGAGGCAGGCCGCTTTTTTCGGAGACCCTCCGGCAGTCTTCATATTCGGGCGTGACCTTGAGTATGCGATTTTTATATATTGAGACCTTGACGCCTATTTTGCCCGCAGGGGTCTTAACGTGGTCAATGCGGCGCTCCATTATATTCCGGGAGACATCGTAGTATCTGACGCCCAGGCTGGTCGTCTCCCTTAACAGTATTTCCGAGATCTCGTCCAGTCTGCCCCTGACCGTCAAAACACTGAGCTTTACGGCGGGCCTCATCTTCTTCATCATTATCTGAGTCAGCCAGGCATCCAGGGCGCCTGCCTTCAAAAGCAGGCCGACAACATGTTCATAGACCTGCGGGTTCATGTCGTCGATGTTCGTTTCGACCACGACGAGGGGCCCGTCCGCCGGGGGCGCTGACATACTGCCGACGGTAACCCGCAGTATATTGGGCATGGAGTCCGGGTCTTTTCCCCCGGCTCCATGGCCCGTTTTTTCGGGGATGAAAAGAGGCATTGCGCCGAAATCCGCCGAGATTGACTTAATAAGAGCAGCGCCGGTCGGCGTCGTCATCTCAAAAGACCCCCCGGAGGAATAAACGGGAACGCCCCGGAGAAGCTCCAGCGTGGCCGGAGCAGGGACCGGAAGCAACCCGTGCGAGGTCCGGACAGAGCCGCTCCCGAGGTTCAAAGCTGAGGCGTATATCTTGTCCACCCCAAGCAGGTCAAGCCCTATCAGTGTGCCGAATATATCGACGATGCAGTCAACGGCCCCCAGTTCATGCAGGTGGATCTCCTCAAACTGTCCTCCATGCACGGAGGCTTCAGCCTCAAAGAGCGACCTAAATACAGACAGACCCTTTCTTTTGAGACCCGAGGAAAGTCCGGAACCGACGATGATTTTACTGATATCCGCCCACTTTCTTTCCTGTGTCTGTTTTCCCTTCAACAAAACCTCTGCCCTGGTGGCCGCGATCCCGCAGCGAGTGACTTTTTTTTGCGATATGGAATAACCGGGCAGGTGGAGTTTTTGCAGCCGGCTGGTCAGTTTTTCGAGGGGCACGCCGGCGTCGATAAGCGCGCCGAGGCACATGTCGCCGCTGATGCCGGAAAAACAGTCGAAATACGCGATCTTCATCGTCTTGTTCTCTGCCATGGTTTTCATATTTTATAGGAGAACCGGGAGAAATGGAAATTTATACGGAATCCCCCTCACCCTGACCCTCTCCCTCCGGGGGCGAGGGGATAATTGTTGTAATGAAGTTTATAATGATATTATGTACGGACGGATTATGACACCTGCATGCATCATAGGACTTTGCGGCCACTCAGGGTCAGGCAAGACCACCCTTATAGAAAGGGCCCTGCCTGAATTAAAGAAGCAGGGTCTATATGTTGGAGTACTAAAACATACGCATCATGCCATGCAGGGACTCGACGCCCGGGGCAAGGACACCGCCCGTTTTTTTGATGCAGGAGCGGATTTTGTTATGGGTCATGATGACTCTCAGGGGTTTGCAAGGTATCATCAGACAGGGGCGGAAGTTGAAAAGGCGATAATTAAATTCCCCTCCGGTCTGGATCTTATTATCGTTGAAGGTCACAAGGCCTCAGGTATTTCCGGCGTTTGGCTTGAGAAACAGTCGTCTCTCCCCTCCCCCTCGCCCTCGCCCACCGGGGGAGAGGGGTGTAAGATTTCAAGTAAAAAAATCATGTATCGTGACGATCCGGATTACGTTGAACTGTTCCTTTCGTATATCCATCGGGAACTGGAGGCCCATCACGCATGGAGGTCTATAATGTCGGGGCTTCTCATCGGAGGCAAAAGCAGCCGGATGGGAAGTCCGAAGGGGCTGCTTGAGGCAAACGGAAATACTCTCTCCGAGCGGGCCTTTAATACACTTTCATCGGTGACGCCGCGTGTGCTTCTGCTTGGGGCCGCGGAACTTCCGCTCTGCCTGGGACGCAATGAAAGGCTGCCCGATGTCCTGGAGACAGCCGGTCCTCTTGCCGGCATGCTGAGCGCCTTCAGGTGGGCGCCCGATTGCGCGTGGCTTATATCGTCTGTAGATATGCCTGTTATGAATGAGAAGGCGTGGCAATGGCTGCTGGGGCATAGAAGGCCCGGTGTATGGGCAGTAATTCCCCGCAGGGCAGGATCTGAGAAATTGGAAACAACCGGGGCCTGTTACGAGCCGATGCTCTTTGACCATGTGGAGTCGCTGCTACTGGGCGGAAAGCCGGCGCTGCAGCGGATCGCAGATCACCCCAAGGTACTCAAACCTGTTATACCAAAAGAGCTAGAGGATTGTTGGAGGAATATAAATACCCCTGAGGATTGGGACGACGTGAAAGGGTTTTTGAGGTGATGTGTCAGATATTATCGGGGCAGTAAACAATTTCTTCTTAAATTCTAGTGGCTAAAGGTCCCCTCTTCATAATTCTTCAGCATCTTCCTGTAGAGCTTCTTGTTTTTTACGACAGGCAGGGAAAAATCACCCTTTAAATTCCATTTGTCTTTAAGCGGGATAAGATCTTTTGGAGTAGTCCCTGTCTCAGAGTCCCTGAAGCCGGTCACCCTCAACCCTTTCGTGTCAGCCATGATAGCATAGCTCCCGTCGTCGAGGTCCTTGTATGAGCCGCCTTCGAATTTTACAGCTATCTTCTGTGTTCGCGAGGCATGGCAGTCATCACAGCGGAGTGACTTTCCTGTCGCGTGCGCGACCCGGTCGAGGTTCATCCAGACCATCGTATCGTGGTCTTTTTCGTCAAGGTTTTTCACTAATCCCGTTACCGCGAAGGAATCGTTCGAGAAATACCGCCTGTCGATTTCAGCGTCAGGCCTGTTTCTGAACATAAGGCGTTTCGACAGCTTCACTTCTTCAACCTTGACATTTCCGGAGGTATGAGGGACAAGATGGACCGGTATCCATATGCCTTTAGGATTCTTGATAAGAAGGGGTCTTGTCGCCCCGGTCTGATAATCCTGAATCCTTGTAAGCGGGTTTTCGCCCCCCGCAGGTCCAACCGCAGACCAGAAATTAAAGGCATACCCTCCGATGAGTGAGGTATGGCACGAGGCACAGTCAACCTTTTTATGGACCCCGTTTTCGTGAGAACTGACCACTTTCGCGTGACACTTTCCGCAGGAGACACTGCGCGAAAGATCAGCATGCGCGCCCGTCTTTTTATTCGGTTCGTGGCAGTCAACGCAACCTATATTCTTTTCCAGGTGGACGTCCGGATTTTTTTTCAGAATGTCCTTTCCGCTTTCAGCCGCCTGTGTGAATTCTCCTCTGATATATCCGTCCCCACGTCTCCGCTCGAGCGGCCCGGCATGACAGATGAAGGCCCTGCCGCCGCCGTAACACGTAAGCGATGAAGGTTTTTTTACAAAGGTGTGGGCGGTGGACTGACCTTCCCCGTCCTTTTTACTTAAATCCAGATGGCAGTCAAGGCAGCCGGCGTGGCACTTATTGCAGGTCCTCTGGTTATTGAATGCCGTCTTGTCGTTAATCCGCATGGTGGAATGCTCATTATAAAAAGTCATGTTCTCATCAGAAAACCTGTCCTGAGCAGGCACGGAGAGAACCCCTGTCCATAACCCGCAGCTCTGGGGCCCTGTTTTTGCGGTCCAGGCCCTGTATTGGCTCTGGGTATGTGCGCCTTTTGATCCGCCCATCGGGCTTTGGAGGAAACTTTTAACGATCCCTGCATGGCATTTCCCGCAGGTCCTCTCCGCAATTTCCGGATTGAAGGCAAGCGTCCCCGGGTTTTTGTCGTGGAGGAGGACGAGGTTATGTTGGGGATGGTCCCTCCGTCTGCCGTCGATGACAGTTTTAGGAAGAAGCCCTGTAGCACGGTTTTCTCCGGAACTCCGGAGCTGTCTGAATAATTCCCGGTCCGCGGGTTTTAACGAGTCTCTCGCTATTACGTTGAATTTGGCGTCAGAAAGTTTTACCGAAACTATACCTTTATGGGCTTCTTCTTTTGAGACCGCATCGGGATTCCCCAGATGACAATCGGCACATGAGGCTGGCATATGAGTCTGTTTTGCGACTTCCTCCGCGGGCATGAAGAACTCGGGATGCCCAAGGCCGGACATTTTTGATTTATCTGCATGACAGGCGACGCAGCTGTCCGCGGCATAAGAAAGCTGGGGAAGGACATAAAGACTTGATAAGATTATATGAATAAGCAGATGATGCAATACCATTACTCTGTTCTCCTTATTAAATCAATTATAGTCCTTTTTGGTCTATTGTTCATCAAAAAATAATAAAAGGCCCGGGCCCAATCCATCTGCCGTGTGCGCTGCTGCAGGGGCGACATTCATGACGCCCGGTTTTCACAAGCAGGTTGTCGTCAGGGCGCAATGAATTGCGTCCCTGAAATACGGGACAGCCTGTTGCCTTAAACATCGCTGCGTTAACATTTCTGTTTTGAAAAGTCATTGACACTTTAGCCTTCATTATGATAAAAAATACGCATCGTATGACTTATGAGCTGATAAGTTTCTCTAATGAATATTTACCGTCCCCGTGCGGGAATGAGAGCAATACATTTCCTGATTGCCGGGTTGTCCATTTTTATTCCATAAAAACGTTCAAATTCGCATAAACTGTCCGATCCTAAGGAGGTTAAGCATGGCATTATCAAGAAGAGATTTTTTAAAGCTGTCCGGCGGAGCTGCGGTAGTCGGGGCGGTGGCTGCCGACGTTCCCGGGGCCGAGGCCAAGGCCGTTACGAAAGACCCGAGGACGAAGGGCGCGAAGGAGACCACTACCATCTGCCCTTACTGCTCGGTCGGCTGCGGTATAGTCGTCCACACCAAAGACGGCAAGGTGATCAACACAGAGGGAGACCCGGAACACCCTATCAGCGAGGGAACTCTCTGCTCCAAAGGCGCCTCTCTCTATCAGGTCGTCAATAATCCGAAACGCCTCACAAAACCGATGTACCGCGCAGCAGGCGCCGCCGAATGGAAAGAGGTCGAGTGGGACTGGGCCCTTGATGAGATCGCAAAAAAGGTCAAGGACACCCGGGACAGGACCTTCAAGGTGATGTCGAAGTCGAAGGTAAAGGAGAAGCAGCCGGACGGCACTGAAAAAGAGGTCGAAAAGGAATTTGTGGTCAACCGCACCGACGGCATCGCGCACGTAGGTAGCGCGGCCCTCGATAACGAGGAATGCTATATTCTTCAGAAATGGCTCCGCTCACTGGGACTTGTATATATAGAACACCAGGCCCGAATATGACACTCCGCAACTGTTGCGGCTCTGGCAGAGTCGTTCGGACGCGGTGCAATGACAAACCACTGGATAGACCTCAAGAACGCTGATGTAATTTTGGTGATGGGCAGCAACCCCGCCGAGAACCATCCGATCTCGATGAAATGGATGATGAGGGCCCGAGAAAAGGGCGCCAAACTGATCGTGGTGGACCCGAGGTTCACCCGGACGGCCGCGAAGGCCGATCTTTACGCCCCGCTCCGCTCGGGCACCGACATCGCCTTCCTGGGCGGCATGATCAAGTATATAATCGACAATAATCTGTATTTCAGGGAATATGTAGCCAACTACACCAATGCCTCCTTCCTCGTGAACCCCGAGTACAAAGGCCCGGGTGAGCTTGAGGGTGTCTTCTCCGGTTACGACGCCAAGGCCAGAAAGTATGACAAGAAGACCTGGTCTTATCAAATGGAAGAGAGCGGAGTGCCCAAGAGGGACATGACCCTTAAAGACCCCCGCTGTGTATTTCAGCTCATGAGAAAACATTATTCCAGATACAACCTGGACAAGGTCTCCGACATTACCGGCACGCCGAAGGAAAAGCTTGCGGAGGTCTATAAGACCTATGGCTCGACCGGCAAGCCAAACAGGGTCGGCACCGAATGCTATGCGATGGGATGGACCCAGCATACGGTCGGCACCCAGAATATAAGGGCGATGTCGATCATTCAGCTCCTGCTTGGCAATATAGGCATGGCGGGCGGCGGCATCAACGCCATGAGGGGCGAGTCAAACGTGCAGGGGTCGACCGATTTCGGCCTGCTTTTCCATATCCTGCCCGGATATGTGCCTGTGCCCTCGGCAACCCTGGCCGACCTTAAGGCCTACAATGAAAAATTCACACCAAAGACAAAGGAACCCAGGAGCGTCAACTGGTGGGGGAACAGACCTAAATACATTACCAGCTATCTCAAGGCCATATACGGAAACGCAGCGACGGCAGACAACGATTACGGCTATGCCTGGCTTCCGAAGATCGACGAGGGCATGAACGCCTCGTGGCTGATGCTCTTTGACCAGATGTATAAGGGCAAGTTCGAGGGCTTCTTCGCCTGGGGCCAGAACCCGGCCTGCTCGGGGTCGAACGCCGGCAAGGTGAGGAAGGGGCTTGCAAAACTTAAATGGATGGTCAACGTGAATCTTTTTGACAATGAGACCGGATCGTTCTGGAGAGGGCCGGGCGTCAATCCCAAGGACATTCAGACAGAGGTCTTTATGCTCCCGTGCTGCTCTTCGGTCGAAAAAGAGGGAAGCATCTCTAATTCAGGCAGATGGGTGCAGTGGCGCACGGCGGCGGTCCCGCCTATTGCGGGGTCGAAGCCTGACGGCGAGATCATCAACGAACTCCACTACAGGGTGAAGAAGCTCTATCAGACAAAAGGGGGGAAGTTCCCTGCCCCTATAACCAACCTCACCTGGAATTACGGCAGGAAGGACAAGGACGGCAAAATTCATGAGATCAGCACCCATCTGATCGCCAAAGAGGTCAACGGCTATTATCTCGACGACATTGTCGATGCAAAGGTGACCCCTCCGAAACAGCTCGGCAAAAAGGGTGAGCTCTGTACCAATTTCGTGACGCTTCAGGCGGACGGGAAGACCTCCTGCGGTAACTGGATCTATAGCGGCAGTTATACCCAAAAGGACGGCAAAGAGATCAATATGATGGCCCGCCGGAAGAAGGCTGATCCGACCGGCCTCGGTATGTTCCCTGAGTGGGCCTGGGCCTGGCCTGTCAACCGTAGGATCATCTATAACCGCGCCTCGGTCAACCCCGAGGGCAGACCCTGGGACCCAAAGAGGGCTGTAATAAAATGGAATCCCGATAAACTGGACCCTGTTACGAACAAGGTAGTTCCGGGGTGGGACGGTGATGTGCCGGACGGACCCGCGCCGCCCATGGCCACTGAAAAAACAGGTAAGCTTCCGTTTATCATGATGGCGTCCGGAGTGGGCGGACTCTTCGGGCCCGGGCTTGCGGACGGGCCGTTCCCCGAGCATTATGAGGCGCTTGAATGTCCGCTCCAGGAAAACCTGATGTCAAAGACAAAGATAAATCCCGCGGTGAAGATATTTACAGACAAGGACAGCGGCGCGGCCGAGGACGTCTTCTTCTCCTGCGATATGAGATATCCCTATGTGGCAACGACCTACCGTGTCTCCGAGCATTGGCAGACGGGAGTTATGACGCGCCATGTGCCATGGCTTGCCGAGGCGGTGCCGCAGCTGTTTGTGGAGATGAGCATGGAACTCGCAAAAGAAAAGGGCATCAGTAACGGCGACAAGGTGATAGTCAAGTCCGGCCGCGGAGAGGTATTGGCAAAGGCCGTAGTAACAAAACGCTTCAAGCCGTTTAAGGTCGGAGGCTCCACGATCCATCAGGTCGGTCTGCCGTATCATTTCGGGTGGCAGTTCCCTGAGGACGGCAGCGGGGGCGACAGCGCAAACCTGCTCACCCCGACCATCGGCGACGCGAATACGATGATACCTGAGACAAAGGCCTTTATGGTCAATGTCCAGAAGGCTTAGGAGGGCGATATGGCTGCTACTAACATGACACCCAAAGGAGCGTTGATAGATCTGACGAAATGCATAGGCTGCCGCGGCTGCCAGATATCCTGCAAGAGCTGGAACCAGCGCTCCACGAAAAAGACCGTGATGACCGGCAATTTTACCAGTCCGGGGGATATGAATTCCGAGACATACACCCTGGTCAAATTTGTTGAAACAGAAAAGGACGCCGACGTAAGCTGGGATTTCATCAAAGTCCAGTGCATGCATTGCAAGGACCCGGCCTGTGCCTCGGCCTGCCCGGTGGGGGCGTTCACGAAGACCGCCGCGGGTCCGGTTACCTATGAGCCGGAAAAATGCATCGGCTGCCGTTACTGCATGATGGCCTGTCCGTTCCAGGTGCCCAAGTACGAGTGGGACAAGCTCTATCCCATCGTCCAAAAGTGCACCTTTTGCGCCGAGCGGATTGCCGACGGTATGGAGCCGGCCTGTGTGAAGACCTGTCCTCCGAACGCGATCATCTTCGGCGACCATGACAAGATCGTGGCCGAGGCGGAGCGGAGAATAAAGGAGCATCCCGGAAAGTACGTCAACCATATCTATGGAAGGCAAGAGGCGGGCGGCACTGCCTGGATGTATCTGTCGTCGGTCCCCTTTGAGGCGATGGGGTTTAAGACCAACATACCCGCGAAGGCGCTGCCTGATCTTACCTGGGCCTCTCTTTCGAAGATACCATATGCGGTCGGCGGGCTTGCCGTCGTCCTGTCCGCCATAGCCTTCATCAGAAACCGCGGCAACGGCGACGGCGGGCCGTCAGCGTCCGACAAGGAAAAGGAGGGTTAAGCCATGCAGGACAATAGAAATAAGGTATCACTGTTTTCTATCGGATCAGTCATACTTCTGATACTTATCGCGGCAGGTATTTACGCGGCGGTCAATCGTTTTTCCACCGGCCTCGGTGCCTCCACAAACCTCAGTGACGAAGTACCCTGGGGGTTGTGGGTTGCCTTTGACGTATTATGCGGCGTCGCCCTTGCCGCGGGAGGTTTCACGATCACGGCGGCAGTGTATATCTTCAATATGAAGAAGTATAAGCCTATCGCCCGGCCGGCCATCCTGACGGCGTTTATCGGCTACCTTATGGTCGTTTTGGGCCTCATCGTTGACATAGGACAGCCCATGAGGTTCTGGCATCCGCTGGTGATGTGGCAGCCCAGATCGGTCATGTTCGAGGTCGTCATGTGCATATCTTTATATACAACGGTGCTGGCCCTTGAATTTGCCCCTGCCTTCCTCGAGAAGCTTGGGCTAAACGCTCTGGTAAAGATACTCAAATTCTTTACCTTTCCGCTCGTGATAGCCGGAATTATTCTTTCTTTTCTGCATCAGTCGTCCCTTGGGGCATTCTTCCTGATAATGCCGGCCAAGCTCAACAGCCTCTGGTATTCCCCATATATGCCGCAGTTTTTTTATGTCTCCGCGATTGCGGTGGGCCTCGCGATGGTATCCTTCGAGGCGATTGTCGGGGCCTGGGCCTTCAAAAGGCCGCAGGAGACCGAACTGCTTAAGGGGCTTGGCAAGGGCACGGCCATAACACTTTTTGTCTACCTTGTTCTTAAGGTCGCGGACCTTTCGATGAGGGGGGCCCTGCCGTTGGCCTTCGACGGGTCCATGGCGAGCAGGTTTTATATGGCAGAGATCGGCCTTGGCGTTATATCCCCGATGATACTCCTTGCGATAACGGGTGTGAGGGAGTCCTTATTCGGGGTGCTGGGGTCTTCGGTGCTCGTGATCGGAGGAGTTATCATGAACCGCTTCAATACCAACGTAAATAGGGTCAACAAAAAAGCGGCCGCGGATTTATCGTGCGGCCGCTTTTTTCCTTCTTATTATAAGGGCGATGAGGAGGACAATGAGGGCACCCGCCATGACCAGCAGCCAAAGCAGGTTGACGGGAAAGGTATAGGCCTCATAAAGCGGCTGTACGTCCGTCGGCTTGTCTTGCTGCCGTGGCGGGGAAGCAGGCGCAGCGGCTTTTTCCGGGGCGGCCGGGATGTTTTCAGGCAGCGGCGGCCCAGGCGGTTTCAGATCATTTTCCGGTGTAGTCACTTCAGCGACAGGGGCGGCCTGCCGCCTGGTTTTATTATCAACCCGGAGCGGTCTTCCGTAATCATCATGGTGATGATACTCTCCGATGTACAGGTCCCAGACGCTGCAGTCCTTCCGGCACGAATGTCCTCCGCTGCGGTCGGTCTTTCCGGGATGAGCTCCAGCCGGGAGCGAAAATAACATACAGAATATCGAAATGTATAAAAGAAGTCCCCTCACGGAGTGATTTTATACCATCAGGCCCGAAGAGTCAACTGACCGTATCGGTCTGTCAGTGACGGTTGTTGATCATACGAACGGACATCTGCTAACATACTCAAAATAAACCCTGATTATGGGAAACATTTCCCTGGACTGTGCAGCTTGCGGTTTAATGCAATACTAAGGTCAATATTTATTGTAAGATCACATGATCACGATTGAAAGGCGATAAGAGTTATGGAACAGGAAGAAAATGAAATAGTGATAAAGACCCTGGGGCCGGCCTGCAAAGAGTGCAGGTCCATGCGGGGACATAAAGAAGACTGCCAGGCCGGAAAACGGGAACTCGAAGAATGGAAAAAACTCTTCGGAGGCAAACCCGTCGAGGAATTTCCTGAGGATGGCCGGCCGAAAAATGTTTTTACGCCCAAGCCCCCTGCGGACATCAGGGAAGTCGAAGATGACTCCCGAGACCCTTTCCTGAACGAACTGCCGAAGAAACTTGAACCCATCCGCATGGTCCTGGTCAACGATGTCCTGAGATTCGCGTATAATTTCGCCACCGACAAGGGAAAGGTAAGGTTGGAGGAGGTATTCAGGGAAAAAAGGGAGAAGACCAAAGACGTCTCGAAACTTCTGGGTGAAGACCTGTTCCAGATACTAAAAAGCGATATGAAGGGACTTCTGACCGAGGAAGAGAGGGCGCGTCATTTTGAGGGCATGAAGCTTTTTATCAGCAAGGAGTTCGAGCAGGTGTCCCAAAAAAGCGGCATATCCGAGGACGACTGGCGTCACGTCATCATCGATCTGGTGAAGAACATGGAGAAGTTCTGCGGTGATATAGAACGCAATGACGAGGGCGCTCTTAAAATCATGAAGAGTCTTATCGCAAAAATGTTCCTGGATGATAAAGACCTGGAGAAGATGAAGGAGTATATTGTCTTAAGTTAACCGTCTGCATTCGTCTTAAGCCCCTATCCTGATATTGGTTTTATTTCCCGTTTTTCATAGAGAATACGCGCGGCCGTTGATCATATTCCGGCAGTTTTGCTAACATAATCCGAATCAATGAAAAAATACAGACCGGTCTCACTGAAATCAGTCAGGTCCTATCCCCTCTGTTCCAGAAAGAGCAAGGAATCGATCAAGGGCTTTGCTAAGATATATAAAAAAGGCGATACCCTTCCGGCGTTCCTTGAAAAACTGCCGCAAAGCCTTGCCGCAAAGGACCTCAGGAAGGTAGCGGATGAGATCGTATCGGCCCGAAAAAACGGCAGGCCGGTCGTCCTCGGCATGGGGGCGCATGCCGTCAAACTGGGGCTTTCTCCCTTGATCATAGATCTGCTTAACCGGGAGATCATAACCGCGGTCGCGACGAACGGGGCGTGCGCCATACATGACTATGAAATAGCGCTCGCCGGTCATACTTCAGAAGATGTCGGCCCCGAATTATGCAAAGGCACTTTCGGGATGGCCAGGGAGACAGGCAGAGGCCTGAACCAGGCGATCAACAAAGGGGTAAAAAAAGGCCTGGGAATAGGCGGAGCTGTCGGAGAGGCAATTTCGGGCCGGCGCTTCAGGCACAGGGACAAAAGCATTTTTGCGGCGGCCCATGACATCGGCGTGCCCGTTACTGTCCATATCGCCATAGGAACTGATATCATACATATGCATCCCGAGGCGGACGGCGCGTCCCTGGGAAAGGGCAGCATGACCGATTTCAGACTTTTTGCCTCTGTTGTTTTCGACCTTGAAGGCGGGGTCTATATCAACCTTGGCTCGGCCGTGATCCTGCCGGAGGTATTTCTTAAGGCCTTGAATATAGCGCGCAATCTTGGCAACAAGGTGGAGGATTTTACGACGGTGAATATGGATTTTATACAGCATTACAGGCCGGGCCAAAATGTGCTTAAAAGGCCCACGGCGTCGGCCGGCCGCAACTACGCGCTGACAGGGCACCACGAGATCATGTTTCCCCTCCTCTGCGCCGCCGTGCTTGAGGGGATTTCATGAACGTTCAGGTGGACCAGGACATATGCATAGGCTGCGGCAGATGCGAGGAGATATGCCCGTCCGTCTTCCATGTCAGCGAGGTCACGGGGAAGTCCGAGGTGATCGATGCGGAGGCCTGCGAGTTTGTGGGGTGCTGCGAAGCGGCCGAGGAAAACTGCCCTGTAGACGCCATAAGCCTTGGGGAATAGGGCATAAATAATTTGCTGTTTTTTTTAGCGACGGAAAATAATCAGGAGGGAAGATGTTTCCTGTACTTATAAAAATAGGGCCTTTGACCATTCATACATATGGTTTTCTTATTGCGGCCGGATTTCTAGTGGCGCTGTGGCTTGCGGTCGGCCGCGCAAAAAAGACCGGCGTCCCTGATCAGAAAATAATAGACCTGGCCTTTTACTGTCTTATCGCCGGGATAGCAGGCTCAAGACTTTTCTTCATATTCACCAACCTTTCATATTTTCAGGACCGTCCCCTTGACGTGTTCAAGATATGGGAGGGGGGGCTGGTCTTCTACGGAGGTCTCCTCTTCGCGGTACCCACCGCGTTACTGTTTATAAAAAGGGCCGCGCTGCCTTTATGGCAGACTTTCGACCTCTTCGCGCCCTCGATAGCGATCGGGCACGCCATAGGAAGGCTGGGGTGCTTCTGCGCGGGGTGTTGCTACGGCCGTCCGGCCGAAGGCCTGCCGTGGTCGGTCATATTCAGGTCTCCCGATACGCTTGCCATCAGGGGCATCGCGCTTCATCCCTCCCAGCTGTACGAGTCGGCCGCGGAGTTTCTGAATTTCCTGATACTTGTAATGGTAAGGAAACGCCAGTCGTTTAACGGCCAGATATTTTTTCTTTATCTCATAAACTATTCGGTCATAAGGGTCGTTGTGGAGCAGTTCCGGGGGGATGAAGTCAGAGGGTTCATAGTGCCCGGCATTTCGATATCCACGGGGATAAGCATCCTTATGTTCGCTTTCGGCGCGGTGATGTTTTTCATACTTAAGAAAAAAGGGGGGAAAGACCCCCTTTAGTATCTTCTTTCGGGTCTGTCGTACCTTTCCTCGCAGATTTCACGTTCCCGGTCCCTGACCAGCCTGCCGTCTTCCCACACCCTCTCGTGGATCCTCTTGCAGCGGGTCCTCTCGTTATAACCCAAAGGTTCCGCACGGTAGAGACCGCGTCCGTCTTCGGTCCTGTATTCGACCGGTCTGTCATGCTGCGCGGCCTCCTGCGCGGCCCTGTAGGAGATGTCTGAAATTGTCGCGCCCACTATCGCCCCTATTACACCGCCGATGATGCCGCCCCTCCAGGGGTTCCTGCTGTCGAGTATGGCCCCGCTTATGCCTCCGACGGCGGCGCCTGCCGCTGTCCCCTGCCGCTGGTGCGGAGCGCAGCCCCAGCTCAGCCCTAACAGTGAAATTACCAATATAAAAGACGTTATTTTCTTCATGGGTTCCTCCTGGTATTAAATCCTCTCTGTCTAGTAACATGTAATCACACTGCGGACCCAAATGCAAATTAAAATTGCTTAACGCTGTTTCACGCTTGTCCGGGGGAAAAACATTCTTTTTTCTTGACATCCGTCATATTTACCGATAAGCTCATAACTGCAAGGATCAAATGATAATTTTTGTTGTTGTTGGGATCAGTTCAGGATGGATTTTGGAACAGTAAGAGGGGAGTTCATGAAAAAAACTATTCTTGTTGCAGCTATTTTATTATTGATATGCACTTTCCCAAATCTTTCATCAGCTTACCGTTGTCAGGTATGGACAGGCCCGATTCTGGCAAGCAGTTACCCAACTTACTGGTATTTTTTTGAAGACTATTATTCTGTTCCGGGCAATGCGAACTTAGTTTGTATCGATTATAGGGGGTATGCCCCTTGCGGTGTGGGTGTGCCCGAGTGCAGTGCGGGGTCGTCGTGCCCACCTGTGGAGAACTGTGTATTTTACGGGGATTGCTATTATTGTTGCGGAAGCACGATTGCTTGTTGTGACGGTGTCGGCCCCTGTTGTGCGAGCGACGATCCTTGCTGCGGGAGCAATGACCCCTGCTGCAATGGCGCGGGTTCCTCCTGCGAATGTCCTCTGAACCTTCCTGTTGAGTCTGCGGCAAATGCTGCAAGCGGCAGCCTTTCGCACAGCCAGGACGTTTTCTCTATAAAAGGCACGGGGCTTACGACGAATATGTCCCTGCATTATAACAGCATTAGTACACGCACAGGGCCGCTCGGGCCAAGCTGGACTCATAGTTACGACATGGACCTTTCTCAAATTTATACAGATTCAATAGCCTTCAACGAAGGCACTGGCAAAAGAAGGATCTATAAGCAAGATGGACTCGGTGGCTATGATTCGCAGGCAGGGGATTATTCCATCCTCACTCAGAATCCGGACGGTACTTACGTTATCACCGAAAAAGACGACCTCGAATACAATTTCGATGCAGGCGGGAAAATAGTATCCATTGTTGACCGCAGGGGTGACGCAATGACTTTTACTTACACAACCGGCAATCTGACAGGTATAACCGACTCTGTCGGCAGGTTAACAACCCTCGACTATTATCCCGGCACCAGCAAGCTAAAGACGATTACGGGGCCTGATCCCAATAGACCCAAAACAGTGACGTTTATCTACGAGGCCGGCACCGGCTACCTTTCGACTGTCAGGGATGTCCTCAATCATGAGTGGCATTATACCTATCACACAGAGGGCAATGGCGCGGGCAAGCTTTGGACCAAGGCCGACCCTAATGGGAACACAACTACCTATAGTTATCTATCGGACGGCAAGCTCCAGTCCGTTCTTGACCCTGAGGAACATACAAAGGGCATGTCATACAGTCCATCCGCCAGAACCACGACGGTGACCGAGAAAGACGGGGGTGTCTGGACATACATTTACGATAACCGTCTCGGCAAACTGATGCAGAAGAGCGACCCTCGGGGGAACACCACGAGCTATACTTACGACTTCGTGACCAAGAATATGCTTACCAAAAGAGACCCCAACAATAACGTTACAACGTATCAAAATTATAATGGCAACGACAAGGTGACCGCCGTGATAGACCAACTCGGAAACACGACGACCTATACTTATAATTATTGTCCCTATTTTACGTATAGCGGCGTTTGTGAGACCAATAACGGCTTCGGCCAGATAGCGAGCATGAAAGATCCGGACGGCAACAAAACGACATATGGATATGACTCTATCGGCAACCTTAAGACGATCACCGGTCCTACAGGCAGCATCATTACATACGAATATTATCCGGTCGGTACTTATCATGGCAATCTGAAGTCCATCACAAACGCCGAAGCCGAAAAGACTCAGTTCGATGCCTATGACAGCAACGGCAATCCGACACAGATTACCGATGCGGCAGGGATCGTTACAACGTACATCTACGACACAAACGGCAATATGACGGACCAGACGGTGGGAGAGAAGACGACTCATTTCGATTACACCGTCCTCGATCAATTATGGAAGGTGACAGACCCGCTTGGTAATATAACCGAATATACCTATGACAATAACGGCAATAGAAAGACGGTAAAAGAGCCCAAACTGCCGTCGGAGACTATAGATAAAATAACGACTTACGACTACAACTACCTCGGACAGGTCAAGAAGGTAACGGATGCCCTTAATAATGTAACGGAATATGCATATGAGGGAGGGGTCTGCTCATCCTGCGGAGGTGGAAGCGGCTCGGGCAGACTCACCCAGGTTAAAGACGCCAATCTCCATACCATCGGCTATGAGTATGACCCGCAATACAAGACCGGCAGGCTCACCAGGATCACTGATCAGCTAGGGCAGATAGAAACATATGACTATGATCCGGCAGGCAATCTCGTCTCAGTAATCGACAGGAAAGGTCAGAAAACCAAATACACCTATGACAGCCTGAACAGGATAATACGGATTGATTACTATCTTGATAGTGCCGAAAACAATCTCGAAAGCTACACGACCTATGAGTATTACACCCCCGCCGACAACCAATCGACCGGGAAAATCAAGACGATAACCGATAGCGTGTCCGGGACGATTACGTACACCTATACCACGACAAGCAATGCCCCGATGCCTATAGGATTAGTCCGCACTGAGACTACGCCGCAGGGGACAATAACCTATGAGTACGACAAGACAGGCCGGAGGACTAAGATGACTGTTGCAGGCCAACCTGCGGTCAATTATGGATATTACACCTCTGCCAGGCATAACGACATAACCACGACCATCAACGGGCAGTCG
>JACRLQ010000083.1 GCA_016215155.1 Nitrospirota bacterium
AAAAGAGTGGATTCCCGCCTGCGCGGGAATGACGGATAAAAATCGAGGTACTCCTATCCTGTGAAAAATTGTTCTGTTCAAAATATGTTAAATAATGTAACTTATTGAAGGGAATCAATAATGTCGAAATACAACAACGCGGGAGATTCTTCTTTTCCTCCTTTGCACAATACCCAATGAGATATTTATTTATAAAAAAGGCAAGCGATGTTGAATCCAAGGATGTCCCTTTTCTACTTGAACTTGACAACAACCTTATGCAAAAGACGGCTTAACAACCAATCGGGCAAGCCGTAATACCGGCTGCAATAAACTACATGGAGTCTTTGTATAAGTTGCCTTGACCGTCATGCCGGACTTGATCAGGCATCAAGGGCTTCTGAAGCTGAACAGGAAATGATTGAGGCAGCCTTACATTATCAGTCGCAGGCTTCAGGGCTGGGAGTAGATTTTCTTTCTGAAGTCGAACAGCCCTTAAAATTTATAATGGGGTCCCCGAATATCTACCCACTTTATGGGGCGGCATACGTGTTGAACTATATAAGTCTATCTTACTTTTTCGAATGAATCCTTAGGCGCATTACAGACCGGACATGTCCAGTCATCCGGAAGCTGCCCGAAGGGTGTCCCCTCCGCCTCCTCGTCGTATTCATATCCACAGATGGTGCATTTCCACATAGTCTAGCCGGCCTCCTGAAATTTGGTATGGTATTCCCTGACTCTCCTGGCAAAATCCCTGCCGAACTCGTAGCAGGTCGTCTCGTCTTCGAGTGAGGGCTTATAGAGGACCTGAAGGCCGGGTTCGACCGTCTCCAGTCCCATTTTTTTGAATTCTTCGTAGGCATCCTTTACAGCCCCGCCTCCCCAGCCGTAACTTCCAAACGCCCCGGCAATCCTGTTTTTAGGCCTCAGTCCGCGCACATGCGTCAGGAACTCGGCGACAGTGGGATACATGATATTATTGAGCGTTGGCGTACCGATAAGACAACCGCGCGATTTCCAGAACTCCTTTATCGCGGCGCTCATGGGAGTGGCCCTGAGTTTTATGATCTTGCAGTCCACCCCTTCATCCCTGATTCCCTGCATTATCGGCAGAGACATCGCCTCGGTGCTCCGCCACATAGTGTCGTAGATGATCGAGACGCTAAGGTTCGCCTTCCCGGCCGCAAGGTCCAGATATTCCTTTATAACCTTGCCCGGATGAGACCTCCAGATGATCCCATGGTCAGGGGCGATCATATCGATTTCGAGACCCAGCTTCTGGACTTCCGCGATCTTGTTTTTGATAATCGGCCCAAAGGGCATCAGAATGTTTGCATAATAGTCCACAACTGCATCCTCAAGCTCGGCCATCGACTCGCAGGTGATAAGCTCATCGTCAAAACGCGCGGAAGACGCTATATGCTGTCCGAACCCGTCCTGGCTGAAGAGGAGCTTCTCCTCTTTTACGTATGTCATCATGGAATCGGGCCAGTGAAGCATCGGGGTCTCCAAAAAGAGGAGAGTCCTTTTTCCGATTGTCAACGAGTCACCGGTCTTTACCACCTTGATATTCCACCGGGAGATATCGAAAAATCTGGCGAGACCTTTTTTGCCTTTGTCGGTGATATAGATCGTGGCATTTGGAGTCAGCGCCATTATGTCATCAAGACTCGTCACATGGTCGTTTTCAATATGATTGACCACGATATTTTTTATCTTTGAAGGATCTACGACACTCTTAATGTTCTTTATCGTGGTCTCGGAAAAATCATGCTTGACCGTATCCACAAGGGTGATATCGTCGTCCATAAGCAGATAATTATTGTAGGTCGTTCCTCGCGGCGTGGCATAACCGTGGAAATCCCTCACCGCCCAGTCGATAGCGCCAACCCAATATATGCCGCCCTTGATTTCAACAGCCTTCATCCTGCCTCCATAATAATTATATTTAATCCGGATAAGACGTAAAGTATATTCCTATTTTATCCTATTTTTTCGAAGGACTTCTTCCCTGCCTTGCATATCGGACACCGCCAGTCCTCAGGCAGATCATCAAATTTAGCCGGCTGGCGCTGTTCGCTATATAGCCACTTGCAGGCGGCGCACCGCCATAGCCCGAAGTCCTCACGGTCGCCCTCTTTTGAAACTACCTTCCACCCTTTTTCAATCCATTTTTCCAGCCCCGGGGGATAATAACCCGAGAATATCGTCTTGTCCCTGGCATCTTCCATCGTGGCCTCAACTTCAAAGTCACCTTTTTTAACCTTAAACGACCAGTTGAAATGGTCTTTTGTCTCAGGGGTGGTCGTCTTTCCGCTATATGTAAATACATTACCATTTCTTTTGACTTTTGCCCAGCTGTGGCAGCAGGGTAGTATTGAGGTACAGCCGCATTTTCCGCCTTTAAGCTCAAGCCCATCGACCCTCAGGCCTCCGGGTATTTTTTCGACAGAAATCTCCATTAAGTCCTCCATTGTCGCTTTATACTGAAAATATTCGGACAGGTGGTTTATTTCCGGCAGACCAAAGTACTGCAACCGCTGCAGACGGCATTCTGCTCATCCGACCACAGTTCGATCTCTGCGCAGCATACCGGGCATTTGACCATCGCCGGAACCGGCACATTCTTTATACTGCAGGGGCTCTTGTCTTTAAAGCTTAATTCATCAGTTCTCACGTGCCTTGCGCCATCCTTCCTCTTCGAGCCTCTGCATCCTCTCGATGCCCCATTTTTTGAATTCTTCCAGGTACTGCCTGGGGTTGATTTTCGAGAGTTTTATAAGCTCTGCCCGTTCGCACACTGAGTCAGTATGGTCTGTCGGGTATACCCCCCTCCACGTACAGTAACCCTCGTCGAACAGGTACTCGGGCGTGATCTTTGACGAAGGCAGACACTGGCCCATAAACCTCGCCACCTCCATATCATATTCAATGATCCAACCCGTGTCCTTCAGCATGGCCGAAGGGTCATAAGGAATATCGCCTGAGCATTTTGGACAATATAGCCCGCTTACGACCTCAGCCGGCATGACCTCGTCCTTGAAATTGAAACTCGCGGAGTTTGATCCGCATCTGCAGCTCATAGAGTGGTCTACACACATGTTATATTTTCCTCCTCACTTTTACAGTGTTCATTATTTGTCGGCATTCTGTGCAGCACCCGTAAAACTCGTTATGGTTTCCGGT
>JACRLQ010000087.1 GCA_016215155.1 Nitrospirota bacterium
ACAACATTCACGATAGCGTCGGCGTCTTTGATCAGACTGAAGACCTTTGTGTTTTGCGAAACACTTCCTCCGGCAGAAGCCGAAGTGATCCCCAGAAAATCTATATACTCTACAGTCGCGTACGTCGTCTTTTTCGGCTCGTAGATAGATGAAAGTTTATCAATCCGCTCATCAGGGATTTTGACGACCCCTATATGCGGTTCAACCTCGGCTGATATGGAGGTAGGGTATGTGGTCGTCTCCAGGGCAAGCCCTGTGAGGGCATTGAAGACCGTGGTCTTGCCGGAGTTGGAAAAGCCGGTGATTATCAGTTTCATTTTATTTCCTTAAAACTTTCGTATGCCGCCCGCGCCGTCTTGTTAATATCAGCCTGTGAATGGGCAAGGGACATAAAGCCCGCCTCAAATGCGGACGGAGCCAGGTTGACGCCTCTTTCAAGCATCTTCCTGAAGAACTTTGCAAACATTGCCGTATCGGTCTTTGCCGCATCAGAGAAGTTATAGACCTCTTTGTCTGTAAAATAAGTGCAGAACATCGTTCCCGCCCTGTAGAACTTTGTCTTTATGCCGGCCCGGACCGCTGCATCTTTCAGGGCCTCTTCAAGGGCCTTTGATTTGGCCATCAACTGTTTGTATGTGTCGGGCTTTGACAGTATCTTCAAAGTCTCAATTCCAGCCGTCATTGCAAGCGGATTTCCTGAAAGCGTCCCTGCCTGATACACCGGGCCGTCAGGTGCGATCTTTCTCATTATCTCTTCTCTGCCGCCGTAAGCGCCGACCGGCAGGCCGCCGCCTATTACCTTCCCAAGACAGGTCATGTCCGGTTTGATCTTAAACGCCTTCTGCGCCCCGCCGTATGAGACCCTGAATCCTGTCATCACTTCATCGAATATTAAAATGATCCCGTATTTCTGGGTTATCTTTCTCAGGCCCTCAAGATACCCGGGACGAGGCAGGATGCAACCGCTATTGCCGACGACCGGCTCAATGATTACACAGGCAATGCTCTTTCCGGTTTTTTCGCATAGCTTTTTAAAAGCCTGCAGGTCATTGTAGGGCAGGGTCAATGTATTTCTGGCATAATCCTTTGGAACGCCGGGACTTGTCGGCACTCCGAAGGTCGCGGCCCCGGAGCCTGCCTTTACAAGCAGACCGTCCGCATGTCCGTGATAACAGCCTTCAAATTTTACGATCTTGTCCCTTCCGGTAAAACCGCGCGCCGCCCTGATGGCAGACATCGTCGCCTCGGTGCCGGAGTTGACCATTCTCATGATTTCCATAGAGGGATATGCCTTCCTCACCATCTCAGCAATCTCCACCTCAAGGGGCGTCGGCGCGCCGAAGCTTGTGCCCTTTTCAGTCGCCTTCTTAAGCGCCTTCACAACTGTCGGATGGGAATGCCCGAGTATCATCGGCCCCCACGACAGGACGTAATCTATATACTCATTACCGTCAACATCGTAGATCTTCGACCCCTTTGCGGATTCTATAAACAGGGGGCTCCCGCCGACTGCCTTGAATGCCCTTACCGGACTGTTCACTCCGCCGGGGATGATGCGTTTTGCCTTTTTAAAAAGTTCGTTTGATTTTTTGTGGTTAAGTGCCATGGTCGACTCCTCTGATTTGCAGATTATATCAAGGCTTTATTTAACAATAATTGTCGGGGAGATGTCAAAAACAAACAAGCCTATTTTATTAATCCCCGTATCGTTCTTATCCTCTCCAGCACCGGCGGATGGGAATAATGAAACAGCGCATAAAGCGGATGTGGATGCAGGTTGGAGAGGTTGTCCTTTGAGAGCTTTACCAGGGCGCTTATCATGCTGTCCGGGTTTCCGGTCAGGTCAAAGGAATATTTATCTGCTTCATTCTCATGCTTCCTGGAGAAATAGTGGAACACGGGCCCGAAGGGGAAGGACACGATCGAGCCTATAAAGCCAAGGATTACGAGCTTTGCAAAGAACGAGCTTTTTTCAATGTTGAACAGCTCGATAAGATAATCACTTTGGATCACATGATATGAGATATAGATGGCGATCAATGCGATAGTCTCGGTCACGATAATGGACTTTAAAATGTGCTTCTTCTTCCAGTGCCCGGCTTCATGCGCAAGGACAGACATGATTTCGTCATAATTCATTTTCTCGATAAGGGTGTCATAGAGGACGATCCTCTTTACCTTGCCGAT
>JACRLQ010000005.1 GCA_016215155.1 Nitrospirota bacterium
AGCCAACGCATACTCTTATGACTCCTTCGGCGCTGTGCTTAATCAGGTGGAGACCATCCCGCAGCCGTTTAAGTACGTCGGCCAGTATGGTGTTATGACAGAGCCGAATGGACTGTACTACATGAGGGCGAGGTATTATGAACCGAAGGTCGGGAGGTTTATAAGCGAAGATCCGATTGGGTTTGAGGGGGGAACGGTCAATTTGTATGAGTACGTCGGCAGCAACCCCGTGAATAACATTGATCCTACGGGCACTTTTTCATGGCCATTTGGCATTGACTGCGGCCAGTATGTTGAAAAGTTCATGGCGGCAAGGAAAAAATGTCTTAACGAGTGCAGTTTAGAGGATGAGTTAAAAAAGTATGAAAAATATGGTGGGGGTTCAAGCGATTATTCTGCGAACCTTGATTGTATTTGCACGAAAATGGGAAAAGACGGCTGGGGATATAATGAGTGCATCAAGACATTTAGGTCTTGTTTTTCTGTAGCTCCGAAATTTCCGGGAAAACCGAAATGAGCAAGGGCAAAATAGTATTATTTGCTGGATTATTTGCAGTAATAATGTTCATTTCAGGTATGTTTGTCGGTAAAAAGTATTACCAACAACAGCTTTATGGTCAGGCTATATGGTATTGGATGATGGGTGTTGACAGTTTGAAAAAACACGAAAATGATTACGCGTTATTATATTTGAGCCAAGCTACAGGGATAAAGGATGATCCAATGTTTTATGAATCGCTTGCCAACGCTTATGAAATTAACCAGAATGATACGATGGCTCTTTTTTTTTACAAGCTTGCGTTGAAAGGATACCAGGCGGAAAAAAATGGACCAATCAAAAAATTGGAAAGCAAAGTGTTACAGTTAGAAACAAGTATGAAAAAGTAAAAAAGAGAGGACAACTTCACGTTGTTCCTCGTCAGATGCACGGAGGCCAGTCCACACATTTGACAAAATAACAAACCAAATCGAGATGGCACTAAGGGTTTTTTGAAATACGGGGGGCGAGAAAATGTTGACAATTACAAAACGTAAGGCATTCCTAATACCGGTCATTCTTCTACTTCTATGCATGTCCGCCGTTTATTCATATGCTGAAACCATCAACTATGCCTACGACGACGTAAATCGCCTTCTGACAGAATCTCATGATGACGGTACAATTATAAGCTATTCATATGACGAGGTGGGTAACCGGACCCGGAAGGTAATTACCAGGCCCATTCTAATAACAGCTTCATCTGGAAGCGGTGGGAGTATATATCCTTCGGGCTCTATCGCCATCGCTGCCGGATCGAGCCGGAGTTTCGACATTATTCCCAAGTCCCCTTATTATATAGCCGACGTGACTGTTGACGGAATTTCTGTCGGTCCTGTGTCCAGTTATACCTTTTCTGACATAATTACGTCACACTCGATAGACGCCCGGTTTATGGACGGCACTCCGGACACATTGCTTCTAAGCAGGCCAAACAACCCTGCATCGACTAACTCTGCTGAATTTGTGTTTACTTCAACCGTGAGCGGCTCGACTTTCGAGTGCCGACTGGATGCAGGCGACTGGATGCAATGCTTAAGTCAAGTGTTTTATCGAGAACTGACCCCGGGCGGCCATTCGTTCAGCGTAAGGGCAATTGGGCCTACGGGCATTATGGATGTGACCCCTGCGAGTTATTCCTGGCTGATAGATATCATGCCCCCTGTGCTTGTACAGATATCATCGGTTCCTTCGCCCACGAAGAACCAGATGCCTTCTTACACCTTCAGCTCAAATGAAGCGGGCTTGATATCTTATGGCGGCAATTGCGCGAGCCTGACAACTTCAGCTGTTGCAGGCGACAATCCAATTGTACTGTCAGGGCCTGGCAATCTGAACCTTACGGATGGAACTTACCATGATTGCACAATTACTGTGACGGATGCCGCCGGCAATTGCAGCGCGCCTTTAATGATCAGTGCATTCATAATAGATACAGCTCCCCCTTCTGACGGCGCTCTGTTTGCTGCCCCTGAAAACGGTCAAGTGGCTCTGAGCTGGACACCGGCCTCTGATAACGGCAGCGGGCTCAAAACCGCGAACACCTATAAGTTAGTCAGGAATGCCCGGACGGTTTCGACTATCCCCAATATCCCCGATGTCCGCTGCGCTAATGGGGCCGAGATATACAATGGCACTGCCCTTGCTTTCACTGACACCGGATTGACTAATGACACGACTTATGACTACCGGCTTTGTGCCTATGATAACGCGGCCAACATTTCCGCGGGTTCAACCGCCAGCGCTTTTCCTGTCGCCCAACAGGGCCATATGGCACGAAACAGCTATCATCTTACGCCTGAAGGATGGCTCGTGATGGCATATACCGAGGGGAGCAGGCCTTACACCGTAAAGCTGGCTGTCCTTGACCCATCAGCGCAGCCTGTTCCCGCTGATCAGATACAGGGGCTTGCTGCAAACCCATTGCTGATAACCGCTACCGCTAATAAGCCTGGTATAACATTGATATTCGATGACAGCAGCCGGACGGCCTACATTATTCACGACGTTTCCGGGGTGGAAATGCTGACAGTTATTCCGAATATTGAGCTTAAACCTGCGTCTGCCCCTGTGCTGGAGGCTCCTTCAGCGGTCAATTTCGGGACAGTAAAGACCGGGACATTTATAGATATACCAGTTGCTATGTCTAACACAGGCGCCGCAGATCTACATGTTTCATCCATTACTGCGCCGTCATCGCCATTTAGTTCGGTAAGTGATAACTGCATAACCAGCGCAGTAGCACCAACGGGTGCATGCAATATTACAATCAGGTTTTCGCCTGCTACGAAGACAAGTTACACCGGCAGTTTCACAATAAACTCAGACGGTGGCAACAAAACAGTGTTGTTGCAAGGCGCCGGGGGCCAGAAATGAAGAAACTATTTTCGATAAGAGATAGAAGAAAATCCATAAAAATTTGCGGAGGGCCCATGAAAAGACAGATGGTTGCAGGAATTCTGATTCTGACAATAGCAATGGCATTTGCCGGGGTTGCCTATGCTGAGGAGGCCGGCTGCTTTCAGAGCAAAGACAACTGGCTCATAAGAGTTTATTCCGAAGGAGCCGGAAGTCCGTATAGTTTCACTCTTGCGGTCATTGATCCGACGACTGGAGGACTTCTACCCCACACAGTCATTAAAGCCTTTGCAGGGGCGACCGCTCCATGTCTTAATGCCGACAGAGCGGCAACGAACCTTTGCAGAATAGAATCAGACGCTCAAAAGCCTGATATCAGTCTCGGATGTGATTCCACGGCAGGGACCGTTCATGTAGTCCATGACCATGCGGGGCAGCTTATGATAAGCACGATACCTGATATTGTGAGATACCTTGCGGCGACCTCTGCGTTGCAGGTAACGCCGGTGTCCCTCGATTTTGGGAAGATAGTAAAGGGCAAGACGCTTTCTTTGACCGTATCGAACACGGGCACAGCGGACTTACATATAAGTTCAATAACGCCTCCGAATGCGCCATTCAGCATAGTCTCAAACTCCTGCACTAATTCGACAATTGCCCCGGCAACAGGGTCATGCGGCATATCCATAAATTTTGATCATGCCTCAAAAGGGACCTATACGGATACTATCAATATCTCTTCTGACGGCGGGAATGTTACAGTCCAATTGACAGGATCAAAATAGCAGGGTGTTGATGCGTCACACATATAGAAATTGACTCTTAGCCCAGTTTCATTCCTTCCAGTGCCCTGGCATTGTCAGGGGCGATTTTCAGGGCCTTTTCGAAGAGGCCTCTGGCCCTTTTAGGCAGACCGAGACCCAGATATACAAAACCGAGTTCAGATATATATTCAGCGTTGGACGGATCGAGGCTGTGGGCCTTTTCCAGCGCGTTTGCCGCGGACTTGAACTTGTTCTGCCGGGCCAGCGACAGACCGTAATAATAATGGTGCTCCGCCGCCCCGCTGTAATAGGAGGCCTGTCCAAAGAGCCTTTCAGCCTCCTGGAAGTCGCCGTTATTGAAATATCTGGTCCCCTCTTCGAAAGCGGACCTGGCCTTCTCCCCGGCCCCGGCAATCCTTCCGGATCTGACGCCGGAACCACCGTCATATTCTTTTCTTTTAGCCGGGTCCGAGAGGGTCTTGTAAGCTTCATAGACATAAGAAAATATATCGCTTAATTTGCCTTTTAGCGACCGGTCGGAAAGATAAAAGTGCATGTCGGGGTGGAATTTCTTGGCGGCCTTGTAATAGGCGGTCTTTATTTCAGCGACCGATGCGTTTCCATTTACCCCCAATATCTCATAACACCCCAGACCTTTATATCTGCGGTGGGTATCTTCGATTATTTCACTGAAGGCTTTTTCCATGACCTTCCGCTGGTCCGGTTCCGCTTTTTCCTCTATTATCTCTTCTATAACGTTTTGAGGGACATCGAAATCCCCGGAGTCGTCACGCAGTTCGATAAATCTGGTATTTATTAAGGCGTATATTGTTTTTAATGTCTCAAATTTATCGAGACTGGAGTTCGACAGGATCTCCCTTATGGATGTCCTGCCGTCTATCAGGGAGATCACTCTCTGGCCCGTCAGGTCGAGCCGTAAGTCCTGGAACAACGACAGCGGATCGTCCGAAAAATGGGGGATGCTGTCGAGGGACGGGACCTCCTCATTGATCCGCGCGGGGTTTTTGATCCCCTTGACACCATAATAGATGAGGCTTGCGGCCGAGAGCTTCAGAGGTATGACCTCCTCCGGGGAAAGAGGCCGTTCTTCCAGGGAAAATACCCCTTCTTCCATAAGGAAGATACTTCTTATTATCTCCTCGACGCGGTATTTTTCGGCCGTTATGACCCACGTCGGATCGATATATCCGAGCCTCACAAGTATCATCCCCTGCTTCTGGCCTGTACGATTTTGCTCTGTTACGGACTGGTCGAATTGCTCGGACGAAATTACGCCTTCCCTGAGCAGGATGTTTCCGAGCCGGTCGCTGTCGCTGTTGGAGTCGGCATAGACAATGTCTCCGTCAACGATGAAGATCTTCTTGATCGTACCCTGTGCTTCGAAGGTCAGCACCCCGGTCTTCCTGCCCCTTTGGAGGCCGATCAATGTGTCCGAGAACCTGAAGTCTTTTGAAAAGCCCTTCACACGCATGACGTTTTTCACCCCGATCTTAAGGGATGACCTCTCTATCATGGACCAGACGACCTCTCCGCTTATCTTTATACCGGGGTCTTCAGCCGATAGTTCCACAATATCGCCTTTTCCCACCGGAATAATCCTGTCAAAGACGGCTGATGCGCCGTCGAGGGAATAATTGGTGAGTCTTCCGCTGAAGTATTTCTTCCTGAACTTAAGCTCAACGCCGGAATCTTTGGTATACCTGTTAAAAAGCCTGAGTTCTTTTTTTGGCATCTCGTTTCATTCTACCGCCTGCATGGATATGCGTGTCAATCCTACGCAGGGAGGGTAGGCCCTGCTCCCGTCCTCCGGCAGGTCATTAAAAATTTAAATAAGCGGATACGTCCTTGCAAAAAACATTTTTAATCAACTAAAATATCGATTCATTTCATTATAATATGGCTGATCAACAGACAGGAGGATAATTATGTCTTTAACGACCGAGATCAGATGGCACGGAAGGGGCGGACAGGGCACTGTCACGGCCGCCAAGGTACTGGCCGACGCATGTTTAAGCGGAGGCAGGCACGTTCAGGCGTTCCCGGAATACGGGCCTGAAAGGGCGGGCGCTCCACTGAGGGCCTATAACAGGATAAGCGCTAAAGAACTCAGAATGCATTGTCCGGTACTTAACCCTGATGTGGTAAGCGTTGTGGATTCCACCCTTATCGAAAGCATCAATCTGGCCGAGGGCGCAAAGGAAGACACGATCTTCGTTATAAACACCACCAAAGACCCCAAAGAGATCAGGGCGAGGCTAAATGCGGGTCCTAAGCAGCGTGTGGTTACCGTTGACGCGACAAAGATCGCCATCGACTGTTTCGGCAGGGCGATGCCCAACTCCCCGATGCTCGGGGCAATATGTAAAGTGACCGGTCTTATCACGCTTGAGCATCTGCTTGAGGATGTCAGGAAAAGCTTCGGCAAGAAATTCTCCCAGAAGGTCATTGACGGAAACCTTGAGGCCACAAGGAGAGGATACGAGGAGGTACACGAAGGATGAAACAAAAAGGTTGGAAAGATCTGGTCCCTGGTTCCGTGATCCTTGAAGGGGGAAGCGCCGCCAAATTCAAGACCGGCTCCTGGAGGGCCTTCAGGCCTGTATGGAAGGAAGAACACTGCATCCAGTGGGTAAAGGTGAAGGACGGCAAAAGGGGAGAGTTCGACTATGATTACTGCAAGGGCTGCGGCATCTGCGCCCTTGAATGCCCCGGCAAAAAGGGCATTAAAGCGATTGTAATGGTTGAGGAGGGCAAATAGATGGCCAAGGTCGTAGCAGTTACCGGAAATGAGGCCTGCGCAAACGCTCTGCGCCAGGTCAACCCTGACGTATGCGGGATCTATCCAATAACACCCCAGACTGACATGATGCAGAGGTTTGCCTCGTTTATAGCCGACGGCAAGGTCGACACCGAACCGATCCTTGTCGAAAGCGAGCACAGTTCGATGTCTGCCTGTATCGGGGCTTCGGCAGCGGGCGGAAGGGTTGTTACAGCCACTTCTTCCCAGGGCCTCGCCCTTATGTGGGAGATGCTCCATATCGCCTCCGGAGACAGGCTCCCGATCATCATGCCCCTTGTAAACCGGGCCCTTTCCGCCCCCCTTAACATACACGGCGACCATTCCGACGGCATGGGCGCCAGGGACACCGGCTGGATACAACTCTGGTCGGAAAACGCGCAGGAGGCATATGACAATACGATCCAGGCCTTCAGGATAGGCGAGCATATGGACATCAGGCTCCCTGTCATGATATGTCTGGACGGGTTCATCATAAGCCATTCCATCGAGAGGATGGAATACCTCGAAGACGACGAGGTCAAAAATTTCGTGGGTGAGTTCAAGAACATGTACCCTCTGCTTGATCTCGATAAACCGAAAAGTTACGGGCCCCTTATCCTGACCGATCTTTACCACGAGTACAAGAGGGCCCAGCATGAGGTAATGCTCAAAGTCAAGGACGTGGTCCTCGGGGTGGCGAAGGACTTTGAGAAGTTAAGCGGCAGGAAGTACGGCCTCTTTGAGTCGTACAGGCTCGAGGACGCTGATATTGCGCTTGTGATAGTGAACTCGGCTGCGGGGACCTCAAAGGACGTTATTGACGAATTCAGGTCGAAAGGGATCAAGGCTGGTCTGCTGAAGCCCAGGCTGTTCAGGCCTTTTCCTTATGACGAGGTCGCTGAGGCGCTTAAAAACACAAAGGCGGTATGCGTCATGGACAGGGCCGACTCTTTCGGCGGCTACGGGCCTCTCTTTATGGAGATCAGCTCCGCCCTTTACCAGCTCAAGGAAAGGCCGCTCATGATAAACAAGATATACGGCCTGGGCGGAAGGGACTATCTCCCGTCTCACGCTGAACTGGTGCTGAATGAACTCAATGAGATTGCGCAAAACGGCAAGATAAGAACAATCAAAGAATATATAGGAGTGAGGGAATAGATATGGCCACTGCACTTACCTTAAAAGAGCTTTCGAAGAAAGAGGACCTTTTGACCCACGGTCACCGCATGTGCTCGGGCTGCGGCGCTCCGACAGTCGTCAAGATGGTCCTTCTGGCGACCGAATTTCCTGTCATAGCCGCCAATGCGACCGGCTGTCTTGAGGTCTCTACCTGCATCTCTGAATATACCGCGTGGAAGATCCCCTGGATCCACACCGCCTTTGAAAACGCGGCCGCGACGCTCTCCGGCGTCGAGACAATGTACAGATCGCTTAAAAAGCAGGGGAAGATCGACAAAGAAGTAAAGTTCATAGCCTTCGGCGGAGACGGCGGCACCTATGACATCGGGTTCCAGAGCCTCTCGGGAGCGATGGAGCGGGGACACGATATGACGTATGTATGCTACGATAACGGGGCGTATATGAATACCGGCATACAACGTTCAAGCGCGACGCCCCTGGGCGCCGACACCACGACCTGCCCGGCGGGTTCCGTCATCCCCGGCAAACTCCGCGCGAGGAAAAACCTCACGAAGATAATGGCTGCCCACAACATCCCCTATGCCGCGCAGGCGTCGCCGTCTCACTGGATGGACCTTATGAAGAAGGTCCAGAAGGCGCATTCGTATGAAGGGCCGAAGTTCCTCAATATAATCGCCCCCTGCAACCGCGGCTGGCGGTCAAAGACTAACGATTCGATCGCCCTGAGCAGACTGGCGGTAAGCACCTGCTATTGGCCGCTCTATGAAATAGAAAACGGCGTAACGAAAATAACCAGCACTCCCAAGGAGAAAGTGCCCGTGGCAGAGTTTATGAAACCGCAGGGCAGGTTCAAACACGTGTTTGAGCCCGGCAATGAATGGCTCCTTACCAGAATCCAGGAAGAAGTGGACGCGGAATGGGAAAAATTGAAGCATGCCGAAAAATGCGGTTGCTAAACAGGCATGAATTATGATATTTTGAAGGGGTCATGAGCAGTTCAGACCTTATAATGTATGAAGAGGAGTTCAGCCGTATCGACGAAGAACTCCAGAAGCTGTATGTGCAGACAAATGCCATGGTGGTGTTCCTTGTCGACAAAAACGGGCAGCTGATCGCGTCCGCCGGCGACACCTCCGACATCGACACGACCTCCCTCGCGTCCCTGACCGCCGGCAATATCGCCGCAACCGGCGGCATCGCCAGGCTCCTGGGTGAAAAGGAGTTCACGATCCTTTTTCATGAAGGTGAAAAGGAAAACATACATATATCACTCATAGGGCAGAGGGTGATCCTTGTCGTAATATTCGACAAGAGGTCATCCCTCGGCCTTGTCAGGTTGCGGGTAAAAAAGGCCTCTGAGGCCTTTGTCAAAATATTCAGTGATATCACAAGCAAGTCTGAGAAGGTCAAGAGTTCCGACAGTTTCGACGAGTCGCCTTTTGCCGAGATCAGCGACGAGGATATCGACAATCTCTTCAAATAGGTACATGCTCCAGTGTCGTTCATAAACTATTCGTCCCGCGAGATAAACTGCAAGATCGTCTATTACGGGCCGGGCCTCTGCGGCAAGACCACGAACCTGCAGTATGTCTATAAAAAGACGAACCCGGACCAGAAGGGCAAGCTCATCTCTCTTGCTACGGAGACGGAGAGGACGCTTTTTTTCGACTTCCTTCCCCTTGCCTTGGGCGATATAAAAGGGTTCAAGGTAAGGTTCCATCTTTATACGGTCCCGGGGCAGGTCTTTTACGCGGCCAGCAGAAAACTCATCTTAAAGGGCGTTGACGGCGTGGTCTTTGTCGCCGACAGCCAGATCGAGAGGATGGAAGCGAATATAGAGAGCCTCGACGACCTCAGGATAAACCTCGCTGAACAGGGTTATGACCTCGACAAGCTTCCCTATACCGTCCAGTACAACAAGAGAGACCTTCCAAATATCGCGCCCGTAGAGAGCATGAACAAACTCCTCAACCCCAGGGAAGTGCCCTATTTCGAGGGCGTTGCAGTCACCGGTCCCGGTGTCTTCGAGACCCTCAAAAACGTGGCGAAACAGGTTCTGACGGAGCTTAAGAAGCATTACTAGCGTTGCAATTATATTGTCCGCTTAGGCCGTCTCGAAAAAAGACAAAAAAATAACTCGAGCGGGGCGACCTTCGTAAACAGGATGAAGAGCTCACCCTCAGGAGCATAAGGAGGCCGCCAGTCCGCAAGCCGGCATCCGTTTTTTTCGGGAAGTCACGGAACAATTCCGCGAAATGATTTGATACTGAGGCCCCGCTGCAACGCAATAAATGTTCCGGTCATGTTAAAATTCCAGATTATGATAGCCGGTTTTGTTGACTTACCCATGAAAGCCCTTGAAAAACTTAAGGCCTCCTTTTTTTCACATCTGCCCTATGCGGCCCTTATGGCCGTGGTCCATGCAGTCGTGTATCGCGACTACTGGACCGGACACAAGATAATCGGCAGCAGGGATTTTTTGTTTCTGGAGGTTCCGACCGCGAATTTTAACGCCGATTGCCTGGCTTCAGGAAGTTACCCGCTTTGGAACCCCTTCATTAATTTCGGCTTTCCGTGGGTGGAGCATTATCTTAATACGAGCTTTTCCCTGACCCATCTGTTTGCGGCGTTTATTTCCGGGTCTAACCTCGAAATTGTTCAGCGGGAGTTATTTTTCTGGATCTTTCTTGGCGGCGCGGGCATCTATTTGTGCTTGCACGAACTGGGAAAATCGAAGGTATCGGCAATGATAGCCGGAATCTGTTTTATGTTCAGCGGTCAGATATTCATGCTCCCCTCGGAAAATTACATGATTTATAATGCATGCGCCTTTCCATTTATCATTTACGGTTATCTGCGCGCGAGAAATTCCGGAGGCGCCCTAAGTCTTGTCTCCATATTCTTCATGACACAATTTCTTCTTGCCGGCTATATAGCCACGGCGGTTCTGGGCTGCTATCTGTTGATCTTCTATGTGCTTTTCGACTCGCTCCTTGAAAAGAAAATTATATCCGGCCTGAAATTTCTTGCCCTTACGTTTATAATTTCCCTGCTCTTGTCCGCCCCCAAACTGCTTCCTCTTTATATGGGAATGAAGGCCACGGCGCGTCTCAGTGGAGACTACGGCAGTGTGGCTGATCCCTTCAATCTGTTGTCGCTCTATGACCTGCAGAGCCTCCTGATACCGGTCAAATATTTCTTTTCCGTCTATGCCGGTATTCCTTGTGTCGCCGGCCTGGCATACTGTATTGTCAAAAAAAGACTTAGACCGGACCCGCTTCTGATTCTTGCCGTTCTCAGCGGCTGGCTGCTTATTACGGATGAGTTCGGAAATCTTTCATGGCTGCGACAGGTCTCCTACAACCTGCCGTTTGCGAGGCTCGTCAGGGTGGAATGGCTCCATTGGTATTATCCCACGATATTTGCGATTCTTTATTGCTGTCAGTTTCTAGACGACATTTTCAGCGAGGCGGATATTAAAGTCAGGATAGCGGCGGCCCTGGGGAGTGTCGTTGTCGTATCAGGTTTTTTCCTATGGCAATACGATACGAACCTTCACCTGATCGCATACCTCACTTCAGTATCGATGCTGGTTTTATGGTTTGTCCTGCCGCATTTTCTGAAATTCGAGAGACATCCGGCGGTCTTTGCGCTCGCCGCCGCACTGCTTCTTTCGATTGAATTCGGCGCTTTTATAGAACGTGTTGACATCAATGAGCCGCCCAGGCGGGACGAAAGGTATATTGAGATCAGGACCACTGATCAGTGGGGAGCGAGCCATTCTTTTCGTGATGATAACCGTGTTTCCAAGATGAAGTACATCGTTTATTTGAGAGACGGCACGCGTCCCTCAATAGATGAAAGCAGAAAATGGCCCTATCTTATATCTGCTCAGGAATCCCAATGGCAGGAGAATCTGCTGGTTGATCTGGTGAATCAAAAGCGGTTCGCGGGGTGGTGGAACAATGCGATGGTCTCTTTTGAATTCGGGCGGATGTACGGCGCCGAGCTTGACGCTCTGGACAGGAGCC
The DNA here is from genome assembly GCA_016215155.1 of Nitrospirota bacterium. Classification (GTDB taxonomy): domain Bacteria; phylum Nitrospirota; class Thermodesulfovibrionia; order Thermodesulfovibrionales; family UBA6898; genus PALSA-1316. Next base: position 11,632 of record JACRLQ010000005.1, read on the forward strand.
CGTTATACGCGCTCATCGACAGGGCTGCTGCTTCACCGAATAAGACGGTCTCTCTCGACAACGTTTCATGTTCGGGCTTTACCTTTTCGACTGAGTCCGACGCCGACGGCGCCCTGCTTCTCAACCAGATGTGGGACCGTCGCTGGAGGGCGTATATTGACGGCGCCGAGACCCCTGTCGAAAGGGCGAACACTCATTTCATGGGAGTCGATGTCCCGGGAGGACGACATACTGTCCGGTTTGCGTTCCGCGACAACATTTTTTATCTGTCCCTCTGTATAAGTTTTTTGACTCTGGCCGCCCTTGTACTGCTCATGCTGTTGCGTAAACGGTCGTTTTATTTCACAAGAGGGCCTGTCGTATAATATCATCGGTAAAATAATGAGCTATTTAATAATCGATGAGGCCCTTGCAAAAGTCCCACTTCCGTCATTTCGAATGAAATGAGGGACCTTTCATTGTGTCGATGAAAATAAGATTTCTTCCTTTGGTCGAAACGGCAGCCCTCTGTTATTTTGACTTTCACAAGGGCCTCCGACATCCTTTATCGCCATGCGGATAGCGGCATCTGATTTTTCACGCGTGCTGCGGCCTGCGTTCGAGGCCTCGGCAAGACATCTTCCCTACCTTATAATCCTCGCCGCCACCAGCCTTCTTGTCTACAGGGACTACTGGATGGGAGACAGAGTGATTACGAGCAAGGACTTTCTGACAGGCCTGTATCCTCTGTTTAATTTCCAGGCGGATTGTCTTCAGGAGGGGAGCTGGCCGCTATGGAACCCGTTTATGAACTACGGCTTCCCGATCCTGGAACATATTTCCAGCACCGTTTTTTTTCCGTCGCACCTGATTATCGGGCTTCTGAGCGGCTCTTCCCTGAGGATTTTGCAGTGGGACCTTCTTGGCTGGATCGTAGTCGGCGGTTTCGGTGTATACCTGTGCGTCCGGGAGTTCGGCCATTCCTCGACCGCCGCATTGACAGCCGGCATATGCTACATGTACTGCGGGCAGTCGATGATACTGCCCCAATGGCTACATATCGTCTATAACGCAAGCTGCTTCCCGTTTCTGATTTACGGGTATCATCGCGCCAGGAAGGCCGGCGACGCCTTCAGCCTTATCTCCATAGCGTTTATGGCTATGCCCATACTGGGGGGCTATGTTGCCACTTCGGTCCTCGGTATGTATTTTTTTATTGCGTATGTCGCGGTAGATTGCTTGCTCGAGAGGCGTTTCCTCTTCGCGGTGAAATACCTGCCGATCACCATTGTCAGCGCGTTTTTGCTGTTATTGCCGAAACTGGTCCCGTTTTACAATGGGATGATGATGGGACCCAGGACCGCTTCCTATGAACCCTCGAAGGACCCTCTCAACATAATAAACACGTACAACTTTCTCAGCCTTTTTCTTCCCGTGAAGTTTTTCTTTTCCCTGTATCTCGGAGAGATCATCATTCTGGCCTTCTTCTACGGCGCCCTGAAGAGGAAGCTCACGGTCAACGCGCCGCTTGTAATGACGCTGCTGACCGCCTGGTTTCTGATGGTTGATGCTGCGGGGAATGTGTCGCTTTTTCGCGAGGCCTCCTATGTCCTGCCCTTGCTGAAGGTCATAAGAAATGAATGGATAAATTGGTATTACCCGTCCCTTTTTGCGATACTCTATGCGTCCGGCTATATTGACGGCCTGTTGTCTGATTTCGGCCGGGGGTTGAAGATCGCCGCCGTCGGCCTTTATCTGGCCCTGCTGACGGTATTTTTCTTCTCCGCGTACGACCGGTCTCTTTACCTGTCCGCCTTTATCGCGCACCTGCTGCTGGCCTTGTGCTGGCTTGCCATCGTCTCTTACAGGGGAAAGCGCCTCCAGTCGATGCTTGCGGTGGCCCTTATCACCGTGGAGTTTCTGGCGGTCTTCGGCAGGGTCGGCGTCGATGAGCCGCCGGTCAGGGAAGGGGACAAACTGAAGATCGCGGTAGGGGACCAGCTGGTTGTCAGCCCGTCGTACCGGGATAATTACGTGATGAGACCGAAATTTTATGCATTTATGACGCCTGATGAGACCCGGCCGGCAATAAGCGACAGCAGGAAGTGGCCGTATCTGATCTCAGGCCTTGGAGGGGCGCCGACATACAACATGTTCCCGGAACAGTACGGATATTTTATCGACTACATGAACCAGAAGAGGTTCGCGGGGTGGTGGCATAACGGCACGGAGCGGTTCGATTTCATCCAGCTCAAAGATAGTCCCCGGCTGGCCGCCATGGAAGGACAACCGCTGTTCTCGCTTTTCGACCGCGCCACGCAGCGGCCCGTGGAAAATGCCGTCAGTTTTGACGGGATATCCTGTTCGAGCTTCGACTTCGGCGTGAATGCTTCGTCGGATGGATTTTTTCTGCTCCGCCAGATGTTCGATCCACGCTGGCGTGTATATGTGGACGGCGCCGAACAGCCCGTGCGTCAGGCGGACACCTATTTCATGGGGCTGGATATGGGCCCGGGAAAGCACCGGGTCGAGTTCCGTTTTCGCGACAGGTCTTTTACCGTGTCCTTGTTCATCAGCCTGGCCACCCTTATCGGCCTGTTCATAGCGGCGTTTGTCCGGTCGAGGCGGTGTCCTGCGGCCGGCGCCGAAAACCGGCTTTGACGATTACGCCCTCCGGCATAACGACATACGCGGCGTATATAATATTTCGATGATAATTACATATAATATATCTGATGCAAGGGGCTTCTAACATGGGACTCAGGGACAAACGGGTGCTGGTAACCGGCGCGGACGGCTTCATCGGGAGCCATCTCGTGGAGCAGCTTGTGCGGGAAGGCTGCAAGGTGAGGGCGCTTTCCTGTTACAATTCGTTTAATAACTGGGGCTGGCTGGAAGATATCGCCTGCAAAGAGGACGTGGAGGTCGTCGCCGGCGACGTAAGAGACCAGCAATGCTGCAGACATATAACGAAAGGGTCGGATGTCGTCTTTCACCTTGCCGCGCTCATCGCAATCCCCTATTCGTACACGGCCCCCGAGAGCTATATCGACACAAACGTCAAGGGGACGCTTCATATGTGCCAGGCCGCGCTCGAAAACGGCGTCGGCAGGGTTATCCAGGTCTCGACCAGCGAAGTGTACGGGTCGGCGCGATACGTTCCTATCGACGAAAAACATCCCCTGCAGCCTCAGTCGCCCTACAGCGCGAGCAAGATCGGAGCGGACGCGGTCGCCATGAGTTTTTTCCATTCTTTTGACCTTCAGGTGGCGGTCGCGAGGCCCTTTAACACGTATGGGCCCAGGCAGTCCGCAAGGGCTGTAATCCCGACTATCATTACCCAGATGGCGGCGGGCCGCAAAGAGATAAAGCTTGGGGATGTCACGCCGACGCGCGACATGAATTACGTAACGGATACATGCCGGGGACTGATTGCGATCGCGGACAATGAAGCCGCCGCCGGTGAAGTGGTGAATATCGGTTCTAATTATGAGATCAGCATCCGGGACCTGGCTGAAACGATCAGGCAACTGATGGGCAGCGACGCGGACTTTGTTTTCGATGAACAGCGTGTGAGACCCCCGGTCAGCGAGGTCCAGAGGCTGTGGTGCGACAATGCAAAGATCCGCAGCCTGACGGGTTTCGAGCCCCGGCATTCCATCGAGGAGGGACTGAGGCGGACTATCGAATGGTTCAGCGACCCCGAAAATCTCAAGAGATACAAAACGGATATCTACAATGTCTAAAACGGCGGTAATTCTGGCGGGGGGGCTGGGTACGCGGCTAAAGCCGTTTACCGAGGTGATACCGAAGCCTCTGCTGCCCATAGGTGAAAAGGCCGTCCTTGAGATACAGATAGAGCATTTCAAGCGGCACGGGTTTACCGACATTTTCCTGGCGACGAACTATAAGTCAGACTATATAGAAAAATTCTTTGGAGACGGTTCACGGTACGGCGTAACTTTGACGATAAGCCGGGAGGACATCCCGCTGGGCACGGCCGGCCCTCTGAAGCTGCTGCAGAAACATCTCACTGGACCTTTCGTCGTGATGAACGGCGACATCCTGAGTCTTCTCGACTTCTCCAGGTTCTATGCCTTTGCCCTGGCTAAGGAGGCGCTCCTGACTGTGGCCATCAAAAAGATCATAACCCCATATGCCTTCGGGAACATTTTTTTCGACGGCGATTTTGTGACGGACATCCAGGAGAAACCTGACATGGTCACTTATGCGCTCGCCGGCATTTACTTGATGAAACCTGAAATTCTTGACCTCATCCCCGAGCGCGAGTATTTCGGCATGGATGCGCTGATCAGGGCGATGCTCACGAAGAAATTGGCGGTGGCAAAGTACGATATGGAAGAGTACTGGCTCGACATAGGCCGCATTGACGATTACGAAAAGGCGCAGGACGTGTACCAGACGCATTTCAATACCCGGTAATCATGGAATACAGGATACCCTTGTTCAGCCTTAATTACTCCGAGGAGGAGGAGGCGGAGGTCCTCCGGACCATCCGCTCGCGATGGATTTCAACCGGCCCCCGGAACGCTGAATTTGAGGAGAAGTTCAGCGCCATGCTCGGCGCCCGCTATGCGGTGGCCCTGGCGAACTGCACCGTCGCCCTGCACCTGGCTCTCCGGATCCTCGGCGTCGGCGACGGCGATGAAGTCATCGTGCCTTCCATGACCTTTGTCGCTACGGTCAATGCGATTCGCTATGTCAATGCCGTTCCGGTGTTCTGCGATATCAGGGGCAACGAGGACCCGACCCTCGATCCGGATGCGGTAGGCAGCCTGATTACCGCCAGGACCAGGGCGATCATGGTGATGCATTATGCCGGATTCCCCTGTAATATGGACAAAATAATGGCGATTGCCGCGAGCTGCGGCCTCGCTGTCATCGAGGACGCATGCCATGCCCCCCTTTCCGAATACCAGGGAAAGAGACTGGGCACGATAGGCGACATCGGGTGTTTCAGTTTTTTCTCGAACAAGAACATAAGCACGGGTGAGGGCGGGATGCTGGTCACCGACAATCCGGCATATAATGAAAAAGCGCGGCTGCTGCGGTCCCATGGCATGACGTCGCTCTCCTACGACAGGGCAATGGGCCACAGCACTTCATACGACGTCGTCGCCCTGGGATTCAATTACAGGATGGATGACCTGCGCGCCTCTTTGGGCATCGCGCAACTCAATAAACTGGGGCCCGACCTTAAGAGGCGCTCTGAGGTCCGGCAGCGGTATATCCGGGGACTGGAGGGCATGGAGGGGCTGACGGTCCCCTTTAGCGGACACGCCGGCTACGTTTCCAATTATATTTTCCCGGTGGTCCTGGAACAGTCAACCCCGGTGAAGCGGGAATTCGTCAGGTCGGAGCTCCGGCGCATGGGGATCCAGACCAGCGTGCACTACCCGGCTGTGCATGCGTTTGAGATCTACCGGTGGTCGAAGGCGGTCCTGCCGCATACCGAGTACTTCGCGGACAACGAGATCACATTGCCGATGCATGCGGCGCTGAGCGATGCCGACGTCGATTATGTCTGCCGGTGTCTCAGGGACGCGGTCCCGCGGAGCGCGGCGGCATGAAATGCAATACCTGCGAAACTGAGGGGGGCGTCCTGCTCTGGAGTGTCGGCGGCTACAGGGTCTACCGTTGTCCCGTGTGTGATCTCATATATGCGGATTGTTCGGGGGCGGACCTGACGGGCCTCTACGAGGAAGATTACTACAAGAAAGTATATCCGGATTACGAAACAGACCGGGAAGTCCATAACAGAAACCATGAGGCCATGCTTGAGAGGATCGAACATATGACAACCAGGGGCAGGCTCCTCGAGATCGGCAGCGCCTTCGGGTTTTTTATTGAAAGCGCGCGCCGGCGCGGTTGGGAGGCCACCGGCTATGAGTTGTCGGAGTATGCGAGTTCCGTGGCGAGGGTGAAATACGGGGCCAACGTCATACATGCCGATTTTCTCGACGCGAAGATTGCGGAGCGCTACGACTGCGTGTGTATCTTTGATACGATCGAACACGTCGCCGATCCCAAAGGACTTGTCGGGAAGGTGGCGTCCGTACTGAAGCCCGGGGGACACCTCATCGTCAGTACCGGAGACATCGCCTCGCCGTTTGCCAGGGTTATGGGGAAGCGATGGCGTATGGTCCAGCCGCCGCTCCACATCTACTACTATTGTCCGCGGAGCATCACCTCGTTGCTTGAAAAACAGGGTTTTTCAGTGGAATCCATCACACATGACGGAAAATATCATAACCTCGGGAGCATCGCCCAACACCTCTTCGGGGCGCCGAAGAAAGCCTTTCCCGCTATGCCGGTCAGTATAAACCTCGGTGATATCATGACGGTGGCCGCGCGACTGAAGCCGGCGCGCCGTACGGACGACAACGGGAAGGCAAACTTATGAATAATGGGGTAATCCTGATCGGGGGCTCCGTCGAGCTTATCGAACTTTGCGACCTCTGCGGCGTGCGGGTCGTCGGGATCGTTGACAAAGAACCGGGGGGGGCTTTCCCGGGGCACAAGGTGTTCCATGGGGACGAGGTGGCGTCTACGCTGTACCGGCGTCACGGAGGTATCCCTCTTGTGATCTCGCCCGACATGCCCGAGACAAGGAAACGGCTTGCCGCCTACTATGCGGAATGCGGGTTCGTTTTCTCGAGCCTGGTTTCTCCCCGCGCCCTTGTGTCTCCCTCCGCGCGGCTCGGCAGAGGGGTCGTCATTCAGAGCGGGGCCAATGTTTCCGCGGGGGTCACCCTCGGAGACTTTGTAAGGGTGAACACCTGCGCAAACATCATGCACGATTCTTTCATCGGTGACTATAGCACGATTGCGCCTAACGCCGTGATACTGGGAAGGGTGAAGGTCTCTGAAGGCGCGTACGTGGGAGCAAATGCGACAGTCCTGCCCGGCAAGACGGTGGGCCGGGGCGCGGTGGTGGGGGCCGGGGCGCTGGTAACACGCGATGTTCCGGCGAAGACCACCGTCATGGGGAATCCGGCGCGGCGGCGGGTCAAAAAATGACGATGCTCGATATATCGGTTGTCATACCTGTCCGCGACGAGGAGCAGACTCTCCGCGAACTTGTCGGCAGGCTTTCACGGGTACTGGGCGGGATGGGGAAGAGTTACGAGATCATCTTTGTGACCGATGCGAACAGGGACAATACGTTCGGGGTGCTCAGGCAGCTTAACGCGGAGCACGCCCCGGTCAAGGCGGTGAAGCTGACAAACGCCCTCGGCCAGCACGTGGCGATAATTGCCGGCCTCGAACTGTGCCGCGGCAGGACGGCGGTCATAATGGACGGAGACCTGCAGGACTACCCCGAGGATATCCCGCGCCTTCACGCGAAGCTGGAAGAAGGCTATGATGTCGTATACGGGGTGAAGGACAGGAAGAATGACTCGTTCGTGAGGAATGTCTATTCAAAACTGTTCGTCGGCCTGATGGAAAAACTCTCTGACGTCAGGCTGCGGCATACGACCAGCATGTTCAGGATAATCAGCAGAAGAACGGTCGATGAAATACTCCGGTTCAGCGAGACCCAGCCGAGTCTCACGTTCATTATGGGGCTCATAGGCTTCCCGTCTTCGACCGTAAAGGTGACGTCAGGGGAAAGAAAAGAGGGCAAGACCAAATACAATTTCTTCAGGCTGATGAATTTCGCCATAGGGTCCCTCATTTCATTTTCCACAAAGCCGATAAGGATAATAGCGGTCATGGGTTTTTGCGTGTCTGCGTTGAGCTTTATGTATATGTGCGTGGTGCTCGTTCAGAGGGCATTTTTCAAGATAGAAGTTTTGGGGTGGTCCACGACGATTTTCCTGATCACCTTTCTTGGGGGCGTTCAGCTCCTGGGAATGGGGGTAATCGGTGAATACATAGCGAACATCTTCGTCCAGACCAAGCGAAGGCCGCTTTACTTCATCGATCAGAAGATAGGCGAGTTCGACACCGCCTCTCCTGAGGAACAAAGAAACGTCACCGATTAGAGGCCACCCTGGCAGCGCCGGCAGTTACTCCCATTTTGGGCGCAGTTTGGTGGCCAGGGCCGTCTTGCCGAAAAATTTTATGAGCCGAAATGTTTTTGGCAGATTTGAGCCGTACGCGCGGTGGATCAACCTGAGAAATAAAACCGGGTTCAATATCAGGGTGTTGACCAGAATAATCATATCTATGACAAGCAACGTAAACGCGCTGTTCCGACGAGAGATGAAGTATTCGATCATTGATTGAGGGACCGTCGGCGCCATGATTATCAGCTTGTTGAGCGTGTTTGGAGTCAGTTCATGTCTGTCGGTTTTCGGGTCTTTGAAAGACAGGCCGTCTTTTTGCGCTCTTTTGTGCAGTTCCGTGCCCTGGAAAAAAGATAATGAAAAAAGTTGCAGCTGAAACGGCCTGGGAATTTGCAAAATTACTCTTAATGTATTCAGGGTGTCCTCTTCCGTTTCATAAGGGTTGTCCAGAATGACATCATAATAGGCAAAAATGTCCAGGCTATGGATAAGTCTCGTCGCGTTCAAAAATGCGTCGCCCGTCACAGGACGCTTGAAAACCTCTCTGTTGACCCTATCGCTTCCTGATTGCAGACCCATGCTTAACATCATCAAACCGGCTTCCTTAAGGAGGGTCAGCTTTTCTAAATTGATATGCCGGGGGGTCGTCCTGACTATAAAGGGGACATTGATCTTGTCCTTGTATTGCCTTGTAAATTCACTGACCCAGTTATTGTCGTATGTCAGAAAACAATCATCCTGTATATTCAGGCAAAGACAGTCCTTATGCTCAGTGATTATTTCCGAGATCTCCGCAATGACCGATTCCACGGAACGTTTTCTGACAGGGTAGTGTCCGTAGAATTCTTTTAAAGCGGAATTGCAGCAATATGTGCATGAAAAAGGACAGCCGCGCGTCGTGATTATATTGGGGAATGTCCCCTTATACCTCGAAATAGACCTGAACAATTCCCCGTCCACTTCAAGGACCCTGTTTTTATGAACGACGTACATGTCTTTGGGCAGATGCTTTGGAAAAGGGAACTTGTCTATGTCGGGCTCAAGTGATCTGGGAGGGTTTAGTTTCAACTGACTGTTTTCAATCAGACAAATCCCCGGAATTCCACTGAAGTCCCGGCGCTCTTCAATGCAGCCCAAAAGTTCCAGGAGGGTATGTTCGCCTTCACCTCTGACAACGATATCACCAACCGACAGACATTCCTCAGGGGCCACAGTCGCATGTATACCGCCGAAGATCAGCGGAATGTCCTTAAATCGACGTTTGAATTCTTTGGCGAACTGCGAAGCACGGTAAAACTCACAGGACATAAGGCTGATACCCGCAACCTCGATATTGTTATCGGCAATGAACTTTAAAACAGCGGTGTCGGAACCGCAATCGGGGTCGCTTTGAAGTATAAGGTGACTTTTGTGGTTATGCGACATAAGAAACGCATGGATATATTTTGCTCCGATAATATCCGCATTGTCCTGAAACGATATGATCGCAATGTTCACGGCGCCTCCCATGTTAATCGATGTCCATCTTCGTATCCAAAACTTCCGGGTGCATGATTCCTGAATTTAACCGGGTTATGTTATCGTAAATATTATGACATATTACGGGCCTCTTTCTGACGGCAATTCGGGAAGAGGTATCAGTATATCATGGAGTTAGAAAGTGATTGACAAGTTTCCTGCTTTAATAAAAAAAGTCGGGTTGGCTGCGCTTGTGATCTACGCCGCCGCGGGTTTTCTGATCTATTCGAATGTCCTGACTGACGGCATTTTCATATTCGACGACTTTGAATATATTGTCGATAATCCGACCCTGAAGAACATGTCTTTTTTCTCCCATATGACCGACCCCCGGCATATCGGATACCTCAGTTTCGGACTGAATTTTGCTCTGGACGGAATGGACCCCTACGGTTTCCACCTTTTTAATATTATCATTCATATCTTAAACGCGCTGCTGGTCTTCTCCTTCGTCCGGCTTACGCTCAAGATACTGAGGCAGGGGGACGGACGCCTCGCCAAATGGGACGATCTGTCGTCGTTTACGGCGGGCTTGATCTTTCTCGTACACCCTATAGAAACGCAGGCGGTCTCTTATATAACCCAGCGTTTTACGTCCATGACCTCGCTCTTTTATCTTTCGTCCGTGGTCTCATATCTAAGCGCGCGCTGGAGACTTGAACGGTCTGACGGTCCCGCGGTCCCGTATGTCCTTTACGGGGTCTCCATAGTGAGCTGTATGCTGGCCATGAAGACCAAGGAAATCGCCTTTACAATCCCTTTTATGATAGGAGCGCTGGAGTACCTTCTGTTTAAAGGGTCCGCCCTGGCCGGCAGGCGTTTTATCTATCTCATTCCCTTGTTTGCGACACTTGTGATTATACCCATGTCACTGTTCGGCCCGGAATACGGCCTGATGGATTACGGCCAGGGGGTCGATGAGGTCACAAGAAGGGACAAGATATTCGATCTTCAGGAGAGGTCGACGTTCGAATATCTTATAACCCAGTTCAGGGTCATCGTAATATATCTTCGCCTGCTCGTATTGCCTGTTCACCAGCTTGCGGTTTATGACCTGAGGGCATCTAACTCAGTGCTTGACCTCAGAGTTTTGACGTCTCTGGCTTTGCTGCTTGCTATCGCCGCCACCGGATTTTACTGCTGGAGAAAAGCGGCCAAGGCAGGGCCCAAGGACGCTCCTGTTTACATGATTACAGCTCTTGGCATTCTCTGGTTTTATGTCACTCTTTCCATCGAATCCTCGATAATCCCGATAAAGGACCTGATATTTGAGCACAGGGCATATCTTCCAAGCGTCGGGATTATTGCGCTGTTCTCTGTAGTGTCGATCAATATGCTCGGGAAGTTTCTTGCCGGAGAGCGCGTATTTGCAAAAGCAGCGGCCTGTATCCTGGTGGTTGTCATTCCTTTGTCCGTTGCGACATATAGGAGGAATTTCATCTGGACTGATGAGGTCCTGTTTTGGGGTGACATCGTGGAGAAGACCGGCAAGGCCATCGGCTACAACAACAGGGGCAATGCCTATCTCAAAAACGGACAACTGGACCTGGCGCTGAAAGACCTGACCAAGACCATAAGTTTCTTCCCGAATGCGACCGATGAGATGGCATGGGAGAATTCGGATTTTACGCCTATGAATATGGCCAAGACGTATCAGAGCAGGGCAAATGTTTTCGCGGCGATGGGCGATACCATACGCGCGCAGGCTGATTTCGACACGGCCCGGGCCATCATGGGCCTTGGCATGAGAAGGGCCCCGGCAGGGGAATAAATCCCATCCGTGGAATGAGTGGAAGGAAAGGTTTTTGGCGTATCGCGTGAATTTCGACAGATCACGACTGAAGATAAGACCCCTTGCCGAGCGTTTGAATGACCTGGGACCAGGTTGCATCAGGCCGCTGGAGAGGACCGGGCACTGCAATGATTCCCTCAAAAGGGTCGCGCAGCGGATCGTGGCGGCCAGAAAAAGCGGAAGCCCGGTCATAATGATGGCGGGAGGTCACGTGGTCAGGTCCGGCGTCCAGCGCTATATCATAGACCTCATGGAAAAGGGATACATTTCCTGCTTTTCGATGAACGGTTCGGTCATGATCCATGATTTTGAGTTTTCCCTTATCGGGGCCACGACCGAAAGTGTCGCGAAGTATATCGTGGACGGGCAGTTCGGTCTTTGGGCCGAGACAGGCCGGATCAACGATATCGTAAACCGCGCATACAGGGACTTGCCGGGCGGCATGGGCGAGGCCGTGGGCCGGGCGATCCATGAGGGTGACTACCCGTCAAAAGATATAAGTCTTCTCGCGGCATGTTACAGACTTGGTATTCCGGCCACCGTTCATATCGGGATAGGATATGACATAATACATGAGCATCCCAACTTCGACGGCGCTGCCGCCGGCGCGATGTCCTATAACGATTTCCTGAAGTTCGCGTCAGTCACGGAAGGACTTGAGGGGGGTGTAGTCATGAACTTCGGGAGTGCCGTAATGGCCCCGGAGGTCTATCTGAAGGCCCTCAGCATGGCCAGGAATGTGGCCCGCCAGGAAGGCCGCCAGATCAGACACTTTACCACCCTGGTCTGTGACCTCCATCCACTGCCGGCTGGTCCGGCCGGCGAACCCCGAAAAGACGACCCTGCCTATTATTTCAGACCTTGGAAAACGATGCTCATAAGGACTGTCTCTGACGGCGGTGAGAGTCATTATGTTCAGGGAAGACATGACGAAACGATCCCGGCGCTATGGACCGCCCTCAAAGACCTTGAAAGTCAGTAACACTGAAAGTTATTATAAACAATGAAGATTTTAGATCTGGATACGCTCGCTTCGAGAATAAGCAGGCTTAAGTCGGAAGGGAAGAAGATAGTCCATTGCCACGGCTGCTTTGACCTTATGCATCCCGGGCATATCAAGTATTTTCAGGCCGCCAAAAAGATGGGGGATGTTCTTGTGGTCACCATCACCCCTGATGAGTTTGTGGACAAGGGGCCCGGCAGGCCTGTTTTTAACCAGCAACTGAGGGCCGATTCCATCGCCGCGCTTGAGTGTGTCGATTATGTGGCTGTAAATAAATGGCCGACCGCGGAAGCGACCCTGCGGTTATTGAGACCGGATTATTACGTCAAGGGCCAGGAGTTCGAACAGCTTCATGACAAGACCGGGAAGATCCAGAGGGAATACGAGGTCGTCAGAGAGATAGGCGCTGAAATGCGGTTTACCCACGAGGTGGTGTTTTCCTCGACCCGGCTCCTTAATAAATGGTTTACAGGTCCGGATGCAAGCAAATGAATAAAACCGCGAAAGAAAAAATTCATTCCGTTCATGATCTGGCAGGGATAATAGAGGGCCTTAAAAAGCAGGGCAAGACCGTTGTCCAGAGCCACGGTGTGTTCGACCTTATTCATCCGGGAATCATCAATCACCTTGAACTTGCCGGGCAGCAGGGCGATGTCCTTGTGGTTACCGTAATCAGGGACCGGGACGTAAGGAGGGGACCGGGGCGGCCTATTTTCACCGACGCGCTCAGACTGGAAAACGTCGCCTCCCTGGAACTGGTCGACTATGCCTGCGTTGTTGACGATGAGGTGCCTTTTGAATGCGTCAGGATTTTGAAGCCCGACGTGCTGGCGAAGGGCCAGGCATATAAGGAACGCGACCGTAAGGTGCATGAAAAGATTTTCGAGGAGGAGAAGGAGTTTTACCTCGGCAAAAGCAGGGTGCATGAGACCGGAGGCTTCTCGTTCAGCTCGTCCCAGATTGTAAACAACTTCCTCGATATCTATCCTCAGGAGACGAAGGATTTCCTCAGGGAATTTTCGGGGAAGTACAGCTTCAATGATGTCGCGGAAGGAATCAACAGCCTCGGTAAAATGAAGGTCCTGCTCATAGGGGACGGGATCATTGATGAGTATCACTATTGTTCAGCGATGGGAAAGTCCGCCAAGTCCCACCTTGTCGTAAGCAAGTACCTTATGCACGAAGTGTTCTATGGCGGGGCCTTCGCCATCGCCAACCATATAGCGGGCATATGCGGTAAGATTCATCTTGTGTCCCTTCTGGGAGGGACTGATTCAAAGGAAGAGTCGATCTCAAAAAACCTCAAACAGAACGTCTCTACAAGGTTTTTTTATCGTGAGGACGGCCCTACCATCGTCAAGAAACGCTATGTGGACCAGTACCTTAACCAGAAGATATTCGAGGTGAATTACCTCAATGATGATTTTATCAACAGGGAGTGCGAGACCTCTGTTATAGACTATCTAAAATCCGTGATAAACGGGTATGATCTTGTGCTCGTGTCCGACTTCGGTCATGGCTTTCTTACGAAAGAGATCATCTCGGTGATCCGGGACCACTCAAAAAAGTACGCGGTGAATACCCAGACCAGTCGGGATTGACGCCGAAGGAAGGATCAACAGGACCCCTATTTTTTCGTCCAAGGTTGTCGATACCATAGGCGCCGGTGACGCCTTCTTTGCCTTTACCGCGCCGTGTTTTTCAAACGGACTGCCTATGGACATGGTATCATTTATCGGGAACGCCGTGGGCGCGCTGGCGGTACAGATCGTCGGAAACAAAAAGCCCGTCGAAAAATACGAGCTGCTCGAATTCATAGACGCGATCCTGAAATAAAAAGGAATAAGATGATATGACCCAATTTGCAGACGAATACTACAGAAGGCTCTTCGACACCGTAAACCGCATAGGCGTCAGAAACGGAAGCGGGGACGGTATGACCTTCTCCGAAGGGGTCTCCGGCGCCGTCGGGCTTATAAAGGCCGGCATAAAGGGGCATAAGCTGATGTTCATCGGAAACGGGGGAAGCGCCGCCATTTCGAGCCATATGTCGGTTGATTTCTGGAAAAACGGCGGCATGCGGGCGGTCGCCTTCAACGACAGCTCCCTGCTGACATGCCTGGGGAATGACTACGGTTACAGGCATGTCTTTGAGAAGCCCGTGGAGATGTTCGCCGACGGCGGCGACATACTGATCGCCATAAGCAGCTCCGGCAGGTCTGAAAATATACTCCTCGGAGTGGCGGCGGCAAGAAAAAAGGGGTGCGCGGTCATTACGCTTTCGGGGTTCGACCGGGACAACCCGCTTTCTTCCATGGGTGACATAAATTTCTACGTGCCCTCAAGCGCATATGGGCCTGTCGAGGTCCTGCACCACTCGATCTGCCACTGCATTTTAGATGCGATCATGGGAAGGTGACTTTATGGACGAATTCAGAATAGACAGCCATAAGCTTGTGTTTCACCCGGACGCGGTGTCCCGGTGGATGTCCGGTGAAGAGATTTACCCGATCTATCTTGAGATCTCGCCCTCGGGCGCATGTAACCACCGCTGCACTTTCTGCGCGCTCGACTATATGGAATACAAGCCCAGGTTTCTGGATACCTCAGTGCTTAAAGAGAGACTTTCGGAGATGGGAGGCCTCGGCATAAAGAGCGTCATGTACGGCGGCGAGGGCGAGCCTTTTTTACATAAGGACATCGGCGATATCATAGTCCACACAAAGAAGTCGGGCATTGATGTCGGAATAACGACAAACGGCGTGCTCCTGAGCGAAAAGTTGGCCCGGACGATCCTGCCGAGCGTCACCTGGATAAAGGTCAGCATGAATGCCGGGACCCCCGAGACCTATGCTAAAGTCCACAGGACTGGCGTGGAAGACTTTAACAGGCTTGTGGGCAACCTGACTGAGGCCGTAAGGATCAACGAAGAGACGGGCGCCGGCTGTACTCTTGGGGCGCAGGCCGTGCTGCTGCCTGAAAACGCGGAGACCATGGAGGCCCTGGCCGAGACCGTCAAGGGCATCGGCCTCAGGTATGTCGTGATAAAGCCCTATTCCCAGCACCATAAAAGCCATACCCATGTTTACAGCGATGTCGACTACAGGTCGTTTAATTACCTGAAGGAAAAACTCTCTCGTTTTAACGACGAGCGCTTCAGCGTGATATTCAGGGAACAGACGATGAAGAAGATCTTCAGGGGCAAAAGAGGTTATGAGCGCTGTTTAGCTCTGCCTTTTTGGTCCTACATAGATTCCGGAGGCAATGTGGTGGGCTGCAGCGCCTACCTGGGAGACGAAGAGTTTCGTTACGGCAATATCCATGAGAACACCTTTAAGGAGATATGGCTCGGGGAACGCCGCAGGCAGTGCATGAAGAGGGTGGCCACTGAGCTCGACCCCGAGGGCTGCAGGATGAACTGCAGAATGGACGAGATCAACTTGTACCTCTGGGAACTCACCCATCCGTCGGGGCACGTAAATTTCATATGATCAATACCGGAGATACAGCAATAGCGCCCGCGACCCTGAGAGGCCTTTATGAGGTCATGCTCAGGATCAGGATGTTCGAGGACCGTACCGCTGCCCTTTATTCCGAGCAGCTGATGAAGTGTCCCGTGCACCTCTGCATCGGACAGGAGGCGATCGCGGCCGGGGTCTGCGCCCATCTTAATAAGGAAGACTATATATTCAGCACTCACCGGTCCCACGGTCATTGCATCGCCAAGGGCATGGAGCTGAAACCGATAGCGGCCGAATTGTACGGCAGGTCGACCGGCTGCGCGGGAGGCCGCGGCGGCTCGATGCACCTGGTGGCCCCTGAAATCGGGGTCCCCGGCACCACAGCGATTGTAGGCGGCTGCATTCCCCTGGCGGCGGGAGCCGCTCTTTCGTCGAAGATGAAGAAAAACGGAAGGATCTCCGTCGCTTTTTTCGGCGACGGCGCGGCGGATGAGGGCGCGTTCCACGAAAGCCTGAACTACGCCTCGCTTAAAAAACTGCCGGTCATCTTTGTCTGCGAAAACAACAATTACGCGACCAATTCTCCCCAGAAGGCGAGGCAGCCTGATGTGCGCATCGCGGACAGGGCGGCGGGTTACGGCATGCCCGGCATATGGGCCGACGGCAATAATGTAGTCGAAGTGTACAAGGCCTCGGAAAAAGCGGTTGCGCTGGCCCGTGAAGGCAATGGGCCGACACTGCTTGAGTTCAGGACTTACCGCTGGAAGGCCCATGTCGGTCCCAACCCTGATATCGAGTCCGGATGCAGGCCCGCTGACGAGTATGAACAGTGGCTCAAGAGGTGCCCCGTGGACATGTTCGGCAGTTATCTCACTGATAATGGTATCATGTCGGAGGCCGAAATTGACGCGATGGCGGCGGCCGTTGAAAAGGAGATTGACGAGGCGATCGAATTCGGGAAATCCGGTCCCGAGCCGCCTGCGTCTGAACTATATGATTATGTGTATTGAGGACGGCGTTTAGACATGCCCTGGACGAAACTCCAGGCCGATGATTCCCGAAGCCATGTCGTCTTTGACAGTCAGGTCAGGGCGGGGCGCGAGATATCCTACCGCGACGCGATCAGGGAAGGGCTTTCGCAGGCGCTTGAGACCGACGGGTCCGTCTTTCTTATCGGCGAGGGTATCGACGACCCCGGCGGGGTATTCGGCACGACCGTAGGCCTGAAGGAAAAATTCGGGGCCGACCGGGTGCTCGACAGTCCGATCGCCGAAAACGGCATGACGGGCGTCGCCATAGGCGCGGCCATGACAGGCATGAGACCGGTCTTTATCCATATGCGCGTGGACTTTCTCCCGATGTGCATGGACCAGATAATAAACCATGCCGCGAAGTGGAGTTATATGACGGGCGGAAAGGTGAAGGTGCCGCTTACGATCCGGGCCATTATCGGAAGAGGGTGGGGTTCGGCGGCCCAGCATTCCCAGAGCCTGCAGGCCCTTTTCGCCCACATCCCGGGATTAAGGGTGCTTATGCCTGCCTCTCCTTACGATGCCAAGGGGCGGCGGCTGGGAAGCATCGCCGGCAACTCCCCCACCGTCATTATCGAACACCGGTGGCTCTATGACCAGAAAGAGGTCGTCCCGGAGCGGCCGTATGTCATCCATCCGGGCATCGGACTGGTAAGAAGGCAGGGGAGGGACGTTACGATCGCGGCGGCATCGTATATGGTCTATGAATCTCTCCGCGCGGCGGACGAACTTGCCAAAGACGGCATCAAGGCCGAGGTGATCGACCTGAGGTCCATTCTGCCCCTCGACGAGGACCTGATAATAGAGTCTGTAAAGAAAACGGGGAGGCTTGTAGTGGCCGACACAGGCTGGAGGCATTGCGGCATCTCGGCCGAGGGTATGCCTTCCGTTTGTGCCCGCGCCGGCGTGTCACTCCCTGGAGAAGGCCTATTATCCGACTCACACGGACATCCTCGACGCGGTCAGGGGCATTTTATGAACACCTATAAAATCAGCGCGATAATGCCCTCGCTCAATGAGGCGAAGAACATCGAAAACGCCGTCAACAACGTCATCGACAGCTTCCGTGCGTTCGGCGTAAACGGGGAGATCGTGATAGTAAACGACGGAAGCAGCGACGACACGGGGAAGATAGCCGACGGGCTCAGTCAGAAATATCCGTTTATAAAGGTCATCCACCACGAAAGACCGCAGGGCATAGGCGCCTCCTTCCTCGATGGCGTCTGGAAGTCCGGCGGAGAGACCGTGACGATGATCCCGGGAGACGGTGAAAACGACGCGCTCGAAACGATCAGATACCTCCCGCTGATGGACCACGTCGATATTCTGGTGCCCTTTGTTTATAATAAAAACGTGAGGACGAAACAAAGAAGGTTCCTGTCAGTAGTCTATCGCGGCATAATCAACCTGGCATTCGGACTGACCCTGAACTACATGAACGGGACGGTAATCTACCGCAAGGCGATCCTGAGGGGACAGGTCTTCAGGTCCAAGGGGTTTTTCTATCAAACAGAGCTTCTTATCAAGACTATCAGAAGCGGGTATCTCTTCGCCGAAGTGCCCTACGCGCTCAGACAGAGGGCCGGGGGTGTTTCCAAGGCCACTACCCTCAGGTCGCTCGTGAAAGTCGCGTCAAACTTCATCTCGATCCTGATGGATGTATATGTCCGCGACAAGGGAAACAAAGAGATATCGCCTGATTCCGTGACCGCGCTCAGGTGGAATGAGATAAAATGACCGTGACCCCCGCGCAGGACAGGATAATACTCGACGGACATAAGCTTCAATGGCACAAAGAGCGTGTTGAGGCCTGGCTCCGGGGTGAGCGGATAGCCCCCATAACCATAGACTGCTCGCTCACCAGGGCCTGCGGATATAAGTGCGTCTATTGCTACGGCCAGCTCCAGGCGAACGATGAAAAACGCATGACCAAAGAGGTCATATTCCGGTTTCTGGATGACGCCGCCGAGATAGGGGTCAAGGCGATCAGTTTTGTGAGCGACGGAGAGAGCACCTGTTCTCCTCATCTCTACGATGCGGTCCTCCGCGGCAGATCAAACGGGCTCGACATGGCCCTCGGCACGAACGGGTTTCTGCTTAAGGACGAGCGGCTCGATGAGATACTGCCTGCGCTCACCTATCTGAGATTCAACATTTCCGCCGCCGAGCCTTCGAGATATGCCGGGATACACGGATGTCCGGAGTCGGCCTACCATAAGGTGCTGGGAACGATCAGGAAGGCGGTAGAGCTCAAAAAGTCCCGGGGGCATGAAGTCACGATCGGACTCCAGATGGTGCTTCTGCCGGAGTTCGCGGACCAGATCCTCCCGCTTTCTAAACTGGGCAAAGAGCTCGGGGTGGATTACCTCGTCATCAAGCATTGCAGCGACGACGAAAACTCAAGCCTGGGGGTCGACTATTCAAAATATAATGACATGGTCGATCTCCTCAAAGAGGCGGAGACGTATTCCGACGCCGATTATCTCGTAAGGGCTAAGTGGTCCAAGATATTAAGCGGGGGCGCCCGCTGTTATACACAATGTTTCGGCCCTCCTTTTATCATGCAGCTTTCAGGCTCCGGTCTGGTCGCCCCCTGCGGGATGCTGTTTAATACAAAATACAGCAAATACCATATCGGCAACATCGCCGATACCTCGTTCAAAGAGCTCTGGAAAGGGGAGAGATACTGGGAGGTCATAAACCTTATCGCATCAGAAAAATTCAACGCAAAGAACATGTGCGGCTCGCTCTGCCTTCAGCATAAGGTAAATGAATTTTTGTGGGAGCTGAAGCACGGCAGGGTAACTCTTGAGGCGCCTCAGGGGCTGCCGCCGATGCACTGCAATTTTATATAGATGGGTATGGAGATCACGTCAACTCCCGGCGCTATAGCGTCCAGGTTCCGGAAAATAAACCCCTGGCATATCGCTCTGACCATATTCCTGGTGGTCCTGATGACCTTTCTCAGTGTAAGGGCGTCCGACAACTACCGCTGGTCCGACTGGGGGTTCGGGGACGCGCAGACGATGTTGTCCCTGAAACAGTGGGAAGAGGGCGGGTGGTTCGCGAATTATTTCCTCTTCGCCCCGCAGGGCTACGCCAAGGTCTGCAGCATATTCGATGATCCCCAGCTGAGGCACCACGCGCACGGCACCTGTCCCGGCAGTTCTCCGAGGGTCGGGCCGCGGCTTTTGTACACGCACTATCCGGCGGGCTATCTCGTGCCGTACGCCTTTTTATTCAGGATCGGCATCGACGGCCTTTTCGGGGTAAGGATGCTCTCGGTGCTTTTTTCGGTCGGCGCCCTTGTCCTGATGTATATGGTCTTTTCTAAGATCACGAATCCGGGCATATCTTTTTTTGCCGTCCTTTTTTACGGGCTTACGCCTACCTTCCTCGGGTATGCGGACACCCTTGCCAACCAGCCACTGGACGACCTTCTGAGGTTTGCGTTCATGCTCGCCGTCGTAATGTCCACCAGGGCCGGCTCAGATGAAAGGAGGAATATCTGGCTTATCGGCGCGTGGGTGGCGGAGTTTATGCTTTCCCTGTCGTCTTTTGACTCCGTATTTTTCATATATGTCTGGCTTATAGGCTGGGATATCATCGATAAAAAGGGGTTCAGGCTTAAACGTTACCTTTTATTCAGCCTGGCGCCCATTTCCGCCCATGGCATTCAGTTTATGCAGAACGTATGGTACCTTGGCTTTAGTGACGCGCTCATCGACATTAAAGACGCCTTTTTGCTGAAAAATGCCGCTGACCCGAATTATAATCTCGGCCAGGGCAGGATGACGGTCATTGCCGACACGATCGTGATCCTGTTTAACAATCTGTACAGCCCCGCCATGATTTTGGCCGGTCTCGCCGGGCTGTATGTTATTTACGTGATACTGGTCAAAAAGAAGACCGACACGGACATGCCGTCCGCGCTTCTGCTGTTATTGCTTTTTGTCTGCGGCATGTCTTTCGTGATCATCCTGCCGCACGCGGCAAGGATGCCTTACGAATCACGCCAGATGATACCCTTTGCGGCGCTGCTTGTAGGCGGTTTTACGTATTCGTTCGCCAGGGAGTTCCGAAACAGTATACGGGTCGCTGCTGAGGGCGAGGCCCCGGCGCCGGACAGAGTGCGTAAAATCGTGAGGCCTTTGTACCTGCTCGTTTCGGCGGTGTTCATGATAGTCTTCTGGTACCGTTTTTCTCTCAATGAAAGGCAGCCGGTTTATTACATACCCGACGAGAAGACCGATGCCGAGTTTGCGCTTGCCATCCAGAACAGCCAGAGGTTCGACCTTACGCGTTTTCGCTCTTTGAGGGCCGAGACCCTGCTTGCCGAACAGCTTGCGAAGGTCAGGACGTCCTATGAGCCTGTTTTCTTCAGTGTCGATGCGTTCCAGCTTTTCTGGGACCCCAAATATGTGCCGGGGTATCCTCAGATCATGCCGATAACGGAATATTACACCGGAAGCCGGCCGGTGCTCTGTTTTGATGCCTCCGACGGACTGGCCAAAGACCTGGCCTATATGATCGAGAAGACCCCGGCCAGATTTTCACCGGTCGTGATCTCGAATGATATCGAGAAATTGAAACGGATAGTCGAGAGTCTGGCGTCGGGCGGATATCTTACCTCGATGCCTCCAATGCCCTTCAATATTATGGGTACGTCCGTCCTGGACCTTTCGAATTTTATAGCCTGGCGGAGATAACCAGTAATTGGACTGGCCAAGAGTGGTTGGTGCGAGAGAGGGGAGTTGAACCCCTACAGGTTGCCCCACTGGATCCTAAGTCCAGCGCGTCTGCCAATTCCGCCACTCTCGCATATTAAAGAGATTTTAAATACTCTCTGCCGATTCCTGATTTTAAATATTTTTCTCTTATTCTTGCTTCGTTTCTCGTATCGTAGTTTTCTATCAGGATAATTCTAAATGGCGCATACGAACGAGTTGTTTTTTCTTTCTTATTATTATGTTCTGCTATTCTTCTTTCCGTATTATTAGTTAGACCCACATACATATAGTTTTTTAACAGGCTTTTAATTGCATAAATATAATACATTTAACTCCAATTTGAGCGCGCCTGCCTGCCGGCAGGCAGGTCTGCCAATTCCGCCACTCTCGCAATCATTGATTTTAAAGGATTATCTTCCTTCCGGTCAAACCTTGAAAGCTATTTTCCGCCAAAGTCTAACGGTCAGGATGTTTTCAGCTTTTCGGACCTGCCCCCTGCTTGCTTCCAAGAAGATATCCATGATCTTCCGCGGTGAGATTCCATTACTGCTTTTCCTGCAATAACAGAATACGCAAATTATACCGGTACGGTATAATATAGTCCACGGCGGTGTTATTCGGGACCGGTTTGTCGGAAACGGGACATTAGTTCGAGTTATCTGCGGCTATGCAGGACGTAACATTAAAAGTAAAAATAAATGGGAGAATGTTGGGTTCACCGGAGGACTGAAATATGGCAATGAAGCTGATAGCTGTTGCAAACGTCATGATGATCCAGTATTTGATTACATCATACTACAATGTGCCTTATAAGTGGGCGTGGCTGGTGGTGACTGCAATCATCCTTCCCGCAATCCTGTTGTGGCGTTCGATGCCGCCCAATAAATGAAATCGTAAGACAGGGAAAGTGCCACCTCTCAAAATTCAATGATGAAACAGACGAAGCCCTTCCAGAGCAGGACGGGACTCGGACCAGCACCTCGATGCTCTATATCGGTCAACGACTTAGGGCAGGGTGATATCCGTTAATTTAAAGCCGGTCTTCATCAGCGACTTGGGGGTCATCATAAAGATCCTCAGCCGGGCATCCGGGGGCATAGGCTTATCGAATTCGTAAACCCTGATATCTCCGGTTTTCATTGTAGAGAAGCTCTTTATCGCACCGCCGCCGGCATCCAGAAATTCAAGTTCGATCACCTTCGAGTCGGGGTCGGCAATGTTCAGGATGACGCTGTTTTCACCGATCTCCATCATCCCCTCAAAAAGGGCCCCTAAGGCCTTGGCCATGGCCTCGCCAAGTTCCCTTATTATTTCCCCTTCCTTTGCCTTGACCTCTTTTTTCTGTTTTTCCTTGAAATCGTCGAACTGTTTTTTGGTCATTATAGCGATCTCAACGTGCGCGTTTTTCAGAGCGCTGTTTTCGACCGGTTTGCCGGCCATGGTCATGAACGCGGCTATTTCAGCTGTAGCATTGGGGTCTTTTTTTGGGGCGAAGATGACTATTTCCCCAGAAAGTTCGCTGACTGAAGCCGCCTTTCTGGAGGGGTTTTTCAGTTTGATCTCTATCTCAGCCTGGCCCGAATTGTTCTCGTCAGGTTTTGTGAATTCGGTCCTCTTGTCCGAATCTTTTTTGAGGAGGTCCCGTCCGGTGTCGTCGATGGCTTTCGTGACGTTCATGCGGATGCCCCTGGCGTCGGCGATATTGTCACCCATGGCCTTTAATTTAATTTCAAGCCCGGCGAAGAACTGGCCGGTGGTCCGCGAATCCCGAACTTCGCTGACTGATACCTTGACGTCTTCCGCGGAAACGGACGACGCGATAAGGGTAAGCATCACGCACAATATAAAATTTTTCACGGTATCCTCCCGAATTATTCCTGAGTAAACTATATCACTTTTCGGGCTGATACGCCAGAGCCGGATTTGCAGGCGTTACATCGCTCTTTCAGTTGATTTGAAAAAAACAGCCTATAATGGATAGGACAAAGCGGAGGGGTATCCTTTCAAATCAAGAGACTATTATCCCACTCTGGACAAGGATTTTTTTAAAAAGGCTGTCCTCTGGCCGGGCACAAAAAAACAGCTGACACTCCGCCTTGACCCGGACGTCATCGATTTTTTCAAGAAACAGGGTCGCGGTTACCAGACGACCATCAATGCCGTTTTGCGCAAGTACGTAGAGGCTCACATGCGCTGAAATGACTGACATGATATTCCATTTTGGAATATCATGTTGGGGCGGTACACGCAAATGGCTCTATGCCGCCATACGCGGCCTTACGTCGCCGCCGGAGACTAAAAAGGGGAAAATAGGGTTTAAAGGAGAGAGGGAGGTCTGAATACAGACGACATATTTGTGTGGGATAAAAAGTTTCACTGATCCAATGCAATTTCTGGTATAATCAGCAACAAAAGGGGGGCCTGCAATAAAAACCAACGAGCATATAGCGCATGTCGAAAAAATCAATGTTCCGTCGCGCCTTTGTAGGGGCATTGACGTGCGGCCGTATCGGGTACGAACGCGTGCAGGGGAGAAGTCTTCTCCTCCCCTTGGCAAGGGGAGGGTGGGAGGGGTGGTTTGAGAAGCAGAGAATAGGGATTGACCTCCCCAACCCCTGCTTAAGGCACCTACTTCTGGTCCTTGTCAAGGAGGGGATGAAACACATTACGTGCAAGGGAGCGAGATCATGGCTTATGGAGCGAAAAAAACAGAACATGCCGGGGCAAAGAAAGGAAAAGGGGCATACCGGGGCCGAGGGGCGGCGGGACGTAGGACATCATTTGGGGGAGGTCTGGGAGTATAATGAATATGACAATGAGGGTGAATTTCAGTGCTTCATGCCGATGATAGATTTATCTCTATTGACCTGGAGACAACCGGGCTTTTTCCTCACAGGGGGGACAGGGTGATCGAAATTGGCGCCGTCATGGTTTCCGACAGCGGAAATATCCAGGAATTCCATAGCCTTATTAATGTACGAAAACGTATTTCTTTAAAAGCAAGCCGGATTCACGGGATAACAAACGACATGCTTTCTGATCAGCCAAAGGCGGAAAATATATTTCCACAGTTTATGGATTTCATCCGGGACGGCATTCTTGTCGCCCATAACGCTATATTTGACGTGAGTTTTCTAAGATATGAATTATCTCGCCTTGGCCTGCCATTCAATAACAGATACCACTGCTCTCTTGAGATGTGCAAAGCCCGCCTTCCAGAGTTACGAAATTACAGGCTCGGGACTGTTTATAAAAGCCTGTTCGGTAAACTTCCTGAAGGGGCTCAAATTCACCGTGCTTTAAGCGACGCGAAAATGGTGGCCGAGATATGGAGGGAGATTAATGGGGAGGGGAAATGGAAATAATAGTGCAGAAGGAAGTAATCGAGGGAAAGATCTATATGATCAGGGGGCATAAAGTTATGCTGAGCACGGACCTTGCCGAGCTTTACGAGGTGCAACCAAAGGTCCTGATGCAGGCCGTAAAAAGAAACATAGAACGATTTCCTGCAGATTTCATGTTTATGCTGTCAAATCAGGAGGTTATAAACTTGAAGTCACAATTTGTGACTTCAAGTTGGGGCGGGATTCGCCGTGCAAACCCTTATGCCTTCACTGAGCAAGGCGTTTCCATGCTTTCGAGTGTCCTGCGCAGTAAACGAGCTGTGCAGGTCAATATCGAGATTATGAGGACTTTTACAAAGATCAGGGATATGCTCTCCAGTCACAAAGACCTCGTCAAACGTCTCGATGACCTTGAGAGGAAGTACGATAACCAATTTAAAGTCGTGTTCGATGCGCTACGCGGCCTCATGTCGCCGCCTGAGACTAAAAAGGGGAAGATAGGCTTTAAAAGAGAGTAGGGGGACAATGAGCGGATTATATTACAAGTATTGGGGTAAGGCTGAAAAGGATGGGGCTGGGTATCATCTGTTGCCGTATCATTGCCTGGATGTGGCGGCGGTGGGGGCGGTATGGTGGGAGCAAAGCCCCGTTATTAGCAGGAGCTTTTGTACTCATACTTCATTGTCTTCCGCTCAGGTACGCGCATGGATTCTGTTTTTCATTGCTCTTCACGATTATGGAAAATTCGATATTCGATTTCAGCGGCGAGTTAAACCAATATGGCAAACACTTTATCCTGATGCCGGAACGTATACCGGCAATCTTCCATCCGAGCGGGACTGCAAAGAATATTATCACGGCAACGCCGGGCTATTCTGGTTTAAGCAAGATCACGGCTCATTGCTTGGCATTGAATCTGCAGAGCCCGATGCTGGCCTGTCCTTTCTGGATTTCTCAGAGGATTCTTATTCTGACCAATGGCAGACGTGGAAGCCGTGGCTTGAGGCTGTTGCCGGTCATCATGGTCAAGTAATAAAGTCTGAAAATATAAGTCCTGTTTCATTGCCGCCGACTTATGATACCCGCCTGGCGCAGGTTGACCTACAGGCGAGAAAAGAATGGGTTGAGGCATTGGGAGAGTTGTTCTTGCAGCCCGTCGGCCTGTCTGTCAATGATTCACCGCCTCAGTGTTCACCTTTGATGGCCGGGTTCTGTTCTGTTGCCGACTGGCTTGGCTCAAGGTGTGCTGATGGAAACTTTCTATTCCACCAGAATACGCAGGATTTGCAAGGCTACTTTAATGAAAAGATTAAGGCTGACGCTTACAGAATTTTGGAATTCTCCGGGATAATCGGAAAGGCACGCTTATATAATGGGGTGTCTGCCTTGCTTAAGGACGATCAGCAGCCGCGCTCACTGCAAACAATAGTTGACGATATTCCCCTGAAGCCGGGATTAACACTTGTTGAGGCTCCTACAGGAAGCGGAAAAACAGAGGCCGCGCTTTCCTATGCCTGGCGTCTACTTGCGGCTGGTTTTGCGGACTCTATCGTTTTTGCCCTCCCGACACAGGCGACAGCGAATGCAATGCTTGACCGTCTTGAATGTATCGCACCTCTGCTTTTTGAAAAGCATTCAAACGTGATCCTTGCTCACGGCTCCGCGCGATTCAATGAGAAATTCTCAGCATATAAAAAAGCGGCAATTGAGGGGTATGAAGAAGACGGCTGGATTCAGTGTAGTCAATGGCTGGCGGAAAGCCGCAAGCGTGTCTTTCTCGGACAAATAGGCGTCTGTACTGTTGATCAGGTGTTGATTTCAGTTCTGCCGGTAAAGCATAGATTCGTTCGCGGCTTTGGAGTCGGTCGAAGCGTCCTGATTGTGGACGAGGTTCATGCCTATGACTCATACATGTACGGTCTTCTGGAAGAGGTCTTAAAACAGCAAAAGTCGGCTGGCGGATCTGCAGTGCTTCTTTCAGCCACGCTTCCCGAAATTCTGCGCGCACGACTGCTTGGCGCATGGGGCTCGGAGACAATCCTGTGTGATAAACAGGCAGTTTATCCCCTCATTACATGGACTGAAGGAGAAAAGTCCAAACCGTTTAGGCTTGCCGAAGACCAAATGCCTTTAACCCTGAGCGTGAGGTTGGAACCGTCTATATCTAAGGATATGCTGCCTGATGATGTTTTGCTCAATCGAATAATAACTGCTGCAGAGTCAGGGGCTCAGATTGCGATTGTCTGCAATCTTGTCGATGATGCTCAAATAATCGCTAAGAGGTTGAGAGAAAAGACCTCACTGCCGGTTGATCTGTTCCACGCGCGTTTTTGCTATAAACATAGGCAGGAGAAAGAACTGGACGCGATTGCTCGATTCGGCCCAAATGGCAGCCGGGATGTGGGGCGCATCATGGTAGCAACGCAGGTTATAGAGCAGTCTCTCGATCTTGATTTCGATTGGCTTATCACACAGCTTTGTCCGATCGACCTTCTTTTTCAACGGATGGGCCGCTTGCACCGCCACGACCGGCCAAACCGACCGTTTGGATTCGAGAAACCGATATGCACGGTTCTCATGCCCGAGGGCCATGATTACGGACTTCATGGTGTGATCTATGCCAATACTCGCGCTCTCTGGCGTACTGCAAGAAAGATTCTCAATGCTCCGGAAAACATGGTGAATTTTCCAAATGCTTATCGTGACTGGATTGAAGAAGTATACCGGGAAGACCCGTGGGGGGATGAACCTGTTGATATCGATGCTGCGTATGAGAAGTTTAGGGATGAGGTAGAGTTTGTAAAACGCTGCAATGCCCAAAGCATGATAAATTCCGCGATCAATCCATTTCCTGATACTGACCATACAATTACGGCAGTTACACGCGATGGGGAGATGAATTTAACCGTCTTGCCGTTCTGTGCTGTTTCAGAAGGAACTATGATGATGGACGGAAGTATTCTGGAGACGGTAGACGAATATAAGCGGCTTGAGGTGCTGGCATTGAACAGCCTTGGGGTTCCAAAGTCGTGGAGAGGTTATCTTGGCGAAGCGGATAAAGAGGGGAGGTATTGGCTTGAAATGAGAAAAGACGGCGATTTTTTCTCAACCACATCAAAAGGCAAGAACTTTCGTTATAACAAAGACACAGGAATGGAGAAAGAAAAATGAACCTATTGAAAGACGAATGGATACCGGTTCGTCCGCTCCCAAAAGGCAGCCCGGCAAAGATTTCATTGCGGAGTCTGCTGTGCGGTGATGAGAAGTGGGAAGTTTGCCTGCCAAGGGACGATATGGAGTTGGCTACAATTCAGTTACTTGTTTGCATTACACAAACGCTTTTCATTCCTAAAACAGCCGCCGAATTGAAACAGCGTATAGCCGGACCTCTGTACGAGACAGAGTATGATACCGCCATAATCCCTTATAATGACTGGTTTCAGCTTGATCATCCTAAATACCCGTTTATGCAGGTGCGGGGTGTTACAGCTACTGAAGTGACACCAATGGATAAATTGCTTGCCGGATTAAATAGCGCCACAAACAGTTGTTTTGTCAATGAATCCGGGATCGGAGCAATTCTCTGCAGCGGATGTGCGTCTATTTCTCTTTTTAATCAAGCAACCTGCGCTCCTAGTTTCGGTGGTGGTTTTAAGGCAAGTTTGCGGGGTAGTGCCCCGATTACCACTCTTATTCAAGGGATGCACCTACGTCAAACCATATGGCTTAATGTATTGTCTGAAGATCACGTTCTCTCCCAATTACCATGGTTCAAAGAGACTGCGCTGCAAAAACCGACATGGATGGACCCCGTAAAGTCGGGAGATACAATACCGTCACAGCGGCTCGGATTGGTTCGTGGTCTTTTTTGGCAGCCTGCTTATGTGGAGCTTATGCCGTCAGAGAAAGCCTCATTCTGTGACTGTTGCGGAGTATTGACGAGACAGTCATATATAGGTTTTAAAAAAGCGAAATTCAATTATGTCGTCAATGGAACCTGGCCGCATCCGCATTCCCCTCGGGTTACAAGCAACAAGAAAGGTGAAATCCAAGAGAAGTTTGCTGCCTTTACTACTGCTTCTCCCTCATGGACGCAATTAAGCCGTTTTGTTGTTCGACAGCAAATGAGCGATGAGAATGCAGTTGGACAACAACCTGCCGCTGTTGTACTTCAGGCACGGCAGTTCTCCAGTCGCCTGCACCTTTTGATTGGAGGCTATCGAAACAATCAAGCATCAATTCTTGAACGGCGGCATGAGGTCTTTACTCTCAACCACGGTTGGGAGGGCAATACGACAGCCGTTCACTATTTGGTTCAACAGGGTTTGGGGTATCGGGATGCGCTTTATAAGGCATTATATGTTTTTTCAAAAGGAATTAAAGACATTAAAGGAGCTGGGATAAAGCTTAATCAGGTCGCTGAAATGCAGTTCTACCGGAGATCTGAACCTGTGGTACAGGATACACTTGCGCGGATAGACTTCAATGACCCAGCGCCTGCTTTAGCTTGCATGCAAGTGTCGTTGAAGAGCTTGGCAAAAGACTTATTTGATGAATCTATCCGCCCATATCTGCAAGACCCTGAACTGATCAAGACGATGGCTGTAGCAAGGCGAACCCTCAATAAACATTTAAGAAATCTCGAACCACAGAAGGACGAAGGAGGGAATAATGGAACACCAGTTGCCTGATTTTATGTTGCTATACAACGCATGGAGGCAGTTGTCACCCGGTCAGCAGGCCGAATTGAGGCGTGTCAGCAAACCGGATGAATTGCTGGGAACCCCGGCATTTTACCGGCTTTTCAGTGGCGCTGCAAAAGAGGAGTGGGGGAAAAAGGCCCTTCAACGATTGATCTTTTGTCTTCCTTGTGTTACTCACACGGATAAGCAGGTCAGTATCGGAGCTGCGCTTGCGCGTTACGAGCGAGGTGTGAGCGAAAAGAGACTCTTTCAGATAATTAGATCAGAAGCACCCAATGACTTAATCCAAATGAGAAGAATTCTGAAAATGGTTGAGCCGGTCATAAACTGGCCTATGGCTGCAAAGCTGCTGTGGTATTGGAACACGCGCAGCAAACGCGATTTACTTGAAGATTATTTTATGAGTCAAACGGCTGATAAAAAAGCGAGCTAAAAAGGAGGATGTCAATGAACAAATTTTATCAACTTTCACGTCGTTATCTCTCACAGTCCGTCATGTCTGAACAGGGATGACATGAATATGCAGAAGTCATCAGTATTCGGGGGCAAACGGCGGGTGAGAATTTCAAGCCAAAGCCTAAAGCGGACCATGCGCAAAAGCGATTATTACAAACAGCATCTCGGAGAGGCAAGTATTCGCACAAAAAAGCTCGGCGATCTTAAGGATCAGATAGTCGAGTCATTAACGGACCGTTACAAGTCTGATCTTGTCCTGAAGGCAATGACGGTTATTGCGGGTAAAGACTTTAAGGCTGAAGTTGCAGTTGAAGGCGATGCTGTTGCGCCATGGGTTACGGCTGAAGTGGCCTGGTACTGCGAACAGATCAACAAATACGGCGATGATGAAAAGAAACTTGCCAAAGAACTAAAGAATGAGACGGTAGCTATGCGGACAGCTTTAGCCTCTGGTGTCGATATAGCGCTTTCTGGTCGTATGGCAACATCAGGTCTTATGAGTGAATTAGGAAAAATTGACGGAGCGCTAGCCGTTGCCCATGCGATCACTACGCATGCGGTTGACGCAGACATCGACTGGTTCACAGCCGTTGATGACTTGCAGGAATTGGGATCAGGACACTTGGACACACAGGAATTTTCGAGCGGAGTTTTTTATCGCTATGCAAGCCTTAATCTTAGACAGCTACAGGAGAATCTTGGCAATGCCACTCGCGAAAAGGCTCTTGAAATAGCCGCCCATGTACTTCACATGCTGGCGACCGAAGTTCCGTCCGCCAAACAGCAGAGCTTTGCGGCGCATAATCTCGCCGACGTGGCGATGGTCTCCTTTTCCGACCTTCCGGTATCGCTGGTGAATGCATTCGAAAAGCCGGTAAAGATGGAGAATAATGGCGGATTCCTTAAGCCCTCAATCGATTTGCTTCATGAGTACTGGACAAGCGTACACAATGGGTATGGACTTGATGAAATTTGCTGTGAATTCGCTCTTGGTCCCGTGACTCAGCCAAAGGGGATTAATAAGGCCGATAATCTTAATGTCTTGAAAGAATGGATAAAGAAAGACGGTAAGGAGTAAAACTTATGCGTGATTTTCTTATTCTTAAACTTCAAAGCCCCATGCAAGCATGGGGCGAGCATACATTTGAAGGTCTAAGGCCATCTGCCAATTTTCCAACCAGAAGCGGATTATTGGGACTGCTCGGCGCATGTCTCGGTATCAGACGCAATGAACCGGACCGGCAACAGCAACTTGCGGACAGCATAGGGATTGCAGTCCGGCAGGATTATGTGAAGGATCGGCAAATACTGAAGATAACCGATTATCATACTGTTAGAAACGCACGGGCGGATTACACAGGGAAGGAGAGGCCGCACGAGACCATACAGACATGGCGCGAATATCTTTTGGATGCTCATTTTACTGTTGCCGTTTGGAATCATACTGACGCTGTGATCAGGCTTGATGACCTCGAATTAGCTGTTAAGCAGCCATTCTTTACCCCATTTCTCGGAAGGCGAAGCTGTCCTATATCCCGGCCGCTTTTTGAAACACGGATGAAGGCGGCAAATCCGCAGGACGTCTTGCGAGAAATTGTGCCTAAGGCCGGGATAATTTATAGCGATGAAGGAGATGAGACCGTGCGCAGATTCCGTGTGCGGGACATTCCTCTTGTCCGGCAGCCTCGTCAGTTTGTCGGTCGAAACATCTTTGTCTACGGAGGTGAGCATGTTCCTGAGTAAAGTTCTGATAACGGGCGCAGCCTGCCGTAATCCTTACGAAATTCATAGGGCGGTGTGGGAACTGTTTCCAGTGAATGCCGTCGCTGACCGGGATTTTCTCTTTCGTGTTGAAAAGTCCGATGGCAGACAGGCGGAAATCCTGATGCAGTCTGTCAGGGAACCAATAAATAATCAAGAGACGGCGCAAATAATTGCATGTCGGGCATATCCGATGTCATTACGCTCAGAGCAAAGACTGAGGTTTTTGCTTGTGGCTAACCCGGTCAAGACTATTAATGACGAAAGGGGGCGACAGAACGCCAAGGGTGAAATCAAAAAGTGCCGTGTGCCATTGATTGATGATGAATCTCAACGCGCCTGGCTCGTCAGAAAACTTGAAAACGCCGCCTCACTGGAATCCCTGATTGTGGACAATAAGTTGCCGCTATATTTCAGAAAGCTCAGGGAAGATCGTGCAGGAAAGATTCAGCCTGTTATGTATCAGGGGATTCTTCAGGTTCAAAAGGCTGATATATTCCAGAAGGTTATCCTACACGGAATCGGCCCAGCGAAGGCCTTTGGCTGCGGGCTATTGTCTCTGGCGAGAGCATGATACAGAGTCTTATGCTGGTGAGGCGGGTATAAGTGTTTGGTATTGTCCTGACAAAGGGTAGGTACAATTTGTACCACTCCTTTGAAGTTCAGTCGTCGACAGCATTGCGCCAAGATGGAGGTGCTTTAGGAATGTCAACAAAACTTGTTCATTATTCCGAACTGCTCGGCCAGATCAAGCTCCGAATCCGGCAGGGACAGACCCGTGCTGTACTTTCCGCCAATTCGGAGCTGATCAGCATGTATTGGGACATTGGGCGGATACTTCACGAGCGACAGCACAGGGAAGGATGGGGCGCGGCTGTCATACCCCGGCTGTCACGTGATCTGCGCAATGAACTTCCTGAAATAAAAGGGTTTTCTGAGAGGAATATAGGGAGGATGATTGCATTTTACCGCGCATATCCCGCTCTCGGTCCATTTTTGCCACAGGCTGTGGCAAAAATGCAGTCGATGGGAAATAGCGACGATATAAAAATGCCACAGGCCGTGGCAAAATTGCCGACCGGTGATTCTTCGGAAATTTTGCAGCAGTTTGTTGCACTAATTCCATGGGGGCATAATATCCTTCTCATGGAAAAGGTCAAGGATATGGAGAGCCGCCTCTGGTACATGCAACAGACTATCAACCAAGGCTGGAGCCGCGATGTTTTGGGTCTTATGATCAGAAGCAAAGCGCATGCTCGCCAGGGCAAGGCGACACATAACTTCGAGAGCCGATTGCCTTCTCCCCAGTCGGATCTGGTACAGCAGGCGTTAAAAGACCCATATATCTTCGATTTCCTTACTCTTGAAGAGCCGTTCCATGAGCGGGAGTTAGAGGCAGGACTGATCCGCCACTTGGAGAAGTTTCTGCTGGAATTGGGGCAGGGTTTTGCATTTGTTGGGCGACAGTTTCACCTCGATATCGGAGATGAGGATTTCTATATTGACCTGCTTTTCTATCATCTCAGGTTGCGCTGCTTTGTGGTGATAGAGTTAAAAAAGGGCGTATTCAAGCCTGAATATGCAGGCAAGATGAATTTCTATTGCAATGTCGTGGATGATCGGTTACGACATGAGGGGGATAATCTTACTATTGGATTAATCCTTTGCCAGGATAAAAAGTCATTGCTTGCAGAATATACGCTGCGTGGCGTCGACAAGCCGATTGGCGTTTCGGAATACGAACTGACACGCGCTCTGCCCGACTGTCTGAAGTCAGCCCTTCCCAGTGTTGAAGCGATTGAGCTGGAATTGGGCGAGCATGGGGCACGATCAAAAAAATATAAATCAAAAAGATCAGAGAGGATCTCTCATGACTGAGCCAATTTTACCTCAACTCAAGCCCACGCTGATGAAAGACCGTGTATCGATAATCTTTATCGAGAAAGGCAATCTCGACGTACTCGATGGCGCATTCGTGGTTGTGGACAAAACCGGTGTGCGGACGCATATACCCGTGGGCGGGGTCGCCTGCCTTATGCTTGAGCCCGGCACAAGAGTATCGCATGCGGCGGTGACGCTTGCCTCGCGCGTCGGCTGTCTGCTTGTGTGGATTGGGGACGGCGGCGTCCGGCTTTATGCATCCGGCCAGCCCGGCGGCGCACGGGCTGACCGCCTGCTTTATCAGGCAAAATTGGCCCTTGACGATGACGCAAGGCTGAAAGTAGTACGAAAGATGTACGCGATGCGCTTTAAGGAAGCGCCTCCGGAACGGAGGAGTGTGGAGCAACTCAGGGGCATAGAAGGAGTTCGTGTGCGTAAGATGTATGAACTGCTCGCCAAACAATACGGAGTCACCTGGAAGTGCAGAAATTACGACCATACCGAGTGGGAAAGCGGTGATACGGCGAACCGGTGTCTCAGTTCTGCAACCGCCTGTCTTTACGGCATATGTGAAGCTGCGATTCTTGCGGCTGGTTATGCGCCTGCAGTAGGATTTATCCATACCGGCAAACCGCAGTCCTTCGTATATGATATCGCCGATGTTTTTAAATTTGAGACTGTTGTCCCGGTCGCCTTTCGAATAGCAGCTAAAAAACCGAATAATCCTGAGCGAGACGTTCGACTTGCCTGCAGGGACTCCTTCAGGCAGGCCAGGCTACTTAATCGAATTGTCCCTACTATTGAAGAAATATTGGCTGCTGGCGAAATATCAGTGCCGAAGACGCATGAGGAGGCTGTGCCGATAGCAATTCCTAATAAGGAGGGTATGGGCGATGCTGGTCATCGTGGTTGAGAATGTGCCGCCAAGGTTGAGGGGGCGGCTTGCAGTCTGGCTGCTGGAGGTAAGGGCGGGAGTCTATGTCGGAGATGTCTCGCGCAGAGTTCGTGAGATGATCTGGATGAATGTTGAAAAGGGCATAGATGAAGGAAACGCGGTGATGGCATGGAACACAAACACAGAGTCAGGGTTCGATTTCATGACTTTAGGAGCAAACAGAAGAATACCCGTGGAAATGGATGGGATCAAGCTGGTTTCATTTATGCCGCCAGAGGGAACGGATGCTTTTGTGGAGCAGTAATTCTCTCATGTTTTTGTCGGTAGATTTCAGCTCTTTGAAAATCGACTTATAATTCAGTATGTTATAAGAAGTATGTTCCCCGCATATGCGGGGATGAACCGATTTCGGCAACCTCGTCAGGCCTCAGGAGCACATGTTCCCCGCATATGCGGGGATGAACCGACTCTGTCCGCCAAAGACCTGTCGGACGACAAATGTTCCCCGCATATGCGGGGATGAACCGTTTGCAGTAATGAAGGTGGCTGCTATGGTGCTATGGTCCCCGCATATGCGGGGATGAACCGCAACCACGGCCTTATCAACCCGATCGATATGCATGTTCCCCG
>JACRLQ010000092.1 GCA_016215155.1 Nitrospirota bacterium
CATCTTGGTCCATCGAATACGACTTTGGAATCGCTGACCTATACTTATGCGCCTAACGGAAACGGACTAGGCATGGACAGGCAGGGTGTTGCTATGCCGAGGCCGGATGCAGCATCTAACATCACATACAATAACGCCAACCGGATGCTGACCTTCAAGACCCAGAATATAACCCATGACAACAATGGGAATATGACGACAGTAACTAACACCTGCGGGACTACAACATATACCTGGGATGTGAGAAACAGGCTTGTCGGTATGAGCGGGTACAAACCGAACTGTACTTCATTGGCGGTTTCTTTTAAATATGATGGTCTTGGCAGGAGAATCGAAAAGACGATTAACGGCAGGCTTATAAAATATCTCTACGATGGCTATGACATTGTACAGGAGGTCGAAAACAGCGTTCCGACCGTGAACTATATCCGGACGCTCAACATTGATGAGCCGTTGGCGAGGATACAAGCTTCTCCTTCGAGTGTGAGATATTTCCACATGGATGCGCTTGGAAGCGTTATTGCACTGACAAACGAAGCAGGACAAAAGGTTACTCAATATGCCTATGATGCATTTGGCTTAGTGACAGCTTCTGGCGAGGCGACTGATAATTCTTTCCAATATACGGGCAGAGAAAATGACGGAACAGGGCTTTATTACTACCGGTCAAGGTATTACAATCCGGAGTTGCAGAGGTTCATCAGCGAAGACCCGATACTAAAACCTGGGAATCCCAATGCACCCTGTATAGTGAAGTTTCTCACGGCACCAGCCAAGCTCCATAATTATAATTATGCGGGGAACAATCCGGTAAATAAAGATGATCCTTTTGGGTATTCCTCGGGAATGAGAACTTCTTGCCCAGCATGTCCCACTTATACTGGGTGTACGTTGATAGATTATTTCGATTTTCTGTATTTTCCATATGGGCAATATCCAACGGGTGCTAAAAGAAAATGTACATATAGATGCACTGAGAAAAGATGGTGCGGCAAAGATAAAGAATATGAATATTCTGAAACAATAGACTGTGATACATCACACCAGATATAGAAGGTGAATGATATGATGCATTGTATATTCTCCAGAAAATCTTTCACGATTATAATTGTTCTTTTGTTATTAGCCTGCCGTAAGTCGACCTCTAACCCAGATTGCGGCAATTATTATTCAATTGTTAATAATATCCATCAAGAACTGAAAAGTTTACAGTGGCGCCCTGCTGGAACTGGCCTTGTATTGCAGGAAAATGATGCAGTTCTTGTGTGCCAAGATTCTCAATTGACCTTGAAGACTGAGGCGCCGCCCTTTGATGGGCAAGCATGCACAATAAAGGATGATTATTCTTTATGCAAGATTGACGGCAATCAAATGGTTGTTATTCGAGGCAAGGCTAAGGCTGTGATTGAGCAAGTCAGCGGAAAAGTTTATTTTACAAATGACAGAGAAATAATAAAGAAATTTGGAAAGGCGGGTTTTGCTTTTGGAGAAGAAAACGTAAAGAAGGAAAGGTTTCAGAGGTATGATTTATTGGATACGTTATATTGGAATGCAGCTAAAAAAGGCGAGGAATTAAACCCATGGTCAATAATACATGTAACAGCGGGCTCAACTGTTGAACTGAAGGTTGAACGAGGGACTATATGGGTTTCCTCGCCTGATCTAAAGGAAGTTAATGATCGCTTATTTATTTCGGGAAATACTTATCTTATTATCAGCCCATCATTGTTTCAATCCGCTGTTATCGTCAATATTAGTGGAAGCGCTTATATATCAGAAGAACCTGAAAAGATAAAGGAATTTCATCAAACAAGGGGTATCTATTTTATAAAGAGAGATGATCATTAATGAATGCAAGCATTGAGGGAAAAGGTTGAGGATATCTGAAAGAGGGTCAAACCTCATCCTTCATTTTAGGGATGTTGATAAAGAATTAGCAATAAATGGAACATCAATTATGGATACAACAACGAAGGTTACAGTCCAGTCCGCTATGAGCTATACCTATACTCCTCACGGCTACAGGACCGGCATGGACAGGCGGGGTGTGGCTCTGCCGGGGCCAGATGCAGCATCTAACATCACATATAACAATGCCAACCGGATGCAGACGTTTAAGACTCAGACAATAACCCATGATCTCAATGGAAACATGACTACGATTACGAATGCCTGCGGGACAACGACATATACCTGGGATGTCAGAAACAGGCTTGTCGGAATGAGCGGATATAAGCCGGACTGGTCTCAGTAAATTTCCCAGATTGTATCAGACAATTGCCGCGCAGGCAAGAGAGATTCATGTGGACAATGCAAATAGACTCGTAAGAAGGAGGTTTTGAGTTGACAAACAAGTATTTCTTTGCAATCAAAGTGCCCATTATTATTGCTACGACAAACTTCTTCTTAGGCCTTTGGTTATATGGTCTTTTGCCTAATCCAATTGCCACAGGGATGTATAATCTAATTCGCATTACAAATGTAATTTATCCTGGATGGCTTGTTATCCAACCTAACAGTGGCGGCTTATGGCTTGCAGCGTTGACAGGTCCGATCTTAAGCCTGATAGATCAAGTTTTACTTGAAGGCGGTTATTTTATCCTTTCACAGGGTCTTACTGCATATTCAGGAGATAATGAAGGTTTGTTAGCTTTCATCGGCGCACTTGTGTCATATATTGCATTCATTCCTCTTTTGTTGGTCGGGGGCTTGTTGGGCGGTTGGCTTGCGCGAAGAAATGCAAGGGGACGGCGTCATTACTGAGAAATAACGGCAACAGGATTGGAGGGGCTGGGAAATGAAACTCAAGATAAACAATAAGGCATTGATCGGGTTTATTACGGCCGTTTCTATGTTCTTGTCTGCCGGTGCTTCTTTTGCCGATCCGGTCACCTACACATACGACGCAACCAACCGGCTTATCCGCGCAAATGACAACGGCGCACAGGTGGACTATGTCTATGATAGTGTGGGCAACCTACAACAGAGGCTGAGTTTCAGCGCTGCCTCAACCCCTCCGTCGAAGGATTTCGGCAGCATTAACGTCGGAAGCGCATCAACTGCGCAAACCTTCACAATCATGAATACCGGATCGGAGCACATCACAATAGGCACGGCTGTTTTAGCCGGCGCCGACAGCGCCTCATTCAGCCTGTCCGGGAATACTTGCGACGGGCAGACTTTGGCTCCGTCTTCAAGCTGTATGCTCCAGGCGGCATTTTTTCCCTTGATGCCCGGTCCCAAGATTGCAGATATTCTACTGTCGATTACAAGTCCAAGTACTCTGACACTTGCCGTGCCGCTGACAGGGAGCGGTTTTTCGCTCTTAACTGTTTCGATAACTCCTTCCTCAACAGGCTCTGTAATTGGAAACGGGATAAACTGTCCAGGGGACTGCTCTGAGATCTACAGTGCTACCGAACCATCCGTCCAGCTGTCCGTCTTGCCGAACGCCGGATATCTCATTTCATCAGTGACCGGTTGCGAAGGAACCTTGGCAGGAAACATCTACACAACAGGTCCAATCGCTTCCGACTGTACGGTAACAGCGAACTTTGCTCCAATTCCGACTTACTCTATCTCGGGCAATGTATCATCAGGAGATGTCTGCCCGCCATGCGTAGTCAGGCCTCTGGCAGGGGTAACGATGACCCTGAGCGGCGCAGCATCAGGCACGACAACAACCGACAATTCCGGAATCTACACATTTTCAGGTCTATACAGTGGTGGTTACACTGTAACTCCGGGTCTAACTGGATATACATTTACTCCTGCAAACAGGGCGGTGACCGTAAGCGATGCTGATATTACGGAGCAATTCTTCATATACATTGCATTGCCAGTAAGGCTTACCGGCGCAATCCCGATGTATTATCCAACGCTCCAGGCAGCTTACAATGCAGCGGCAACCGGAGATACAATTCAGGCCAAGGCCCAGACCTTTATCGAAAACCTTACCATAAACAGGAATGTTGTTGTTACCCTGCAGGGCGGTTATGACAATACGTTTTCGTCCTATTCCGGACGGACATCATCGCTTAAGGGCGCGCTTGCCACAACGGCAGGCGGCGGGACTCTTACAATCAGGAATTTTATCTTGCTGCAATAACCGAATAACGAAAGGGGAATTGATATGAAAATGAAGATACTTGGAATAACGCTGATTTTTTTATTTGCTGCAAGTTATCTCTATGCGGATGACGGGGACCTGATCGTTAATGGGAGGCTTGGTGTCGGTACGGGTACGCCCCCCGCGCAAAAGCTGGATGTCGCGGGGAACATTGGAGCGAGCGGAGAAATCATAGGGACCATTGGCAGCGGCTATGGTCAGTTCAGGGCAGTGCATGGAAACAACTACGGCGCTATGATACGTAATGATGGGTCATCCACATATTTTCTATTAACAGATTTCGGTTCTCCATATAACACGTGGAACAGTCTCAGGCCGTTCACAATCAACAATGCAAGCGGAAATACTCAGCTTGGAAGTAATGCGCTTTATGTTCAACATGGCGGTAAAGTCGGCATTGGAACGACGAGTCCAGCGGCCAAACTCCAGATTGTCAGCAACGTGGCCATGCCTTTGGAAAATCCCTTGAAGTCATCCGTGACAGCGACAGCGGTGGGTGGAAATACTGACTATAACATGGGTTACAAATTTGTTCCTAGTGTGAACGGGACCATTACTCAGCTCGGATTGCGATGCGATACCGGAACCAGGACCGTACGCCTCTACGATATGTACGGCAATGTGCTGGCGAGCGCCAATATAACTGCAGCAGGCGCTGGCGCCTGGGTCTATTCCAATATTGCGCCAGTAAACGTGGTTGCCGGCATAGGTTATGTAGTCGCAACGCGAAACAACGGCTCGTTAAACTATTGCAGAACCCTCAACTTATCCTATCCGGCCACCGTTGGCAGTATCACTATCAGTGAGTCCAGATATGCAGCGGCCACCGACGCAATGCCAACCGTCGCAAACAACACTATTATGTATGGTCAGGCCGACATTACTATCCAACCGGCGCCTGCAAGCGTTTCGCTGGCAACAGACGGCAGTGCGGGCATAGGGACATCGACGCCCGGCGGCTATAAGTTATACGTTGCAGGGAGCGCATACACCACAGGCGCCTGGCAAAGTTCTGATGAAAAATTCAAGAAAAATATATTGCAGGTGGACAATGCCTTGGAAAAAGTCCTCAGTCTAGACGGAGTGTCCTATGAATGGAAGACCGACGAGTACAAGGAGAAAGGTTTTCCGGACGGGAGGCATTATGGTTTTATTGCACAGGACATCGAGAAAGTCCTTCCTGAAGTAATAAGAGATGGCCCTGAGGACGAAAAGGCCGTCGCCTATGCCGAAATCATCCCTGTGCTCATCGAGGCGATCAAGGAGCAGCAGAAGGCGATAGAAAAGCTTAAGTCAGACCTCGCGCGTCTGAAACCTGGGAATTAAAGGAAATGTGTTCCGAGGTTGACATTTTGCCGCGGTATGCTAATCTGAGAATATGGATTATAATCACATGGAGCGGCTTTGCCGGGCACATGTGCGGAGATCTTATCAAATTACATACAAAAAGTCTAAGGAGGAACTGATTATGGCGTATGCGGCTAAAGACTATGGCAGACTGGTCGGGATGGAGGGGTTCAGCGAGACCCTGATAAAAAACCATTTTACTCTCTATGGGGGGTATGTCACCAACACCAATAAACTCTCGGACATCCTTGCCCAGATGCTTAAGGACGACAAGGCGGCCGCCCCGGAGTATGCCGAACTCAAAAGGAGGTTCGGCTGGGAGTTCAACGGCATGCGTCTCCACGAATATTATTTTGAAAACCTGGGCGGAAAAGGTGAGATAAACAAAGAAGGGGCGTTGGCAAAGAAGATGGCCGAATGCTTCGGAAGCTATGAGGCCTGGGAGAAGGATTTCAGGGCGACAGGCGCCATGAGAGGCGTGGGATGGGTTGTTCTTTACCAGGACCCCTCAAACGGCTGCCTCATGAACGTCTGGATCAATGAACATGACGTTGCGCATCTTGCGGGCTGCAATCCCCTGTTGATCATGGACGTCTTCGAGCATGCCTTCATGATAGACTACGGCCTCAAAAGACCTGACTACATAGCCGCCTTTTTCAAAAACATAGACTGGAAGGCGGTCGAGGCGAGGGTTAAGTAGAGGCTGACGAATAAGATAAAAAAAGGGAAGAGGAACTCTTCCCTTTTTTTATCTGTTACGTAGTGATAAATTTAGCAGGAGCTTTTGCACTTGCAGGTCATGGCGACCTTTTTTGATACCTTTCTGATTGTCATCCGTACACCACCTTTCCTGGTGAAATCAGGGCTTCTTTCCCTGTGTATTTGTTCCTATTATATCATAAGAAAAACATCTGTAAAGGTCTTTTCCGTCGGGGTTTCCGAGGACTTCGGCCCGGTACCGGCATCCTCCCCTGCAGGACTCCAGGTACTCACAGTCGCATTCAAGCCGGTCAAGCCTGACAGGGACTATCTTTTTCCAGCATTTCAAAAGGCCGTCATTAATCCTGCCGGCAGGTGCGGAGTCAGCATAAAAAGTGCATTTTGAGGTCCTGCCGTCAGCCGATACAGACATAAGATGCAGCCCGCACCCATAGCCCCCGGAGCTTGAATGAAGGCCCTCTCCATAGCCGTATCTCAGATACCGGCCTCCCTCCTCCGGACTTATCGAAAACCCCGGGTTTTCCTTAAGCCTGCCTGTTTCGCAGGGGATGTCCACCGTCCAGTCTTTTATCCCCATCTCCCTGAACAACCTGTCCATCTCATCGAAATCCTCCAGATTTCCGGAATGCGCCATGGTAGAGACGGATACCGGCATCCCGGCGTCTTTGCAGATTTTGACTGCGTGCATCGCAGACCTGAAGCTGCCCTTTCCCCGAAGGGAATCATGACCTCCCTCCAGTCCGTCGATGCTTATCTGGACCTCATCCACGTTCAGCGAACCAAGCCTCTTACCGTCCAGAAGCAGCCCGTTCGTAAAAAGGACCTTCCTCAGCCGGAAATCAGGCAGCATTTCGTTTACCTCAGAGAAATTCCGGTGCATAAAAGGCTCTCCGCCCGTTAAAAGCACCCTCAGTCCCTGCATCTCCTCGAATTGCTTAAGGACATTTCCGATATCGCCGACCGGGAGGTCATTTCCGCCGCATTCCCCGATATAGCAATGACGGCATCTGAGATTGCATCTGTCGGTGATCTGGAGTTCAAGGTAGCGCAGGGAAGGCGCCGGCGATTTCTTAAGCAAAGGTCTTATAACCGAAGGCCGCTCCAAAGTCAGTATGCCCTCGTCAAGGCAGTAGCCGGTGAATTCCGATTTCTCCGAATCGCAACCCGCCCCGGACGAACACTTTACAAGGAATTCGAATGACTCTTCGTCGAGTTCATAAAGCTCGTCATGAATGATATGATAGACCGAAGGGGTCTCCAGCGATTTCAACTCTGCGTCAGCTGATAAAAACCAGGTCATATTTTATTATACAGCAGGCCGTCTTTCTGGTAATATTTGGTCATGGATAAAGCGCGTCTTAAGCAGGGCCTTTGCGGGAACTTCTGCGCCTATTACAAGCCGGGGAAGGACGAGGTCCTAGCCTGTCTGGGATACAGTCTGATCGAGCGGCTTGATTCGTCCGGCACTGGTATCGACTTTACGCCAAGGACGGATAATTTTGCTCCGGCGGTAGCGGAAACGCTTGCAGCGGAGTTATGCCGGGCCTGTCCGTTTTATGAGGACGGCTGCGATTATGTCTCAGGCGTTGAAGGCTCCAGCCCCTGCGGCGGGTTCATCCTGAGCGGCCACCTGATTTCTGAAGGCGTCATATCTATTGACGACATAAGAAATATGCACTAAACTTGAAATGAATATGAAGCTTTTTGATGCAG
Organism: Nitrospirota bacterium; assembly: GCA_016215155.1. Lineage (GTDB taxonomy): Bacteria > Nitrospirota > Thermodesulfovibrionia > Thermodesulfovibrionales > UBA6898 > PALSA-1316. The sequence goes on from JACRLQ010000092.1 coordinate 7,910, forward strand.
CGGCGATGGCCCTCGAAAAGGGCGGTGAATGTGTCCTGGGTTCGGCTGAACTAAACACGCATGCCTGTTATTTTATATATGGCAGGCTAAGGCCCGGTGAAAAGGGAAGGGTGGTCAGTCCGGGCAAAGGGCACGAGGAGATATTCTGTCTCGTAAGCGGCAGGGTCAGGCTTGAAACCCCCGACGGAATCATCAGCCTTTCCGAAGGGCAGGCGTTCCATATATGCGGGGATGAATCCCTCCTTATGGACAACGAAGGAGACACGGAAGCGGTTTATGTAATGGCGGGCGGGCACAGCAGCCCGCATGGTCACCACTGAATAAAATAAATCAAGGGGGAAACATGGAAAAATATTCTATACGAGAGGCGGTCGAGCAGGCCGTAAGGACAGAGAGACTCGGGTTTGATTTCTACACAGCGGCTTCCTCGAAATTCGGCGACAACAAGCCATTGCAGGACCTGTTCGGCACTCTCGCGGCAAAGGAACTGGAGCACGAAAAGAAATTTTCAGACCTCAGGGATTCGCTCAGGGACGAAGAGCCGGCAGGATGGGAGGAAGTATCGGAATACCTGAGGGCGATAGTCCAGTCCGAGTTTTTCCTGGGAAAGAACAAGTCCCTCGCCTCTCTTGAGGCGGTCAGGACCGTGGAAGAGGCGGTGGATTATGCCGTCGGGTTCGAAAAAGAGACGCTCCTTTATTTTTACGCCGTCCGCGATGTCATAGGTGAGCAAAAGGTTATCGATGTAATTATTGAAGAAGAGAAAAGCCACATCCTTATGCTGGGTAAATTTGCCATGGGGCTTGCCGGGTTGTAAGGGTACGCTATGGACTATTCGATAAGAATAGGCGGAGAGGCGGGCCAGGGGATCCAGACGGTAGGCGACACCCTGGCAAAGGTCTTTTCGAGGTCCGGTTACCACGTATTTACCCACCAGGATTATGAATCGCGCGTCAGGGGCGGGCACAACTTCTATCAGGTGCGTTTCTCGGACAACCCCGTAACGGCATCCAGGGACAAGATAGACATTCTGATAGCCTTTGATACAATCAGCATAGAGTTATATGAAAAAGAGCTCTCGGAAAATGGCCGTATTGCCTATGATTCATCATCCCTTAAAACCGGGTATACAGGGCCGTATTTTTTTGATGTGCCTTTTTACGACCTCGCACTGAAGCACGGCGGCAGCAAGATAATGGCGAACACCGTCGCCATGGGCGCAGTCATGGGGATGCTGGGCCTTGAGGCTGATATACTTAGCGCCCTGTTACAGGAAGCCTTCGAATCAAAGGGGGAAGAGGTAGTAGCGGCAAACGTCACCTCCCTGACGGCGGGCCTTGTCTTTGCGAGGCAGAACTGCAGCGGCTGCTCCTTTTCGATGGCCCCGTTATCAGAACCAAAACTGCTGATAACAGGGACTGAGGCGATAGGCTTCGGCGCGATAGCCTCAGGGTGCAGGTTTTATGCTGCCTACCCGATGACTCCCTCAACCGGCATCATGAACTATATTGCCGCAAAAGAAGAGGAATATGGGGTCCTTGTAGAGCAGGCGGAGGACGAGATATCGGCCATAAATATGGCCCTCGGGGCCTCCTTTGCGGGAGTGAGGGCGATGACAGGCACCTCCGGCGGCGGGTTTGCCCTTATGGTTGAGGGTCTTTCCCTGTCGGGCATGACCGAAACCCCGGTCGTCATAGCCCTCGGTCAGAGGCCCGGGCCTGCGACCGGCCTGCCGACCAGGACTGAACAGGGGGATCTTCAGTTTGCGCTTTATACGGCTCATGGGGAATTCCCGAGGGTGGTCTTTGCGCCCGGCACGCCAAAGCAGGCCTTTCATCTTACCAATAAGGCCTTTGATCTCGCGGAGAAATACCAGATACCCGCGATCGTGATCTTTGATCAGTACCTGGCAGACTCGTGCTGGACTTTCGAGGGGCTTGATCTTGACGGGCTTATATATAACGACTACAGACTGCGGGGAGAGGCCCTGCGCGCCCTTAACACTTATAAAAGGCATGAGGTTACAGATGACGGTATCTCTCCCTTTGGGGTGCCCGGAGACTCAAGGCATCTTGTGGTGACCGACAGCGACGAGCATGACGAGGAAGGACATATCATCGAAGATGCCGCAACCAGGGTCCTGATGGTAGAAAAGCGGTTTAAGAAAAAACTGCCCCTGGTCCATGCCGAGATGGCCCCGCCCATGTTCCATGGCCACAAAGACCCCGATATTGTTATGGCCGGATGGGGCTCGACATACGGGCCGATAAAAGAGGCGGTTGACGCTCTTTCTGGTGAATATAGCATCGGCATGCTCCATTTCAGTGAGATTTTTCCCTTTCCATCGACTGATCGCTTCGATTATATTGGACTCCTTTCGAAGGCGAAAACGACCATCTGTGTCGAAAACAACGCCCAGGGACAGTTTGCCAGGCTTATGAGGGCCGAGACGGGCTTCAGCTTCAGCGGCCATATAAATCGATATGACGGACGGCCGTTTACGGTCGAGTCACTTGCAGGAGATATACGTGGCAGGGTTGGAAGATTATAAGGGCCAGACGCCCGCGTGGTGTCCCGGCTGCGGAAACTTCGGCATCTTAAAGACGTTTAAGGATGCCCTTGTGGACCTGGGCATCGAGCCGCATCAGTTTACTATAGTCTCGGGCATAGGGCAGGCAGCGAAGCTCCCGCATTACCTCAGATGCAACACCTTCAACGGCCTGCACGGCAGGACCCTGCCCGTTGCCACGGGTATCAGGCTTGCAAACCATGGCATGCCGGTGATCGCTGTTGCCGGCGACGGCGACTGTTACGGCGAAGGAGGCAACCATTTCCTTCATGCGATGAGGCGCAATATAAACGTAAAACTTTTTGTCCATGACAATCAGATATACGCGCTTACAAAGGGGCAGGCCTCACCGACTACCGCCGAGGGCACAAAGACGAAGAACCAGCCCTTTGGCGTATTCTCGGAACAGTTAAACCCGATGGCCCTGGCCGTTGCCATGGACTGCAGTTTCGTGGCACGGGGGTTCGCCGGAGACGGAGGACAGCTTAAGGAACTGATCAAAGCGGCCCTTGGTCACAGAGGTTTTTCACTCGTCGATATCCTTCAGCCCTGCGTGACATTTAACAAGATAAACACTTATGAATGGTACAAACAAAGGGTTTATAACATTGGCCCGGATCATAATCCAAATGACAGAATGGCCGCTTTTGGCAGGGCGCTCGAATGGGGCGACCGGATCCCCACAGGCGTTATCTATAAAAATGACAGGCCGATCTATGAAGAGCGAAATCCTGTTGTCCGGGAGAGGCCTCTGGTCAGTATGAAGTTTGAGAAGTCCAGGCTGGAGGCGACAGAGAAAGAGTTCTTCTGAGAACAAAAAAAGAGGCAGGTCATGTGACCCGCCCCTTTTTTTATGACAAGTTTTCTTATTTCTTAGTTATGGGCCTTTGCGCCTTCTGTTTTTTCGGCCTTACCCAGTGAGCCGATCGCCTCGACGATATAGGCAAGGGCTGTCCCGAATACCGAGCCCAGCACGATCCCTACCGCGCCCGAGCAGAATATGCCGAGCATGATCCCTACGACCGTCAGCATCCTTACGATCGTCGTGG
>JACRLQ010000089.1 GCA_016215155.1 Nitrospirota bacterium
GCAGACCGACCAGGGGGCACAGTCGGCAGTGCCTGTGTTAAACCAAAACGACTCCGGCCGCAGACTTCCGGCCCAGGAAACGGGCCAGGGCAAGTTTCTTGTGGAGGGGTTGAAGGAAGGCACCCACAGGGTGGATATCGATATCACCGGGACTCTGCTTGGGCTTCCGACCGGGCCTATTACGGTCAAGGGCAGGGCACAGGGCACGGTGCTGGTCAGAAACCCCAATTTCAGCCTGGCCTTCGGACATCCGGATATCGTGCGGGACGGCGAGGAATATTCGCTATATGTTACGGTCAATAACACCTCGCAGGTGGACGCAAACCTCGTGACGCTCAACCTCTTTCCAAACGACATATACGGTGCGACCATGATTGCTGACTCCGATCCCTCGACCCCGCTTGGCATCGTGAAGTTCAGGACGATCAAGCCTGGAGACTCGGCTGTCGCAGAATATAAGTTTATCGCAAGGAGGACCGGACGGGTGACCTCGACCGCCCATAGCGGTGTCTAGGGCGCAAAGGGGATATTCAACTTAAGACCGGGCGTGGGCGAGCATGGCATTCCGCTTTCACCTGACTCAATTGGGCCTTGCCCATAGCATCTCGACCGCTCCCGTGCTTCCCGCGGGTATTACGAGAATACCAAAAGGCATGGTAATGCAGAGGGCCTATGAACTGACCGAGGCCGGCCTCAGGATCAAGCTGGGCGAGCCTGTGGCAAACTCGGTATATGGACTTCTCGAGGACTGGAACGGCGGAAACGCCTTCGACAAGGGCTTCGACGATATCTTAAGGACGATGGACGCGGGCGCCGATTTCCTTTCGGAGGCCCAGGCTGCCAAAGGCAATTACCAGCCTGCGGATACGACCTCAGGGCCGAAGCTTATCGCGGCGATGCAGCTTCCTGAAGCGGATAACATCAAAAGGGGCAGGGTCGTTGCGCTGCTCTTCGACAAAAAAATATCCGTTGAGAGCGCGAACAACCCCGCTGCCTATAAGCTCCTTTACAGGACGGACACCAGGGCGCTTAAAAACCTGCCGAAGAATGTAAAAGTGCTGCCCGGCAGAAGGATCATCGAGGTCTATTTCCAGTCCACCGTCTCGCCGTTCTTCGATTACGACCTGGTCCTTTCGGGCATAAAAGGCCTTAACCTTAAGCCCCAGGAGCCCGAGCCGGCAAGGATTCCTGTAATAACGACGCTCACTGAACCCGGAGGCATCATATCAGGCACTGTCCGGAAAGGCGACGGAAGCCCGATACCCCACACCGAGGTTTTTTTGAACGAGACGTTCAGAGATGACGAAGGATACGGTTACACTGTAGTTACTAACAGGACTGTAACCGACTCAGCGGGGACTTACCGGATCGATTACGTTATTATGGGCAGCGACTTCAGTGTAAGCAGCAGCGACCCCGAGACCGGACAGCAAGGGTCGATGTCGTCGCGTATCATCATGGACAGGCAGCATCTGAAGCTCGATATCCTCCTTCTTGGCCTTGGGACGCTTACGGGACAGGTTATAAAGGCCGAGGACCAAAGCCCGGTCTGGGGCGCGACGGTGACCGCCGGTTCTCTTACCACCAGCGGGACCTACGGCGCCGTGACGGACTCTAAGGGAAGGTTTACCCTGAGGATGGTGCCGGTCGGAAACCTAAATCTCAGCGCGGAAGACGGGACCTCGAGCGGCTCGATAAGCGCAAGGATTTTGTCGGCGGGCGGCACGACGGACGTTACCATACCCATTTACTCCCATGAGACCGCAACCGGTTCGGTAAACGGCAGGGTCTTCGAAAACGACAGCAGGACCCCGGTTCCGGGAGTGCCGGTGATGATCGGCGCGGGAGGCTACGGCAACTGGCAATATTCAGACAACGAAGGCAGGTATTCCTTTGAAAGGGTCCCGGCGGGAGGTGTGAAGGTCAACACCTTCAGGCAGTCTACCGGCGAACAGGCGCAGGCCGAAGGGACCGTTTTGCTCAATCTCCCAAGCACGATAAACCTGGTCTTGCCGGGCACGGGCGCGATAGTCGGGACCGTCTATAACCATAAATACGAGCCCGTGGCAGGGGCCGAGGTGATCGCGGGCATTACGCTTGTGGTCACCGACAAAAACGGGAATTTTACCTTCGATAAGGTCCCGATGGGCAGGACTACCTTATCGGCGGCGGTCCCCAATACCCCTGATGTCGGCTCGGCGGATGTGCAGATAGGAAGCCCCGGCGAAGTGGTCAGGGTCAATATCATCCTCACGCATAACTCGAAGGGCACGATCCAGGGCTACGTGAAGGACTCCCATGGAAACCCGGCGGGGTACCAAAACGTCATCATCTGGGACGGCGTGACCACGCCTGTAACGACGATGACCGATAGCGCCGGGTTTTTCAGGAAAGAGCTGGATCTTGGCGGCTATACGATCCGGATCGTAAATAACGCAGGCAACGACGGCGACATGAAATCCGCAAACCTGGTCCTCGATGGGCAGACGATAACATTAAATCTTAGATTTAATGGGCTCGGAAGGGTGACCGGGGTCGTCTACCTGCCCGACGGGGTGTCTCCGACCGTTGCGAACGTCTATATCACAAGGACTTATTACACCGGCATAGGCTCTCCTTATATGCAGCGCGAGCGCTTTATAAGCGACCAGCCGACTCAGGCGGGCGGCCCAAGCGGCAGGTTTATCATCGAGAATGTGCCGCTTGGCAGCTTCAGGCTTGAGGCCTCGAGCGCCTTCTATTCCCAGCCGGTGGTGAGGACGGGACAGGTTACGACACAGGGCGAGACGGTCAACCTCGATATCGTTCTGACTCCGACATCAACTGTCCGGGGGCAGGTCTTCCTGGCGAGCGGCGACAGGGCCGGGGCGGGGCTTGCGGTCAACCTCACACCTTCCAATACGTCCCCGAAGATGAGGGTCTTCACAAAAGACGACGGCACGTTCCAGTTCGATTTGGTGCCGCCTACGGGCTTTACCCTGGACGTCTATGATTCGCTTACCGGTAACTACGGGGTGGCAAGGGGCGGTGTCGAGACTGGCGACGATGCGGAGCTCGACATATCCATACTAGGCAAGGGCACTGTGAAGGTGCATGTCATAAACGGAAGCGGCGACCCTGTGCCTAATTCGAGGGTGCAGATAAACAGCGGCTCACCTATTGCGTATCTCTTAAACGGCTTTCCGAAGCTCACAACCAATGCCTCGGGCGAGGCGGTATTCACAAATATCCCCGAGGGGAATTTCTCGGTCACGGCACAAGACCCGTTTACCCTTACCGGGGGCAGGTCAGGCGGCATAATCCCCGAGGATTTGACAGAGGTGTCGGTCACGGTCGTTGTCTCGGCAAGCGGCGACGTCAAAGGTACGGTCTATATACCGGAGGGCACGGGGACAGTGCCATACGCCCAGGTGAAACTCTTGATGGGCGGACGCCCTCCCTTTTATACAACGACCGATTCCGATGGCGCATATCTGTTCGATTATGTGCCGCTTGGGGCCTTTAAACTGGAGGTCTTCCATCCCGGCACGGGAAGATGGGGCAGGGCAGCTGGAGCGGTAAACTTCGATACAGAGGAAGTGGAAGTCGATGTCCGTCTGATAGGGCAGGGGACTGTAGAGGGGTATGTGTATACCGCCTCAGGGGCCGCTGTTTCCAAGGCCAGGGTGAGTATCACAAGCAATGAATTCGGAGGGACGCTTGTCATGACCTCGAACCTGGAAGGCAGGTTCAGGGCCTCGGGTATTCCGGAGGGCAACTATACTGTCAGCGCCTACGATGACGGGAGGAAGATTTCCGGGAGCGCAGGCGGAAAGATCATAAGCGAAGGTGAAGAGGTGAAGACGGACGTGTATCTGGAGGCCACGGGAACGATTTATGGGAGGGTCTTCGCTGCAAACAGGACCACCCCGATAGCCTACGCGCAGGTCTCCCTCTCAGGCCCAAGGTCGGGCAATGCGGTAACGGATTCAGAGGGGAACTTCTCGTTTTCTACCCTGACCCTTGGCGCATACCAGCTTACGGCCAGAGAGCAGACCGGGTTCGACGCGGGACGGAGTTCCGCGACACTCAGTTATGAAGGACAGATGAGCAATTCGGACATCGTCTTTATCGGCACATCCGATGTCACGGGCCGGGTGGTGAGGGCCGACGGCGAGCCGCTGGGTAAGCCCGCACTTCTTGCGCTCACAAAGACCGGCCTGTTCGGAGGCACGTTCTCAGGCTATTCCGATCTGGACGGGAATTTCGGGTTTTACGGCATCCCCTCCGGTAACATAAGCATATCGGCAAAGCTTTCGGGCACTCTCCTTGGCGGTCTCTATAGCGGGACTCTAAGCGGAGACGGAGGCAGTCTTTCGGGCGTGATCATCACGATCGAAGATTCGGGAGATATCTTCGGGACGGTCCTAAGGCAGGACGGCGCGACACCCTGCAAGGACGCCGTCATCACCTGTACCCTTGTGACTCCGGACGGCAGGAGTTTCACGATCTATGCGACGGCTGCTTCCGACGGGAGCTTCTCCTTCCGTGACATACCCTTCGGCCGGTTTACGCTTAGCGTCTACGACTATTTTACGACAGGGATAGGCAAGGCCTCAGGGGTACTTTCCGCGTCACCCGGGTCGGTGACACTTGCTCCCATATTGCTCGACGAGATGAAGCCGTTCGTGATAAGCGTTGTCCCCGCCTCAGGGGCCTCGCAGGCGCCGCTTAATTCCGTGATCATGATCGAATTCTCTGAGCCGGTGGACCCCTCGACAGTGAATACTTCAAACATCAGGGTGACCGGCGGCCCCAACGCGGTTGCGGGGATTCTTGCGCTCGGCAGCGACAGAAAAACCGTCACTTTTACACCTTCTTCCGGCCTTCCGGAGTTTACCTCCATCAACGTTACGGTGAGGAACATACTGGACGACGCGGGGCAGCAAATGCCGACGGCGTTTTCGGCCACCTTCACAAGCGCGGATGTGACAGCTCCGACGGTGCTTTCGGCCCGGATGATCAAGGGCAACTTCGTGGTCGAAATCTCGGAGGCGGTCATATCCGGAAGCGGGGTCTTTAGCGTTCGAAACACCGCCACTGGCGCGCTTGTCTCAGGGGCGCTCACTTATTCCTCTGGCAACGCTGTCGTTACGCTTTACCCCTCCGCCGCCCTGCCCGACGGCGTCGTCTTTGAGCTCTCGGTGTCCGGGTTCAAAGATTCCTTCGGGAACACCCAAGCGGGTGAATTTAGGGCGACTTATCTTACGGGCGACAAGGTCCCGCCGGTAATGGGTCTTGCTGCCTCCCCGAACATAGCCATAGAAGGCACGCCCGTTACCGTGACGGCTGCGCCCGATGACGCCAGCGATCTCTATACAGTGGATTTCAGGGTAAACGGGGTGCTCGCGCAGACGCTTTATAAGGCCCCTTACTCGATCATCGTCAAACCATCGGCAACCGCAACGGTCACCGCGGTAGGCACTGACTATGCCGGAAATATGGGGCCCGAGGCCTCGGTCACGATCACGGTTGTACCGAATGCGGCCCCTTCAGCGGCCATAATCTCTCCGGCTGACGGGACGACCCTGGGCACAGGCAAGGGCGTGACGGTGAGGGTCCTGGCCGCGGACGACTTAGGCCTTAAAGAGCTTGAACTCAGGGTGAGGAGCCAGGATATTTCCCAGACGCAGGTCTACAGGCTCTCACCCGGCGCGCTTACAGCGACCCATGATTTCAGTTTCAGTATTCCTTCTGCTTCGATGCCGGGCAACGACATCAGGGTCGAGGCCGTCTCAAGAGACATAAGGGGGCTCGAAAGTCCTGCGTCGGTGATAGTCCTTCACACAGAGGACAAAACGCTCCCCGTGGCGCAGATCACCTCCTTTACCCGGACGTTCCACGTGAGGGCCGGGCAGACCGTGCCGGTCAATGTCTATGCCTCCGACAACCAGGCGATAAGGCGGGTGGACTTCAGGACGGAAGGCGGGTTTGTGGTGTCGGATTACCGTATAGTCGAGCCGCCAACCTCCGATGTGGTGGCCCAGTTCAGCCTCACCATCCCGGCCAACTATTCGGGCGGGACGAAGGTGACGGTCGCGCCTTTTGCAACAGACGTTGCCGGCAACATCGGCTATGCGCCGAAGATCACACTGATAACGGATGATGTGACCCTGCCCACGGTCGAGCTCGTGTCCCCGGCCGACGGCACGTCGGTGCTTTCGAGGGCACAGGTGAAGGTCACGGCGCGGGCCTCTGATAACGACTCGGTCGACAGGGTCGAGTTTTATGTCGATGGAAAACCGTTTGCCGCGGACAAGGTCCCCTCAGGCGGTCTCTATGACGCCTCGTTCATCGCGCCTGCCGCGGACGGCACGTCGGTAAATGTTTCCGTGAAATCTTTTGATTCAGCCGGGAACGCCTCGCAATCGGCGGATGTAAATATAAGTATCGCAAAAGACACGGTCGCACCGACCGTGACCCTGGCGCAGAACCCCTCCTCGATGAAATTCACCGAGGGGCATAATGTAAATATAGGAGTCAACGCGGGCGACAACATAGGGGTCGCCTCGGTCCGGCTCATTATCAATAACGTGGAAGTAGGCGCGTTCGATAATCCATCTTCTGGTTTCGTGAACTTTACTTACCTGGTCGAAAGGCTCATTCCGCAGGGAAGCGCAAACATCAGCGTACCCCTTGAGGTGAGGGCCGTGGACTTCGACGGGAATCCCGCCACAACCGGAGTCTATACGATAACGCTCACCAAAGACATCCCGGCAGTTGTCACGATCGCGACCCCGCTTTCAGGACAGGAGCTGCTTGCCGGCTCAAGGGTGCATATCGAGGCAAAGGCGACCGACGACTATGGCATCAAGTCGCTCGAAATAAAAGTAAACGGTGTATCACTTTCGAAGGGGGCGTCGGCCTCGCTTTCCGCCGATTACGAATTGCCTGTCACAGCGATTGGCACATCGATTGCCATCGAGGCCTATGCCGTCGATACCATGGACCAGGGAGTATCGACAAACGCCGTGATGGGTGTGCCCATGAGCATGACCCAGGTCTCAGGACTTGCAACCGGCGGCGAGGTGATCGATGCCGCCCTTCATAACGGTTATGCCTACGCGCTTGAAAAAGGCGACGGTATCTCGGTGATAGACATAAGAGACTCGGCCTCGCCTGTCAAGGTCTCCACGCTATCGCTGCCAGGCGATTACGCAGGGCTTGAGATCTTCGAGAAAGTTGTTTATGTATATGGATTGGGCGGGGTGGCGATGGTGGATACGGTCAATCCTGCAAGCCCGGCGGTCATCAATCATTATGCGACTTCGGCCAGGGTCCTTGGCATGGCCTTCAGGGCTGGCTACGCCTACGGAGCACTGGGTACCGGAGGGCTCCTGATTATGGATACTCATGATCCGTTAAGTATAGCGGGGGTCGTCCTCAGTCTCTCCGAGGTAAAGGGCGTAAAAGCTGACGGCGATTATCTCTATATATCACACGGTAGCACAAACCCGGCGCTCGACGTCTACTCGCTGTCCGACCCGTTAATCCCGGTCAAAGTGGCCTCCTATGCCACTGGACCTGTAAATTTATATGACACCGGGTCTTCAGATTCAGGATCGAGCATCGGGATAGGGATTACAGGGAGCAACAGACTTACTTCGTTCGGCTTTAACGGATCGGCCTTAAGCAGGTATTCTGATATCACCCTCTCAAAGTTGCCGAACATCAAGGCGGTTGACCTCATGGGTCGCTATGTCTTTGTCTCATCCGGGGCCGACGGGTGGGGTGTGGTCAAGGCAGCGGCTGACGGAGGGCTGTTTGATCTTGGCTCGATAATCTCAGCAGGCGGCGCAAACAGGATAATCCCCGAAGGCGGATATGTCTATTCAGCTGCGGGGACGGCCGGATTCAGGATATACAGAATCTCCACAACAAACGCGATAACTCCGCAGGTACAGATAACATCGCCTGCCTCAGGCACAGCAGCTCAGGCCGGAGGAGAGTTGGAAGTCAGGGCGGATGTGATAAACGGAGACAACGCCTCGGTGATCTTCTACATAAACGGCGAAGAGGTCTTTAAGGACGACACGGCCCCGTATGCCTATCGTTTCAGGGCGCCCATCGGGCAGGCCGATCTTGTCATAAAGGCAAAGGCGTCCAATCTTTATGGTCTCACCGCCGAATCAGAGGAGATTACTCTTAATGTTACCGCTGATACGGCAGCGCCTACGCTTGCGCTTACGTCTCCGCTACAAGGAAGCCTTTACACCTTGTTCGAGGGTGACATCCTGACGGTGAAGGGCACGGCGGCGGACAACCTTGGCCTGAAGAAGGTCGAGCTCTTCGTAAACGGGGCACTTGCCGGCTCGACGATACTTCCTTCGTTCGAATTCAAATATACCGTACCGGACGATGGCGCGACCGGCACCGATTACCAGGTCCCGGTGATGGTCCGTGCCACGGATGTCTCCGGCAATGTTGTCGAAAGCGGCTTCAATCTGAGGGTCATCCAGGACAATCCGCCAGTGGTGAGCTTTATAAGCCCGCAAAGCGGCACAGAGATATATAGCGGTGCGCCGGTCTCTCTATCTGTAACGGCGACGGATGACCGGTCAGTGAAAGAGGTGAAATTCCATGAAGGTGGTAACCTGCTTGGGACTGGTGTGCTGTCGGCGGGGAACGTATATTCGTTAGCGTCCCGCGCGCCCGCTGTGACTCAGACCGGGACGAGGACCTTCAGGGCTGTGGCGACTGATTCAGCCGGGCTTACCTCGGAGGCGTCTGTGAATGTAACGATCCTTAAGGACAATGTCCTGCCGGTTGTTGTGATTAATTCGGACCTTGCCTCCATGAGGTTCACGGAGGGGCATAGTAACGCTGTCTCCGTTACCGCAAGCGATAACGCCGGGGTCTCATCGGTCGAGCTCGTCGTAAACAATAAGACCGTGGCTGCGATAACGAATCCCGCCACAAGTTCCCTGACCCTCTCATATCTCGTCGAGAATCTCATTCCCCAGGGTCAGGGCAGCATCAGTGTCCCGCTTGAGGTGAGGGCCACGGACCGTAACGGTAACATCGGGACCTCCGGGGTCCGTGCGATCGAGATCTTCCCCGACCTTCCGCCGGTGGTGACGGTATTGTCGCCTCTGGCTGGGCAGAATGTGTTGGGCGGGGCGAGCATTCGCCTTAATGCAACGGCAACGGACGACTTCGGGGTCGCCTCTATGGAACTGAAGGTTAACGGCATAAGTCTGCTGAAAAAATCCGGGGACCCGATATCGGCCGACTATACCGTGCCTGCATCGGCGCTTGGCTCGGTGATAAGCATAGAAGCGATTGCAACCGACACTCTCGGCAAGAACGTATCGAAGACCATTGTGATCAACGTGCCTCTGAAGGTGGGTCTTGTCTCATCGGTATCCACAGGCGGTGAGATCATCGATGCCGCGTTCAATGGCGGATATGTTTATACGCTGGATAAAGGAGTGGGTGTTTCAGTTATCGACGTGAGGGACGCTACGTTACCGAACAAGGTGGGTGCGCTGCCGCTTGCGGGAAGCTTCAGCGGTCTCAGGATATTTGAAGGAGTGGCCTATGTGTATGGCACTAACGGCGTGACCCCGGTCGATCTGTCCGACCCGGCTTTGCCAAAGGTCATCAATACCTACACAACCCCCACGCCTGTCCTGGATATCACCTTCAGAAACGGCTATGCCTATTGCGCGATGGGCTCCGGAGGACTGTTGATACTGGACGTGCATAACCCACAGGCGCTTATCGGGACTTTGGGGCAGTAGATTAAAATGGATTCCCGACTAAGGTCCTCGGGAATGACGGATAAAAAGTAGAATTAATACACAGACACTAATTATGAAAAAACATTTGAAACATACAGGAGGTAGAGAGATGAAAAAGAGATGGGGTTTGTTTTTGCTGCTTGTATTGGTTATAGGTCTATTCGCGCATAGTGCCGCGCTGGCGTTTACAAGCGGCAGCACCGGTGCGGATGGGCCGTTTAACCCGACAACGAACACGGAGGTAGTTCTTCCGCCCGATGGGATATTAAATTATACGACAGTGAATATCCCGACAGGGGTAACGGTTACTTTCAAGAAAAACGCTAACAATACCCCGGTTTATATGCTTGCGACTGGAGACATTACGATCTCAGGGACGATCTCTGTAAACGGAGGCAATGGATCTACAATTTATCCTGGTATAGGGGGCCCTGGCGGCTATGATGGCGGATATGGCGGGACATTGGCGACATATGGGTCAAACGGGATGGGTCCCAATGGCGGGGCCGGGGGTGTCGGTTGGTACGGTTGGGCGTACGGCAATGTAGGAGGGAGCGGTTCCATAACAACTAACGATCGGGTAATACCTTCAGTTGGCGGCTCCGGCGGCGGTGGCGGTGGTGGCGCTAATGCAGGTTACAGCGGTTTTGGCGGTGGCGGTGGTGGTGGTGCAGGCGCTTTATTGATCGCTTCTTCAACAAAGGTGACAATCAATGGCACTATTACCGCAAACGGCGGCAATGGTGGGGCTGCGTCCGGCACCGGCGGTGGTGGTGGTGGTGGCTCGGCAGGCACCATAAAAGTCGTTACGAACGAACTTGCTGGTAATGGGACTGTTCAGGCGACGGGGGTCACAAATGGCAAGATCAGGTTTGAATTCAATACAATATCAAGAACTGCCAGTACGACACCTATGTATACGTTCGATTACCCGGGACAGGTATTTTATTTCGCGGCTCCGTATCTTAAGATTACATCGGTAGGTGGGCTCAACGTCCCGCAAAATCCATCCGCGGATTATATGAACACCGATATCACCTTGCCTGCCAATATCATCAACCCCGTGGCAGTAACTGTTTCCGCGTCGAATATCCCAGCAGGTTCGACAGTCACTGTCAAGGCAATACCGCAATACGAGACAATTGCCGCAGCAACCGCAACGGCCATACTGTCCGGGACAGATCAGTCTTCTTCTGCCACTGCCTCTATCACCCTTTCGACCAAGAGGCCGTCTATTTTGATAGCCACAACAACATTCAATGTCACAGTGGCTTCGAGTGGAACGCCGCTTTATGCAGATGGTGAAAAGGTTGCAAAGGTAAAGGTCGATACGCAGTTAAGCGGAGGATCGACGGTGACATACATAACTGAAAGCGGCAGGGAGGTCCTTGCCATGAATGCGCGGCGCTTCTGAAATGAGGTCTGAGGGAGGATGGCGCTGAGGTCGCTGGCTTGATTATGAAAATGAAGACATTCTTTATATGGTTTTTCTTTTCCGGTCTGGCATTTGTTAATATTTGCGGGCAGACATTTGCCGAAAATATTACCGCATATACCAACCAGCCCGTCAGTGTGAAACTAAGTGCTCCTGCACAAACATACAACGAGGCGGTTTCATCGCAGCCTATAAGTGTGAAGATTTTGCCTTCTTCACAAACATATGTTGAGGCCGTTTCATCGCAGCCGGTAAGTGTGAAACTAAGCCCGTCTTCACAAACGTACGGCGAAGCGGTTTCGTCTCAACCGGTAAGTGTGAAAATAAGTCCGTCTTCACAAACGTTCGGCGAAGCTATTTCATCGCAACCTATAACTGTGAGGTTCGAGGCCCCGATGGCGTTGTGGCATATGGATGGCGATTGGCGCGACGCATCGGGCAACGGGAACAACGGTACCCCTTATAATGGCGCTACGTTTAATACGAATTCAAAGATGGGAGCTACGGCGGGATCTTTCGACGGTATCGACGATTATGTGCTGATCGGAGACCCGGTCCCTGCCTCATTGCAGATCCAAAACGAGATATCATTGGAGGCGTGGATTTATGTGACTGCATATCCTTCCTCTTTAGGCCTTATTGTAGGGAGCCAGTATGATCCTAATCACTCTGGCGCGACTATACTGCTGGACGGCAGGACAAACCCCGACGGTCAACCCGCGCCCCCGGGCCATATTCATTTTCAGATAGGAGACGGTTCCTGGCACACCACTAATGCCAATGCGCGAGTCCCCCTTAACCAGTGGGTCCATATTGCCGCCACAAGGCGGGCCAATGAAGATGCGAAGATATATTATAACGGTGTGCTTCAGCCCTCGACGAGTGTCTCGTGGTCGGGCTCTATTTCCTACAATGGCTCATGGTTTGCGATAGGAAGACAAAAAGACATGGGAAGATATTTCCCCGGCCTCATCGATGAGGTGGCCGTCTATAGCCGCGCACTGAGCGCAGAGGAGATAAAAAGACACTATGATCCTAACTTTGTTGAAGCCCCTACAGTCAATCCATTGCCGGCTATAACATCGTCGCGCACGATTACACTTTCCGGGACCAAACCCGCAGGCACGTCAATAAAGGTCAACGGGACCCAAGCGGCTCAATTGGATAATGCCGCAACATGGCAAGGCTCATATGCGTTGCAGTCAGGTGTGAATACTTTGAATGTGATCGCAGCGGATTCATCCGGAAACCAGAGCCTTCCTGTAGTTGTGACCATTACCCTTGACGATATGCCGCCTGTGATTGTAAGATCTATGCCTGCTAACGGTGAAACTCTAAATTCCCCCCCCTTTATGGTGCAATTGAACATTTGGGATGAATTTTCGTTTATAGACTTTGACGCCTCGATGAGCGGCGCGAGTGTAGTAAACGCGCTGGGTCAGGCCATCCCCGGGTTCTGGTATCCTACAGTAGTTGAGTTTCCCGGAGCTCCGCCACCTCTGCCTCCAGGTTTCTTTTCCGCCGGAAGCGGGGCCTTGGTGTTCATCTTTTCAGGTCCTTCTCCAGACGGTGTATATACCTTGACCGTGAACCCAACTGACGTCCTCGGCAACACGACGACGGCCTCGATTGTCTTTGCCGTTGACACATCCGCCCCCCCGGCGCCTGTGATAAACCCCGTCATATCTCCTACAAATCAACAGACACAGGTCATCTCAGGCACGAAAACCGAAGACGCCGTGTCGATATTCTTTTCTGCGTCCGTTAGGGTCGAACGGATCTACTATCCGACATCCACAACCTGGAGCGCGACTGTCTCAGGTCTCACGGAAGGCCAGAACACATTCACGGTCTATGCCCGGGATGCTGCGGGCAACACAAGCGCCGCCGCTGAGGCCGTTATCGTGTATGATTCCCTTGCCCCCGCGCCGCCCACTGTCAATCCTGTCTCTCCGACCAGGGACTCTTCCGTCGTCCTCACCGGCACAAAGGAGGCTGGAATGGCCATCGCGATAAATGGAGTCTTAAAGGTGGCCGGCGACTCCTCGACGGCCTGGACCTGTTCATATCAACTTTCCGAAGGCCAGAACAACCTCAGTATCACGGCAAGGGATGCGGTTGGCAATAGTTCGGCGGCCGCAAATCTGACGATCATCAGGGACACGACGCCCCCGTTATTCACTGTGGACACTTTTAAGAGTCCAACAGCATCGACGACAGAGACCATATCTGGAAGGAAAGAGGCGGGCTGCACCGTCAATATGAACGGTACCCGGATATTCGGTCCGGAGGATATGAATGCCTCGTGGTCATATACAGTCGGCCTCACCGCCGGGGCCGCGAACAGCTTTGTTTTCACCGCAGCGGACTCACTCGGGAACACGACGACCAGGACAATAGAAATTATAAACGATAATACTCCTCCGGTCCCTCTTGCATCCGGCGTACTGAAGGCGGATGGAAGGGGGAAGGGGACGGAGATAACCCTTTCGTGGAACACTTATGTTGAAGCTTCCGACCTCGACAGCTACCGTATCTATATATCTTCGTCCGACTTCGCCGACATCGCGGGGATGCAGGCCGCAGGGACAACCGCCAAAGGGACCCGGACATATAAGGCCACAGGCCTCATCCGTGGCAATGCTTATTACTTTGCTGTCGTGCCGGTCGATACAAGCGGGAACCTCGATCCGGGCGTAAATACTGCTTCCGCAGTCGCTACGGATATCCTTGCGCCCGAGGATGTCACGATAACATCCGTCAGCGCAGGTTATGACTCAGCCACTGGCAACTATATCACAGTTAATTGGACCCCAAGCGCAGACACCTCCGGCGATCTCGCCGAGCAGTTTTTGTATGTCGATGGCGGGGCGGGCTATGACGCGGGCGTTCCCATTGGGAAGACCCTGTCCACGTATTCGAAGTCAGGGCTTCTTGACGCGACGAAATATAAATTGAAGATAACCGTAAAGGACACCGGCGGTCTTGAAAGCGCGGGGGCAGTTACAGAAGGGGTAACCCGCCTGAACAATCCGACAGGTCTAGCCGCAAACGCGAGCGACACTAAGGTCACTCTGTCTTGGAACACGGTGGCATCCCCTTATTTGAGGCAATATAATATTTATAGACTTGCCTCATCATCCCCGCAGAGTGATGCGAAGGCCATGGCAGCTGTGGGCTCAGTCACATCTAATGCCTTCACGGACACGGCAGTTACGAACGGCACGGTATATCAGTATGCGGTGACGACCCTGAATACTTCAGGCGCTGAGCGGACTGACGTCGTAAGTGTTGCCGCAAGTCCGAAGATCGACGACAAGGGGCCGATGATAACGGTCTTCAACCTTATTCATGGACAGGTAGTGGCATTCCCCATGACCATAAACGCCACGGCGACGGACAACGACAGCGGCATGGACAGGCTTGAGCTATTCATGGACGGGACGCTTCTCAGGTCACAGACAGGCGGAAGCATCTCATACTTCTGGAACGTCGATACGGCCCCGGAAGGCAGCCACACGGTCAAGGTAAAGGCTTATGACCAGAGAGGGAACGTGACCGAAGACTCACGGCAGGTCATCGTAAGCCACGCTCATGTCATCAATATCGGCCAGGTGGCAAAGGTGGACGCCGACGGGGATTATCTCTATACGGCCCATGGCAGTTCCAGCCCATATCTTAGCGTTTACTCCCTGGAAGATCCTTTGAATCCAGTGCTTCTTTCTACATATGGCACAGGGAATATAAGCGCATTTGACGCGGAGGGAAGCATAGGGATAGGGCTCACGGGCAGTAATAGTATTTCGACCCTCAGCCATACAGGACAAGGTTTTACGAAACTTGCTGATATCAGCCTTCCGCGAGGCGCAATAAAAGGCATAGATCTAAGGGGACAGTATGCATTTTATTCTTCCGGTCTCGACGGGTGGGGCATAGCCGAGGTCTCAAGCGGAGGCGGCCTGTCGGACATGGGGGCCGTCCGCTCAGGTTATAGCACAAACAGGTTAATATCCGGAGGCGGCTATTTATACGCAGCCGACGGGACAGGAGGCCTCAGGATATATACACTGGACTCCCTGAATTCAGAGTCGCCGGTCATAAGCATAACCTCCCCTCAAACCGGGACCTCCGTATTAAAAAGCTCCGAGGTGGAGGTCAAGGCTGAAGTGACCAACGGGGTCAGCGTCTCTGTTGTCTTCCTGGTTGACGGCAAAGAACTCTTTACCGATAAGTCTGCCCCTTACAGCTATCGTTTCAGGGCCCCAAACCAGGTAACGGCCCTGACGCTTAAGGCGCGGGCCTGTAGCCTGACCGGTGGGTGCGCCGGCTCTTCAGAGGTAGCGTTGAATATTGTTGAATCCGAGGCAGGTTCCGGCATGCCGGTACTGGCAGTGAATCTGAAGTCGAAACCAGATGCTAAGATGGCAGATATCCCGCAGCAAAGTCTTAAGACTTCAGGAAAGGCCTTCGGCATGGACATAGGCGGATTCAATGCGTATGTTATGAGTGAATCCGGCCTCAATATCTATGATATAAGCAATTCGAAAAAACCTATTAGAGTCGGCTCGCTCGAGGGATTCGGGGCGGAGAGTACTATAATCGTTGACGGCGATTTTGGATACGTCAGTGACTCCGGATATGGCCTGCAGGTCATAGATATCAGCCGTCCGGAAGAGCCTAAAATCATTAGTAGTCTCATGTCCGATGAAACCCCGGGGGCATTGAATAAAGTCGGGGATTATATCTATATGGCAAATGGGTCTTCAGGCCTCAGGATAATCGATATTACGGATCCCTATGTGCCGCTTGACGCAGGGGTAACAGAGCTTGATGAAGAGGCCCTCGATATCGATATAGTGGATGATGCCGCATATGTAACAACTGGTTCAGGGGTGAAGGCATATGATATATCCATGCCGTGGGAGCCGATATTTGACGATGAGATCTTGATCAAGGGTGTCCGCAAGGCCGCGGTGGATGGTAAGGGGAACATCGCCGGCGCAATCGTTATGGATGACGAGGGAAGGCAGAAGCTGTATTTGATCGATATCGGCAACCGGAGGTCCCCCGGCATCGTCGCAACGTTGACCATGGGGAAATTGCCGCTGATTGATATCGATGTCAAAGATGGAAAAGTCTTTTTGACGGAAGAAACGGGTGGGACAATCGTGTTGGATGTAAGCGATCCTGCCCTCCCATCAGTAACAGGTATTCATAAAAACACATTTGCCAAGGGTGTGCGGGCGGGCAGGCAGGTCTTTTATGAGGCCGACAGTTCTGTCGGGCTGAGGATGGTCAGGGCCGGGAAATCTAAAAAAAGTGGCGGGGATTGAGCGCGTTTATACCTTTTAATCTTTTGAGGGACTCCGGCAAGAGGGATAGGATAACTGAACAAAATCGTTCAGAGGTCCAAATCCTCTTCCCGCCACCAAACAAGACCAAGGGTCCGCAGAAATGCAGGCCCTTTTTTTAGCGATTTTTAGCCATTTCTTCTGGCAGTTTTCTTACGAAACGGAGGGGCGTTCAAACAGTTCATCCTGTTGTCTGTTACACACAGCATCAATCTTCTGCCTCTTACGGATATTGCAGCCGTTCAAATCACGGGTTACAATAGTGACTGAAAAGGAACATGGACATTAATGACCCCTGAAAACAGGGATGCAGGACAGTGTTGGTGGCGGAGGAGGAGAAAAAATCGATGTCCCTCATCAGATTGCTTTTGTTCGTTTCGGCTATCTGGACCACGGGCTGCGCCCACCAAAGCAGGCTACATTCTCCGATGCAGCCTGATGGCTGGAGTGCCCAGCCCGTTTCGATTACCTGTCGCTTTGCCCCTGATGCCGACCTCGATCCCGATACCAAAACTCCCGTTGGGGATGAGGGATATTATCTTTATATCCTGACCGACAGCGCCGGCATCAGGGACTACGGCACCCCTCTGTCAGTTGCATTCACTTTTAAGAAGAACCCCGGAGGGCACAGCTGGATCATGCTTGAAAGTCCCGGGAAGCGCCTGGAATATGGCCACACCGGTAACTTCGGGTTGAAGAAACCGGATTACCTGGAGGGTGTACGTCAGAGGTTTTCGGACAATCATCCTGATCCCTTTGCCTATTTGTGGGAGGTGATGGACGACGGCCGGTTAGAGACCGGGAGGCCTGATCGTACTCCCACGTTTGCCTGGCGAATGCCGATCACCAAACGGCGGTACAAATTGATCCATGAATACGTGCTGCAGAGGACCTATGATCAGTTCGACGTGAGGACGAACAACTGCGTCGATATGGTGACGGATGCGGCAGCGCTGGCCGGTATAAACCTGGTCCACCGTCTTCGTCTGACCATCCCGCCGGAAATAAAGATACTGGGCAGGAGACTGCGTGCCCGGACGGACCCAAAGTATAGTGTGCTGGAGTTCAGCACTCCTGAGGTGCTTCAGATGGACCTCCGCCAGCTTGCCCAGTTAGGAATAGGAAGTGATGTTACGGAATGGTATCAGGGCTTGAGGCAGTGACGAGTGCCTCTTCTATGCAAAGGGCTGCGGATTACTCAGACCTTTGAAATAGCGTTTGCGGGTAGCCAGATTCATCCCGGCATACACCTGACAGCCAAGCAGAGTCCGTTTCCATGGGGTCATGCCAAAGAACCTTTTTGCTATCGCGCCGAAGGAATAGGCTTGCCTGTTCAGGCGGGCGAAGCCGTCAAGAAGTTCATCTGCAGTCATGCCTATGGGTTTATAAAGAAGTGTATCAGGGGGATATCCATGGAGCCACCAGTCTGGCTCGAACAGCCTGCCTTCGCTTAGGAGGCGGTCATATAAACGTGTCCCGGGATAAGGGGTGAGTATGCGAAGCTCGGCACAATCCATGCGACTCTTCAATATGAACTCAAGGGTCTGGTCGAACACATCCCTGTTTTCGTGGTCAAAGCCAAGGACAAACGCCCCCAGCACCCCGAACCCTTCGCCATGGAAACGGCGCATCGCCTCATAAAAATCGATCCTTAGGTTCTTTATCTTCCTCACCTCATTCTGTGCCGCCTTCTGTACTGATTCGAACCCGATCAAAAGCCCGAGGCATCCCGAACGTTTCATCAACCTTAAAAGCTCCACATCCTCAGCCAAAGACACAGTGCCCTGCCCAAGCCACAGCCGTTTAAGAGGTATCATTTCTGAGAAAAGCTTTTTGGCTTCATGCCGGTTGAGCGCAAGCGCATCATCGACAAAGAAGATGTAAGGGGAATCGATGGTCTCAATCTCTGCAATCACTTCCTGAGCCGGCCTGACCCTATATTGAGACCCCAATGTCCGGCCTATGGAACAGAACTCGCAATCGTTCGGACAACCCCTGGACGTCTCGACGCCGACAGGGGCCGGTATGTAGCTTTTACCTTTTGACTCAGGGAAGAGGTCCCGCCGTGGTGTCGGCAGGCCTTTGATATTAGTCATTTTACTGGCTTTATATATCCTCTGCATCTGACCCGAGGCGGCATCCGACAGAAGCCGCGGCCAGCTGCCCTCCGCTTCTCCGATGACTACGGCGTCTGCATGCTGTAACGCCTCCTCAGGCAATACCGTGGGATGTATTCCCCCCATCACGACCTTCACACCCTTCCGGCGATAGGAGTCAGCAATATCATAGGCCCTGGGCACAACGTCGGTCATGACGGTGATCCCAACCAGATCCAGATCCTGGTCAGCGTCATCGGGAGCAAAGGCCTCATCGACCAGTGTGACTGTGTGGCCGGGAGGGGTAAGCGCTGCCAGAAGAGGAAGGTTTACCCTCTTCAGCCTGAAAGGGCTCGACAATGTATCTTCGCGTTGCTCACGAGGTGCGATCAGTTTTATTTTCATTGTTCAGGGTTGGCCCTATTGCCGGATCATGAAGAGCGCCGCTCATATAGTAACGCACGTCATTGTCAGCGGTCAAAGAATCGGATACCCGTATTTCTAACATTTTTCTCACAAATGCCTGTTATTGTGCTATTAATTAATTGATGACGGTAATAGTGGCAAACGATAACACCCGCAACAAACTTGAACGCCTGAGGGAAATATGCGACGGGGCGAAACTTATCAGCGTCATAATATACGCGAATCCTGATCCTGACGCGCTCGCCAGCGCCTTTGCCCTTAAAAAGATACTTGAGACAAAAAAGAACACTGTCAATATAGGCTATACGGGGGCTGTCGGGAGGCCGGAGAACGCCTCTATGATAAGGAGACTGAAGATCCCGGCATTTCCGCTGAGCGAGGAGCAGGCCAGACAGGCCGACATCATAGCGCTGGTCGATTCCCAGCCCCAGTTCTTTACCGACTTTATCCTTCCTCGGTGCGATATCGTGATAGACCATCATCCGCTCCGGGATGTTATCTCAGCCGGGTTTGCCGACGTACGGTCCAATTACCTCTCTACTTCGTCAATTTTGACGGAATATCTGAGGACCGCAGGAAAGCGCCTTACAAAAGACCTCGCGAGTGCCCTTTTTTACGGGATTAAAACAGACACCCGCCGTTTCCTGGTTGAAATGAGCCACTCCGACATGGAGGCCGTCAGATGGCTCAGGCGCAAGGCCGACCTTGATATCGTTCAGCAGATAGAGTTCTCGCAGTTTTCCAGGGAGGGACTCGATTACTTCAGCATTGCGCTGGTCAGAAGGCATTTTTTCAACGGAGTTATGTTTTCACATCTGGGGCCGGTCCCGTTTTTCGATGTCTGCGTGCAGGTGGCTGATTTTTTTATCCGGGTGGAAAACGTAGCCTGGGCATTGGTTTCCGGTGTGGTGGGCAACACGCTTGTCGTAATCTTCAGGAACGACGGCGTTAAAAAGGACGCCGGTTATCTGGCCCGCTCGGCATTCGGGCACATAGGCAGCGCGGGCGGACATGAGTCGATGGGCCGGGCGCAAATCAAACAGGACGACCTGCCGGGCGGACTCCTCCTGTCTGATAACAGGGGCGTCGAAGAGTTTGTGATTGGTTCACTGGCGAAGATCGATCCCGCTTTTCTCCGGGTCCTCAAAGCATTCCACTGATTGGCCGGCCTGCAATGATATTTTACCGGGATTTTATTGCAGCGCGGAGTGTTTTTAGAGGCAGGAACAACGTATTGTCCTGTCCGGCAAGAGAGACAAATCCATAGCGCTTGTAGAAATCTCCGGCGCGGTCGTTTTTGGCATCCACAAACAGACCTATGCTCCCGGACTGATCAGCGATGAGAATCGTCCGGTGGACCGCTTCCGCAACCAGAAGGGTCCCGTATCCCTTGGCCTGATGCCTTAGCGATACCGCGAGACGGGCGAGGCGCACAGCAGGGAGGTTGTGTTTGGGATACATTGCGGTGAAAGAAGGAGGAAGATGTTCCGCTGTGATTTCACAAAGCGCAAGGGTGAAAAATCCGAGAATAACACCGGCCCTGTCACTTTCAATAAGGACAAACGTGCGGGAGAGCCCTTTTTCTCCATGTTGGCGGGCTGTGGCCTTAAGAAAGGCGTTCAGTTCCTCAACGCCGCAATCAAAGGCGGCGCGGTCGTGCTCGCGGGAAAGCGGAGCTATTTTAAGCACAAAAGATTTTTTCTATGCTGAAGGGCCTTTTTCAATTTCGAGGCGGGTTGAGGCGGGTTTTCCAGGAGATTAAAGACGGTTTTTGCCGCCTGGGCAGACAGATGAATAGTACGTTCCCGCTCTATGATGTCGTTGGCCTTTTCGAGCGCTGACTGAACTATGAACTGGTTGAGCGTTGCGCCGACGGTTTTGGCGGCCTCGGCTATGCGCTCATAAACCTCGTGGGGCATCCGGGCCGGAATTCTGTCTTCTGTTTTTGTGATAGCCATACTGAATTATCTCCTTTGATAGAGTTTAGCAAAATGGCGTCAAAATGGCAACATTAACAGGTCCCACTTCCATCATTCAGGTTTGGTCCTATTGACGAACGTTTTAGAAATGGTCCAGGCAGCATGAGACAGCGCAGGCACCGTCTTAACGACGTAATCACCGGTACCATGGAGAGAGCCGCTCATATAGTAACGCGGACTGTCGTCGCCTGACAGAGAGAATATCGATTTGTCGTAAGGACGGACCCGCAAAGATGCCGGCACGTCCATCAGGTCCAGAAGGGTCGCGAAATTGTTGAGATGGGAAACCCTGATGCCTTGCGGAATGCCGGCCAGGAGATCTTTCCTTTCATACCGCTCGCCTGACACCAGGAAATCGGGCACATCGACAATCACCCTGTCAGGCTTCATATGGGTATACACCTGTCCATGCTCGGACAAGGTCTGGCCATGGTCTGAAGTGTACAGAATGACATAGTTCCGGTTAGTAGTTTCTGAAACCAGCACCCGGAAGAATTCATCCACCTGAAAGCGGATACCGTTATCATATGTATTGACCAGCTTCTCACGTCCGGCCGCGCTGGTGTCGATCGGCTCCGATGCCCCCATGACAGGCCTCCAGATCGTATTGGCCCGATCGTCAGGGTATCTGTAGCTATAGTGAAAATGCAGGCCTTTTTTGTTGACGACAATGAAATAACCGCCCCTTTCGTTCAGGAGACTGCTGACAATGCGGGCGATGGCCGGGTCCATCCGGGTTTCGAGGTCGATGCGGCGATCCTCGAACCACTGCTCGTTCATCCACCGGTCAAGCGACCTCACCGGACCATCCCCCGCCGCTTTCAGGAGCTTGGGGAGGTAGCCCTGATTGACGTCAATGTAGATCGTCTCGTAGCCCATTTTCTTTGCGTAGTCGAAGATGGTCGGGTTCCTGTCGGTCCGATAGGCGTTGTCGGGAAATTCGTTATGACCGGAAATCAGATAGGCGTTGCTGATATGGGAAAAGGAACCTGCGGCAACACAGATGCCGAGATTGTTGAGCCGGCCCTGTTTTTCGAGGGATTGAAGAAACGGGGTGGTTGGACGCGGATAGCCGTTGAGGCTCAGGCTGCTGCCGCGGACCGACTCGTCGATGACATAGATGATGCTGTCGGAAGGCCTTTTCGAGTGTTGAAACGGAGGCAGGCCGTCACGCGGTCCATGATACGCGCCGAGGTTCTCAAGCCCGTAATGAATTGTTAAACGGACAAAGGAGGTCAGGGGATTAAGGTGAAAGCTCCGTTCCGGCACGTAGAGAAAGAGGGCATAATTGGAAGAGACGAGAAAAAACGCCGGCAGGAGGCTGAGGGCGAAGGTCTTCCTGAAGGTCGAGGCAAATGGGCCCGCGGCAGGGGCAAGCATCAGGGAAGAGAGAACGAGTATGTAGGGAAGGGCATACAGGAGCACGAGCGGCTGAAAGAAGCTTGTGATGGCGTCCGCCCGGTTTTCACCGCTGACGGTAAGGGCCAGGAGTAGGTCTGTGCCTGTCATGAACTGTGAGAGGGTAAGCCAGTAGGAGAACTGGACGATGACGACTAATACAGAGACAAGGATAACCAACGCGCGAAGAATTCTGGGCAGAAGAATTATGAGATAAAAGAGGGCTGCCACCTGCAGAAAGGCAAGAGCGAGGGGGACCAAAAAGTTCATTAGGCCTGCGGTATGAAGCAGTCGAAGCAGATCCCTGTAATCGCTGGACCTCACAACGGAATCGATGAGGACCGCGAGCGTTGCCGCAAGCATGGCGCTCAAGGCACGGGGCCAGGGTGTCCGAGTGATAGCGCGGAGAGAGTATTTTGCGATCACGTGCCTTCTTCCCACTTGGTGGCCATGATCCCCAATACGAATACCACGGCAGCATAAACTCCTATGACCGCAGAGGCCTTGAGCGCAGCAAGGTTGTCCTGAAATATCATTGAGGCCCGGAGCCCCTCGTTCACATAAAAAAGCGGCAGAGTCCGTGCGATCTTCTGCAGCAGCCCCGGCATAAGCTCAATGGGGAAGAAGCTGCCCGAGAGGAACATCAGCGGGTAACTGATGGCGTTTGCCGCCGCAGCCGCGCTCTGCGCCTCTTTGACGAATCGGGTCAGTATCATACCGGTACCGACAAACGCGAAGACATCAAGCAAAACGAACGCGGGGAGCCAGGCGTCGATATGCAGGCTGACGTCGAAAACAGCGTAGCTCACAAGCAGCATCGCAATCGTGGATATGACCGCGAGTGTGAAGTTGTACAGGATGTTCGAAAGTATCCAGTCTGTGCGGGTGATGGGCGTGGTGGAGAGCTTTCTGATGACCCCCTTCTGGCGAAGCTCGGTGTCCGAGTCCACAGTGCCGAAGAGGCTCAGGGTCATAACCGACATGGCGATAATCCCGGGGACGAAAAACTCGATGAACCGGTATTTCCTGGTGAGTATCGATCTTTCAGCCGACCTGAGAAACGGGGGTTTTCCGGCTATACGCTGGTTTATTCCGGCCAGCACCGCGTTTAAGATCTGGATCTTCGTCATAACAGAAGAAGAGCTGGGGTCGTATACATAGGTGATCGTTACGGACGCGTTGTTGTCGTTGAAGGTCGTCCTCTGTATGAGGTACTTTTCAAAGCCTTTGGGAATGACGAGTAAAAGGTTGACCTTGCTGTCCATGACATACTGCCTGGCGTCTATCGCGGGGTCCACGGTGGTTATTTTGAATTTACCCTTCGTCTCAAGGGTCTTGACGGCATCTATTGACGCCTGGGTCTGATCGAGGTCCTGGACGCTAAGGCGGTATTCCATGCTGTCCTGGCTCATGAATATCGTGCCGAATACGAGTATCAGGATTATCGGGAACGCAAACGTGAAGAACATCGTCGTCTTTTCACGGTAGAAGCCGGTGAGCTTAACGATGAGATTCGCAAAGATGATGCGCGGGTTCATTCTGTCTCCATTTCGCCCGGGACCTCCCGGAGGGCCTCTCCGGTGAGCTTCAGGAAGACCTCTTCAAGGTTGGGTTTCCGAACGTCCAGGCCAAGGTACCCGGCGCCGGACTCCTTGATGGCATTGAGTATCTTCTGGACGTCGTAGGTGTGTTCCACCCTGACCCTGATGTTTTTATGAGTATCGAGGACAGGTCCGAGGCCCATCTGCCGGACGATTTCAAAGACTTTATCATCGACAGGTCTTAGCGTGAGGGCCAGGTAATTGGCGTTACGTTCGATGAGTTCTACCGGCGAGCCCATGGCGATTATCTTTCCCTTCGAGATTATGGCTACCGTATCCGCAAGGAGCTCCGCTTCCTCCATATAGTGCGTCGTGAGAAATACCGTCTTCCCCTTTTTCTTAAGGCCGAGCAGGACTTCCCATACTTCGTGCCTTGCACGGGGGTCGAGGCCTGTCGTCGGTTCGTCGAGGAAGACGACCTCAGGGTCGTTTACAAGTGCAATCGCAATCCCCAGCCGCTGTTTCAGGCCCCCTGAGAGGTTCTTATACTGCTCTTTGGCCTTGTCCCGGAGGTTGACTAGTTCGATCAGCCCATCGATATCGGTCTTCACGTTGAACAACCGCGAGTAGTACTGCAGGGTCTCCCTGACCGTGATCCTGTCAAACGAGCTGAACCCCTGCGGGAGGACCCCGATGCGCTGGACGATGTCGCGCTTCTTCTTCGTTACGTCCATCCCAAGGAGTGTCACTCTGCCGGACGTGAACGGACGTATCGTCTCTATGATCTCGACCGTCGTTGTTTTTCCTGCGCCGTTTGGCCCCAGGAAGGCGAAGACCTCGCCTTTACTGACGTTGAACGATATGTCGTTGACCGCCTGTAAATCCCCGTAACGCTTCGTCAGCCTGTCGACCTCTATTGCGTATTCAGCTTCTTTGGTCATCGATTTCCAACCCCTCCAAACCTCCCCTTGCCGGGGGCGGCGTTAAGGCTTCCCCCCTGACAAGGGGGGACTGAGGGGGGTTGCTTTTGGGAGCCCCCCGGCCAGAACCTGAGGCGGCTCAAAAACTTATTGTTGACCGCAGGGCTTGCTGAAAGTATGCGGTCAATTACCGGCAGTCTGTGTTTATAAAAAATATAGCCGGGGACCAATGTTGCGCCCAGATGTGACTTGGTTTTTTCCGCGCCTTGCCCGGCGTAATATAAGGGGATTTTCCGTTCGACACAGATGCGGACGTTTTCGAGCCAGGACAAAGCATAAATATTATGTTTGCGGCCCAAGCTATAATCCATGCAGAAATATTTATCCACCATCGATTCCTGTTTTACCACAAGAAGATTGAATGCAGCGAGTGCTTCCTGCACAAAATAGAGCGTGTATTCGGTCCCCGGGACCCTCTCACAGATTTTCTCAAAAAATAATCGTTTGTTTACGCCGAACGTTACGGGGCTCCTCGCCACTGTTTCAAGATAAAGCCTGTAGATCTTCTCCATATAAGGAGAGATATCGCGGCTTCGGATTACTCTGACTTCGTCCGAGACGCGCATTTTGCGGCGCAGGTCTTTTCTTGCGGCCTTCGAAAAACGGGACAGGAATTCCTCCATGCTGTTAAAATCTATTTCAAGCCGGGCGCAGGGCTGGCATTGCACCCGGTTGAATTTTTTGAATATCTCTCCGGGAAGTCGTCCATAATCATTAAAATTGTAGAGCGCAAGGATGTCGCTTTTAAGATCAACCGCCAGCGCCTGAAGCGCGTCAAAGGCCATATTGAAGGCCTCCCCGAGCGTTGCCTTATCGGTTTTTGGATCAATCCCGATTTCGCTCCATTCCCCTACCAGAAGCCCCACGGCCAAAATACGCGGCTGAAAAACAGAAGGTATAATCCGGGCTGCTGCTTTCAGCGATTTCTTTGCCCATCCCTTCACAAAAGTTGAGAGATCAAAATGGGTTTCAAACAAAGGCAATAAGACAACAGGCAGATCATCTTTTGACACTACAATGCTCCGAATGACAAAGCCGTCAATGCCCGATTCCTGCAAAAGGGAAAGAAGAGGCCCGGTGCTGGAAGGCTCAGGGAAGAGCCGTAAAAGATCCGCCGCGGAGACTCCGTCCAACCCCTCCACGCAACGGCAGGTAAGCTTATTCATTACCTCATTCATGGTCTGTCGGCCTCTCGTTCAAAAGTGCTATCGATAGCCACATATTACCCTTTGGAAGCGAACATACCCTTAAGGAACCGTCTGACACCAGGGGAAACCGAAACAGGGCCTTTCCTGACAGGCCCACAGGAAAGGTATGTCCGGAGTTTCCTTCCGTCATGCCTTCTTCAGCCGGATATACGGTGATCTGCAGCGGGTCCACGAGATGGAACGCAGATCCCAGGGCCTTGACGGAGGCCTCTTTGACAGACCAGAGCAGGGCTGCAGCCTTCTCCAAATTTCCACCGGTCAAGACCAGGGCATGTTCAAGCTCCTGAGAATTAAAGACCCGATGAAAGGGGTATCCTCCCTGAAATTCGTCAGGCGCTGCCGCATCGATGCCGATATCAGAGTCATCTCCCGAGAGGGCAGCCCAGATTTTTCCTCCGCCCTCGCTGAAGGAGATGGCCGGACCCGGACGTTCTCCCATGAGGAGGAGGAGGGGTCTGCCAAGCGGACCCCGGACTACCTGAAGCGGAAACGCCTTCCTGTCGGAGGCGTGACTGTGTTTCAGATGAGGACTTTCGAACTCCAGAAGGTGCTCCAAGAGGGTGGAGACGAGAAAGCGCCTGAGGGGTCCGGAGGCAGCTGATCCGCATGGTAAAGACGCATAGAAGATGGGGCCCAGTCGAGGAGCAAAGCTCATTGCATGAACGGATAATTCTTCGCTATTTTTTATCATGACCACATTCATCTATTATGATAAACTCCTAAAAAGTCGTCATACCCGCGAAGGCGGGTATCCAGGTTATAACTACAAAAAAATTGGATTCCCGATTAAGGACTTCGGGAATGACTGCATGAAAAGGACTTTAAAATTACCTTCAGGCGCTCAGTCCGAAACCCAGTGCATCCGGATACCCTGAATCTGCATGATGGTGCTGCCCTGATCGTCAGTCCCTCTGGCGTCCCAGGTGAGACCTTCGTCGTCCTTCGCCCTCATGCGTGCCTCAAGGGTTATCACTTCCCCTGCACGACATTTCCGCGAAAACCTCATTTCAGCGATCTCCACGGGAATAAGCGACCGCCGTTCCGATGGGTCGGTAAGAGCGACCGTGAAGCCGGCCAGCTGCAAAAGGGCCTCGAAAAGATATGGCGAGTATTGGTATACCGCGTTCCGCAGATCTGAAAAATCTCTCGTCTCCCGATAGATTGTCCTGCCCCGCACTGCCGCCGGCCCCGCACCCTCAATGGACTCAATCACGCGATACCGGTCTTCGAGGCCGCTTCGGTCTTTGTACCATTTAAGCACTTTCTTATGGTCCATCGGCCCCGTCAGCAGTTCCTCCTTCCGGACAGGAAAATCAGTCAGCCCGTCTCCGGTATATCCTTCCGCCATGGCCGCGCCTCCAAGCATTACCTGTCCACTGTAGTGTGTAATGAAGCGGTCGGTCAATCTCCCGGACGGGGATATCTCCTGCGCTGAGAGGGAGACCTCGCACAATACCTCAGGAAGACCGATGCCGGCATTGCGACAGGAGATCCTGGTGGCCCGTGTGACCCCGGGCGGACACTGGATCATGTCCATGAGGCGTACATGGCGAACGCCTCTCACCCGCAGATGGGGGTAGAGCATCCGGGCCGCTTCCATGAAGGTCTCAAGGACCATGCAGGCTGAAACCAGCGGATGCTTAACGAACCTGAAAGGCCTGTGGTCGGCGATCCAGAGGTCCTTATCAACGGAGAAGGACCTCTCCACTTCCAGTTGTTCCCGGCGCATGTCCATGGAAACGATACTTTCTATCATGGGAAAGTCCCCGGGCCTGAGGGACAATGTGCCGCCGTTGAGCGCTCCAATCAGGCCTGCATCATTGATATGATTATCCGTGTCCGTTATCAGCGCCGTCCTCACGGATGGCAGCCTCCTCATAAACATCACCCAGACGTCGTCGGCAGGGGCGGTAAAGAGCTCCCTGCAAAAAAGCCCCGCAAGCTCATTCACATGGATATACCCGACGCCCTTTTGTTTCAGCAGCGCCCGGACCTCAGGGTCTTCGGCCATGCCGGCCCCCTCGACGGGGGGGAGCATCAAGGCCTTGAACACGATCGCTTTGTTTTTCCGGCGGAGGTCCCTCAGTAACCCGGACATCATCCGGTTGGCGGCAGCGTAGTTGGCCTGGCCGGGATTCCCCTGGATTGCGGCCGCGGAGGAGAGGCCTATGAAAAACCTGAGACCGGTATTCTCCGCAGCTGAAAAAAGGTTCCAGGCCCCCAGAAATTTGACGTCCGTTACCATAGAGAAATCTTCCTGGGTCATCCGGCTTAAGAAGCCGTCTCTGAGGACACCCGCGCCATGGATGATCCCGTCGATCCTGCCATAGCGGCCTGTCACCTCGCCCATGATCGCACGGACGGCATCGGGGTCGGTCACATCGCAGGTATAGTATGTTGCCTCGATCCCTG
Source organism: Nitrospirota bacterium (assembly GCA_016215155.1). GTDB lineage: Bacteria > Nitrospirota > Thermodesulfovibrionia > Thermodesulfovibrionales > UBA6898 > PALSA-1316. The sequence continues at coordinate 28,609 of JACRLQ010000089.1, forward strand.
CTGAGGTTAAATCAGTCAGGGTATGCGCGATCTCCGAGGTCCTGGCGTTGCATGAATCCAGAGACGTTCTTCCCAGAAAGACCAATCGGGGATTAAACGGCGCAAGGCAGCGGGCCAGATGGGCGCTGATACCTGTTGCGCCGCCGGACATGACTATAACATCTCCGGCGCTCAGAGCCAGCCCCGGTGAAGCACCAAAGACCGATGGGGCGAGCTGCCCCTCAGAGGTTAAGACCCTTCCCTCACGATGTATCATCTCAACCACGCAATAGCCTCTGTCGAGAGCATTCCTGAGCGCAAGGCGAAGCTCGGGGCTGCTCCCGATTCCCCCGTTTATTTCCAATGTCCGAAACTGGACCGATGGGTATTCCTGGGCAGCGCTCAGAAAAAGTCCGAGCATCCCTTCCGAAAGCAGCACGCCAGGGGAGTCAGCACCCTCTCCTCCATGGATCATAAACACAAATTTTTTGGACGGTGATTTAAGAAATGCCTTAAGTGACAAAAACAGGCCCCTCAACAGCCGCGAAACATCCGCCATTTCTTTTATCTCTTCAGACAAGCCTTTGGGCAGGGTGATTACCATCCCCGAAAGGTTCGATAACTCCGCGATTTGCTCTGATAGCAAGGGTGAGGGGGCTTTACTCATGACCTCTCTCATATACTGCATCGAGATTGTGTCAATCCCATAATCTTTATGAAATACATCAGCGGCATCTTTGGCAATCCCGTCGTCCGTCTCCGGCGAGAGAAAAAGCACTGTATCGCCCCGGGTCAATGTTATGGGGGCCGATGCGGATAAATCCACAGGAACGTTTCTGAATATGAGGCGCTTTAAACCCGCCTCAGTCTGTAAGGGTTTCAGTGCTTCATCATGAACTAAGACGGAGGCTGTTGCATCTGCGGAGGGTGTCTGGCTGGCGCCTTCTTTTGCGCCGACTATATCCGAGATCTTCCGGGCGATGTCCCTGACTGTTCGGACCTCGATGAAATCCTCGAATTCAATGGTGATCCCGAAATGGCGTTCGGCAGCGTCCATGATTATCGGGAGGCGGCTCGAGCGTATGGAGAGGTCCCTTCTGAGGTCCATGTCGGGTTCAATTTCATCCCTGTTGAATCCCGTTGCTTCCATTATGATCTGAATGAGCGCCTCTATATGGTCCTGACGCGCAGACGTCCCGGCTGAGGCAGGGGAAGCCTGCTCGACTGCAGTGTTACGATCGGATGCCGGGGCCTTATTGGATGAAGACAGGGAAACAAACGTCGGTCCTTCTTCAACCTTCAGATGTCCCCCAGAGAAGAGCCGGGCAAGGGCGGTCCTATAGGTCGGTCCCTCAGACGAAGGAATGCATGTCTGGATGCAGACAGAGTCAGTCAGCGTGTCCGTGATGAGACTGCTTAGTATGTCGCCGGGGCCCACCTCCACGAAATGCCTGACTCCGTAGTCATTCCGGAGGGTCCGGACATTATCCATCCAGTGGACGGTAGATTCCAGGTGGGACATCAGGATCCGCCTGATCTCAACGGGATCTGACGGATATGGCTCCATCGTGGTGTTGGAGATGACCGGAATCTGCGGGGGATGAAATGTAATGCCGGAAATATATGCCGCCAGCTCATCATGGATGACCCTCATTATGGGAGAGTGGAAGGCCATGCTGACCGGCAACATGGTGGCCCTGTACCCCATTGCCTTAATTTTTTTGCCAAGATCCTTGACCGCTCCGGTGCTGCCGCTCAGGACGATCTGGTTTGGAGAATTGATATTTCCGATATGGACGTTTCCCAGTCCCCGGATCATCTCTTTCAGCGGATCGAGGGGGACGTCCACGGCAGCCATAACGCCCGGTTCCACGTTCATGGCAGCGGCCTTGTCCATACAAAGGGCCCTCTTGTTCACAATACGGAACCCGTCTTCCGGGGAATACACGCCGGCCATGCACAGGGCGGTCAATTCGCCCAGGCTATGGCCGGCCATTGCCACGGGCCGGATGCCGAGGGCAGTGAGATATCTGGCCATGGCGTGTTCAATAGCGAACATGGCCGGCTGCTGCCAGCGGGTTTTTTGAAGATTCTCCTCCCGGTCGTGGAACAATAAGTTAAGGAGGTCGAAGTCCGCCGCGGCAGCGGCCCTGTCCATCCACTCCCTGATGACCGGAAAAGACTCGTAGAGGTCCCGTCCCATTCCCGGATACTGTGACCCCTGTCCCGGAAATACAAAGGCGAGCGGTCGCGCAGGCATTTCTTCGCGGCCGATGAAAATCCCCTGCTGCGCCAGAGACCTCACTACACCGGGAGAGTCGATTCCGGCTTCAGTAAGGTACGCCGACCTCCCGATTACCATGAGCGCCTCCTCTTTGGATGGCGCTACTACGGCGATGCGGCAGTTTTTGTCTTCGAGCTCAGTCCGGAAGAAAGAGACGCCCTGCATAGTTGCATCAATAGCTGACGGACCGCCTGACATCTCTACGTCGCGGACCGGATGCCCACCCTGCAATGCCATGACCGTATCCCGGTCATCCATGGCCTGTTCCACCTGGACCACATAGTTGGAACCCCCAAACCCGAAGGCGTTGACCTGAAGCCTTCTGGGTTGGCCGCTTCCGCGGTTCCAGTCGAGCGGTTCCCGTGCTATGAAGAGACCCGATCCATCCAGTGAGATTTCCGGGTCCGGATGCTGATAATTGAGGGTGGGAGGGAAAATCCCCGCCTTCATGGCTGTTACTCCCCGAATCAGACTGTTAAGGCCGGAAGCCCCCAGTGTGTGTCCGATCTGTGATTTGAATGCCGTGAGGACTGTCCGCCTTGAGGGATCAAAGACGGCCTTCAGAGCGCGTACCTCTTCCACGTCTCCCTGCCGGGTGCTTGTGGCATGACATTCGACCAGGTCCACTGCATCCGGTCCATATGGTGTCCCATCGAAAGAGGCGCGGATGGCCATCTGCTGGCTGACACTGGAGGATTCCACCATGCCGAGATTGTTGTTGCTCGCGCCCATGCCTGTGATGACGGCGTGGAGACACGCCCCTCTTTTGCGCGCAAGATCTTCGCGTTCGATTACGATCATTCCCCCGCCTTCGCCAAGGACCATCCCGCCTCTTTCGGCATCGAAGGGGCGGGAGGCTTCCTGCGCGGGTCTTTCCTTTTCGGACAGACCATAGAGCGCGCCCAACGCCGAGAATTCCAGAAAATGCAGGTGGGTGAGGGTCTCCTCTCCCCCGCCGACGATGGCTGCATCGAGGATGCCGGTCCGGACCATCTGTATGGCGCTGTAGAGCGCGACCAGTGAGGTGGCACAGGCTGCGGAAACAGCGTAGCTCGGCCCCATAAAACCGTATCTGTTACAGATGAAGCCGGCTGCGGCGGAGTTGAGTCTGCCCAGGAGTGTAGTGTCGTCCGGTGCAATACGTCCTGATTTTACCTCTCGTTCGATGGCGCTTTGCTGCTCAGGCGTGAGGGGGACGGCTCTTTTTACTGCGGCAAGTATATCATGAACGTACGCCCTGATTATCGTATTGTTGAGGGCCCCTGCAGCCTCTCCCGAGTTTTGGGAGACGAAGACCCCGATTCTTTCGCGTGGGATGTCCGATTCCAGGATGCCGGATGCCCGGATGGCCCTGTCCGCAAGCCACAGGGTGAGCTTGGTCGCGTCGGTCATGCTCCTGAAATCATGAGGCGGGATGCCCAATTCATGGCGTGATACATTAAAATCCAGAAAGGCGCCCACCTTGCAATAGGTCTTGTCCGGAATCTGCGGCCGGGGGTCATAAAAAAGTCCGTGGTCCCAACGGGAAGGCGGGACTAAGGTAATGCCGCTCTTCATGGCAAGGCTTGCAGTCCAGACTTCCTCGGGAGTATTCCCCAGTGCATTGAGTATACTCATCCCGGTGATGGCAACCCTCTCCTGATCGTATATGGCACGACAGTCTCCGCCCGGATATCCTCTGGTCGGCGCGCTCCTTCTAATTCCGCCGCTGACCTCTGAGGCCTTAGTTCCAGGAGTTTCCTCTGCCACCGCAAAAACGGGCTGATGAAGATCAAAAGGGCCTTCCGCCAGTTCGGCGTGAAAGGACTTAAGCGCGAGGACCTCACCGATAAGTCCGGCGCACGACCCGCTCATGAATTGTCCGCGCTCAATACAGGCCCTCTCATCCAGAGGGGTCTCACCCGGCCTGTCCATTCCCCGGGCCGCGGCGAAGAGGCTGCCGGCGGCCATCTCCTCCATCTTTGCCCTGAAGGCTGGTTCGTCCTCACGGCCTGCCGCAAACTCCCTTTCGAGCGATAAAATAGCTTCTACTTTAGGGGTCCTCAGAGACCGTACACGAAGGCCGGTGTCCTTTCCTGTAACGACCGCAGCCCCGGGAGGCGATTTTAAAATCATCCGCTGGTAGAGCGCCGTCAATGCGCCGGTTTCGACGATGTCCCCGGCGGCCAGGTAGGCAGTGCCCATCTGGATGGCGTCCGCGCCGAGCATTGCGGCCATGAAAGCGGTTTCCCGGTTAAATATGCCACCGGCAAGGACGACGCGGCAGTTCTTAAACAGCGATGGCGTACGCCGTTTCATCTCAAGCACCATCTGGGCGAGAGTGAGTGTGCTATGCCGCCCCACATGGCCCCCCGCCTCATATCCCTCACAGACGACGTATCTGACTCCCGCCTCAAGGGCGAGTCTCAAAAGTGCTTCATCCGGGGCGATATAAATGACCTCTATGGAGCATTCTTTCAATTCCTTTAAGGCGGAGAGATCGCCGCCCGCGATCACTACAAATCCCGGTCTCTGTTTTTTTATCCAGGCCAGATGCGTCTCTCTGTATGGATTTTCCGCCAACGTGACGACGTTCACTGCATATGGGCGTCCCCCCATAATCTCGGGCAGGTTTCCCAGCCTCCGGTCAAGGGTCTCCGCGTCCATCAGTCCAAGGGCGATGGTCGGCAATCCGCCGGCATCGGCCACTCTTGCGGCGAACTCAGGGACGTCCGTTATCCAGGACATGGCCCCCTGGATAAACGGATACCTGGTCCCCATCTCTCCGGCAACGGGGTTGTCAATATAACAATTCCTTCTTGTCCCGGCCAGCCGGCACGTTTTACGAATTTCTTCCACGAAGGTCTTTAAAGCCTCTGTTGTTTCGGTCCCATAACGCTCCACGAACGATTGGGCAAAGGCCGCTTCGACGCCAAGAGGGATGACCTCGTCGTTGCTGAACCGGCCAGTAAGAGGGTGGACGGCACCGGACTGGATGCTGTTTGCGAAGGCGCGGCGGCTTTCCTCAGTGATCTCTTTTCCGCACAGGGTGTCCTCGAACTTTCTGATCTCCCTAAACGCAAGAGAGTTTCCCTTGTTGAAAAGGCGGCAGGAGACCTGCAGGTCCAGGCCGACCAGGTCAGTAGAATCCAGGCGGAGCTTCGAGATCCGCCCTCGCTGCGCGTCATCAATGGCGACCATATCCGTCAGCCAATGCACGCTCTCGAAGACTATCCCTTTGGCCCCGGTAGTAAGAAATGCCGCGGCCGCCTCAGGGGTGGAAATGCCTCCCCAGATCAGGAGATCAGGGGACTTTGAATCCGCGCGCAGCATTTTCTTTGCAATTGAATAAAGAGAAAAGGCAGTCTCACCGCTCACGAAGCCTGAGGCCTCGCATCCCTTTAGGGCAATGCGCCCGACTCCGGAGCTGTCCTTCAAAATCTCTGTCAGGAGATCCAGGTCGCCGATAATCGGAAAGCACCGAAAATCAGCCGACAAATCCTTCAATCTACCCAGAAGGACGGAGGTATCTGCCTGAAAAAGCCGGGGGTTGCACTCTACCCAGATCTCACGGACGCCGGTTCCCTTCAGTGATCTCCCCAAAGACGGATCCATAAGGGCAGGGAAAGAAATCCTGATATCCCTGGCGCAGCCGGAAGAAACGGTTTTAAGTAATGAGGTCCGTAACTCCTCCACACTCCTCATGGAAAAATCGAAAATGGCCCTGCTGCCAGTCATTCGGGCCGTCCGGACCACCTGAGGGGTCGCCTCTTCGGGCCGCCAGACGAAACCTATGATAGAAACCGGATCTTCAGACACTATGCCGGTTACCACTTCAAAGCCAGATACCATTCGGTGACGTCACTGCCGATTCCCAGCCGGGCAAGCTGTCGCAGGTCCGCATCCAGCACTTCGGGCGTTCCATACTCCAGTATGCGGTATTGAGGGTCCGTCCAGACGCGCAGCGTCTTGCCCATAACCTTTGTTTCCGGCGGGAGTGTGAGGCGAATCCTGTGGATAAGATTGATGCCCGCCAGCGCCGCTGCTTCAGTCACCATATCGGTGCAGTTGTTGGACCTCACGCCGAACTGGTCATATTTCCGCTGATTCACGTATTCCCGGATCAAATGATATTTTTGTTTCGTAATGGGCATTCGCCAGACGAACGTGGGGGGGCGGTTGGGCTTGCCGATCTGTAATTGGCCATCAGACATCATCTGCCATAAATAGGAGATAGGGTTTGGGTCCCCGTCCCGAATTTTCTGATACACGCCGTCATGGAAACGGAGTTTCGTTATCCCGAGGTCGCCGGTGTGGCCGAATTCCATGCGGTCCTCGGGACTTTCCAGCATGAGCCAGCTATGGGCCCACGGCCGCTGCCAGATCGAAAAGACAAGCGTCGAGGCATCGCTGTAGTCCCAATCGGCAGCTTCGTTGAGGATATAAAGGTAATACCCCTGGTCCCCCACGGGAGTTCCGGTGGCAGGATCAAGCTCAGCATCGGCGGTAAAACGGCAGACGATTGAGATGGGCTGGGCAGTCCACCCGTCGGGTTGCGTCCGGGCATATAGTTTGGGCGATCGGTGGGCGCATCCTGCGGCGCATCCCACAAGTAATATCACCGCCAGGACGAGACGTATTTGATATATTAGTCGGGGTTTTTTATTGTTCATTCGGTTTTTTACATTCTACCTTTGGCTGGATCAGACGTCAACCGCTCATCGGGGTAATCAGTGCACAAATTATAATGACTTTCTGAATATTCGATATTTTTTGTATCTTCTTGCTCCAGTTTCCTCTATCAATCCATTTATTGCTTCGTTGTCCTCAAGGGTCCAGCCCATCTCCAGGTTCTGATATTTCTTTTGCACCCTCGCAATCTCATAGATGTGGTGGAAGGCCAGCATGGGAAGCCCAAGCTGCCGGAACTTCTCCCTGATCCCGAACATCAGCAACCGCAAGCCCCTGATCTTCCGCCAGCAGATGAACGCCTTAATCAGACCAAGCGGGCTGATACGGCCGTTAAGGCATTTGAGCAGCGGGTTGACGTCAGGGAAAATGACGCAGACCGCCGCCGGTTCATCGTTATAATACATGAAGAACACCAACCCGGGGTCCGCAAAGGGCGTTACACTTTTTTGAATGTCCCGCATCTCATTGACAGTCAGGGGGACGAACCCCCAGTTGCCGCTCCAGGAGTCATTATAGATCTCTCTGATCAGGTCGTACTCGGCATCCATTTTCTTCTTATCAACATGCCTTATGCGCACGCCTTTTTTTTGAGCAGTCCGCTGAGCAAGCCGCTCCATCCAGTCCGGCAGCCGGTACTCGCCATCGAGCAGGAAGGCCAGCAGGTCCTTCTCTTTGGTGAGGCCGCGGGATTCGATCAGCCTGAGGTAATACGGCGGGTTATAGGTCATACCCACGGCAGGCGGATAATCGAACCCCTCTATAAGAAGCCCGGTCTCGTAATTCATCGACGGGCTGAGCGGACCTCTCATGAAGGTCATGCCTTTCCGGCGGCCCCACTCCTCGACAGCGCTGAAGAGGGCAGAAGCAGCCTCCCGGTCATCAGCGCATTCAAAAAATCCCCAGATACCCATCTTTTCGTTATGGCATTGGTTGTAATTACGATCTACGATGCCGGCAATCCTTCCGACAGTCTCCGGGCCTCGGCGGGCCAGAAAAAGGGTGCGCTCGGAAAATTCCCAGAAAGGGTGCCTGAGCGGGTCGAGCAGCAGGCGGACATCTTTTTTTATGGGGGGGACCCAGTTGGGATATTCGGAATAGATCTTCCATGGGAGGTCAATGAAGTCCTCTAATTCCGATCCACCTTCCACGGTAATAATCTCAACTTCGGCCATAGTCGATATTATCGAATGCATATGGGAGGTTGTCAAGTAATAGAATCAAACACATGGATTTCCGCCTGCGGGGATAATGTCGCCTGTCCCCTTTTTGGTGTTTCAATTTATTTTGCTGTAATACTTTTTTTACTTGATTATTGTCCGTATAACTGCTAAGCTACATTCAGGATTTTAGAAGTTTTTGCTGTTTACAAAACCACAAAGACTTTCACCTTTGTGGTTTTTTATTTGTTAAGACCTTCTGAGATTTGAGTTTATAGAAAAGGAGGTAGAAAAATGGCTAATGGAACAGTAAAGTGGTTCAATGACTCAAAGGGTTTTGGCTTTATCACAAGCGAAGACGGCGGGGACGTATTTGTTCACCACACTTCAATCCAGGGTAACGGCTTTAAGAGCCTTGCCGAGGGTGATTCAGTCAGTTTCGATACCGAAAAGGGACCTAAAGGTCCCAAGGCTATCAATGTCACAAAGCTTTAATTGATACCAAAAAGCCCCCCTTGCCCAGGCAAGGGGGGCTTTTTTTTGACTTCGCGCTGCATTATTACGGACGCACTACTGTCCGCCGCCTTTAACTCTGTCAAAGGGATTGCCCTTACCGTCTCTGGCGCCGCCCTGCTTATCTTTGCCTAACGGTCCGTCACTGAGAGATTTTCCTTGTCCTGACTGACCGCCGCCGCGATTACCACCCGAGGGACCGCCTGAAGGACCGGCTGGTTGTCCGCCTCGATTACCGCCCAACTGGCTGCCGAACTGGCTGCCTGACTGACCGCCGCCCTGTTTGCCCTTGCCCATAGGTCCGCCACTGAGAGATTTTCCTTGTCCTGACTGACCGCCGCCGCGATTACCACCCGAGGGACCGCCTGAAGGACCGGCTGGTTGTCCGCCGCGATTACCGCCCAACTGGCTTCCGAACTTGCTGCCTGACTGACCGCCGCCCTGTTTGCCCTTGCCGAAGGGCCCATCACTGAGAGATTTGCCGGCCACCGTCTGACCGCCGCCGCGATTACCGCTTGAGGGACCACCTGACTGACCGCCGCCTTTACCGTCTCTTGCGCCGTCACCTTTGCCCTTGTCAAAGAGACCTCCGGCCTTGCCGTCCCTCGCGCCTCCGCCTTTACCGTCTCTTGCGCCGTCACCCTTGCCCCTGTCAAAGAGACCTCCGCCTTTGCCGTCTCCTGTGCCGCCGCCTTTACCGTCTCTTGCGCCGTCACCTTTGCCCCTGTCAAAGAGACCTCCGCCTTTACCGTCTCTTGTGCCGTCTCGTCCATCTCTGCGACCATCGCGTCCGCCTCTGCCGTCACTGAACCGGTCATCTTTCAGCCTGTCATTTTGATTACGCAGTCTGTCGTTTTCATCTCTCAGCCTGTCGCGTTCATTCCTGATGCGCTCGAACCTTTCCCTTCTTATGTCACTCCTTCTCTCCTGAGCAAACCAGCTTTGATCGCTCCAGTACCCGCTACGGTCCCAGTCGCTCCACCCCCTATGAAATTCGCGGTAATGTATCCTGTGATATGTGGGCGGCAGGTATGTAACATATTCCGGCGGCACGTCACGCACGAAATAAGGCACCGTCGATACGCCGACATAGGCCCAGGGGCCGTTATAGATTGAAGAACGGTACCAGTAACCTCTATGAAATCTGTACCAGTTGCCGCCATAAAAATAGACACCAGGGTAATCCGGCGCCATATATACGTATCTCTCGCCGCTGGGGACGACGACCATTTCCGGCTCGGACTGAAATACCAGGGGAGGGGGGCTGGCCGCGCCTCTGCCGTCATCGTCCATGTAAAGCGGCGGCAACTGATCACCTCCGGAAGGCGCCTGCGCGGTTGACGTTTCAGGAGCAGGCGGATTTGCCGGGACCTGGGGTTCAGCCTGAGCAGGTGTTTCAGGTTTCGGGGCCTGAGACTTAAGAAGATCACAGCCTAAAAAGAGGGACAGAGAAAAAACCAAGAGCATTAAAAGCGCAAGCCGGATAAAGTTCTTCATAATCCAATTACGTCCTTTCATAAGAATAATGTTGTTACTATAGCCATAATAAGGAATATTATCACTACCGCTCACTTTATACTTTTTGCTGAATTCTGTCAATGCCGCAAATGCCGCGAGTAAAGATTATTGTGTAGATGAGGCAGGGAAAAAACGGGGAATTATATTCATGAGTGCCGCATGTCCCAAATAGACATGCAGCACTGTCTGGGTCCTTCCGGGCTCTCCGTGAATTTCTTCTTCAGCGGGCCTTACCTGCTGAAACTCACCCTCTTCAAGACGTTATGGACCTCATGTTCGTGGCCCTCTGAAACTATATATTTCAGCCTCACCCCGATTTCGGCCGTCTTTACTTCAGGCGGAAATTCAGCCAGAAAGACCTCTTCTTTTTTCTTCCCGGGTTGAAGGGAAAGATCGAGTATCTCCTTTATCTGCCATGCGCCGAGCCTCTCATTTCCTTCGAGGTCGAGTCCGACCTCTCTGTATTCCCTGCTGCCGATCGCAATTGTCCTTCCGTCGTCGGTCCTGGCGGTCACATCCATGACCAGCTTTGCGGTCCAGGGTCAGCCGTCCGGTATCCTGTGTCCGGCCTTGTTGATAAGGCCGATGGCTATGACGGCGGTCGGGACGGCCTTCCCCGGCCTCATTCTGGCGCCGTCCACCCGAACTTCCATTTGAATGCCTTCACGCACCATCTCTTCATTATAAGCGCCGGGGAAGGAGTGTCCGGCCCCCTTCTTTCTCATATGGCAGTCCTGGCAGGTAGCTGGACCGCCCCCGGCCCGGTATGAGTCCTGATAGCTTCCGTAGAGGGTGTTACAGTACAGCGTATCGCCGTCGGGCGGGGTATAAAGCCAGTGGCACCTTCCGCAGAAGGACGGCGACGACAGGGCAGGGGTCTTCTCCGTACCATGGGCCTGGGTCGGACTGCCGGAGGTCCCATAATAAACACCTTTTTTGGGCAGGCCCCTGAGGTTTTTTTCGACCACAGCGACCGTGTTATGACATACGATACAGTTGACATTGAGCCGTGCCAGCTCCTTTTTAGCCGCTTCGTCGCCCCCGGAAGCCGAAACGATCATGCCTCCTATTTTGCGTACAAGGGATTCGGAGGCATATTCAAGGAGAGGGGCATGGCAGTGCATACACCTCATGAGGTTTTCCTTGTCGACCGGCTTTTTCCAGTCCCTCTCGAGGCCGAAGACGATGAAGTTCCTCATGCCGCCCAGGGAATGGACAACCGATCTCGAATGCATGGATTTAGTCCATTCGCCGTGGATTTTTTCGTGGCAGGTCCCGCACGCGCCGTCCCCATATGCCTGGGTCAGCTGCTCAATAGTATCGATTTCGGCGGCGGAAGCGACCGCTGCGGTCATGAGCATAAACAAGAAAAAAACCTTAACAACCGGCAGTGTTTTCATAAAAACCTCCTGATCATCCCTGTAAATCCCAGTTTAGTCCGGATTTTTGAAATGTCAAGTCCATTCGCCGCATTGTCAAGCCGGAATCCGACGACTGCCGCAGGTCATCCGGGGACGAAAAATTATGGTAAAGTGTATATATATGGAACATTTTATGATGAAGCCCGGCCTCAGGCGCGGCCTGCATCGGGCCTGTGACGCCTCAGGGCTGATACGTGTCCGAGGTAGAATGCGCGTCCCGTTTGTCACCGTTACGGCTTATTTTTTATACTACGCTGAATAATGGAACTTGCGATTCTTCTTATTGTCGTCTTCCTCATGGGTTTTGTGGTGGCCATTCCGGCCGGACCGGTCCAGATAGAGGTTGTCAGGAGATCGGTCAACGGTTTCCGGATGTCTTCTTTTATGGTTATCCTTGGGGCGTTTATGGTGGACATGTTCTACGGGACCGTGGCCCTGTTCGGGATAGCGCCCTTTCTTAAGAACAGGACCGTGATGTCGGTCTTCTGGCTGACGGGGAGCGTAATACTGGCCGTTTTGGGGACATATACCATAGTCCACAGCAGAAGGCCCCATGATTTACACCAGAGGTCCGTTTTCCTCGGCAGAAAGCGCTGGGGTCTCCTGACCGGGATCTCCCTTTCCATTACCAATCCCGTGATGATAATTTGGTGGCTTTCTAGCCTTCAGATATTTACCGACCTCGGCCTGGTTACCGCGCTTACTCTATCGACGGCGCTCTCCTATCTGGTTGCCGGCAGTCTCGGTCTTGCCGCCTATCTTGCGGTACTGTCGCTCGTACTCTACAGGGTGAAGGACTTCATATCCATCAGAAAGATGAAGCAGATCGATCTGGTCCTCGGTATTTTTCTTACTTTGCTGGCAGCCTATTTCTTCGTGCATTCGATCGGGATGTTCATAGACCGTCCCGAAAACATCCCTGCCGGACATTCAATTCCAGGGCGATAAGGCATCCCTCATGCTCCGCGACGGGGAGGGGATTTAAAAACCCGCGCAATAGGGGCCTTTTTTAGTAGTACGTTGATTTTTTCCTGGCACTGCCAACAAAATAAAGTCATGAGATTCAACCCGGAGGATACAATGATAAGGACACTGATATTGTCAGCTGCATCTGCCTGCGCTGTCTTTGCCTGCCTGCTTTCCACGGCGGTCTTTGCCGCTGATGTGAAGATTTGGTTAAGTGTCCCCGGCGTGACGTGAGCAAGTTCCGGCGTCGCGGCAAGTTCTGCCGCAAGGAACATTCCCGGAGTGAGCTTCGCCGACGATAACCCCGATGACCAGTCATTGACGGTGATTTTTGACGATGCAAAGACAGGGACCGATGCGATCAAAGAAGCGCTTAAGAAGGACGGTTTCCCCGTTTCCGGAGAACCCAGGATAATTAAATAGAGCCTGGTCCCTTTATGAAGGCCTGCACCTGCTTTTTTATCTCCAGATGACCGACGGGTATATTCGGCTGGTCGGTGTTGCCTGAAACCGCGATTACATGAATAAACCTCGGTCCATCTGTTTTTTCCCTGAGCGCGGAAACCAGGTCTTTTTTTGAGGCGGTCTTCAGGGTGTTATGCACCCCAAACCCCCTCGCCACGGCCTCGAGGTCCACGCATGAGCCTGTGAGCGTCGGCTGGTTGCCGGTCGACCCGTAAGAGCTGTTATCGATCGCCACCACGGTGAGGTTGGACGGGGCGGCATAGGCCAGGGTCGCAAGGGTCCCAGGGTTCATAAGCAGGCTGCCGTCGCCGTCGATCACTACTACCTCTTTGTCGGTGGTAAGGCTTATTCCAAGCGCGATAGGGGTCGCCATGCCCATGCTCCCCAGCATGTAAAAATTCGACGGCTGGTGTTTCAGCGCGTAAAGTTCCTTCGACGGGACCCCAAGATTGCAGACAACAATCTTTGATCCCAGCCGGGCTGCAATCGCCTTAAGTATCTCAAAACGGGTATATTTGGGCAGAGGCGTTTTCAGTCCTGATTCCACGACTGCCGATGGCCTTCTGCCGGTCTTACGGACTATGGCCTCTCTTTTCGGCGCCTTTGCCGCGGACCCTTCCCATATGGCCGGGCTCAGGAGAAACGCGTGGGTCCTGTTATTTTTGAAGACCTCCCGGAGCTTCTTCTCAATCGTCTTGAAATCGTCAGAGCTTTGGACCGTCGAAAACGGGATGCCTGAACCCCTCAGAATACCTGGCAGTCTCTGCCCCATCGGAAGCTGCGCCTCTATGCGTTCTTTGTAAATCCCCCGCTGGCTTACGAAGATCGCAAGCGGCAGTTCATAAAAGCCCGTCAAAGACAGAAGCGCGTTTATCATGTTGCCTATGCCCGAACTCTGGACGAATATCGCGGGCCTCCTGCCGGAAAGCGCCGCCCCGGCGCATATGCCGACACCCTCTTCCTCCCTTGTAAGCGGCAGGTGGAAAAAACTGTCAGGGAGCATCTCCAGAAGGACCTTGATCTTCTCGCAGGGGAGGGAACAGGTGAAGTCCACCCCTGACCGTGTCAATACGGCAATCAGTTCTTCTTCAGGACTGAACACAGGATCTCCGATATATCGTGGTCCGATATTTTTTTTGAAATTACGACGGGTTCGACGTTGTACCTCATTTTGTCCGCCCCGAGTCTGCACTCTCCGCCGCCCGTAATATTCAGAAGGACCGTCTCACTACTTTTTACGGACCCTTCCGACACGGCCCGCCTCAGGGCCCCGACGGCCACGCCGGCAGCCGGTACGATATCGATGCCCTCCTCTTTTTCGAACAGGTCCATGGCATAGTATACCTCATCGTTTACGATGCCATACATTTGTCCGCCCGAGGCCTTCATGGCGTCATAGACCCCGCCCGTTACGGAATAGGCCGGATATCGGGTCGAAAGCACCCTCGTGGTTATCTCCCCTATGAGTTCGGGTCTCAGGTCTTCAGGGAACAGGGCCCTGCTGTCTTTGTGCCAGGCCTTGACCATCGGGGCAAACGGCAGGTTCTGGGCGAGATGCATCTTGGGCAGGGTGTTGCCGAAGCGGCCGTCCCTGATAAGCCTCTCGGACATCTCCCAGACCCCTATGCCCCCGGTGCCGCTTCCGACAGCCTGAAAATAATGGTCCGGGAGTCTTCCGATAAAGGACACGGCGGAGAGCATGGTGGAGCCCAGGCCGTCACGCTTGGCGATATTTTTCACTCCGCCCTCGAATGGGAAGCCTGATATGCCGGCTATTCTTTTTGCGACGTCTATGGCATCGGAATAATCTCCGTCGGAGACAGTAACGGTCGGGACCTTCGAGGACTTCTCAAGGTACCACATCTCCTGAAGGCACATAATCGGCACGACGATGATGACCGGGAACCCTGATACCACGGAGAGGTGCGCGAAGGCCCGCGCGGTGTTTCCGGCAGATGCGACGACAAGGCCCTCGATCCTGTTTTCGACCGCGTTCTGAAGCACTACCGCGGCCTCAAACTCCTTGAAGGTGCAAGTCTGAAGGTCCGCCCCCATTTCAGGCCAATAGCCGTTGAAGGCGATGTAGAGATTGTCGAGTCCGAGTGACTTTCCAAGACCTTTTGATTTATATGCGACCGTCCCGGGCTGGGGAAATGAGGGGGTATGGACCGGAAGCCATCTGAACCGCCATATCCCTTCTCCGAGATCGTCCCTGAATTCCCTGTCCTTATACACACTGACAAGGAGCGAGTCCCTGCAGTGTTCGCAAAAGGCGCAATATACCTCGGTAAGTTCCTTGCCGCATCTTCTGCACTTTATCGTGAAGTGGCTCATCCATTTCCCCTTTCTACGAATTCAGAAAATAGTTCCATAATGTCAACTATGCGTATCCTGTTTTTATGGTCCTGCATCGCCTCATTGACCTTGCCGTAACAGGCGGGACAGCTGAGGACCAGCCTGTCGGCTTTCTTCTCCACCGCCTCGTCTATCGCTAGTCTGCCCATCGCAATGGCGTTTTCATGGAAGACCTTGCGGACCGCGCCCCCGGCCCCGCAGCAGCGGGAGTTCAACCCATGACGCTCAAACTCTAGAAGCTCAACGCCCGGGATGCTCCTTAGCACATCCCTTGGCTCCTCGATAATCCCCACACCCCTGCTTAAGTAGCATGGGTCATGGTAGATAAGCCTTTCCCTCAGTTGCCGTTTTACGGCTATCTTCCCGCTTTTCAGGGCCGCAGATACATATTGCGTCATGTGGAGCACCCTGAAGGGCAGCTCCCTTCCGTAAAATGAAGGCCAATGTCTCGTCATTACGTTTACGCAGCATGGACAGGAGCATATCAGGGTCTTTACCCCCTTTGCCGCGTATGACTCAACAAGACGCTTTGTGATCTCCTCAAGCATATCATGCTGACCCGAGATAAAAAGCGGAAAGCCGCAGCAGACCTCGTCTTTTTCAGAAAGCATCGTAAACGGCGCGCCGATCGTCCCGAGCACAAGCGCGTCGCCGCGCACCATCGGCTGCGCCTGATAGGCGCCTGAACATCCGGCGTAATAGGCTATCTCCGCCTTGTCCAGCACCTCCACTGATTCGGGGAACCAGGGTTTATACCGGTCTTCCGTGGGGGAGTTGTAGGGATTGCCTGATTTCCTGATCGCCTCCGGCATATCAGTCAGGAGCTTATAGTCCACCATGCCCCTTTCGATCATCTCTTTCCTGAGATAAGGCCAGAGCCTCTGGGTGAAGATACCGACCGTGCACTGCTGTCCGCAGGCCCCGCACGTCGTGCATTCAAATACGGCCCTTGTAAATTCCTCAAGGAGTTTTCTGTCGGCCTCATTTTTTCCGAGGAAGCGCGCCTTAAGTCCGGCAGTGGCCTTTATGAACTGTCTGAACATCCTGATCTTCTCAGGGGGCGATATGGCAGGTCTGCCCGTGACCTCCTGGACCGGGCAGGCCTTAAGGCATTCCCCGCACCCGGTACAGGAATCAAGCTCGATCAGCTGAAGCGGAGACAGGTTTTCGGTGAATGACCCGCCACAGGCGGGTCTTACTTTCTGACTGTCTTTACGGGTATCAACTTTGCCGCCGTCGGACATGTCAACTCCGGTTTTATTTTTCATGCATAACCAGAGGAAGGGACTCTTCACGTCTTCTGGCCTCCATTGTTATGACGGGAGCGGAAAAGACATGGGACGGAAGGAGCAGCGCAAGAAGAAAAAAGACCGCTGTGTGAATCAAAAACAGATAGCTTCCCCCGACGTGTGTAGGATGAAACGCGAGGAGGCCCAGAGAAAATTCCTTTATGAGCAGAAGATCGGGTTTAAAAAAGTTCAGCATAAAGAGACCTGTCAGGCTGATTAGAAGCGTAAGCCCCAATACGAGATAATTATCATAGGTCAGATACCTGTGTTTAATTGAAATTGTACGTATGGAAAGAAGATACAGGATGGAAGCCGGGAGGACATATCCGGCGACTATTCCGCAGACCTGCATGTCCTGGACCCAAAAAGGAACAGGGTCTGTAAAATATCTCAGATGCCTTATGCATACCAAAAAGAATGATACATGGAAAAGCATAGAGCCGAACCATAGAGGCCCGCTAGAGACAAAGACCCTGCGGAAGGTCAATAAATCAATAATCATGAGGACCCATGTGCCCGGGGATGTCCTCCGCTTTTGGGTGTATCTCCCGGGCGGGCCGGGCGCCCTCAGCCATAGAAGCAGGTGCCACAGCAGGCGCAGGCAGAATGTAAAATAAACAATATATGCTATGGCAGCAAGTATCAAGGACATTATCTTCTATGTTAACCCTTTCAGATGTATAAAAAAATTCCCCCTCACCCAAACCTTCTCCCTACAGGGAGAAGGTGTCCCGATAATCAGTTATTCTGATTTGTTGCGCATGAAATGCATCGTCACGTCTCTGGGCACCGCAAGGCCGGCCTCGACCTCCAGGGCCTTTAGGATTCCTGCCGGAACTGGGCAGGCAACATGCCTGAGGCATGCTGCCCCCTTCGTATAGACAGGATTTTCTAGCAGCCGCCGAAACGCGTCCATCAGTGTAAGTTCTTCGAGCTCGAAGCCGAGTTTCTGGACCATCTTGCATTCTGATTCCAGCTTCACAGAGAAGGTTTTTTTGTCCTTCTGCTGAACTTCCACCGTGACCTGTGTTCCGCAGGCTCCGGGGTCGATAATAAGCCTTGTCATGCCGGGGCCGGTCTCCTACCCTTTGATGCCTGCGGCCGCGGGGGCCTTCTGACCTTCGAGCAGCGCCTTCAGATTAGGGAATTTGTCTTTCATGTGAGGTATATGCATCGCCTGCATGAACTCCTTTTCGAACGTAGGTTCAGTCGCTATCTCGACAAATTCGACCCATCTGGCGCGCTCGTCGGCTTCTTTGCGCTTGTTTTTATTGAGCAGGGCCATCCTGGAGCCGTCGCCTGCGGCATTTCCCACCACGACCACCTTGTCAATCGGGACATCCGGGAACAGGCCGAGGGTCAGCGACGCCTCCCGGTCGATATGGCTCCCGAAGGCCCCGGCGAGCTCGACACGGTCCAGCTTCGTGACCCCCATCTTTTGCATCATCAGTTTGACGCCGGCATATAGGGCGCCCTTTGCAAGCTGAAGCGCCCTCACGTCTCCCTGTGTTACCGTGATGTCCTGGTCGATGGAAGTCTCCCCGGCCCAGGCAAGAACATACTCGGGCTTACCTTCCGCATTCTTTCTGACCCTGTTTGTGCCCAGGTCGGAAACGAATTTGCCGGACTTGTCGATTATGCCGGCCTTGAACATCTCGGCGATAACGTCTATGATGGCTGAACCGCATATGCCCTTAGCGTTGATCTTGCCTTCTATGTGGGTGTGCCAGTCTGCCTTGCCTATGACCTTATACCTGGGCTCCTTTGTCTCATAATCTATTTTTACCTTTTCTATGGCCCCCGGTGCTGCTCTCATGCCGAACTTTATCTGAGCGCCTTCAAAAGCTGGACCCGTTGCGCAAGACGTCGAGCAGACCCTGTCTTTGTTGCCAAGGAGGAGTTCCCCGTTGGTGCCTATATCGATAATCAGGACCATATCGTCCTGGAAATACTGTTCCTGGGCGATAAGGACACCCACGTTATCAGCGCCTACGAACCCTGCCTCGATAGGCAGCACATGGATGAATGCGCCGGGGTTTATCTTAAGCCCCAGGTCTCGGGCCTTGATGTCAAGGGACTGCTGGACGGCAGGGATGAAGGGCGAGCGCCCGATATAAACAGGGTTCAGGCCGAGGAATATATGGTGCATCGCGGTATTAAAAACTATCGTCAGATCATCTATCGCATGGCCCGGGTGAGGGCCGTCTTTCCTTATTTCAGATACGACCTTGTCTATGATCTCATTGAGGCCTGTTATGATCGCATCCTGCATCGTCTTTAGGCCTTCAGGGTTCGTCATCGCGTAGGTAATCCTCGACATGACATCCTCACCATAGGGGACCTGCGGGTTCATGATAGATTCCGTGTTGATGACGCTCCCCGTGGACATGTCACAGAGATAGCCGACACAGGTGGTTGTTCCTATGTCAACTGCAAGACCATAGCAGACATCGACATGACCGGGTTCCACCTTGATGATCTCCTTATCCATCCATACGGTCACCGTTATAGTCCAATCGCCGTTACGCAGGGCATCCTGGAGCTGCAGCAGTGCCTCGAAATCAAATTTCAGGCCCTTGATTCCATAGATTTCATCGATCCTGCTTATTACCCTTTCATAATCGCCTGTTGTCATGTCATGAAGGGTCGGCGGGGTGAAGGTCAACACATATTTTTTGACTGCGGGGTCGAGCGCAATGATCAACTCCTTTGCCGCTTTTCTAACCACCTGCTTGCCGGCCCTCGACCTCTCAGGTACAAATACCTTCAGGTCGCCGTGTATTTCGCAGGAGCAGGCAAGCCTGATGCCCGGGCCGTCCTCAGGTTTTATATGTTTTAATTCATCCGCGGTCGGCTCCTGAGGGGTAATATGAGACATCCTCGATTCCATGTTGTCTTTTTCGAAATAGCCTTCTTCTATCCTGACCTTGCATTTCCCGCAGACCTTCTTGTCTCCGCAGAGCGCCTCGAGGTCAACGCCCAGCCGCTGGGCTGCCTTCAATATCGTAGTGCCTTCCTCTATTTCTCCACGCCGGCCAGCCGGCTGGAATATTACCTTGAATGTGCGACCCATTTGTCAATCCTCCTGATTGTTATTCTTGCGAATACCTCAAAATATTTAATGTGCATTATTCAGAAAATCTCCCTCACCCTCTTTTCCTGAGAGGGGAATTATGCCTCCCTTAGGAAAAGGGAGGTTGCCCGCCTCTGGCGGCGCCAAAGGCGACCAGGGGGTAGGAGGGATTTTATAATGTAATGCCTATTTTGCGATTGTTAATAGTTTATTCTTTTCCATTCAACCCGAATTTTTTAGCTCAGCGTTCCTAATATTTCTGGAATACGGACATACTGTTATGCAGAAACCGCAGTTTGGTTTTTCATCAAGCGCGGTCCTGTTTTTTTTCAGCGACCTGCATTTTTCATACACCACCAGTTCCTTTAATGGGTCGCCGAGGGACCACAGATGTCCCTTAAGGGCCTTTGAAGGGCAGTGCGTCACACAGAGTTCGCAGTCTCCGCACTCTGACTCGGACGTCGGCTCATCAGGGATGAACGCCGCATTCGTAAGCACCGTGGCCCAGGACAATTTTGAGCCGTATTGCCTGTTTATCAAAAGCCCGTTTTTACCTATCCAGCCCAGGCCCGAGCAGGTCGCGGCCGTCTTATGGCAAAAGAGCTTATAAAGCCTGCTGATATATTTCCCGTTTTTTCTGTCCGAGTCGGGCGGGATTAAAAGACTTCTGAACCCCCGGACCTTAAGCCAGCCTGACGCCAGGTCCTGCAGCCCCGAAAGCAGCTCCACGGTCTCGGCCCCGAGGCCCCTGTTTACCGCAATCGCTATGCCGCGGTCCAGATGAGAGATCTCACTCGACAGGGCCGCGGTAACATCGCCGACCCCTACAAGGGTCGCGCCTTCACGCAGCAAAAACCGCTTCAGGGCATCAGACTCCACGACCTATTTATTCAGCTTCTCATCCCTTAGTTTTTTAAGGAATGCAACCATCTTGATGGCTTCCTTCAGTGCGTTTCCGGCGTCCTCGGCATAGCCGTCAGCGCCCCATTTGTCAGCCAGCTCTTTCGAAGTGGGTGCGCCTCCGATCATGATCATGCAGTCGGGGTTCTTTTCTTTTATCTTTTCGATGACCTTCGGCATTCCGACCATCGAGGTCGTCATCATGGCCGAAAGACATACAAGCTCGGAGTCGGTTTTTATCTGTTCCTCGACGAACTGGTCAAGAGGCACGTCCCTGCCAAGGTCATAGACAGTAAAGCCCGCCACATCGAACATCATTCTCACAAGGTTTTTCCCGATGTCATGCACATCGCCTTCCACAGTGCCTATGACCACGGACCCCCTGACGCCCAGGTCCATCTGCTTGCAATGCGGCTTCAGTATGTCGAGCCCTGCGTAAAGGGCATCGGCGCACATGAGGATCTCGGGCACGAAATACTCCTGGGCCTCAAAGAGCCTGCCCACCTCCTCCATGCCGGAGACCAGGCCGTCAAATATGGCCTCGTTGGCGTCCAGCCCCGCATCGACCGCCTCCTGGGCACCTTCTCTGCAGGCGTCCTCGTCATACTGGATGACCCCGTTTCTGAGTTTTTCAAGGATCTCTTTCTTTTTTGTTTCATCTGCCATTACTTTTTACCTCCATATTTTTTAATTTCATCCATCATCGCAATCATGTTCTGTGGAGGGACCGTAGGCCAAATATCGCAGCCCGGCCATACGGCGCTCACCCCGTCATCGATGCATTTTCTCATTGTCGAGCGGACCAGTTCCTCGGTCCCGGAGACCAGGACATTGTATGCGTCGAAATTGCCGAAGATCAGGGCGCTGTCGCCCAGTTTCTTCCTTGTCTCGACGACATCGTTTTTATGCTCTACGCTGATGGCGGTGGGACCGGCCTCCATCATGGACTCAACGATATCGTTCGTTTTGCCGCAGATATGGAGCACGGAACTGACGGACAGGGCGCTATGGACCTTCTTAAGCGGAGGGAGGATCAGGTTTTTAAATACCCTCGGGCTGAGCACGTCGCTCGTTGCGCCCATCTCCCTGACGGTTATATAGTCAACACCGGCCTTCTCATATTCCTTCGCTACTATTATGATGGCGTCGGCCATCAGGTCGAGAAGCTTCGCTACCTTGTCGGCCTTTTTGAACGAAAGCTTGAGAAGGTCGTTTAGCTCCATGATCTGTCCCGCAAGGGTAAACGGACCAAGCACGTAGGAGCCGACTGCGACTTCGCTGCCGATATCGGCCTTGAGGATCCGGATCGCCTCCCGCATCAAAGGCACCCTGCCTCTTTCAGAGAGGTCAGCCGGGACCTGAATGTCCATTTCGTCTTCGTTATGGATAAGCTTTTCCTTGATCGTGGGATAGAGTATGCCCTCCGCGTGGGGATAGACATTGATCACGCAGCCAAGCGCCTCCGCCTCCACGCAGAGATCTACCGGCACTATTCCGCATTCGTAGCCATACAGCCTGAACGTCGAGGCTGCTGTCTCCGCCATCTGCCTGGCGTCAAGGTGTATGCCCGCAAATCTGTATCCAAGCGTATTTATTCCGGTCTCCGTGATGTTTCCCATGCCGCTGAAACACGGGACCCTGTCGATGGGTTCCTTTCTGAAAAGCTTTAAGACCCTTTCTCTTGAATTCATTAAAATAACTTCTCCTTTCAAAATGGTTATTTACCTTTTTTCCTTGAACCGCCCTCCGTGATCTTTGTAATAAACTCGCCGAAATATTTTCGGAGGGGAAGTTCAGGATTGTCGTATATGATCCCCGTTTCATCGAAGACGAAGGTTGAGAGCATCATATGGGCGCTCGCCACGGCGGGGAATACCCTGGGGGCGGTAACGGCCGGCCCGCAGAAGTTGAAGTCGGACCAGAGAGCGGAAGACATGCCCTGTACCACGGCATCCATCGCTTTGAACCCGTCCATGCCCCAGATCTCCTTGATCTCCTTCCACATATGCGTGCCGTTCGAATACGCGCCGCCGCAGGGCAGACCGTGTTTTTCCTTTATCATCCTGTTTGCGACGAGCGAAAATGAGGTCGAAGGCATATTCATGACAGAAGTATCGACGATAACGGTCTCAAACGAGTCCGCTCCCTGGGCCATGATCGACTCAAGTGACTTGACCCGGCCGGACGGGGACTGGTCCTGATCGTCAAATGCCTGTATAACGACATGTTTTATCCCAAGGTCTTTCAGGCGTTCCACCTGCCCTTTAATGTCCTTGTCCCAGGGAGTAATGCTGTTATAAAGGAATTTGTGCTGAACCCCGAGTTTGGAAACATATTCCGTGGCCTTTGCGCGCTGCTCGGCGACCCACATGTCGATGCCGAAGGGCATGTCCGTCGTTTCGAGGAAGAAATCGATGTAAATCTTCGCCTCCTCGGGCGAATTGGCGACCATCGCGACCATGCCGGGAATGCCTGTAACCTTTGAGAGTTCTTCCTGTTTTTTTATGATCTCCGTGGCCCTGGCCCTGTCGAAATTGCCCTTCCTGTCCACGACTATCCTGTCTTTGTTGTGGAACATAGACGATATCATCAGTGGCGGATTTTCGCCTGGCTGTCCCCCGATCTTTATACCATTTATATTAAAGACCTTCTGTTGTTTCTCGAATGTAAACATTAAATCTCCTTGTCCCTGATTTGTGCTAAAATATGTCATCACTTACTTGGGGCAGCTCTGTCAGAGATTAAACAGGCTGCCCTCTTTTTTTGCTCAGCCATTAACGCCCCCAGGCTTCGCCTCTCCCCCTCTTAAGATAAGAGGGGGTTAAAGGGGAGTTATGATTTTCCTTAAAATACCCCATGATCAAACTTGGGCGCAGGCAGGTATTCCCACTTTTCGCCCTTTCTGTATTTTGCCTCTATATCAAGGCACTTAAGAGCGTATTCGAAGGCATACGGTATGCCGGGGCCGCCCGGAACAAAACCGGCCAGGATCATACCTACGGACGCGGCCTCAAAGATCTCACCGGTCGTTGCGCCTGCATTGATCGCCGGAATGACATGGATTATGCATCTGGGGGAACAGTAGCCTACGCCGCCCGACATGAACATAAGTTCCTTGGTCTTTCTTGAAAGCGCGCCGTCTCCGAATATGCTCTCATAAAAATCGGCGAAGGTCCTGCCCGGATCGGGGGTAACGGTGTTGATGATCTGGAACATCCTCGGCACAAAACCGCATTTTTTCTTCATGTAGTCATTTACTTCTTCAACAGTCATCTTTTTCTCGTCTGTCATTTCTGTTTCCTCCCTTGTTTTTCTCCGGCCCCAAGGCCGGAAACTGCCTGATGATATCAATTATTCCCATCGTCTCCTCCCGGATTGTATGGGTCAGACCTCACGCCAAAAATGCTTCACCTCCCTTCTTCTCAGGAACCGTTACTCAGTATTTCCAGTTAAACGCCGTGTCATGGAACATCCTCAGGTTCTCGTAGGGTATTGTCGGCGGGATATCGCACCCTGGGACGAGGACGAACCCTCCGTCCCTGCCGGCTATTTCTATCACTTCCTTACACGCGGCTTCGACCTCCGCCGCGGTCTTGTTCAAAAGCACATGCACGGGCGCCACGTTACCCCCGAAGCACATCTTCCCGAAGAGGACTTCTTTTGCCTTCGCGATGTCCACCTTCTGGTCGAAGAATATGGCGCTGCAGCCGGTGTCTATGAACTGTTCGAGCCGGTCTCCGGTGTTTCCGCATATATGAAGGATGGTATGGGCGTTTTTTGATTTCGCCCAGTCGCTCAGCTTTTTCAGTGGCGGGACCGCGAACCTGGCCATCTGCTTGGGGTTAATGAGATCGCCTGAGGCGGTGGGGTCCGCTATACTCAGACACTGGATCGAGCCGTCATCCACCAGGGGGGCATAAAGGTGGATGAGAAGGTCGGCGCAGAAATTCACCATCTTTTCCACGAGGGCCGGCTTCTTGAAGGTATATTTCATGAAGGCCTCTTCCCCCACAAACCGCGCGGCAAGGGTGAACGGTCCCCAGCAGGTCATAGTGACGAGATATTTGCTGCCTATCGCCCTGTTGACCAGACGTGTCGCCTCGAACACGTTATTGATGACAGGGTCCCTGAAAAGATCGTCCATATTGAGTTTATCGATCACTTCTTCCGAATCAACGAAATGTTTCGTGAGGTCGGGGGCGCCTATCTCCCTGTACTTTATACCGGCCCCGAAGGCGGTCCCCAAAGCCGAGGCATGGAAGTTGTTGAAGCCTGAGCCGACATACACCACGTCGCTCCTGATCCTCTCGGCCTCCTTGATGCACATGTCGGCCATTTTTTTTTCGTCTTTGGCGAGTTCCTCGAAGCTCGATCCGTAGTCCCTTATGCTCCACATACCGCCTCCGAAAAGCGTTACAGGGACCCTCTCGGGTCTTCCCCCGTCAAATGCCTTCAGAATAATCTCTTTCGGTTCCATGTTTCCCCCTTTTTTTATTTAGTGTGTGTATTTAAGAGTATGGAGTCCATTCAATGTGCGCTTGAACTCATCGAGGTCCAGCGGTGATTCTATGCTCAGCGCGTCAGAGCCAATTTTATCATATCCTATGAATATTACAAGCATATCGGGCACGATCGTCCTGATGATCTTGATCGCGTCGTCAACGGTAAGTCCGAAGGGTTCCGAGTCGATGATCAGCGCGGCATATGTCTTTTTGAGGACCATCTGGACGGCAAGGGAAGGGTGTTCAGCGGTTTCGACACCATAACCCTCGTCCCTGAGCATCCCGTAGAGGCTTCTGGTCAGCAGCTGGTTGTTCGAGCATAGCAATAAGTCAGTCATGACTGACTTATTGCAATATGGGGGCCATATAAAAATGCTCTTAAAATAAGGGGTTATCGCGCAGATATATCAGCGCAAAGACGGAAAATGTAGAATAATTCCCCGCCTTTGCGGGTAAATATTACCCAACCACGACGGGGGCAAAAAAAAGATCAGATCCGGCCCCGTTTGGTATCCGGGCCGGACCCGTCTTTTATAAATTCAATGGGGGCCGAATTGGAGGGGCTTGCCCTCGGATTTTTCCTTCTTTGCCTGTCTTTTTTCTTTCAGGGTGTGTTGCGGTTTCTTCTTTGCATTTGCCTTCTGCTTGTCTTTTTCTTTGCTCATTTCATGCCTCCTTGATAAGACCTACCTTCATTCTACCCGATCCCCCGGAGAAGTCAACCTCAGGTCCGTCCAGCGGCCCGTCCGATGGTTGGGCAGGGTTGATGCGCCGGGGCCGGCCGCGAGTTCAAAAGATGGATATAAATGTAAAACGCGCACCCCTCGCACGATTTGGTCTTTTGCGTACGCTCCCCATGCACCTTGCCGCCGCACAGCGTTTTTTCCACGAGCCAGCACGAGTTGCCGGCCTTCTCATGCACAGTCGGACATAAGGAATCCAGCTCATGGCCGCACGCGTTGTAATTCCAGCATTTCATGTTCTTGTTGCTTTCCATAATCCTCCTGCCTTTTAGAGGCCACATGATATATACGTACCATAACACATATCCGCGGTATTGATTTCAGGATGTGATTCTGACGCGGCCTGACCCATACCTGAAAATCCGTCGCCGCTGCGGCGTGTTATACTAAAGATACAGGCAAGGAGGACGACAATGGCAACTTTGGACTGCTTATATAACGCTCTTACAAAAAAAGTACAGACAGTGAACAAGGACATCACCAGGGAAGTAGTTGAAGATTGGGTCGGGAGCGCCGGGTACAGGGCCCAGCAGATCGCCTTCATGACCGTGGCCCTGAGTGATCTGGCAAGCGGGAAATATACCCCGGAAGACATGGTTGAGGACATGCTTCAACTGGCCTGTCCGGACAATTGATGAAAAGGAAAAAGGCGTCTCATTTCTCGGTTGAGGACATAATCAGGCGCGAGTTCAGGAAGCCGGTCAGCAGGGGGACAATAGGGAGAGATGCCGGCGGCTTGATGTGGGCGTATGGCGTCATCCTCAGAGACTCTCTGTATTGTGTCGAGGTCATAGGCATAGACATGGAGAGCCATGAGACAAAAAGGCTGTCAGAAAGGGAAAAGTCATTTGAGCGAAGGGAAGAGGCAAACGCTTACATAACGGGACTGAAAAGGGAAATCCGTCCGACGGTCCCGGAGACCGCGACAGCTGACGCGGCGTAAAGATAAATAAAGAGGAGGATCACCTTGTCTTCAGCGCTAAGAGTACAATTTATATCCACGGCGTTAATGGTCCTTATAGGGATATGGCTGACAGGTTTTGACAGGGTCCATTGGTTTTTGTACGTTCCCGTTGCCGCTCTTACCTTTGCGGGGATAACAGGGATTTGTCCCGGGCTTATGTTCTGGAAAAAAATCGGACTCAAATAATATCCCTTATTTAAATTTATATCTGACACTGAAAAGCGCGGAAATGCCCTCTCTCGGATAATCATGGGGAATAAACCGTGAAGCGCCGGATAGATCGGGGTCCTCGTATTTTTCGTCAAACAGATTATGAATTGCCGCCTGAATCTCAAGGGTTTTATAAATGTTTCTCAAGGTCAGTGTCAGATCGACCGTGGTGTATGAAGCCACATCATCCCTTGTATCTCCCCAGGGCCTCGGGCGCGGACCCGTCCATAAGACATCGGCATGCGATACAAGATATTTAGAAAAACCGTAATTCACGCTTGCACTCGCCCTGTTGCCCGGGACGAAGGCTATCCTTTCCCCCGTATGAGAGTCCCTGGGGTCCTGCCAGGAATATGCGATCTTCCAGTAATTGTCATTAGAGTACTTTCCGGAAAGCACCGCCTCGATGCCGTTGATCTCCGCTCTTCCCAGGTTTGCATAGGTTGCAGGTGAGGTGGAGGGATCACGAACGATCAGGTCATCGATGTCGTTATAAAAATAGTTCAGGTCGAACCTGAACCGCTCTGAATAAGTGTAACCGATGCCCGCCTCATACGTCCTGATTTTTTCAGGGGCGAGATGAGGGTTCCCCATGAGCGTAGGATTGTTGACGGTGTATAACTCGGTGAAAGTGGGCGCCCTGAATGCCTGACCGTAAAGCAGTTTGAGCTCTGCCTTATCAAGAAACCTCCAGACTATGCCAAACCTGGGATTTGTCGTATCGCCGAAATCACTGTAATGGTCGTAGCGTATCCCGGCGGTAAGGCTTACCTTGTCTTTGATCTTCCACTCATCCTGAAGATAGGCCGCGAAAATATACCTTTTGACATTCCTGCTCCAGTTGCCCCATGACGAAATATCCTGAACTGACCCAAGGTATTCACCGGTGTTGGGATTAAAATTCGAGATGGCCTTCACATCATATTGCCTCAACTCTTCGTAATCAACGCCCGCAAGCAGATGGTTTGCGGCGGAGATGTCGTAATCGAGCTGAATTTCACCGCCTGTCGTCCTGTCCTTTGCCTTCGGCCCGCCGATCATTCCATCTGGAAACGAGCCGGCGAAACCGTCCGGAAAGACTTTCACAAGCCAGTCCTGATTAAAATAGTCATAATAAAATTTCATCTTCGCGGAGAATTTCTCCGTGAAGGAATGACTGTAACTCAGTTCGTGCCAGAAATTGTCCGACTTGAGGGAATTGTAATCCGTCAGCGCGTTACCAAGACCGATGTAGGCGCCCCTGTCATTGGCCAGATATTGGCCTCGGTAGGTCAAATCTTTATACGAGGCCTCAAAATATATCCCTGTTCCCTCAAACCGGGTGTCAGCATTGCCCGGGGCAGCTGTGAACGGCGTCCCTGACAGCCGGTCCCTTGTAATGCGAAGGTCAGGGCCCTGTGTCTTCATGTAGTCAATGCTGCCCGATATCTTCAGCCCGTTTTTAAAGGTCTTTCCCGCAAGAAGATTGTATTTCCGGGTATCGAAGCTTCCTCCGGAAACCGAAAACGTCGCGCCCTCCACGTCCTCCGCGCCCTTGGTGATGATGTTTATCACCGCGACAAATGCGTTCGTGCCGTACAGGGCGGAGCCGGGTCCTCTGACGATCTCAATTTTTTTGATGTTATCGACACTCAGATAATCCAGAAAAAAAGGGAATGCGCTCCCCGCGTGGTTTCTGTTGAGGCTGTGTCCGTCGATCATGATAAGGACCTTTTCAGATTGTCCGGTGACCGTTCCTCTTACCTCCAACCTGAAAAAACCCTGGTCGGTTATTGCGACGCCCATCCCGGGAACAAGCTTTAGGACATCCATCAGGGTCCTCGCCCCCATATTGTGTATTTCCCTGCCCGTAATCACCGTGGCGATAGCAGGGGCTTTTATCAATGAAATAGCCCGCCGGGTGGAGATCTCCAGTTCCTCGGGCTTGAAATACATCGACAGAAACGCCTGTTCTTCTTCCGATGCTGCCCGTGCAGGCGGGACGCAACAAAACAGCGACACGAACAACAGGCAGATCATGGAGATTCTTATGAGATTCACTGCACCGCCTTCTTTTTGAAATACCGCTCAATTATAGAGTATCAGATATTTTTAAAGAAAAAAACGTCTCCGCTACAGTACACGGTTGAATGGATAAAGGCTTTTAAGCAAAGGAAAGGCTGAGGGACAAATAATCGCAAAGGAGTTCTACCGTCTCCATAAGGACGAATGCGACTTTCTCGTCATCTTGCAATCAATTCGGGATGAGCAATAAACCCTAAAACTATAATTTGATATTGACAAGTATTAGGGCTGGGATATAAATTAGCACATATATTCTTTGGGGGTCGGAAACTCCGGGGATGGAAATCGGGAAGGGATGGGGTCTGGACATGCCTGATATGATTAAACGCGGCAGGGGATCTG
The DNA here is from genome assembly GCA_016215155.1 of Nitrospirota bacterium. Taxonomy (GTDB): domain Bacteria; phylum Nitrospirota; class Thermodesulfovibrionia; order Thermodesulfovibrionales; family UBA6898; genus PALSA-1316. The sequence goes on from JACRLQ010000089.1 coordinate 58,025, forward strand.
CAAAGCCTCTCACCATTACCATAATATCGATATCGATTATCTTATTTATGGTCTCATTTGGCTATGCGTCTGACACCGCCATAGAGAAAGACCTCCAGTTGAAACTAAGGCAGAGCAATTCATATCTCG
>JACRLQ010000090.1 GCA_016215155.1 Nitrospirota bacterium
ATATGATTATCTACAGATGTTATATACGATACACAGGCGGATTTAAGGTGTCAAGGAAAAAAGGCTGATATACCTTCGATTCTGAATCATAGACTCTCCTTACCAAGGATGGGTTGGGGAGGTTTTGGTCAATCCCACCAAACCTAAAGGATTTCAAAGAAACAGAGGTCATAACCGATTACCAATACCCCACCCGGCCTCCCCTTATAAAGGAGAGGGGAATACTGTCAATCCTCATTTGCTTTGCGTGTTTTAGTTTCGGACTCCTCTCCTTACCAAGGAGGGGATGGGGGAGGTCGCTTTTGACTTTCTTAAAGCACTATCTCCGTCCCTATACCCTCTTTAGTAAAAATCTCCAGAAGGAGACAATGCGGCACCCTGCCGTCGACGATATGAGTCTTGTTTACGCCGCTTTCAAGCACACTCAGACAAGACTGCACCTTCGGCAGCATCCCGCCGCTGATCGTGCCGTCCTTGATCAGCTTTGCTATCTGACCCTTCTTCAGGGTCGAGAGTATATTCCCTTTTTTATCCAGCAGACCCGGCACGTCAGTCAGAAGTATCAGCTTCTCGGCCTTCAGGGCCGAAGCGATGGCGGCGGCAACAAAATCCGCGTTTATATTCAATGTCTCGCCGTGGGGCCCAACCCCTATAGGAGCGATCACGGGTATAAAACCCGCCTTATCCAGACTGTCTATGAGCCCCGGCTCAATGAGGGTAACCTCACCCACCAGACCAAGATCAATGATTTCGCTCACCCCTGTTTCAGGCGTCACCTTTTTGATGGTCTTCTTGCGTGCCTTGATCAGACCGCCGTCCTTGCCGCTCAGTCCAACCGCCTTGCCCCCATGCCTGCTGACCAGAGACACTATTTCTTTATTGATCAGGCCGCCCAGGACCATCTCGACGATGTCCATCGTCTCCTGGTCCGTCACCCTCTGGCCATGGATAAACTCCGGCTTTTTGCCCATCTTCTCCATCGTCGCCGATATCTTCGGTCCGCCGCCGTGCACGATCACAGTGCGGATGCCTATGTAGTTCAGCATCACCACATCTTTTGCGAAGGAATTTTTTAATTCATCTTTAGTCTGTGCGGCCCCGCCGTATTTAATGACAAAGGTCTTGCCGGAAAACTTGGTTATATACGGCAGAGCGTCAACAAGTATCTCCGCCTTTTTAATAATCTCTTTCATTATGCCTCCTTCTCAAAACATGGTATGCAGACCGTCCTGCCCTCTTTGATCCTTGCCCTGGGCTCCATCACCTGCTCCTTGCATTCATCACAGGTCAGGCTAGTGTAGATATGGGCCTCGGGCGGCGGAGCAGTCCTTGTCTTCCGCACACTCAGGAGGTCTTTATCGTCCACCTCAAGGATGTGCCGCAGCTTCGCCGCCTTCCTGTCATGAACGGATTTCATGACCTTTGGGGAACGGTCACCCTTCAGGTATTTTTCCCAGGCCTTCCTCCGGTCTGCCGGTTCAGTCTTTTTTATAAGATTGACCGAAATCCTGACGCTCTTTCCCGAGGGCCGCCTGACGAAGGTATATACCTGCTTCCCGAAGTCCCTGAATATCAGGTTGCCCTTTCCGAAGGTGCATCCGGTCATGACCTGCACGGCATCAACGGCGCATGAATTGTTCTCGACAATCGCAACAAGTTCCTCGTCCTCAGAGCGTCCGCCAAGTTCCTTAAGCGCCCGCGCGGAGACCCTGTAGCCGATGGCAAGCCCGGGGCACGAATGACCGTGAAAAGAGATTATATCGTCGTATGTTTTCATACAGGAATTCTACACCAACAGGCGCTGCCGCTTCAAACGGTCATATCCTCATGTCGGCCTTTACGATGACGGCCCGGTAGCCTTCCTGGCCCAGCTGCTCGGCAAGCGACAAAGCCCGCTCAAAATCCCTGAAATTACCGATCCTGACCCTGTGAAACATCGTCCCTCCGACCTCGGCCTGCTGGATATAAACATTTTCATATTTCAGATTAAGCGCGTCCCTCAGCCTGATTGCATTTGAGCTTTCCGTAAACGCCCCGGCCTGGATCGAGAAGACGCCCTTTCTGTCCGCCGCCTGGACCCTGACCTTCCTGATATATGAGGTGTCCCGCCCGTTGACTTCAAGCAGCACCTTCGATATCCCGGGGCCAACCACCCCGATCTCTTTGGCGACGGCATAGGAAAGGTCTATGTCCCTGCCTTCGATGAATGGCCCCCGGTCGTTTACAATGCATTCTACGGATTTATTGTTCGAAAGGTGGGTCACCTTAAGTTTTGTGCCGAAAGGAAATGCCTTATGCGCGCAGGTATTGGCATGCATGTCGTATATTTCCCCGGAGGAAGTGGGCCTTCCATGGAAGTCCTTGCCGTACCAGGATGCGACGGCATAAGATTTGTCAGGCGGCACAGGGCTCACCTCCCTGCGGGTCGTGGAACAGGAGGTCAGTGAGAACAGGACAAAAATAACAAAGAAGACAATTCGTTCCATCATAAGCTATATCTATGAATCATCACTGTTTTCACGGCAACAAACCTGTCCCATATTCCGGGGCTACAAAATATATCTGCTTAGGTCCTGGTCTTTTACGATATCGCTCAATTTTTTCCTTACGTATTCCCTGTCTATCTGAAGCTTCGTGTTTTTTCTCTCGGGCGCGTCAAACGAGATGTCTTCGAGCAGTTTCTCAAGTATGGTGTGCAGGCGGCGGGCCCCTATGTTTTCCATTTTGTCGTTGACGATAGCTGCGATATCGGCTATCTCGTCAACCGAGTCCTCAAGAAACGTCAGCTCCACCTCTTCAGTGCCCAAAAGGGCAACATATTGTTTCACCAGCGCGTTGGAGGGCTCGGTAAGTATCCTGATGAAATCCTGTTTCCCAAGCGCCTCCAGTTCGACCCTTATGGGGAACCTCCCCTGAAGCTCAGGTATCATGTCCGAGGGCTTGGCGATATGAAAGGCCCCGGCCGCGATAAAGAGTATATGGTCCGTTTTTACCGGCCCGTACTTCGTCGCGACAGTAGACCCCTCGACAATCGGCAGAAGGTCCCTCTGGACCCCCTCTCGCGAGACATCAGGGCCGTGGCCGGTTCCCTTGGAGGCAATCTTGTCTATCTCATCCACGAATACTATACCCGTCTGCTGCGTCCTCTCCACGGCCTCCTGGACGATCTTGTCCATATCGATCAGCTTGTCGGATTCCTCCTGCTCGAGAATCGTCATGGCCTCGGGTATCCTTACCTTTTTTCTCTTGGACTTGTCCGGAAGAAGGTTCCCGAGCATGGACTTGAGATTCATCTCCATGTCTTCAAGCCCCACATTGGAGATAATGCCAAACGGCATCGACTTTTCCCTGACTTCTATATCGACGTATCTTGTGTCGAGCCGTCCGCTTTTGAGCTGCTCGCGCAGCCTCTCTCTGGTCTCCCTGTTTTTCTCCCGGTCCTGTTCGTCGAGGTCCATCACCTTAAGATGCCGGGGGGCCGGAAGCAGAAGGTCCAGCAGCCTTTCTTCGGCAAAGACCTTTGCCTTCTCCCTGATCCGTTCGAGATGCTCGGCCTTGACCATATTTACCGCGATCTCGGTAATGTCCCTTATCATCGACTCCACGTCGCGGCCTACATAACCCACCTCGGTGAACTTTGACGCCTCCACCTTCAAAAACGGCGCATTGGCAAGCTTAGAGAGTCTCCTGGCTATCTCCGTCTTTCCGACGCCGGTAGGCCCTATCATTATTATGTTTTTCGGGAGGACCTCATCCTTGAGATCAGAGACGAGCATCTGCCTTCTCCACCTGTTTCTGAGGGCAATGGCCACGGCCCTTTTGGCCTTGTGCTGCCCGATGATGAATTTATCCAGCTCCTCGACGATCTTCCGCGGCGTAAGGGTCTCCATTTATAACAACTCCTCGATGCTTATATTTTCGTTCGTATATATACAAATCCCCGAGGCGATCTTCATCGCCTTCTCGACGATTTCCCTTGCCTCGAGGTCCGTATTTTCATAAAGCGCCCTGGCTGCGGCCTGGGCATATGGACCGCCTGAGCCGATCGCCGCATATCCCTCGCCGGGCTCTATCACGTCGCCGGTCCCGGATATGATAAATGTGCTCCTATGGTCGGCGATTATAAGGAGCGCTTCGAGCCTCCTCAGCATCTTGTCCGTCCGCCAGTCCTTTGCGAGTTCCACCGCGGCACGGGTCAGGTTTCCCCTGAATGCCTCAAGCTTGCCCTCGAACTTCTCGAATAGGGTGAAGGCATCCGCGGTCGCTCCCGCGAACCCGGCAATTACCTTGTCCCCGTACATCCTTCTTATCTTATTTGCGTTATGCTTGAGCACCGTGTTTCCGAGCGTCACCTGGCCGTCGCCTCCGATTGCGACCCTGCCGTTACGGCTTACGCAGAGTATAGTTGTAGCGTGGAACATTTTCACCTCGCACGGATGTTTTGCTTCATAGTTTACAAAATAACTGCCCGCCCTGTCATCAGAGAGGTCTTGCGGCGGCACGGGGAGGCATATCGTCTTTTCGCGATTGCGCATTAAATAATTCGTGTTATCATGGTAATAAGACAGCCGGTTACAGTCCATATTTCAGGGTTTTTCAAAATGAGCGACAGTTCAAAAACAAAAAAAAGCCACAGGAAGTCCTCTTCCAGGGAGCGGGACGCGAAAAGGCGTCAAAAATCGCTTGAGGAGGCCAGAAGGCGCTACGAATTCATCGTAAACACCTCAAGGGAATTCATGAGCCTCATTAATGCAAAATACAGATATGTCGCCGCAAACGCCGCATATTGCAAAGCCCTTGGCATGGACCGGGATGAGATCATAGACCGTTCGGTCTCTGAAATATGGGGGGAGGACCTTTTTGAAAATGTTATCAGGACGCATCTGGACCGCTGCTTCGCCGGGCATGAGGTCAATTACGTTTACCCTTTCAGGTTCGCTTCCCTGGGCGACAGGGTCCTCGATGTGACCTATTATCCTTACAGAGACCGCGCAGGCAGGGTGACCCACGCGGTTGTCGTATCCCGGGATGTCACCGCCGGAAAAAAGCAGGAAGAGGAACTCCTTTTCCTGAAAAAGGCCGTCGAGACCATGCAGCTTGGCGTGACGATCAGCGACGCCGAGGGCAAGGTCATCTATACCAACCCGGCCGACGCCCGCATGCATGGATATTCCGTCGACGAACTCATCGGCAGTGAAGTAAATCTCTTCGCCCCCGCCGAATTTCGGAGGAAAAGATCAGCGAAGGATTTGAGCGGGTTATCGAGCTGGACCCGGGAGGGATATAATGTCAGAAAAAACAACAGCCTCTTCCCTGTTCAGCTTATGTCGGACGTGGTAAAGAAAAGCGACGGCATGCCCATAGGCATAGTGACCACCTGTGAGGACATAACCGCAAGGAAAAAGGCCGAGGAGCAGATCATGACCCAGATCCGCCGGTTCGGAATATTGCGCCGGATCGACACGGCGATTCTCTCCAGCCTTGATCTCAGGGTCATCCTCGGCACAGTGCTGGACCATATCGTCGATCACCTTAACGTCCATGCCGCGGCAGTCATGACACTTAACCCCCATACCCTGATGCTCGAGCATACCATTAACCGCGGTTTCAGCTCGAAGCAGGTCAACAATCTGTCATTCAGGCTCGGGCAGGGGCTGGCGGGACAGGTCGCCCTTGGATGCAGGTCGCTTCATATCCCAAACCTCTTCGAACACTTCGACGTCTCGGACATGCCGGCACATATAAGGGAAGAAAGGTTCTGTTTTTATTTCGGGGTCCCGCTGATCGTAAAGGGCCAGGTCAAGGGGACTCTGGAGATCTTTCACAGGGAACCGATAAGCACCGGGGAGGGATGGGTGGAATTTATGGAGTCGCTGACAGACCAGACGGCCATCGCCATTGACAACACGGCGCTCTTTCAGGACCTCCAGCATTCCAATATCGAAATCGCCGAGGCATACGACCCCAGCGCGTCACGGACCTTACCGTCCGCCTGGCCATAATGACGGGGCTCGAGACGTCATCGATGGTCCATGTGCGAAGGGGGGCGCTCCTCCATGACATCGGCAAAATAGGGATACCCGATTACATTCTCCACAAGCCTGAACCCCTGAGCGGAAAAGAGTGGGAAATAATGAAAATGCATCCCGTCTATGCGTACGAGATGCTGTCGCCGATAAGTTTTCTGAATCAGGCGATCAACATACCTTACTGTCATCATGAAAAATGGGACGGGTCGGGATATCCGCGCGGTCTCAAAGGTGAGCAGATCCCGCTCGATGCCCGGCTGTTTTCGATAGTCGACATATGGGACGCCCTGAGCTCTGACAGGCCATACCGGGCGGCCTGGCCCAAGGACAAAATACTGGCCCACATTCAGTCCCTTTCCGGCAGTCATTTTGATCCCGGCCTGACGAAACTGTTCATGAAGATGGACCTCTGAGCTTTTATCCGTCTTTTTTATCGGACATGGGATGCGCCTTGTCGTAAACGTCTATCAGGTGCGTAAGGTCGATATGCGTATATTTCTGGGTCGTAGAAAGAGACGAATGTCCAAGGAGCTCCTGTATGACCCTCAGATCGGCGCCCCCCTGCAGAAGGTGGGTTGCGAAAGAATGCCTGATCGTATGCGGCCCGATCCGGCCGTCTATCCCCGCAAGCCTCGCATATTTCACCACGATTCTCCTTATGCCCCGTTCCGTGAGCTTGGTCCCGCTTCTGTTTAGAAATAAGACACCTGTCCTTCTTTTAAGGAGGATCTTCTCTATGATGTAGGTTTTAAGCGCATCAATCGCCTTCGAGCCTACAGGCACAATGCGCTCTTTCTTCCCCTTCCCCCTGACCTTTACCAGCCCGTCACGGGTATTTACGTCTTCCACATTAAGGCCGGACACCTCGCTTACCCTGAGTCCGCTTGAATAAAGAAGTTCGAGAATTGCCCGGTCCCTTGAATTAAGAAAACCGATGCCCTGGGGTTTTTCCACAAGTTCAAAGGCGTCGTCCACAGTAAGAAATTTAGGAAGAAGTTTCCCGGTCTTCGGAGCGGACACAAGCTTTCCAGGGTTAGAGCTGATTTCGCCCTCCCTGTGCAGGAACTTAAGAAATGACCTTACCGACCCCAGCCGCCTTCCCGTAGTCGTCCTGCTGAGCCCTTTTTTCATCTGGTCGGCGACGAACCCCCTGACGTCAGTCATTTCGATCTTCTGAGGCGCCTTCTTCGTGTACCGACTGAATTCTTCGAGATCTTTTCTATAGGCCCTGACAGTGTGTTCAGACGCCGCCCGCTGCACCTCAAGATACCGGATGAATCTGTCTATATATTCTTTCATCAAGGCATATCCAACAGATCAAGATATGCTCTCCAGTCCAGAAGCGCCTTGTCAACCACAAGCTTCCTCTTGAGCTTCTTGTCCCTGAGCTTCCTGGCCTCATCCGGCACGGGCATCAGGCCGAAGTTTATATTGCTGGGCTGAAAATGCCTGCTCTCCGTTTCGGTAATGTGTCTTATAAGCGCCCCATGGGCCGTACCGGCAGGGACCTTAGGCGCGCTTTTGCCGGTAAGCCTGAAGCCGGCGTTGATCCCGGCTATAAGCCCCATCGCCGTTGATTCAATATATCCCTCCACCCCGGAAATCTGACCGGCAACATATAAATGACCCCTGCTTTTGAGCGTCAGGTCCGGGTTCAGCAGCACGGTCGAATTAACAAAAGTGTTTCTGTGCAGACTCCCGTATCTCAGGAACTCGGCATGCTCAAGTCCGCTTATCATGCTGAAGACCTTCTTCTGCTCCGGCCACTTAAGCCTGGTCTGGAACCCTACCATGTTGTAGGCAGTCAGTTCCCTGTTTTCTGACCTCAGCTGTACTACGGCATGCGGCTCCCTGCCGGTTTTGGGGTCAGGCAGTCCAACCGGCTTCATAGGCCCGAATCTCGGGGTATCAAAACCCCTCGCCGCCATCACCTCGATCGGCATGCAGCCTTCGAAGACCCTGCCTTCCTCGAACCCGCGGGGCGTCACCTTGTCAGCTTCCATGATCGCGTTATAAAAACTCTCATACTCATCTTTGGTCATCGGACAGTTAAGGTAGTCGTCTCCGCCCTTTCCATATCTGGAGGCACGGTAAACCTTTTCGTAATCAATCGACTCGGCGTCAATTATGGGCGCTATGGCGTCATAGAAAAAGAGATATTCATTACCGATGATTTCCGCCAGAGAGCGGGTAATACCTTCAGAACTTAGCGGCCCCGTAGCAATAATTGCGACTTCAGAGGGAAGTTCCGTCACCTCTTCACGGACAATGTCGATTCCGGGATGCTCTGAAAGTCTCTTCGTTATGAAATCAGCAAAGATAGTTCGGTCAACGGCCAGCGCGGAGCCTGCCGGCACTGTCGAGAATTCGGCCGCCTCCATAATCAGGGACCCTGCCATGGAAAGCTCCTTTTTGAGAAGACCGGGAGCGCTGTACATATCGTTCGACCTCAGGGAGTTAGAACAGACCAGCTCCCCTAAAAGACCAGTGCTGTGGGCCTCGGTAAGCTTCCGCGGCCTCATTTCATAAAGCCTCACGCTGACGCCTCTTTTTGCCGCCTGCCAGGCAGCCTCTGAGCCGGCCAGTCCTCCGCCTATTATGATAAGTTTTTCGGACATGATTGATTTTAACTGAATTCAGGGTTAAATGCTAAAATAGACGATATGACGATGCCCGATTACATAACCCTTACAGGTCTCTGCGCAGGTTTCCTGACCACGACGGCCTTTCTCCCGCAGGTAATAAGGACCTGGAAGACAAGGTCCGACAGGGACATTTCAACCGGAATGTTCATGCTGTTTTGCGCGGGGATAGCCCTCTGGACGGTCTACGGTTTTTTGATAGATTCAGTCCCGATGATCATAACAAATATGACGACCTTCGTCCTGGCCTCGCTGATACTGGTTATGAAGCTGAGATATAAGTAGAGAAGAAAGATTTAATTATCGCTTGTTCTATGCTTCCAATAAGCCATATTGCGGGCTTTTTCCTTTACTTCATCCCACAAGACAGGCGTCACAGATCCGTTCGAAATATCAGCTGCGCGTTTTTCTATTTCATCCGCCCAGGCTTTATCGACATTGACCTCAGTGTCCGGCTCGAAGGTGGTCAGTAATTCATCAACAAGACGGGTGCGTTCAGATTCGGACAACATCATCGCCTCTTTTAAAATCAGATCAAGAGTTTTGCTCATAAAAACGCCTCCTCACCAATAATTGAACTAGCGAACCGCCATCCCATCAACACATTATAAATCAAAGTTTCTGCTCAATTATAACAGAAAAAAGCTTAGGTGATAATTTCGGGCGCTGCTGTTTCAGCAGGCTTCTTAAACTTCCTGCCCTTCCAGATCAGATATATCGCGGGATAGATCGTGAGTTCGAGGATCTCCGACGTTATCACCCCTCCGATCATGGGCGCCGCTATTCGCTTCATGATATCGGACCCGGCGCCGTGGCTGTACATTATAGGTATAAGACCGGCCAGGATAACACCGACCGTCATGAGCTTCGGCCTTATCCTTTTTACCGCCCCGTGCATGATCGCGTCCTTAAGGTCCTCGATCGTGTTCATCTTGCCTTCTTTTTTCCATTGCTCATAGGAAAGGTCAAGGTAAAGCAGCATTACGACACCCGTCTCCGCATCCAGCCCGGCGAGGGCTATCATGCCGACCCAGACCGCGATACTCAAATTATAGTTCAGGAAATAGAGGAACCAGAATGAGCCCACAAGCGAGAACGGCACCGCAAGCAGGACGATCATGGTTTTGACCGTTGACTTGGTGTTCATGAAGATCAGGACAAAGATTATCAGCAGCGTCAGGGGAATGACCAGCTTAAGCCGCTCCTCTGTTTTGACCATATATTCATACTCGCCGCTCCACTGGAGCCGGTATCCTTCGGGTATCTTAAGCGAGGCTACCTTCTCCTTCGCCTCGTTGACGTATCCGCCTACGTCCCTGCCCGAAAAATCTATATAGACATAAGCGGTCAACAGGCCCTCTTCGCTTTTGATCATCGCCGGCCCCCGCACCGTTTTGATCTCGGCCAGTTCACCGAGCGGCACCTGAAGTATAGCCGGGAAGGCTGATGACTGAGGTGATGACGATTTCGTCATACCCTGATCGGATTTTACGCCGCCCGATGACGTGTTCATCATCACGGGCACCAGCACCCTTTTCAGCATTTCCGGATTATTTCTAAGTTCACGTGAATATCTGAGGTTTACAGTGTAGCGCTCCCGGCCCTCGATGGTCGTGGTGAGGTTCATGCCGCCCACCGCCGCCTCAATGATCTCCTGGACATCGCCCACGGCAAGCCCTAAGCGAGCGGCCTTTTCACGCTTGACCTGTATGTCAAGGAAATAACCGGTGGTCACCCTTTCCGCGTAAACGCTTCTTGTGCCCCTGATGCCCTTGACAGCGCCCTCGAGCTCGGCGCCTATCCTGTCGAGCTCATCGAGTTTAGGTCCCAGTATTTTTATCCCTACGGGTGTCCTGATACCGGTCGAAAGCATGTCTATGCGCGCCTTGATCGGCATCGTAAAGGAATTGGCAACGCCCGGGATCGAAAGCAGATCGTTCATCTCATTTTTCAGTTTTTCAGGGTCCATGCCCTCACGCCATTGAGATTCAGGCTTCAGATTTATTACCGTCTCGAACATCTCCATGGGCGCCGGGTCGGTTGCGGTCTCGGCGCGTCCGGCCTTTCCAAAGACCTGAGAGACCTCCGGTATGCTTTTCAATAATTTGTCCTGCATCTGGAGAAGCCTCGACGCCTCCGAAACCGACGCCCCCGGGACGGTCACAGGCATATAAAACAGCGTCCCTTCATAAAGGGGCGGCATGAATTCAGAGCCCAGCTTTTTTATCGGATAAATGGTGCAGGCCATGATGAGCACGGCCGCAATGACAACTGTCCACTTATATTTCAGGGCAAAGGCCACGCGCGGCCTGTAAATTTTCCCGAGGAAGACGATTATCGGGTTTTTGTCCTCCGGCCTTATCTTTCCGCGTATGAACATCGTCATCAGCACCGGGGTCAGTGTTATCGCAAGGAAAGACGCAAAGAGCATCGCAAACGTCTTCGTATAGGCGAGCGGTTTAAAGAGCCTTCCCGCCTGCGCCTGTAGAGTGAACACAGGAAGAAAACCGACCGATATGACCAGCAGGGAGAAAAAAAGCGAGGGACCTACCTCTTTTGCCGCCTCGATTATCACATCAATACGGGTCTGCCCTCCCCTTGCCTCACCATTTTGTAAAGGGGGCAACTGAGCTTTGGCATGTTCCCACTCCTCAAGCTTCTTATGAGCGTTTTCGACCATGATGATCGAGGCGTCCACCATCGCGCCGATGGCGATGGCGATGCCGCTTAGGCTCATGACGTTTGAGGTGACCCCGAGATAGTACATGCAGATGAAAGAGATTATAATAGCTATCGGAAGAGTCAAAATGACCACGAGCGCCGACGGCAGGTGGAAAAGAAATACGATGCATACGACGCTCACCGCAACAATAAGTTTTATTATCTCTTCCCTGAGCGTATCTATGGACTTGTGTATAAGGTCGGACCGGTCATACGTCACGACGACCTTTACTCCGTCGGGCAGGCTCGGTTCAATCTGTTTTATCTTTTCCTTTACCCTGTCTATCACGTTCAGGACATTTTCCCCGAACCTAACGACGACGATGCCTCCCGTGACCTCGCCCTTTCCATCAAGATCGGCCAGCCCCCTTCTGATCTCAGGCCCGATATTTATATCCGCCACGTCCTTGAGAAGGACCGGGGTCCCCGCGTTATTCGTCGCGACGGCTATATTTTTTATATCGTCGATATTCTTTATATAGCCCCTGCCCCTCACCATATACTCTATCCCGCTGAACTCCAGCACCCTGCCTTCGACGTCCTTGTTGCTCTTGCGGACGGCATCCATAACGGCGGTAAGCGGGATGTTATAGGCCAGGAGCCTGTTGGGGTCAACAGTGATCTGGTACTGTTTAACAAAACCGCCTATACTCGCCACCTGTGAGACGCCGGGGACGCTCTCCAGGGCCAGCTTAAGGTTAAAGTCCTGGAGGGAACGGAGTTCCGCGAGGTTCTGTTTGCCTGTCCGGTCTACAAGCGCATAAGAAAAACCCCAGCCGACGCTTGTCGCGTCAGGGCCGAGTTGAGGATTAACCTCGGCAGGGATCTTGTTCCTTACGGCCTGGAGATATTCGAGCACCCTGGAGCGGGCCCAGTAGATGTCCGTACCCTCGTCAAAGATAATGTAGATAAACGAACTCCCCAAAAATGAAAATCCCCTCACCGCCTGGACTTTAGGCGCAGCGAGCAGTGTCGAGGTTATCGGATAAGTTATCTGGTCTTCGACAAGGTCGGGGCTTTTGCCGGCCCACTCGGTAAAGACTATTACCTGTGTATCGCTAAGGTCGGGTATGGCGTCGAGAGGGATGCCCTTCAGGGACCAGTAGCCCCATATTGACAGGGACACGACCAGCAGGAAGACTATGAACCTGTTTCTGCTGCTGTATTCTATGATTCTTTCAATCATAAGAAAGTGAAATGTGAAATGTGAAATGTGAGCAGCAAAGAGCCCTAAATAAATCATCAGTCATAATAAGAAGATCTCCGGTTTCAATATTGTCAGTTTCTTGTTTCACATTTTACCTTTTACGGTTACGGCTTTAATTTGAGGGGTTTTACTCCCTTTAACTGGGCCTCTGAATCTATAAGGAAGTTTGCCGCGGACGCGACCTTTTCGCCGGACTTAAGGCCCTTTGTGATCTCTACCAGGCCGTCAGCCCTCACGCCCGTCGTCACTTCTCTGGGCTCAAAATTGCCCTCCCCCTTATCGACATAAACAACCTGCCTCAGGCCTGTATCGATAACCGCCTCCTCAGGGACGGCCAGCCTTTTACCGAGGTCCACCTTAAGTTCGACGTTCGTAAACATCTGGGGCTTGAGCACGCCGCCGGGGTTGGGCAATGTAAACCTTATCTTTGCCGTCCTGGTCTCTCCCGCAAGCGCGGGGTATACGTAATCGACCTTGGCCTTGAATTCCTTCCCGGGGAAATAACTCAGGCCGATATTCGCCGAATGGCCTTCCCTGACGAAGGGAAGATCATGTTCGTAAACATCGGCAATGACCCACACTGACCCTAGGTCCGCGATATCGAAGAGTCTGTCGCCCGGCATCGCACGCATACCCTGAAGCGCAGTCTTCTGGAGCACATAGCCGGAGGCCGGACTGTAGAGTGTAAGCGTCCGGAACGGTCTGCCCGTCTCTTCTATGTTTTTTATCTGAGCGTCAGATATGTCAAATAGCCTGAGCCTCTGTTTTGCGGCCTCGACCAGCGTCTCGGAATCCCGTATAAGCATCCCACCCAAATTTTTATCCTTTACTTCGCCGCCCTGTTTTTTCCATTTCGTAACGTTTATGAGCTCCTGCTGGGTGGCAACAAGTTCAGGGCTATAGATTTCAGCAAGGGGTTCACCTTTTTTGACAAGCCTGCCTGTATAGTCAATATGAAGCTTCTCTATCCATCCTTCGAACTTCATGGTCACCGTGGATATCTTCCGCTCGTCATACTCAATACGTCCGACTGTCCTTATAATTTTAACAAACGGTTTAACCGCGGCCTCTGTTACCTTAACGCCGATCAGCTTTTGACTATCATCGGATATCTCTACTGTCGGGGTCTCAGCAGATGTCTCCTCTTTGTCCGCCTTGGATGGTGTTTGAGGTCCGCCGCCATGTGCCTGATGTTCAGACGAGGGTTGGGCGGTTACAGCCGGTGCCTCAGATGCCTTCGATTTAAACAACTTTTCACCATAACCTGCCTTGTAAAAATATAACAATAATCCGGAGATCAAAATTAATCCGGCAATAATCGGCAGATTCTTCTTATTCATTTTTTATTTCACCCCCTGGCTTCTGACTTCCGGGTCCTCAGACCTGAGTCCTGCTATCGCTTCGCATCTGGCCAACGCCTTTTCCATCTCCACACGCTGTCCCCAGTATGCTATATCGAGATCAATTATCGTCTTAAGCCTGTTTATCACCGTAATCGCCTCGATCTTTCCGGAACTATATCCGCCGATTGCAGACTCAAAGTCCTGATAGGCCTTTGGCATCAAACCGCTATTGTAGAGTTCGGTCAGCCTTTCCGCCGATTTATACATGGAGTAATTGTCCCTCAGCCCGGAGGCTATCATAAACCTGGTCGCCTCCAGTTCATATCTGGCCGCCAGCAGTTCCGCCTCGGCCTCCGCCACCGCCTGCCTCTGCTTCGTGCGGTAAAAAAGAGGGATATTGATCGTGGTGGTGAGGCTCCACATGTCCTCGAACTGCCCCCCGCCCCGGTTGGCATATCCGGCATTTATTGTAAAATCAGGATAGTATTCCCTTTTGGCCATCGAGACCTTCGCCTCGGCGGCGGCGATCATTTTTTCCTTTGACCTGACCTCGGGAGAGTTCTGAAATGCAACGCCAAGGAAACCCTCAAGGCTCAGGGAGACAGCCGCCGAAAATTCAGCCGGCCTTCCAAGCGGGGCATTGATATCCCTGCCGACCGTCGAGTTAAGCATGGCCTCGGCCGACTGTATCTTCTGTTTCTGCATCTCCTCTTTTTCAAGGAGCATATATTTTTCGGTCTGGGCCATCAGGATCTCCTGCTGCATCCCCATGCCCGAGGCATACCTTGCGACGGCAGCGTCCTCTATCCTATCAAAGAGTATGGTCCGGTCCCTGATCAGGTCGATATTTTTATAGGCAAGGAAAAGGTCGTAATAAAGCGATTTGATCTTCGCGACAACCTGGAGACGTACTGCGTCAGTCATGGCCTTGCGGCTGTCGGCGTCCTGTCGGGCCATCTCGGACTTAAGCCCCAATTTCCCGGGATAAGGGAACATCTGGGATGCGGTAAACATCCACTGGGCGTCCGGCATCTCACCATAGGTATATTTTTTCCAGCCCTCGTTCTGATAACCGAACATGACCATGGGGTCCGGGAGACTTCCCGCCTGGGGGACCTTGAAGCCCGAGGCAGCCGACCTGGCTTCCGCGGCAAGTATCTCAGGGTTATTTTTCAGAGCGTCGCTAATGAGCTCGCTTAAAATCAGTTCCCCTCCAAATGCGGTGGAGCAAAAAATATGGCTGATGAAAATTAAAATTCCAAGGCGCATAACCATGCTTCGGACCGCGTATGCTGGAACAAAAACTCTGTCACATATCATAAAAGCTTCCAGTTGCCCTCATTCTCATATTTATTGTTATTTTTCTCAAAGTATAACGAAACATATTCAGTAATACAATAGCCGTTAACCGTGAATGCATTATGAAGATTACCTGCCGGCTTATTGTTCTTTCCGGCCTGCAGCCTTTTCAGCCAAATCTTCTTCAATCTCCTTTGAGATATCGATCATTAAATCCTTGCCCGCCGATGAATAATCCGTGGTCTTGATCTCGGTGATTCTTTTAAGCGCCCTGATTATGGCATCGATCCTGCCAGCCTTCTCCCGGATCAGATCAAGGGAAGCAATCAATCCTTCATCAGCCGTATGCCTTCTGCAACGGTTTGCGGACCCGCCAATGACTGTATTGGCATTTAAAAGATGGTGCGAAAGGGTAATCATCAGACGTTGCAGTGTCTCGATAGCGGTCTTGCGCTTCTGATTCTCCATCTCGGCTTCAAAGAGTTTTCTCTTTCTTTCGGAAAGAACGCCGGTCAGCAAACCAATAACGGCCCCGCTTGCAGCGAAGATAAAGGCCATAAAGGTCATCTCTACGGTTAGGCTTCTGCTGAAGGCTTCAAAAAATGCCTTCGGATGAAGTTCGTTATGCCCCAAATCAGCAAATATATGCGCGACCATGCTATAGGGATGAAAAACAAAGTAACCGGCCAAAGCCCCGGCTATGGCAAAAAACGCATAGCGGCTTTGCTTCTTCATCTTAATGCACACGCCTTCCCGGAAACGGTTATTCCGCGAACAGTGAATTCGTACATACACAAAATAATATCACGATCAGATCATGTTCACAATGAACAAGCTCCGAGTCCTATTTATTTAATCAGCTTTATCCTGGCCTCGGTCTCATTTATGCCCATATGGAGCATATGCAGTTCCGCTTCGGTCGCAGCTTTGTTGTTCATAATATCGTACATTCTCACCATATGAGTTGATACCTCATCCGTAAGACCCGCAAGTTTATCCATTTTTTTGTCGTCCATTCCCGTGCCCATGGCATCAGCCAACATCTGGGTCATCCCGGATAGGGTCTTCATCATGGGTATCATATGCACTGACATGCCCGCCCACTGAAGTTTTTCTCCAGCGCCGTCGTGTCCGCCGTGGTCATGGCCCTTTTGGGCCTGGGAGGCCATATTAGCCTTAGATTTGCAATGTTCAGGCTGAGAATGATCCATCCCAAAGGCGGGAACACCGGAAAGTCCATTTGCCAATAAAAAAATCACCACGGTTACAAATATCATTTTTTTCATACAAGTCTCCTTTCGCATTTCAGCGCTTGTTGTTTTATGAACGGACATAACGTCCGTTGATTTGCAATCAATAATCCGCCGGCATGAGCCTTTCTATTGAGCCCGGATCATTCTTCGGTTCTGCAGCCACGCTCAGGACAAACTCGACCTTTCTCACAACACCCTTATGCCTGAACTCGGCGAATACCGCATGACGTCCGGGCCTCATAAACACTATGTTCACCGGCACCTCAGGTCCTCCCAGGTTCTGCTTCGGCGTAATATACAGGAATTCCCTGAGGTCTTCATCCCATGCCGCAGCATGCATATCGAAACCATCAACTTTTTCGATGTCGGTCAAAGGCGCTCCCTTATAACTAATGTCATACAGAAGCGTGACCACATGCTCTGCGTAAGCCTTTGGGGGGATGAGCCTGACCTTTATCTGATAATCCTCATCTCCGCTGATCTTTGCGGGTTCGGGCGCCTTATCGTCCCCGGAAATCTTGATATCTTTCCTAAGGTTGACCCACCCTTTTGAAGACTGAAATACGATCTCGAAGCGGTATCTTCCAGCTTTAGGCGCCTGATATGAAAAGAGATAGGCGCCGTTAGCCTTTTCAGGAATAATATGTGCATATTCATGAAGGTCGTCATCCGTGATAAACACATGAGGACTGATTATCTCCCCTGCCTCTTTCGATGAAACGGAAAACCTGAAATCATGTTTTTTACCGGCAGTAACTTTCCCTGCCTCAATTATGAGTTCATATTCCCGCGGGTTTGTCCTTACGTTCCAGATATAGGGCTTTTCATTATGCGTATCGGGTATGACAAGCACTTCCTTGTCGAGGTCAAGCTCCGCATAGGCATGGGGTACCAGCAGAAGAACTAACAATCCCGCCGCAAAAAAACTTCCCGTTTTCATAAATCACCTCAATGGGTATGTCTCAGCGCCATCGGCTGTCCTAGGATAAATGTGTTTATCAGCATGAACATAACAGCCAGCGCCGCCATCGGAATAAAGGCGCGGAGAGCCTTGTCTCCATAGTACCTGACTGCAATCCGGTACCCTGCGTACAGAGAAAAGATATTGAGAATCGCTAAGATAAGCATCTGGAGCCAGAATATTGCCTCGTTGCCCATCAAAGGCGTTACATTCCAATCAGGTGTTCCAAGATTCACTGCCGTATATTCGTTGACTATCCGTTGAACGGCCGGAATAATGGCAGGCCCTTCCTTGAACATATGGGAGATGTTATGGGCGAGATGCATCGACAGGCCGACAGGGATAAACATATATGCAAATTGGACAACAGTGGCCCTCAGACCAAGGGGAGAATCAGGTCCTGTTGTCTTCCTGACAAGCAGCGAGGACAGGCCCAGGAGCACGAGAGGGACAAAGAGCGAGCCGGCAGTCATCACCACAAGAAACGTAGTCTTTTCTCTTGCCGTATGAGAGGCTATCCCAAGCGCATCAAAAGGCATCATTTTACTTAGGACCTCCATCCAGTGGCGCCAGGGCTCCACCATTTCTCCGGTCACAATAATGGTCATTCCCACAAGCACCATAGCAAGAAATGCCTCGTCAATGTAGCCCTTGGAGGAAACCCAGAGGTCCTTTGCAAAGCCCCTGAAACGGATGACGATATTATCCTGAGAGCAGGACTTGATGCATTCGCTGCAGAAATTGCAGTAGTTGTTCCTGTCGAGCGTCATGGGAGTGACAAACATGGGACAGGGTTTCGAATTGTCCGTGCCTTTTATACATTCCTTGACCTTATGCTCCCTGCAGACATCCAGACAGCGGTTCCTGAGCTCCACCGGGCTGAACATCGAATAAAGTCCGATAAGTCCTCCGATCGGGCATACATATCTGCAGAAGGAGCGGCCCTTAAAGACAACAGACATGGACATTGCCACGCCAAAGAACCCCAGAAGAAGCAAGGAAGTAAGAGAAGGCTTGTTCACAATACCACTGTAACTGTCCCACCAGGTGAGGCCGAAAAAAACGAAACTTGACAGCCATATGTTTCTTACCGGCTTCGGAAAGTCCCAATTAAGGCTGACCAGTCTCCCCAGCCAGTCCTGGATCGCGCCAAAAGGGCACATCATACACCATACCCTACCGACAAAGACAAAGGTGAAGATGATCGCTGCCCACCAGATCGTCCACATAAGAATCGTGGCGATGTTCCTGTCGCCCTGCTGGATATCAAAAAGACCGACTATGATAATCAGAATGAAAAAAAGCAGTACGGGAATCTGGAATGCCGGCTGAAACCAAGCGGATTTAAAAAACTTTTTGACCCATGGAATATCGAGTATATTAAGCTTCCGGCCCGTGCCGATTTTTGCGGACCTTCTCTGCGCTATGATCCAAACCGCAGTAATGCCGCAAAGAAAGAGCAATCCCATAACCCCAACCATCCTGTAAAAAGCCGCCTTTGAAGCCTCATGATAGGCCAGAGTACCGCCATAAATAAGAGGTTCTTCAAACTTCTTCCCGTTCAGGGATGTTATTGCTATTGTATAATTATAGTCACCCTTGTCCTGTATGGGATACGCGGCAACATAGACGCCGGCCTTCTGCTGTGGTCCGGCTTTAACAAACAGGGAAAGATCCACTGCCGTGCCCGACGGAGTGGATTCTCCAAAATCCAGACCTTCGCCGGAGGAGGCGCTGACTCCTTCCACTGCATCCATGTTATGGCCTACATGAGACGGCTGGCCGGATGCCTTTTCAAGAAGCACGTATATCCCGGCATCAAGCATCGGGGTCCCGCTCATGAAATCCGTCAATTCGATAACTACTTGAGGGGTCTTTCCAGACACAAAGGTTTCAGGCATGATCGACAGTCTTGCCTTCGCCCCGTCCATGCGGAATTCCTGCTGGCCGGATGGCGTCCCGTGGGCTTCGCCGCCAATGGCAATACTTCCCATGGCAAGTAAGCAGAAAATGATTACCACACTGAGCTTTTTCATTTCTTTTTGAACATCTCGTTAATGATGAACAGGCCCCTCCTGGCGCCTGAGGCTATTGCCTGAACGGACTTATCTGCGCCTGCAGGGGCAGTTATGTCGCTGCCAACCTTAAAGGGGTCTGCTGCCTTCTTTCCCTCGAACTGATTGAGAAAGACCTGCTGAGTAATCTTCTGGGATTCCTTGTTCTCAAAGATTAGGATTTTCAAGAGGTCGCCCTTACCGCTCACTACAACGCCCATCTCAATCTTTCCGCCGGGGCCATGGGCGTCAATGAACATTATGGCCCCTGCCTTGCGCAGCGGCGCATCAGGAGTATTTCTCACAACCGCGAGATATATCGAGGGTTTCAGGTCTTCTTCAGGCAGTCTGCTTCCAAGGGCCTTTTCTATCCGCCCCCTCTGCTCATCAGACACATAAAGATTTTTCTGCTCAAAGGATTCTGCCTGAGGAAACAAGGCCTTCAGCTTTTCCCCCGGCCAGACGGGATCGTGACCGAACGCAGCAGAACCGATAACCGCAAACCCTAGGACAAGCACCACTATTGCAACAAACTTATTCATGATGCTACTCTTGCCTCCTTATCTCTTATACTCTTTTTCTACGGTATCCCGTATCTGTTTTACGAAATGTCCCTTTTTATACAGTTCGAAGGCCCGAAGGGCCTCCCCTAAACAAATATCTCACACAGCAGCATGGTTGTCAACGTAACAGCTCAACAGGCTTTTGTGCCTGAAGGCAGGCGACTCTTCGCACTGGCAATAGCAGTAGATACCGTCCAGTACCCAGGGGATCTCCCTGGCGACTTTATAGGCATCCTTTACTTTGGTATCCCTGAATTGAGCAGGGTCGAGCGTAGCGCTACTTTCGCCTCTTCTTAGAGATTCATCCTTGACTGGCAACGAACTCTTCTGGACCGCCTCTGCCGTCAGCGTCAGGAGTGCAAGCAACATTACAGCTGATATATATCCAGCGGCTCTTAATTTCATTCTTCTCACCTCCCTTGCACCAATTGATATTTCCGCAAAAATAGCCTTTTAGTCATAAGTCATTATTATCAACAAATATGAATTTCTTATGAATTAATAGACATATACAGATCGGATATCCCTATTTATAAGAGGCATGTATATAGAGACTATCTATTTGACAGATTCTTTCAATCAATATGATAATTCACCATGTATATGAGATCAGGAAATAATGGTGAATCTCGCGGCGTTGGAAAAACCATAGACTATATCGAAGGACGCGCCGATATGGTTCAGGTTATTAATAATTTGTCCACGATCACCGCCCTGAAAGCGCGCCCCTGGATCATGGCTGGAGCTATTATGGTAATTGCGGGCCTGGCCGCTATAAGTCTACAGAGTGTTTTTGAGGCCGTCAGTCTTACCCTTGTTATTTTGTCATTAATTATCTTGCCGGCAGGGGGGATTACAACGGCAATCGATCTTGCTGACAGATCTATCAGGAGGACGTGGAAGATAGGAGCTTTTGCGCGGCACCGGGTCTATTCCATTGACGACTATGAGACTCTCTCAATACAGGATGAGAGCCGACGGATTGAGGGATATCAGTTGCCCTTCTTCTCTGTTTATCTGGTCGGTGCTCGCGGGCGTATATCGATATATTCGACAGACGATTTCGAAGAGGCAGAGGCAATTCAGAGAAAGATCGCCGCTTTTCTGAGAAAGCCGGACTAGCAACACAGGCAATGAATAAGTTAGCTTAATCCTATAATGGATATACACCATCTTAAGGTTTTTTCAGCCGTCTATAAACACAGGAGCTTTTCCAGGGCGGCTGATGAGCTCCTCCTTACTCAGCCCACGGTCAGCGACCATATCAGGGCGCTTGAAGAGGAGTTGAACTGCAAGCTCTTCGACCGTCTCCCAAGAATGATCCTCCCGACCAGCGAGGCAGAGGTCCTCATAGACAGGGCTCAGGAGATTATAGAGAGGGCCGAAGACCTCAAAGGAGTTCTCAGCGAGTTCAGAAAGGACCTTGCCGGGCATCTTATCATAGGAGCAAGCACCATCCCCGGCACTTATATCCTGCCGGGGCTTACGGCATCCTTCAGACGTGAGAACCCGTCTGTTTTTTTTGAGATAATTGTTTCCGATTCGCGGGCGGTCATCGATAAGGTTGCCGGGCATGACCTGCTTATCGGCATTGTTGGAGCGAAACTGGATGCGCGGCAGGTTCATTATGAGCCGTTTCTGGATGATGAATTAATAGCGATTACGTCGGGGACTTTTGACGGTAAAAAAAGTATCGGCATCAGGGAAATCGCAAACTCTCCCATTGTTATGCGGGAACAGGGGTCAGGCACAAGAAAAGAGTTTGAAAAAATACTTGAAAGAGAGGGGAGCGACCCCGGTCAGCTCAATATTGTCGGGATATTCGGATCTACTGACGCCATTAAGCAGGCCGTCAAGGAGGGGATGGGGATCTCGATAATCTCCCGAAGGTCCGTGAAGGACGAACTGAGATGCGGCATGCTCAGGGAAATCAAGATCAATGATGCGGACATGAGGAGACAGTTTTATATCATCACCCACCGTAAGCGGACGCTTCCTCATTTATATAAAATATTTCTGGAATATTTGCGCTCGAACCGCTAAACATAATTCATAATATCGACTGATTTTATTCCGGTCCATCCCCTGTAGCACTCCACAAGTATTGGCTATGTCAGGAAGCTTATCAATAGAAATTATCTATTTGTGCTATAGATTCAATATATTTTAATCTTTATAAATCAGACCAATAAAGTCGACGGAGGATTTATATGTTTAAAAGCGGGATGCTTATTATTATGACGGCGCTTGTCGTGTTCGGGCTCGCCCATCAGGCCATGGCAAAGGAGAGGCAGGGTATTGTAACTATTCAGGTGAATCTCAACGCACCTGCAGACGCCAAAAACACAAGGCTATGGGTACCGTATCCCATGTCTGACAAAAACCAGGACATAACCGGAATTTCGGTAAACGGAAATTATACCGGCATGGGCGTCTACAGAGAGCCGAAAGAGGGGGTAACATCCCTTTATGCTGAGTGGAAAGAGCCGGTCAGGGACCGCACACTGACATATATCTTCACTGTCAAAAGAAAGGAAGTTGTCACCAGGGATTTCCCGAAAACTGAGCTGCCCATTTCTGTGGAGGAACTGAAACAGTATCTTGATAACTCCCATCTCGGTGACGCTGAGAAACGGGTGAAAGAAATTGCAGCTGAAATAACGAAGGACAAAAAAACGGTTTTGGATAAATCCAGTGCTGTTTACAACTGGGTGGTCGATAATATGCGCCGCGACCCGAACGTGAAAGGCTGCGGACTTTATGAGATCGATAAGCTTTTGACAGCAAAGGCCGGAAAATGCGCTGATATACATTCAGTGTACGTGACCCTTTCGCGGGCAGCGGGAGTGCCTGCGAGGGAGGTTTACGGAATCCGGATGCCCAGGGATAAAGAAGGGGATATTACGAAATTTCAACACTGCTGGGCTGAATTCTATCTGCCGGGATACGGCTGGATGGTGGTTGATCCTGCTGACGTGCTGAAATTCGAGCTCGAAAAAAATCCAGCACCCGACGAGCTTAACGCCAAACGGGCATATTTCTTCGGCGCTGTTGACGAAAACCGGATTGCCCTGAACAGCGGCAAACATGTCACGTTGAATCCTTCTCAGAACGGAGGGCCGTTACTTTACTTCATGTATCCCTATGCCGAGATTGACGGGAAGCCGCTCAATGAGGACCTGTTCGGCTTCAATATTGGATACAAGATCATGTTCAGGGAGCAATAGTTCAGGTGCGACATCAGATAAGGAAATGACTGAAGTTTCAAAATACGCAGGCTATATCTGAATGGGGGG
The DNA here is from genome assembly GCA_016215155.1 of Nitrospirota bacterium. GTDB lineage: Bacteria > Nitrospirota > Thermodesulfovibrionia > Thermodesulfovibrionales > UBA6898 > PALSA-1316. The sequence goes on from JACRLQ010000090.1 coordinate 23,369, forward strand.
GCAAGGGGTGGTGCCCCTCCTGGTCTGCAAAACCAGAGATATAGCTGAAAAAAGGCTATGGTGGGTTCGATTCCCACTGTCCCTCTCCAACTATCATTTCGCGTCTCAGATGTTTAGAGCCAATTTAAAGGAGAATAAAAGCTGAAGAAATAATGATGACTTCGCATCAGGGAAATCAGTACATTTCAAGCCCGTCTCACCAGTACACTGTAGGTTCCATTAGTCAATCTCTTCGTGCGTAGCACCTCATGGCCTTCCGCTTCGACACTTAGAGGCACATTTTTTATGGGATCACCCTCGTCCAGAATGATCTCCAATAATTCTCCTGTCTTGATTTTATCCAGTTTGATTTTGGTCATTATAAAATTCATGGGACACCTCGTCCCACTGAGATCCAGAATATCCGAACTCTTTTCAGTTAGGTATGACATAAGGTATTCTCCTTTTATCCGTAATTCCGCCAATGACCCTTATTGACTCCTCTAAAAATAAAGCATCCCGTCGTATTCAAGGGCGTAGGTAATGAGATAGCTCCCATCAACAATCTCAGTGCCTTCGACCAGGTCTTCCCTGCCAAGATTCCTGTTTACCGCTACCTGCTCGCATAACTGAAATTTCACCCCCACCTTAAGGGCATCTTCAAGGCGCTGTTCAAAGGTCGGCACCCCCTGCGGCACATTCCCCTCTTCCGCAATCCTGCCTTTTATGACTGCATCGGCTCCGTCCTGAACGCAGAAGACCACTACATCACAGCCGGAACATTGGGCGACAGTCGCGAACATGATCGCCGACTTCACTTTACCCACATCGCTGAGCCCTGTTGATAACTGTACGGCGAATTTCTTCCTTTGTTTCTTTAGTGCTTCACTCATATTGCCCTCAGCCGGTCCCCGGCAACGACTGGACTATTACCAGAGCCATAGAGCGGACACGTCAGATGTCGCCAATTTCATGTCTCAGTCAACCTCTCTTTTTCACTCTTTAAAAAGCCAGGTCGACAGGTATCTCTCACCGGTATCGGGGAGTACCACGACAATAAGCTTCCCTTCGTTTTCATCTCTGGTTGCAACTTCAATCGCGGCCCATAAGGCGGCACCGCAGGAAATACCGCCAAGTATCCCCTCTGTCTTTGCCAGTAACCTGGCTGTTGCCCCCGCAGCCTCATCAGAAACAGTAATAATCTCGTCGATAATCTCCCTGTTGAGGACATCCGGGATAAAACCGGCGCCTATGCCCTGAATCTTGTGCGGCCCTGCAGTTCCCCTGGAAAGGAGAGGTGAAGTCTCGGGTTCAACTGCAATGGCCCTGAATTCTTTCTTTCTCTTTTTTATGACCTCGGCGACACCCGTTATAGTACCTCCTGTTCCGACCCCTGAAACAAGAATATCTATCTTGCCATCCGTGTCGTTCCAGATTTCCTCGGCGGTAGTTTTTCTATGGATCTCAGGGTTTGCAGGGTTATTGAACTGCTGAGGCATAAAGGCAAAGGGGATTGAAGAGGCCAATTCCTCGGCCTTTTTAACAGCACCTTTCATACCTTCAGCCCCTGGGGTCAGGACTACCTCTGCCCCAAATATCTGGAGCAGATGACGCCTCTCCAGGCTCATGGTCTCGGGCATGGTCAAAATCAGCTTGTATCCTCTCGCTGCAGCCGCAAAGGCAAGGGCAATTCCGGTGTTGCCGCTGGTAGGTTCGATAATTACGGAGTTTTCATTCAGCAAGCCCTGCTGCTCAGCTGCATTAAGCATCGCTACCCCTATGCGGTCCTTTACACTGGACAGGGGATTAAAAGATTCCAACTTGGCTAGCACCGTGGCCTTAACTCCAGACGTAATCCTGTTCAGTCTTACAAGCGGAGTATTGCCCACTGTCTCCGTAATATCACTGAATATCCTGCTCATAATTTCTCCTTTTCGAATATTTCAATTTATTGAATACTTGAATAGCAAAGGGCATGCCACGAGATAAAATCATTTAAATCAAGAGGCACTGGGAATGAAGGGTTTGCCTGGGTGGTTATTATATATATACTATGGCTAATTAGTGACCAATTTTACTGGCAGGCGAATCAGCAGGGCAAAAGCCTGATTAGTTGGACCTCAGATATTTTATCGAAGAGACGATTCGCAGGTCTTGTCGAATTCCGGCGGGGGGAGGTCGTCCTCTGAGTTCAGACCTGCAATGGTCTTGACATAGCGACATTGTGATTTTGTTTCGACCGCTCTGGGGCAGTAATTAGTCCTTATGAAGGTTACCGGATCTTCAGGCGCAACCCCTGTAAGGGCAGCGAGAATCGCCAGGGCCGTTCCCGTCCGTCCATGTCCGCCTACGCAACAGACCATTACATGGAGAGCGTCCCTTCCAATACGAAGCCTCAACCCCCTAAGATCCCCTATGAGCGTCCGCCAGTTTTCCTCCGCAAGGGCTGGTATCCCGCCGTCAGGCCATTCTATCCTGATTATCTGTTGGGCATAATCCCGGGAAGTGATGTTGCCGATGCCTGAAAACTCCTCGCATCCTTCGATATCAGCCCCGCAGTCGATGATAACATCCATATCTCCGGCACATAATCCCCGGTTACTTCCGGCCCCGTAAAAGACCAGTCCCCCGGAACAAAAGGCGTTCCGTGTGCCCCAATGACACGCCTTGACTCCGTCTCCTTCGCGCTCCCTCATAGCTACATTTTACTATTTCCTCCGGGCCGAACGCTACCGTCAGGTCCCGGCTTCAACACAGGGAGGCGGCATGACTCAATATGCCCGACCCCCACCGTACCGGGAGGTAGTAGTATCTTTCTGAGATCTTTAACTCCGGGACTTTATCGACCAGCCCCAGGTTATGCGCGCGTTGCAGCAGGCTCTCCGCAAACCTGAAGACCGGTAGCGGGCCATCGATATTGAGTATCGAGCCGTTTCTCTTGAGGTCAAGGATGTCCAGATACTTCCGCTTATGCCAGACATGAAATCCGACTTCCAATTTATCAAATACAAGCCCGCCATGATGGCTGAGATCTACACAGTGATCGATGAATATCTCATCGGGCAGAGACCGGTATTTCATGGCCGTTTCACAAATAATTGCCCAGGCGGCGCCTCCATAGGGCTCAAGCCAGCACTCCAGAAAAAGGTCCCTCAGTTTGGGCAGCGAGTCCCCGGGATCATATTTCTCGGCAATGCCGTATGCGGCCTTTCTGTCCAGCGCACCGGAAATTTCAGGAATAATGATACCGCAGCGCTCGTGCGCATGGCGCGCCTCCCCAAAACACATCTTGACGAGCGTATCAAAGAGAATACCGGCCAACAGCCCATTGAAACTCCTGCTCACGCAAAGGTCTTCTCTGAGTCTCAGACGTGAATGTGAGGCCTCGTGAGGTCGAAACCGCAGCATCAGGTCTTCGATCAGATAAAAACTCGTCACCCAGTAGATAAGATCTTTTTCTGTTCTCATTTATTTCGTTAATTGTTCAGTCATGAAGAAAATACCCTCAGATTTTTAAAGTGCGCATAAACCGTTTCCCCCTCCTCAAGTTCCAACGACCGGAAGCGGTTCCTGCTCAATTCGGCCTCTATGTGATCGCCCGTAAAGTGTTCCCGGAGTTCGAGCTGTGTAACAGCCCCTTTGGAAGTAATACGGGTGATCGTTGCAGTCAGGGCGGGCTCACCATTTCGTTTTTTAAGGATATCGATATCGTAGGGTCTGACATAAGCCACTGCAGGCAGGTCTTCTGCCGCGGCATGGCCCGGTATCTCAAACTCATGATCGCAGATTTTCGCCCTTCCCCGATGTACCCTTCCGGTGAACAGGTTGACACTTCCGAGGAACTCATAGACAAAGGGTGTTGCAGGGTTGTCATAAACATGGTCGGGAGCGCCGGCCTGTTCTATTCGACCTTCGTTCATCACAACCACCTGGTCCGATACCTCAAGCGCCTCTTCCTGGTCATGGGTCACAAACAGGCTCGTGATGCTAAGTTCATCGTGGAGCCTCCGGAGCCATCTCCTTAGCTCCTTCCTGACCTTCGCATCCAGCGCACCGAACGGTTCATCAAGGAGAAGGACCTCAGGTTCAACCGCAAGTGCCCTTGCCAATGCGACGCGCTGCCGCTGCCCGCCTGAAAGCTGGGACGGGTAATGGCCGGCAAGCCATTCGATCTGGACCAGCCTTAGCAGTTCCGATACCCTTTCCCTTATCTGCGCCTTTGTCGGCCGCTCCGCGCGCGGCCGCACACGCAGGCCGAAGGCTACATTCTCAAAAATCGTCATATGTCTGAAAAGGGCGTAATGCTGAAAGACAAATCCAACCTTTCTCTCCCTGACACTGCGTTGAGCGGTTTGATTGCCGTTGATCAGAATATCCCCGCTGTCGGGCAGTTCCAGCCCGGCGATGATGCGCAGCAGAGTTGTCTTACCCGATCCCGAAGGGCCCAGAAGCGAAACCAGACCACCAGATGGTATCTCCAGGCTTATATTATCCAGCACCGTATATGCGCCGAATTTCTTTGAAATTCCATGCAATGTTATGCTCATAAAGTCCCTCTTCTTTCCGGGACCGCAGGGTTTCCGGCCTCACCGTATTTCCATTCAACCAGGGCCTTGACACCGATAGTTGCAACGGCAACCAGGATAAGAAGCGAGGCAACCGAAAAGGCGCCTACAAAATCGTACTCGTTATACAGGATCTCCG
>JACRLQ010000091.1 GCA_016215155.1 Nitrospirota bacterium
CCCGAGACCCATATACACATACCCGAGCTGGGCCATGTACTCAGGATTTGCCGGCTCAAGCCTGAGGGCGCTCTCGAAGGCCTTTTCGGCCACCCTGAACTTTTTGATCCTGAGCGCCACCAGCCCGGAATAATAATGGTATTCCGCGATTGTGCCGTTATAATAGACGGCCTTTCCGAAAGACAGTTCAGCCTCATGATAATTCTTGCCGCCGAACTGCTTCACCCCCTCTTCAAATGCCGCCCTTGCCTTATCGCATGTATCTGACAATTTTGCCGGCCGTACCGTCAAGAGCCGGTCATATTCCTTTCTTTTTTGCGGGTCCGACAGAGTCCTGTATGCCGTATAAACATACGAAAATATATCGCTCAATTTCTGTTTGAAGGCCCCTTTCGAAAGGTTCAGGTGCATGTCCGGATGATATTTCTTTGCGGCCTTGTAATAGGCGGCCTTTATCTCCCCGTAAGCAACTGCGGGGGACACCCCAAGAATCCCGTAATACCCGATAGACTCATACCGCCTGTGTATATCTTCGATCATCTCCTCAATGCCGGGGTCCCGAATTATTTCCTTGTCCCGGACCATTTTTTCCTTGATCATCTCCTCCAATATGGCATCAGGGACCTCGTCTTCTGTTTTTTCTTCATCCCTGAGTTCGATCATGCGCGTGTTAAACAATGCGTATATGGTCTTTAAGGCCTCAAAAATATCAAGGCCGGTAATCGAGATGATATTTTGTATCGAGGTCCTGCCGTCGATGCGGGAGACCATCTTCCGTCCGGCGTCATCCAGTCTGAGGTCCTGGAAAAGATCGAGTGGGTCTGAAGAAAAAGAGGGTATCTGCTCCAGAGAGGCCAGTTCCCCGGTAATGCTGTCAGGGTCTGTAATGCCTTTTATCCCGCAGTAGATAAGATTTGCGGCTGAAAGCTTCAATTTTATGACTTCATCGACAGGCAGAGGCCGTTCCTCCCACGAAAAACTGCCTGTCTGAAACAGGAACAGACTTTTTATGATCTCCTCGACCTGAGACTGGACGGCCCTCACCAGTCCCTGGGGGTCCAGACAGCCGAGCCGGACAAGGACCATCCCCTGTCTCTGTCCGGTCTTTATCATTTCCGAAACGGAATGGGCATACTGTTCATGGTTTATGATGCCGTCCCGAAGGAGGATGTCTCCCAGCCTGTCGTCATCCTGATTTGAAGCGGCAAAGACCATGTCCCCGTTGTCGATATAAATCTTTTTGACAATATTTCCGCTTTCGAACAGCAATACCCCGGTCTTCTGCCCCCGTTGAAGGCCGGTCAGGATGTCCGCAAACTGAAAATGTTTTGTAAGACCCCTCAGCCTCATAATGTTTTTGACGCCAATCTTCAAAGACGACCTTACGATGATGGACCATACGACCTCACCGAACACCCTCATCTCGGGATCGTAAGAAAAAAGCTCCACCATATCGCCCTTCCCTATGGGAAGAATATTTTCAAATGCCGCTGAGACACCGCCGAACGAGTAATCGGTCAGCTTCCCCTTAAAAGTCCTGCTCTTAAACTTAAGGTCAAGTTCAGCGTTCGTGTGATATCTTCTGAAATTTCTTCTGTCCTTATAATCCATATATATATTATATATATCCTTTAGTATAATTTAACAGTGCCCGCTGGATTTTGTATACAGGGGAAGTTTGACTTTCTTAAAAAAATTGAAGGGAAGGCACGTTTCTGACCCAGCTTGGCCATCATGACTATGCTAAGATTGATTCCCATGGCGGTCAGGTTCGGCCCGATACGGTCATGCAGTTCCATTGCAAGTTTTTTGTTCTGTGATTCCTCCATGTCCGAGAGATGCTTTGCATAGCGCCGCAGGAGCAGCTCCGTCTTTTTTTGCGCGGTTATGTCATATCCCAGCACAAAAAAACCCTTTACCCTGCCATGCGCGCCGAAATCGGGGACATAATTGATCTTGAGGAAAGTTTCTCCTGATTTTGCAAAACTGAAGGCCCTCTCGAAAGTAATGTTTTCGCCGGCCAGCGCCCTGTCCATATTAGGAGAAATACCGTTATATGCCTCCTCTCCCAGAATGTCCTTAACAAGCCGTCCGTTAATTTCATCCTGCGCGAGTCCTAAATATTTTTCATAATTCCTGTTGGCGAAGCGGTACCGCCTTTCGGCGTCCACGTAAGAAATAAGCACCGGAAGGGAATCGGCCATCAGCCGGAGCCATCTTTCGCTTTTCTTTAAGGCATCTGCGGTTTTTTTCCGGATTTTGTTTTCAGACATCGGATTTAATTATAGCAGGATTCGGATTTATAGGACTTCCAGCACTATCTTCCCCCGTGCCTTCCCGGTCTCGCTGTAGGCGAGGGCCTCGACTATCCGGTCCAATGGATATACACGGTCGATAATGACCCTGATCTTGCCCGCTTCGATATTCCCGCGCATCCATTCCATATCAGCCCTGTTTGGACTCACCATGACGCTCCGGGCCTTCTTGTTCATCAAAAAACCGATCCCGTATTGGTACAGTAAAACTGAGGGCAGAGGCAGGGTGTTGACATAGACCCCATGCGGCGCCAGCACACCTTTGCATTCGCTGAAAGACCGCTTCGATACCGCGTCAAAGACGATATCATAACGCTCATCGCCTTTAGTGAAGTCCTCACTCGTATAATCGATTATCACATCGGCCCCGAGGTCTTTCAAAAGCGGGGCATTGGGGCCGCTCGCCACCGCCGTCACACGGGCCTCAAATATCTTTGCGATCTGGACCGCGAAAGTCCCGACGCCGCCTGAAGCGCCGTTAATGAGGACCCTGGAGTTTCGGGAAATCCGTCCGAGATTACGGAGGGACTGGAGCGCGGTAAGTCCGGCCACAGGGATGGTCGAGGCCTCCCCGAAGCTGATATTGCCGGGTTTCGTAAAAGTATTATCTTCGCTTACGCATACGTATTCAGCAAAAGCGGACAGCCGGCGGATACCGGGAAAGCCGATTACCATGTCACCTTCCCTGAAGATGCGGACCTCTTTGCCGGTTTTGACTATCTCCCCGGCGCACTCACTCCCAAGGACCTTCGGAAAACGTGACCCGGTTAGAAGCCTGGCCATTCCCTGACGGACCTTCCAGTCCACCGGATTGACGGATGCGGCATGGACTTTGATGAGCACGTCCCCAGGGTTGGGCGCCGGGGCCGGCATCTGCCTGACCTCGATAACCTCGTTGCCGCCGTATTTATTGAATACCACCGCCTTCATGGCTTTAACTTCACTATGTTCACCAAAAATAAAGTTATAGGCAGGGCACGCCGACACGAAGGGGGACATACAAACCCGTCGCTTTATCTTTATCACTCATGTCGTTTGTAAAAACCGGCCTTCACCGATAAACCTCGTCATGAGGCCCTATGTCAATCAAGAGGATTTCTTTTTCGGTTATCATTATAGTCATTGTTATTCGGTAGCTATTGGTAATACTTACTGCCTGCATCCCCTTGTATTTACCCCCAAGATAGTGATATTTCAGATGAGGCTGAAAGGGGTCTTTTTCCAGATCCAGAAGAATATCTGCGACTTTCCTGTTCAGTTCAGGATGACGTTGCTTGAATTTTTTCGCCGCTCGTGTAAAGTGTGACGTCCAGACAAGGGTATACATTCTCAGTATTCGAGCCCCAATTCCTTGATAAGGTCCTTTGCAGTTCCCCTCTTTACCCTCCCCGCCTTCACATCTTCCAGCGACGCCCGAATGCGGGCATTGTATGCCTCGTCCTCAGCCTCGATCAGTTCCCGATAACGGTCCTCTGATAAAACTACATACCGGGGCTGGTTGTTCTTGATGACGTGGACCGCCCCCTCCTTCAACGCCTCATCGACCGCGGAAATTCCTTTTCTTTTAATGTCTTGTGCCGCTATGGCATTCATATTAGCGCTCCTTAAAGTACTGAATTAGGTACTTTAATAATACTTTATCCGGCACCCTTTTTCAACCCTTTATCCGTATTCAACCGCGAACTGCTCGACATAGTCTCCATAGCTCATCCCGTCGTCCCTAAGGACGTTACAGTAATTCCAGATTTTTGTACTATTGCAGATGATCCGCTAGTCATTCTTTATGTAGGGGCTGAGTTCAAACCTGCCCATTCTTTTCACGTTCGGATTTTCTTCATCTTCATCCCATTTCATGGGATTGTATCTGATGTATTCCCGGATTGCATGTAATTCCCTATCGTCACGAATGATATGTTCGTAATAATTGCGCTGCCAGAGGGGAAATCCGGGGATGTTGCGCAACAGGTTAATCGCTTTTGCCGACTGATATTTAAAATACGCCATCACCTGGCCCAATGTATGCCGCCGTAGGGGCGGGGTCTCCCCGCCCTCTTTAGTTTTTATGTTAATGGTTGTATTCGGACCGGGAGAAACCGACGGAACGGGCGAGGAGACCTCGCCCCTACACGTATTATTCAAAATCACAATCCCATGTATGTGGTTCTGCATAACAATAAATTCGTCTGTTTCAACGTGTGGAAAATGGGTCGGGATCGAATCCCAACATTTCGTCACCATGTCACCTAATTCATTCGAAAACATGTCGCCATCCGTTATTTCTCCGAATAAACATTCCCTCTGCCACGCGCATACCGTCACAAAATACGCCCCTGTCTGGGAATAATCATATTCCTTCAGCCGGATGGACCGGCGGTGATGAATTTCAGGGTTGTATGTCATTTTTTTGATATAATAAACTATGCCTAAGAAATCCTTAAAACAGACCAATCCCTATCTCAAAGACCCCGAACTCTGTATGGCCCTGCTCTATCAATCGGTCTCTTCCTCAACTGCCGTTGAAGGCGTGCTTACGAAATATCCCAAGCTCGATGAAGTTTTCGAAAAGAAACTCAAAGAGGTCATTTCGGTTCACGAGCCCGCAACGTCTTACGAATAACGCCCGCAAACACTTTTTCCATCGGAGTATAATTTCCATTGTCGAATAAGTCTGTCAGTTCGTCTATAGCCCGCAACTGTTCTTCCTTCTCCCCCGGTCCATTTCGTCAGGACTTGTTATTCCTAATTTGTTTTTGAGCACCTGGTCATTAGAACCCGGCTCGAATTGGGAGTCGGGGAGATGGGAGGTGAAATAGCGGGGGGATCTTTTCATGCCTTTGCCTTATTGCGTAGGGGCGATCCGATGGGTCGCCCTGATTTGATAATTTGATAGCTCATTCGATAATACAGATAAGACAGGGCGAGGCACCGCCTCGCCCCTACAATTACACATGAATAATATCCCATTATGATACCAGGCCGCCCAAAAACGCCTTTTTCAAAATAGACTGGCGGAGGCGTTCGGCGCGGGTGAGATTAGCGTCGACCTGAGTTTCGACTTCACGGACAAGTGAAAGGCGGCGGTCGACTTCGGCGGTGATTGTAAGTTGTTCGCGCATAGGGGGAACTGGAATGGTAAAACGTTTCACATCACCCACATTGATATGAGGAACCGTGCTTCCAAGCGCTTGAGTTCTATATTGAGACCTTACGACTTCAGATTGAAGAGCGTGCATGAGCAACTTACCATTAAATTGGCTTGAAGCTCTTAACAGCATGACCCGTTGGCCAAGACACGGCATCATACGATCCGGGATTATTATAGCGGTCCCAATTGTTCCCTCACGTGCAAATATGATGTCATCTCTCTGCGGTATGAGTCGTGCAATTCTCGCCTGGTAAACCTCTTGACTAACAAATCTCGCCTTCTCAATTGAAAGACCATCTGGTGTCATCCAGTTAGTGTCGATACACGGATGACCTTCCTCCTGAAAATGAGGCGTACTGTGAGGGCAATCGACAACTTGCTCGCAAATGGCCTCAACCGTCGCCCACACCCACCCCTCCGGCAATTCCGGCAGGTTTGCCGTATCAGGCGCAACAGGCTCTTTATATTTCATGCCCGGATTCTTTTCTTCCCATTTCTTCTTCCGCACGGCTAGAATGCGTTTTAACAATTCCGCGCCTGTTTCGTCTTTTGTAGGGGCGAGGTCTCCTCGCCCGGTTCCCGTGTTGTTCGGTGGACAGGGACAGGGCGGGGGAACCCCGCCCCTACAAATATTCTTTTTGCGCCATTCCTCCGTCAACTTCCCCTCGACAGCGGCCTTGAGGACAGAGGCTTTATAACGTTTAAGGTTTGCCTTGATGCGCTTAAGTCCGTCAACAGCCTCGTCCAGACGGGAGAATTGTTTTTCGATCTCGGAGACGATGAGTTTTTGTTGGTTGAGGGGTGCGACAGGGATCGGTAAAGTGCGGAGTATTCCCTGACTGATATTCGGTTGGGCTCCCCCAATTGCCTGGGCCACTAAGTCTGATCGCACGTTTCGCAAATACCAAAACAAGTATTTTGTATCAATATGTTCTGGCGGAAAAATCGCGCAGACAGCCTGATTTGTTGTCGTTACATTCCGCAGTATGCCAAGTTTTCCAACAGTAGCTCCGTAAAGCGCAACAAGCAAGGTTCCCGCCGGTAATAATTTCGCACTCGAATTACTAATAGCGTCTTCGGTTATAAACTCTTCGATTTTAGCGACAAAGCCGTCAGGCAACTCACCAGACTTTACCCATGGAATGGATCCTGTGAAATACGATTCTTTTTTTCGGCTTGGTGTCCCACCACTTTTAGTGCGACAAACCTCCCCCACCGTCTTCCATTCCCACCCCTCCGGCAAGTCCTTTTTGTCGTGCGGTTTGTGTAGGGGCAATTCATGAATTGCCCCTACGGGATCATCCAAAACCACCTTTTTATGCCTGCGTTTTTCGTTCATGCCGTGTGTAGGGGCGGGGTCCTCCCCGCCCTGGTTCTGTCCTTGGATTTCGCACCCCTGCCTGTTCATGCACACGCCTTCATACGGGGCGAGGAGACCTCGCCCCTACAGAAAATTTAAAACCCATTCCGTTCATCATTCTTCTTTTTCATCCATGGGCATGAAAACTATATCTTCTATCTTCAATACAGGTCTGCCAAGAGCCTGTATGTAATACTCCAAATCGCCTCTAAGTTCGTCCAGAGTTTCGCCCAGAGGGGTTATCGGATTTTCGGAAAAGCCAGTAATTTCCCCTTTTGAGTTGTAGTAGACTTCATGGATTCGAAAAACTTCTTCGTTTTCAATGACCCGATAATTCCAATATGAAGAAGGTCTTTCAGTCACGTTATTACCTCATTTATCATTTCAATAACCTAATATATCTAAAGTATACTTAGCATTTCTTGGTGCACATATCTTGTTTGGACATTATTACTTATCTTTTTCACGCCGCCAGCACCCCATTCAACTCGTCAATAATCCTATTCAACTCCTCCCCAAAAACCTGATGCACCTTCCCTAATCCGCCCTGTTGCGCAAACGGCGCATAATCGAAATCGTCAGTCCCGATGCTCAGATTGGCGGCAATATGGTCGCGGATCATTTCGAGCCAGCGACGCTGTTCGTCAGTGAATTGTCGGCCCCGAACACCACCCTCACCCCTGCCCTCTCCCTGAGGGCGAGGGAACGATTGTTGCTGGCCCATCCACGCATTGAAATTAACGTTGACCTTCTCAGGGAACGGCACCAGTTCATTGTCCTGATGAATGGCAAAGCGGACAAGGGAAACCAAATCTGTGAGAATATGAGGCGCGCTTGCGCATTTAACTTTGGATTTCTCCAGAACGGCATACGCCTCCCATAGCCGGTCTATCTTCCACAAGTAAGGCGGCTTTTCTATAAGCTGTGCAAGGGCCTTTATCTCTTCAAAACGCAGCCTTGCCTTGTTTATTTTGAAAAGGTCATTTTAATTTGGAAATTAAGGCCGTAATAAAGCGCAATCCAACACCTGTCCCCGCGCGGTATATATTCAAGCTGCCGGAGCTGTTCGGTCATCTTGTCATAAAGAAGCGCAAGGTCCTCGTGAGTGATGAGATTGATTAATTGTCAGCAGAAGGCGTACCAGTGGCCTGCTTAAGCTGTTCTTCGCGCTCTTTAGCTAATTGAATAAAGTTAACAGGATTTAAATGAAGTGGCTGGAATCCTGCTCTTCTCGTTAAATCTGCGATTGTCTCTCTTATATAAGGGAACATTATTGCCGGACAATTAACGTAAGAAAATTGGGTTAATATTTTTTCTTCAGGCATTTCATCAAACGTGAATAAAGCAGCCGACTCAACTTCAAAATAGTATGGAAGGTCACCAGTAAGTTGCCTGACTCCAAGCAGGACAATTAACTGCTTTTCTTCTCTTCTAATTTCATGGTTTATTGCTAATTCAGGCTCAATTCTAACTTCAGTGGTTTCTTTCGGTTTAAATTCTCTATTAAGAGTAAAATTTACCTTAGTTAGAGCAAAATTGACAAACGTCATATTCATAATTAAGCCGCAAGCGCCAATTCGTCATCAATACAACCTTGTGAGTTCTCAACATGTCCCGAATAATGAAGATTCATTTTATTTTGAATTGGCGGAGGATCACTTCTCCTGAAAGAAAATAAGGCTTTGACGATGCCAAATGTTCTTTTATTGATCATATCCTCTATCTTAAATGCAACACCAGGATCAATAGAGTGCTTTTTAGTAAGAAAATATGTTTTAAAGTTATCAAAGTCCTTTATAAACATTAAAACATCATTATGCGGTTCATCTTGAATCGCACCGGTTTCATATCTATGAATCGTAATTTCTCCCCAACCGAGCAAAAGAGCAAAGTTCTTTTGGCTAAGCTTATATTGCTTCCTAATTGCCCTAATCTCTTCGGGTTGAAGTAACCCTTTACGTATCCTATAATCTCTATAAGCAGCCTGGAACTTATCTTCTTCGTCTTGAATCGAATGAAAGTAATGATCGCCTTCTGGACAATAATGAATTTTTGAGGCAACCTCGATCTCAAGCCCTCGGACTTTCAATCTGTCTCTTGTCTCTCCATAACTTAAATCTCTTTCTATCTCACAAACCGGACATTCCTTATGAATTTTACTAATCTCTTTAAACGGCATTTTATCCTTTGTCATTTGCATTACCCTTTCTTTTTGTAGGGATATGTTATTTTATGTTCAGGAAAATGGAATGACATACACCTTCCTTTGTTACAGTATACAGCGACTTTTATATAAATTTCATAGCCGTAGACATATTTCCCAAATTCCCACCACTCTTTGTTAGTAATGCCATCATAATCTGGAGAAGGACCTTTATAATAATCTTCCACTTTTAAACTTCTGATCTCTTCCATTCGATGCTTAGGGGTAATCCCCAAGATTGCAAGCGTATCATCATTATTTGAATTAATTCTAGGGATTACGCTTCCATCCCAACAGGATTTAAAGTTTTTGAGGAAGTGTTCAATATCCTCCTTAAGTGCAATGCTATTAGACCGCCCCACAGGGCATAGTATATCATACTATTGAGTCCAAGGACCGACCCATTATAAAAAAGGGCAGGTTGAAAAGTAAAGCTAAATACTATCATATGATAATATTTACACTATCACACATCAGGGGTTATTGCAAATAACTAAAGTTAATTGTTTGTTAATGAAAACCGTGGACACCAAAGTCAGATGACCCGACTCCCATACGAGACCTTATAAATATCAATAGCTCCAATTTTCATGCCGCAAAGGGCTTCTATTCAATTCTTCTTTAAAAAAGCGCCACTTTGGTAGAAACCTGTCAATATGAGCAATAAATCTTTCATTATGGTGTCTCTCCAAAAGATGCACCATCTCATGCACAACGATATATTCCAGGCATTCTCCCGGTTTTTTAGCAAGCTCAAGGTTCAGCCAGATCCTTTTGGCCTCACGATTACAGGTACCCCATTTAGTCCTCATTTTCTTGATCCCAAACTCATTGACCCGAACATTCATCTTCTTTTCCCATTTTCGAATGAGAGCCGGCAAAGAGCCTTTTAATTGCTGCCGGTACCATTCATCCAAAATGGATTTCATTTTCTCATTGCTTGACAGTGGTCGAACATGCAATTCAATTTTGTGGTGTTTGAGTTCAACCCTGGGGGGCGCATCCCGCTCAACAATTTGAAGTAAATAGCGTTTTCCGTTGAAGTAATGACTTTCCCTATTTAGAAACTCCCTCGGAGCTTCGCGTGCCTGATTTCTCAGTTTGGTTTGCTGCTTCTTTATCCAGCTTAGTTTTGAAATCGCAAATACGCGGATGGTGTCCAAGTCCATTCTTGTTGGCGCTGAAATCCTTATCCTTCCGGTTGGCGGATAGACACTCAGGTGAATATTTTTGATATCCTTCTGTACAACATCAATGGCAATGTTGCCTAACTGTAACCGGTCCATATCAGTACTCGCTCTGTTCTTTTACAATCGGGAATATTCTCTCCACCTCTTTTTCATTACCAAGGACCTCAAATAATTTGCTCTTAATAACCCTTTCCTTGGTTTCGTTCCCTTTCCAGTTGTCCGGCCTGTATGTGAGGATTTCTTGATGAATTGCCAAAGCCAGACCTTTATTTTCACCTAAATTATTGTATAGCGCCCTTTTGGCAGGCGTATTTAAGGCATCCGGGGTACTTTCGCTTTTTCCTTCCTTCACCTTTTTCGCCAGATCAGTAATCTTTACTAAATACTCTTCATAGCTGATGGCGTTGGCCTTGCGTTCTTTAATGATCAAATCAAGCAGCTTCGACATCTCTTCAAAAAAAGCCGGGTCGATTAAATGTTCCTTGATTATTTTGCGGCGCACATTGTTTTCAATGGTTTCAGCAACAGCCTCCTTATTTGCCTGTAAGCCTTTCGGCAAACTGCCAATGGCATCGGCAATGCCGGTATTAACAATAATATCTAACAGAGTCAGGTCTCCGAATGGTGATATCTTTTTAGGCTCATCCGCCTGAATATAATTATCAATCAGATGCCGCATATCGGCCTCATAGGTCTTTAAGTCCAGGGTTTCGCCGCTTGCTTTTCTGATTTCCTCACGCAAATTCAAATAAAAGTCGATTTGCTTCTTGATATCCGTAATCTCTTTTTCTGAATAACCTGCCGCTTCCATCTCATCTGCAATGCCGGCATAGGCCCTTATCAATCCCACCGTTGCCTTGTAGAGTGCCGTCCTTTGCACCTCACGGCTTTTCAGTTCGTCGGGTATCTCTGTATTGCCGCAGAAGTAGCGGATATAAGCCAGGGTATCTTTTGGCCGGGTAACCGGCTCACAGAGCAAGGCAATTTCTTCCAGGGTATTATCAAGGCGTTCACGGCCCTTTTTCAGGCGGTCCTGCAACAGAATATCGCAGTCTGCTTTTTCAAATACGTCATAATCCAGCTCAGAGGTATACACCACCACAGCATCTTCAACTTTTCGGAATAGGTCTTTGTAGTCCACGATGTAACCGAACTGTTTATCATCGGTATCCAGACGGTTTACCCGGCAGATCGCCTGAAACAGACCATGGTCCTGCATGGATTTATCGATATACAGGTAGGTACAGGGCGGCGCATCAAAACCGACCAAAAGCTTTGCCACAACAACGAGTAGTCTCATATTCGCCGGTTCTTTTACAAATTTATCCTTAACATCATCTTCATATGATTCGGTTTTGGTTTTGTTCGGCATTGCTTTTACGTCTTTCAACAAATCCGTATAAATCTTAAAGATGAACTCTTTCTCGGTTTCAGTATTAGCCCCGGTGTCTTCGGTGGTGATATCTCCGGTGATTGGGTTATAGGATGTGACGACGGCGCACTTGCCTCTCAGTTCGGTTTTCTGAAACAGTTCCAAATAGCGGCAGGCCTCATAAATACTGGAAGCCACCAGGATGGCATTTCCTCTTTCGGAATTAAGCCGTGGCTTGACGTTGAAATCGAAAATTATGTCGCTTACCACCTTTTCCATGCGGGAGTGGGAACTGAGCACTTTCTGCAAGGTGCCCCATTTCTTTTTCAGCTCCGATTTCTGAAAATCGTTTAACCCCTTGGTCTTGGATTCAAACCAGGCATCTATTTTTTCGGATGAAGAAATCTTCTGGTCAATGTCCCGCGCTTCGTAAATCAAATCCAGCACTACTTCATCTGTAACGGCCTCATTGAACTTGTAGGTGTGGATATACTTGCCGAATACTTCCAGGCTGGTCTGTTTATCCTTTTTCAAGAGCGGGGTGCCTGTGAACCCGATAAAGATGGCGCTGGGCAGCATCGCCTTCATTGTACGGTGCAGCTTGCCGCTTTGGGTACGGTGACATTCATCGACAAATAAAAATAGCTCTCCAAACGCATTGGTAGGTTGGCTCTCCAGTTCTTTGATGAACTCCTCAAAGTTATCGACTCCCTTCTTGCCGAACTTATGTACAAGTGAACAGAGCAGCCTTGGTTTGGCCTGCCCCAGCTGCACCATTAAATCTCGACCGCTAGTTGTGCGTTTGATCGGTTCCCCAGTCTCGTTAAAGACCCGCTCGATCTGTTTATCCAGTTCATCCCGGTCGGTAATGATGGCAATACGGGCGTTGGGGTTGTCCTCTAAAATCCATTTGGCGAGGAGCACCATGACAATGCTCTTGCCGCTCCCTTGTGTGTGCCAAATGATACCGCCCTCACGCCTGCGGATGTGTTCCTGCGCGGCCTTGATGCCAAAGTACTGATGTGCACGCGGCAGTTTTTTAATGCCGCCGTCAAAGAGCACAAAGTCGTGGATGATCTCAATGAGCCGCTTTTTATTGCATATCCTGAGCAGGTATTTATCCAACTGCAAACGGCTGACATCCTCTACATCTTCCTTCCAATTTAGGAAGAACTTTTCCGGCGTGCCTATGGCGCCGTAGCGCAAGCCTTCAGTGTCATTTCCGGCAAGCACAAACTGCACCGTTGAGAAAAAAGAACCGATAAATTCTTTCTGCTGGTTGACAATGCTCTGTCTGATCCCGTCACCGATAGAGACGGTGCTGCGTTTGAGTTCCAGCACGGCGACGGCAATCCCGTTGACGTAGAGGACAATATCAGGGCGTTTTTCATGATTTCCAAGGAAGGTGACCTCCTCTGCAATGGCAAAGTCGTTGTTTTCGGGCTTTTGCCAATTGATGAGGTGAACAGTTTCAAAATTCTCGCCGGCTTCAGCTTTTACCTGAACACCATAGCGAAGCAGTTTGTAAACATTTTTATTGTTGGTATAAAGACTTTCGTTGTAATTATTGGCTGTAACCCGCAACTCGTACAGTGCCTTGGCAATCTGGGTTCGGCTGTATCTCTTTTTTGTAAGGTAGGCGGTTAAGAGTTCTTCCTCAATATTGCTGTTATTGTAGCGATCTTCCCGATTGCCGAGATAGGTGTATTTCAGGTCATCTCTGAATAATCGTACCACCCGGTTTTGTGTGAGTCGTTCCGGTTGGCCTACCTGGCTCACGATTTTTCCTCAATTGTTTTCCAATATCCGCCTTTGGCAGGCCCTATGCGTTGAAGAATTCCCTCTTTCTTCATACGCATGATTTGCCATTCAATTCCCTTTTTGGTAATTCCTATTCTTTTGGACATTTCCTCAGTAGAAACTGAGGGGTCCTCCGAAATCAGATCCAGGATTTTCTCCCTAGTTTTTATCCTAGTTTTCTCCCTAGGTACAAGGGCGGGTTTGGAACCCGCCCCTACAAAATCCCGAACAATTGTCATTTCATTTTCCCTTACGTGCATTGATGAAAATTGGAAATGCATTTCCCGTAGGGGCAGGTTCCAAACCTGCCCTGTCTTGTCTTTTTTTGCCCTTCTTATTTCTTATATGCAGGATTATTTTCATCAGAGTCCCATTTTAAAGGATTATTGATAATGTATTCAGCAATCCGAAGATAATCACTTTCATTACGAATAATGTGCTCGTAATAATTACGTTGCCATAGAGGAACGCCTGGCATTTTACGGAAATTGTTAATCCGGCGCGCAGAAAATGTTTTGAATTGTCGGACAATTTCAGGCAACCCATGTTTTTTCCCCGTAGGGGCAGGTTCTAAACCTGCCCGGTTTTGTCCGTCGGCAGAGGAGATTGCGATGATACCATGGACGTGATTCGGCATGACAACAAATACATCCAATTCAATACCGTTTATGTGATTTACCAAATCGCACCATGTGTATTCAACCAATTGCCCCATTTCGTTGAGATTCATCCGGGCGTTGATGGATATCGGAAATGTATGTTTCGTAGGGGCAGGTTCCAAACCTGCCCTGTTTTGTCCTGCCAGTTTTATTTCTGCTGTGGGTGGGACATGGACAGGTGAAACAAGGGCGGGTTTGAAAACAAGGGCGGGTTTGGAAACAAGGGCGGGTTTGGAACCCGCCCCTACGGTTCCGAACAAACATGCCTTCCCATGTGTACATATGGTGATAAAATATGCGCCATTTTGCGAATAATCGTATTCTTTCAACCGGATGGACATGCGCCTATGAATATCGGGATTGTATGTCATATATCATCACCTGCGGCGGGTTGAACATTGCCGGGTGAAACAAGGGCGGGTTCGAGAAGAAGGGCGGGTTTGGAACCCGCCCCTACAATATCCACGGACATATGTAATATCATCTTCCCGTACATGAATTGATGAAAATCATGATTGTAATTTCCGTAGGGGCAGGTTCCAAACCTGCCCTGTCTTTTCTTTCCCGATTTATTCACGTCATTTTTTAAATCCACCCGTTTCATACCAACCGTATCCTCCCAGTCAAAAGCTCCTGCATCATCCCCTGCTTGATCTGTTTGTATTTGGCAAGTTTGATTCTCAGCGCCTCAATCTCTGCATCCATGTCGCTGAGGATGGTGGCAATGCGGGTTTGCTCGTTTAATTGAGGCAAAAATGCCGGATAATTACCTACTGCTTCCTGTGAAAGTCCAAAAAATGTAGTGCCGGACTTGCTGAGTTCTATATGTTCATTGAAAGATTTTGATGATAATTGATAATAAAGAAATTTCGGATCGTAACTATTCTGAATAGGTCGGAAAACAATCAAATGGCTATTCAAGGTTGCTTTACCTGGATATGGAATCTTATCTACAAACAAAAGTTTTCCAATGGTTCCATCCTTAGTCATCAAGACATCGTTCTGCTTTAATTGAATTTCTTTAGCAATTTGGTATCTCTCAAAGGAGACATGATATACCTCATCCCATCGAATTGCCCCATCTTTGAAATTCATACCCGTAATGAGGAATGGGTCATCAGCATTCATTGTAAATTCAGTTTGCTTTAGTCCTTGCCATCCTATTCTCCCCTTCATGAAAGACACTTCCCTTAAAGGTTCCCTCTCCCACCCTTCTTTGGGTTTGAGCAGTTCCTGCATGGCTCCCTGCTTGATGTTGCGTTTTTTGGCAATGAGTCTTTCCAGGGATTGGATCAGCGCATCGGCGTCGCTTAAGGCGGTGGCAATGGCGGTTTGTTCGGCTTTGGTGGGAGGGAGAACTACAGGGATGCCGAAACATGTTTGTTTATTCAGTTTTGGCTGAGCGGTGCCCGAGTTGTATCGTTCGTAGTTAAGCGATTCGAGAAAGTCTGTCAGGAAGCCAATGCTAATGTCTGGCTTTGGTTTGAGAACGTGGGCGTGGTTGTTGACCCATGCCTTCCCTGAGATACGAAAAGCGAGTCGACAATTCCGGCTAAGAATATTTTCGCCGTCTTCGCCCAAGAGAATTAAATCTTCGTTGAAGAGGTAGTCGTTCACATAATCAACGATTCCGGAAGCTCCGTAGTATGGAATTGAGCCTCGCATTTTTGCGCGATCAGCATCCTTCACTGGCCGTCTCTTTCCATCAAGGAAAGTAACGACTTCGCCAAGTGGTCGAAGATCCCAATCCTCCGGAATCACCCCCACCTCAGTCTGCTTATAACCCTTCCTTACGCCCACACAAACCCCATCTTTTCCAAATGAGCATTGACTTTCTTTTCAAGTTCTCCGACTTCAGCGGTTTGTTTCGGCAGCGGCATTTCGTACCGCTCTGCCAGTTCCTTGATCCGCTGCGTAAGCCGCTGACTGATCCTATCCATTTCGGTGTGGATGTCCTTGTCGATGGTTGCCATCCATTTATCATCCACCACCAGTGTTTTAATCTCATCTTCTGTAAGTGTTGGGTATCGGGCGTAGAGCTTTTTATCCAGTTCCGCAGTGGCTTCTTTAATTTTCCTGTTGGTTTCGGCCTGCTGTTCAAGAAGGTCAAGGAAAGTTTTTAATACCTTAACTTCTTCCTTTGCATCAGCATCGCCTTTGATCTCTTTCAGACGGGTCTGCACATTAGCCTTGTTCACCTTGTCCAGCTCAGCAAAATAGCCCTCTTCACCGCCGTGCTCTTCTTCCAATTCAGTAAGCTGTCCGGCAAGGGTCTCGCTTTCACCTTCGAGCGCTTCTATGGCCTGTTTTTCTTTGAGGAAAAAGCGGTTGATCACCAGCTCCTTTGGGACAAGATCACAGGCCCAGCCTTTGTCCACCATTTTCTTCTGCTTGTTTTCAACCAGAATGCGGTAGGTATCGGCCTTCCAGCCATCAGCAGCGACAATGTAGCAGTCATCCTGCATCACCCCGGCCCAGTAGTCCATAAGGTGCTGATAGACATCGTATCTATCAATCAGGTTTTTGTCAGTGTACTGCGCCAGCAGATTTTCGGAAAGGGTGAATATAACCTCTTTGGGGTGCAAGCCCGTTTTCAGCTCTTTCAGGTAAGCAGTGCTCTTCTTTTTCCACTTGGAAAACAGGGCATTCATCTCTTTGGTAAAGGATTCAAACTCGGGATGCTGAAAGATCGTCTGCTTGATCTTTTCTTTTACAACCTTCAAATGACAATACTTTGGCCGTTTACTTTTTCCAAAGAGGGCGGATTTTAGGGTCGGGTAGACCGTCCAGTAGTTTTCGAGCGCCTCGCTATCTGCATTGGGAATGTCCCCGAGAAGATGGGCTTCGATATCCTGAATATCCTCGGCTTCCTGGCTGTCGATATAGCGGGGGATGTTCAGGTTATATTCGTTCTTTTCAATCTCCGCAAATGGGACCATTTTTGAGTACTTATCAATCTCGGTCTGCTTGTTGAAGACATCGACAATTTTGTGAATGTCCATACTGCGCAGCCGGTTCTTGTTGCCGTCTTTCATAAACCCCTTGCCGGCGTCTATCATAAAAATGCCTTTGCGGTTATTGGCGTTTTCTTTATCGAGCACGATAATGCAGGCCGGAATGCCTGTGCCGTAAAAGAGGTTGGCAGGCAGGCCGATAATCCCCTTGATATACCCCTTGCGGATAATATTCTTGCGTATCTCCGCTTCCACGTTGCCCCTGAACAAAACCCCATGAGGCAGGATGCAGGCGCCCTTACCCTTACTTTTCAGAGTGCGGATGATATGAAGCAGATAGGCGTAATCCCCGTTTTTAGCCGGGGGAATGCCATATTCTTTAAACCGGCCATGAATGTCACCGACAGGATCAACGCCATTACCCCAGCGTTTATCACTGAACGGGGGATTGGCAACAACATAGTCATAGGTTTTAAGGCTGCCTTGCTCATTAAGAAAAAGCGGATTTGCCAGAGTATTTCCCTGCTTGATTTCAGCAGTGGGGTTATTATGCAGAATCATGTTCATGCGGGCCAGGCCGGCAGTCGCGGAGTCTTTCTCCTGTCCGTAAAGAGTAATACTCTTTCCTGCTTCATCAGCAACCTTTAGGAGCAAGGAACCGGAGCCACTGGTGGGGTCGTGCGCTGTTGTTTGCGCGCTGGTATTGGAGGGATTGATCCCGATGATCTTTGCAATGATGCGGCTGACTTCCGCAGGTGTATAGAACTGGCCTTTGCTCTTGCCGCTTTCTGTGGCGAAGTGGCGCATCAGGTATTCGTAGGCATCGCCCAGGATATCATCGCCCTCCGCCCGGTTTTTACTGAAGTCAAGCGCCCTGTTCTCAAAGATGGCGATCAGGTTGGTAAGCCGGTCAACCATCTCCTTGCCGCTGCCGAGTTTATTTACATCATTAAAGTCCGGCATATCGGACAACTTGTTGGCATCAGCAAGAGGGCCGATGATCTTCTTGTTGATATCATCGCCGATGGTGGGCTTTCCTTTAAGGGCAACCATATCTTTGAAGCTCGCCCCTTTGGGAATGGTAATGGGGGCATAAGGCACATCTGCGTATTTGTCGCTGACGTATTTGATGAATAACATCACCAGCACATAGTCCTTGTACTGGCTGGCGTCCATACCGCCCCGGAGTTCATCGCAACTGGCCCAGAGGGAGCTGTAGAGTTCAGATTTCTTTATGGCCATAGGAGTTATTTTACTTATTAGTGGTGGTATTTACCATTAGGGTGGTGAAGACTTTGTGCTGACACAACACCAACTACTCCCCGATCCTCTTTCTTATCTGGGAGATGATCCCAAACAGCATATTGAGCTCCCAGTCCGTGATGCCCGCCCTGCCTATGAAATGCTTCAGGTTCGACATGATCTTCTTTTCCAGGTCCCTGTCCCCGCGAGGTATATATTCAAGCTGTTTCAGAAGCTCGGTCATCTTGTCATAAAGGAGCGTGAGGTCCTCATGAGTGATGAGATTGAGCCTCTCATAGTTGCCGCGCCTTCGGCCCTGACCCACCGTATTTAGCGCGCGGCCGGCCTTCGCTATCTCATACGCGGTGATCATCACCGCCTGGGCTAGGTTCAGCGACGGCTGCTCCCGGCTTGTGGGTATGGTAAGCATCAACCCGCATTCCTCGACCTCGGTGTTAAAGAGCCCCCTTGATTCGCGGCCGAAGAGTATCGCAACCTTTGAATGTCCCAGTTCGCAGGTAAAGCGCCCTACCCCTTCGTCAAGCGGGAGTATCAGCCCGCGTCTTCTGCCTTTTCTGGCGGTCGTGCCGACGACTATCGACATGTCCTTTACCGCGCTTCTTACGCTTTCATGACTCTCCGCCCGGTTAAGCACATCGAGGGCGTTGCAGGCAAACCACCTGGCCTCGTCGGTGATAACGGGGGGATTGACAATCGAGAGTCTGCTGAAGCCCATATTCTTTATCGCCCTGGCGGAGGCGCCGACATTCCCGGCCTCCTTCGGCTCGACAAGAACGAAATATATGTTATCTTTCCAGTTTTTCATAGGTTGCTTATCAATAAATTACAACCTATTATACAGCCGCCGCAATCAAGAGGGACAATTTGCAAACAAATCTTTACAAGATCGGGCAATCTCTCTCCTGCTTTACAAACAACCCTCATTCTTATATCATTTAGATCATGCGGAGGACGATATAAAAATGGCTTTCCTCAGACTTGCCCTTGCCCAGATGAACCCGACCGTCGGCGACCTCTCCGGAAACGCCGATAAAATCGTCCGTTTTATAAAACAGGCGAAAAAAGACAGGGCCGACATCGCGGTCTTCCCTGAGCTTGCCCTGACCGGATATCCGCCCGAGGACCTCATACTGAAACCCCGGTTTATAGCCGACAACCTCTCGGGGATAAATAGAATCAGCCGGCATGTCTCGGGCATCACCGCGGTCATAGGCTTTATCGACTCCGGAAAAGACGGGGAGATTTATAATTCAGCGGCGCTGATATCCGACGGAAGAATCATCGATATATATCACAAGGTCCTCCTCCCAAATTACGGGGTCTTTGACGAGATGAGATACTTCAGTCCCGGAAAAAGGGCCCCGGTATATGCGCTTCGGGACATCAAATTCGGGATAAACATCTGCGAGGACATATGGCATGCCCGGGGACCGGCGAAACTTCAGTCCGACTGCGGCGCAGAGGTCATTATCAACATAAACGCCTCGCCTTATGAGACGGGGAAACCCGAGGCAAGGCGGGTCCTCCTTCAGCGCAGGGCCGCTGAAAACAGCCTAGTCATCGCATATCTCAATACAGTGGGGGGCCAGGACGAGCTGGTCTTTGACGGCCTCAGCATTGTGTATGACCATACAGGATGCCTCATAGCCCAGGCAAAACCATTTCAGGAAGAACTGCTGGTGGTTGACATCGACATAGAAAAGACCAGAAAGTACAGAAGCCTCGAGAAGGACCTTCATCTCCCTAAAAAGCCAAAACCCGGTCTCCTGACCTGTGAGGTGACCATCCCTTCCGCGAAACCTCCGGCAAGGACTTTAATGAGGAAAAACAGCTTCAGCGGGATGCTGATTAAAGAGGAGGAAATTTACAGGGCGCTTATGCTCGGCACCTCCGACTATATAGCGAAAAACGGCTTCAAGGGGGCCGTCATCGGCTTAAGCGGCGGGGTCGATTCATCGCTGGTTGCGGCTGTTGCCGCTGATGCGATAGGAAGCGAAAACGTCACCGGCGTCTTCATGCCCTCCCGGTATACATCCAGGGCCAGCAGGGAAGACGCCGTCTCTCTGGCCGACAACCTGGGCATAGATATGATCGAGATACCCATATGGCCGCTGCTCCAGCAATACAGGAAGGCCTTCAGAGATATCTTCAGGGGGCTGCCCGAAGATATTACGGAAGAAAACCTGCAGGCCCGTATAAGGGGCAATCTGCTTATGGCCCTGTCGAATAAACTGGGCTGGATCGTGCTTACCACGGGGAACAAGTCCGAGATGAGCGTGGGCTATGCGACGCTTTACGGAGACATGGCCGGCGGATTTGCCGTAATAAAGGACGTGCCGAAGACCCTTGTCTATAATATCTGCAGGTGGAGAAACTTAAGGGGCGGCGGGACGGTGATCCCCAAAAGAGTGCTGACAAAGGAGCCCACTGCCGAGTTGAGACCCAACCAAAAAGACAGTGACTCTCTGCCGCCGTATGAAGTCCTTGACCCTATTTTGAAGGCGTACATCGAAGACGAAATGGGCTTCTGCGAGATCTTAAAGCTCGGACATGATCCCGAGACGGTAAAAAAAGTAATCGGGATGGTCGACAGAAGCGAGTACAAACGGAGACAGTCGCCGCCGGGGGTCAAGATAACAGGCCGGGCGTTCGGCAGGGACTGGCGCTTCCCGATCACAAACAGGTACAGGAGTTTCTGATGAACGTGAATCCGATCATGACTTGCAGGGGCGCGATTTATCGCGCCCTGCTTCCCGTGGTCCCAATAGTTACCTGTCTTATGATTGCAACCCCGGCGACCTGGTCCGCTGAAAAGGAGGGTTTCCAGTTCAAAAAACAGCCGGAACTCCAGCAGGTCAAACCGAAGAAACCCGTAAAGATCAAACTCAAACGGACTGCGAAGGATGAATACAGCTGGGAGTTAAGCGGAGATGATGTCGATGATATACTCCAGACTGACAAAAGACTCAGGAAGACGCTGTCGGCAAAATAGATGTCAAAGGGCATTCTCTATATCGTATCCACACCTATCGGAAACCTCGAAGACATCACCTTCCGCGCCCTGCGCGTCCTGAAGGAGGCCGATGTGATCGCCGCCGAAGACACCCGTCACACACTGAAGCTGCTCAATCATTACGGCGTATCAAAACCCCTGATAAGTTACTGGGGTGAAAAAGAGAAGGTGAAGGCCGACGAGACCCTGGAGATACTTCATTCGGGCCGGTCGGTGGCCCTCGTCTCCGACGCCGGGACCCCCGGGATTTCGGACCCCGGCAACCTCCTCATACGAAAAGCGATCGAGGCCGGGCTGGAGGTGGTGCCTGTCCCCGGCCCCACGGCGCTGGTTGCCGCCCTTTCACTGTCCGGCCTGAACACCTCGGAGTTTGTCTTCATCGGGTTCCTGCCGGCCAAACTGTCTTCAAGGACTGCCCTCCTGGGCAAGCTCAGCCTCGAAAAAAGGACGGTCGTGATCTACGAGGCGCCTCACAGGATAGTCGATACGATGTCGGAAATGGCTGAGATATTCGCAGGGCGCAAGACGGTCGTCACAAAAGAACTGACAAAGTTTTTCGAGGAGACTTACAGGGGGACACCGTCGGAGATTCTCAGCCGGCTTGAAGACTCGAAGATCGCCGGCGAATATGTCATTGTCATCGAAGGCAGGGGCGAGGACGCGGTAATCAGCATGGAGGACGCCTTGTCCGAGATGAGGGACCTTATGAAAAAAGGGCTTGGAAGGAAAGAGGCATCAAAAAAAATAGCGGCCGAATACGGGCTGAGCAGCAAAGAACTCTATGACAGGAGTCTTTAGTCAACCCTCACCCTGCCCCTCTCCCTTATGGCGAGGAGACCTGATAAAAGTTGTCATAGATTTTTCCCTCTCCATAAGAGAGAGGGCGGTGAGGCGAAAACCCGGTGTATTAAGCATACCGTCTGAGAACAAGCACGGCATTGACCCCTCCGAAGCCGAATGAGGTGGTGACCGTGAAATTGATCCGCTTCTCCGTCATGTTCCGGATAACGTTAAGCCTGCAGAGTTCGTCCTTTTCCTCCAGGTTGATCGTAGGGGGTATGATCCCGGTCTTGAGGCTCATGGCCGAAAAGGCGGTCTCAACCGCCCCTGACGCGGCAAGCATATGAC
Source organism: Nitrospirota bacterium (assembly GCA_016215155.1). GTDB lineage: Bacteria > Nitrospirota > Thermodesulfovibrionia > Thermodesulfovibrionales > UBA6898 > PALSA-1316. The sequence goes on from JACRLQ010000091.1 coordinate 22,403, forward strand.
CTGTCATCGACTTCAGGGCGCTTACCGGGACCTTTTCCGCTTTCTCGCCGAAGACCATGTTCAGCGCCTCTGCCTCGGTCCTGTCGCCCACAACGGTGGACGTGCCGTGGGAGCTTATATAATCTATCTCTCCGGCGGAAATGCCGGCGTCAAGGAGCGCCGCCTCTATGGCGCGGGCCTCGCCCGAGGCGTCGGGTCTCGTCATATGAAACGCGTCTGCGCCGCAGGCATAGCCCGTGATCTCGGCATAGACCTTCGCGCCCCGTTTAAGCGCCTGTCCGAGGTCCTCAACCGCCAAGACACAGGCCCCCTCAGACATCACAAAGCCGTTTCTGGTCCTGTCAAAAGGCCTGCTCGCGGAAGGCCCGTCATAGTCCGAAAGCGCTCCGGAGGAACCATAGCCATGAACGCAGAGTCTGCACAGGGGGGCCTCGGTCCCGCCCGCAAGCAGAGGGCCCCCGTAACCTGACTTAATAAGCCTGTATGCCTCGCCAACGGCGTTTGTCCCGGACGAACAGGCATTCGATATGCCCAGGCAATGGCCTCTGATGCCTAGTTTCCAGGCGGAAAAAGAAGACGCCGCGCTGATGGTTGTGGAGGGCATAAGGTGCGGAGACAGACGGCCCTTTTTCCGGCCGGCAAGCGCCTCATGGCTTTTGAGTATCGCATTTTCAAGGGCGCCTATCCCGCCCCGGCTTGATCCTATGATTACCCCTCCGGCTTCGAGATAATCGTCTTTTGCCAGCCCGGCATCCCGGACCGCCATCGAGGAGGCGGCGACCGCAAAATGGACAAAAGGGTCCAGGTGGAGCTCTTCTTTGGGGGTCAGATAACGCGACGGCTGAAAACCCCTCACCTCTCCGGCGGCCCTCCAGGGGAGACTGGAAGCGTCGAACCTTGTTGCGGTCCCAATACCTGATCTGCCCTCAACGGCGGCCTTCCAGGATTCCTCAAAAGTATTGCCTAAAGGCGTAACAGCGCCTATACCTGTAATAACTACCCTGCCCATTTACATAATATGAACAATAATCGTCCGTATTGTCAAAACCAGCAGCCAGAGATTACAGCCGCTTCAGGGGGCCAGACCGGCGCCGCCGAACAGACGGCTGTATTTGTCTGAACCCCTGACAAAGGCCTTCACTATCTCAGGGTCGAACTGACTGCCGGCGTTCGAGACTAATTCCGATATCGCCTGTTCATGGCTGGAGGCCATCCTGTAAGGCCTCATCGACAAAATGGAGTCGTACGTGTCCGCGACTGAAATCACCCTGGACATAAGCGGTATGCTCTCGCCCGAGAGTCCATGAGGGTAGCCCGTCCCGTCATATCTCTCGTGATGGTGAAGGATCGCGGGCAGAATCGATTCAAAGTGTTTGATGGGGCCCAGTATCTCGACCCCTTTGACAGGGTGATGCCTCACCACTTGCATCTCCTCTTCAGTGAGCCGTCCGCGCTTTTCCAGGACAAAATCACTTATACCGATCTTGCCGATATCATGCAGGAGGGCGGCCGACTTCAGGTCCTCCCTCTGCTTTTCCTCCAGGTCAAGCGCCGCCGCGATCAGGACTGAGTAATGGCTTACCCGTCTGCAGTGCCCGTAAGTCCCGGTGTCCTTTTTTTCCATGGCTTGGGCCAAAGCGGACAGCACGGAAAAATATATTCCTCTCAGTTCCCCCGTCTTTTCCTCTATCCTGGCCTCCAGGGTTGACACGAGTCTCCTTTTTTGATCGTCGAGTTCCCGTCTATGGTTTACGTATTTAATGCTTTTGACAAGGTCGTCCGCATGCAATGGTTTGCATATGAAATCAAGCGCGCCCCTTTTAAGAGACTCCACGGCGAGCCCCGTGCTTCCGTCACCGGTAATAATCACAAAATTTAACTCCTGGTCCATACCGGAAAGCAGGGACATAAGGTCCAGCCCGCAAACGTCGCCGAGGTGATGGTCTAAAAACGCGAGATCAAAGCGGCTGCTGCCGACCAGTGTTATGGCCGCTTCAGCGTCAGAGGCCGTCTCGACCGCAAACCCGAGACCCCGGAGCATCAATGAAAAGGGCCTAAGAATGCTCTCTTCATTGTCCACGAGCAGGATGCGGCTCACCTCAGCCACGGAGCACCCTGTGTCCGCCCGCATAATTCAAGCTGTGACACGTCACCTTCATGTCAGCGCATCTCCCGCCTTACCTTTCATCAATTAGTGCTTATAGAAACGTTGACTGTTATTTCACCGCATTCCGTAAACAGGGGGACCTGTAACGTCTCGATCCCGGGGGCCCTTCTCCCGAGCTCTTTTTTGTCCATGATCTTAGGCGGCATTACCCTGAAATCTCCTCCTTTGTCGTTAAGCAGACTGGCGGCGTTGCCGGCTATCATATTGGCTATCTCCGAAATCGAATCAATGCCCAGAACAGTCATGGTCCTGGCGTCAGTGCCGTTCATGGCGTTGATCAGTTTGACCGCGGTATCGTCGTCCATATTCAATATCAGGCTTCCTTCCGCGTTGCCCTTAAAAACGATCAATACCGCGACCTCCCCCTCGATTTCACCGTTTCTGAGCAGCGAAGGGCACCCCTTGACTATGTCCGACTGAAGCACGCTGTCAAGCACTTTTATCGTCGAATTCACAAAGGGCTCGATATATTCAAGACGCATTTTCCTGTACCTCCCTTTCATCCATAACAGTCTTGATGATCGTGCCGGCATAGCCGGGATTATAGGGTTTCGTGACGAAATGCGCGGCGCCCAGGCCGAGCGCCTTCCAGAGCATTTCCTTGTGGCCTATCGAACTCACCATTATCACCTTCGCGGACCTGTCTCTCTCCATAATTCCCCGGAGGGTGTCGACTCCGTCGAGCACAGGCATCGTGATATCCAGAAGCACGAGGTCCGGGGCGAGCCTTGAGTAAAGATCCAGTGCGTCCTCTCCGTTTGTCGCCTCGCCCACCACATCTCCGCCGAGCATCTTGACGACCTTCGCGATGTTCTTTCGCGCGAACTCCGAGTCGTCGGCGATCAGGCAGGTAAAGGCCCTGCGGCATCTTTCAATGTTCTGCTTTTCCATCTGTTTCTCCTTTCATCTGAAATAATGGTCCGACAGGAAACCGTCCATTCGTTCAAGCGTCATAACGTCTCTCGCCGCTCCCCTTTCTATCGCCGCCTTCGGCATTCCGAATACGACACAGCTTTTTTCATCCTGGGCCACGGTCATTCCCCCTGCCGCCTTTATTTCGGCGAGACCTTCAGCGCCGTCGTTGCCCATTCCCGTGAGTATCAGGCCCGTGGCCTTTTCCCCGAACTCTACCGCCACTGAGTGGAAAAGGGCGTCCACTGAAGGCCTGTGTCCGTTGACCGCCTCCGCGTCGCTCAGGAGCACTACGCTCCCCAGCGGCAGCCTCTTGACCTTCATATGTCTGCCCCCCGGCGCGATAAGCGCCCTGCCCGGCAGGACAAGGTCCCCCTCAGAGGCCTCTTTGACCTCTATCCCGCAGATCGCATTTAATCTCGCGGCAAAAGTCTCGGTGAACCCGGCAGGCATGTGCTGAACTATCAGGATCCCGGCCGGAAAACCGGAGCTTATCCTGGGAAGCAGGTAATTCAGGGCATTGGGACCTCCGGTGGAAGCGCCTATCGCAAGGACCCTTTCCGCCGGATGTTGTAACTGGACGGGCCTTGTCAGGCCCCGCGCCGCTGGCCTGTCCCGGGGTCCCGAAGGGGGGCGGGTAAAAGGGTTCAGGCAAGCAGCCTTTATCTTTGCGATCAGCTCCTCGCTGATGTCCCCGATGTTCGAAGAAATCCCGTTCTGCGGCTTTGTCACGAAATCGAAGGCCCCTATATCGAGGGCCTCAAGGGTCAATTCCTCATCTTTTTTTGTCACGGAACTTACGATCACGGTGGGTATTCCGTAGTCCGTGACAATATGCCTGAGCGTTGCGATGCCCCCCATCCTCGGCATATTTATGTCCAGAGTAATGACATCGGGCCGCATATCCGCGATCTTGTTAAGGGCAAACAGTCCATCCATGGCGGTGCCGGCGACATCTATGTCGATGTCGGAGGCAAGCATTTTTGTGATCATCTTTCTCATGAAGGCGGAATCATCGACCACCAGCACCCTTATTTTATTCACGCTCCGGCCATCCTTTTTTTCCCGTCAGCCACGGCTTTTTTCATAATAGACGGCGCATCCAGGATCAGGACTACGCGCCCGTTGCCGAGGATGGACGCGCCGGCCACCAGGTCGGACTTTGCCACGTTCCCTTCGACATTTTTCATTACAATCTGTTGCTGCCCGAGCACGCGGTCAACAAGAAGTCCGACCTTCCTGTCTCCCATTGTCAGGATGAGGGCGATTTTTTTTGTGTCGTCCCCGCCCTCGGCCGAAAATATCTCGTTCAGACTCAATATGGAGATGACCCTGTCCCGCAGGATAAGGGCCCTGGTCCCGCCGGCATTGACCAGATCGTCCGTCGAGATCCTCGTGACCTCCGCTACGGAAGAAACAGGCAGCGCGTATTGTGTCCCTCCCGCCTCGACAAGAAGGGCCTTGATTACGGCGAGCGTCAGCGGCAGTTTTAGTCTGATTACAGTCCCCACCCCCTCTGACGACTCCACCTCAATAGACCCCTTGAGCCCCTCGACAGAGGTCTTTACCGCGTCCATTCCGACTCCCCGTCCCGAGGTTTCGCTGAGAGACTCAGCGGTGGTCAGCCCCGGGAGGAAGACCAGGTCAAGGGTATCGTCAACGGAGAGGCTGTCGGAGCCTTCAGGCCCTATCAGGCCCTTTTCCACCGCCATCTTCCTGAGTTTATCGCAATCTATTCCCCTGCCGTCATCCGAGACTTCTATAACTACACTGGCCGCCTCATGGTAGGCCCTGAGTGCAATGAGTCCCTCTTCTTTTTTGCCTGAGGCTATTCTGACCGGCGGGGCCTCAATACCATGGTCAATGGAGTTTCTTATTATATGAGAAAGAGGCTCTCCCAGTGCGTCGACTATACCCTTGTCGAGTTCGGTGTCGCTGCCTATGAGCTCGATCCGCACTTTTTTGTCCCTCTTTGCCGAGAGCTCCCTGACCAGTTTCGGGAACCTCCGGAACGCATTATATACAGGCACCATGCGCATCTTCATGACACCTTTTTGAAGGGCCGAGAGGGTCTGCTCCATATGTTCGTTCGCGGCACGGAGCCTTGAGGAAACTTCAACCGAAGCGATGCCTTCGCCGATATCCCTTGTCGCCTGATCAATGATGGAGCGACCTATTATCAACTCGCCTATGAGGTTCATTATGTGGTCCACTTTGCCTGCGTCGATCCGGAGGATCTCACCCCCCTGGCCCCTGTATTGCTGTGCCGACCCCGGGAGCGGGGAAGTCTCTACAGGCCGCGTATCGCCGGCAGGCCCGTCCGTCCGGCGATAGTCCGACACCTCGACTTCCTCGGCGATACACGCTATAAAGGCGCTTTTCCCGATTTCGGCCCTGTCTGCCTTCGAGGCCAGCAGAATATTTATACTTCGAGCGGAGTCAATTTGGCCGCCGTCGAGATCGGGCAGGCTCCGTATGATCTCCCCCGTTTTTTTCAGTTTCTCCGCCACCATCATCGCGGCCACCGTCTTCTCCCCGCAAAGCGGATGGAACGTGACCGCTACCTCAAACAGCTTAAGGCCGCTTCCCGACGCGTTATCTATATGCAGTTTCTGGTATTCGGTCAACGGGTCTCCGGTTCCCTCCGCGAACTTCTCCGGAAAGCTGGTCCCAAGGCGGGCGTCTATCCTGCCCAGAATCCCGGTAATGTCGGCGCCGGTCCTGCCGGAATCACTTTCGACCAAAAGCCTGTCAAGCGTGTCCGCGCACTCAAGCAGCAGTTCAGTTACGGCGTTCTCGTCGGCTTCGATCCACTCCGTGTACCGGACGAGCACGTCCTCCATCTTATGACAGAGCGTGCCCACCCCGGTGAGGCCCAGGGAATTGGAGTCTCCTTTGAGGGTATGAATGTGACGTTTTAAGGTCTTCAGCAGGTCCTGGTTCCCGGGGCATGCATCGAGTCCGAGGACCATGTCCCGCAGGTTCTCGACCGTCTCGTAAGCCTGGGAGTAGAACGTCATCCTGAGTTCAGTAAATTCACTCTCGCTCAGATGCTCAAAATTTTCCATGGCAATGCCTCATCTTAAATTTTTGAGTTTCCAGCGGACATCAGCGCGGCGGCTGTCCGCTGCCTTGACGTCTGCCCCTGTCCCGGCCTTCTGTAGGCAGTGCCCCCGTCTATGTGGATGAACTCAAACCCTGTGTTCATCCCGTGAAGACTCTCCGCGTGCCCGATAAAAAGATGCCCGCCCGGCAGCAGGCTGTCAAAGAACTTTCCCAGCAGCCGCCGCCTTTCGTCTTCGTCAAAATAAATCATTACGTTTCTGCAGAAGATCACGTCGAGATCCCGCAGCCCGTTGTCATTTTTAAGGTTATGAAAATCAAACGAAACCATGTTTTTAAGGTCGTCCCTTACCCTGAACGAATCCCCGGTTTTATCGAAATATGCCGCGATGCGCCGGGCATCGACCGTATCGAGGACCCTGTCTGCCGGGTATTCGGCCCTCTGGGCCGTTTCGAGGGCCGTGAGACTAAGATCGGAGGCGATAATCCTCAGGTCCCACTTTGCAGGGTCACGCACCTGGTCAAGGACCAGCATCGCAAGGGAATATGGCTCCTCCCCCGTAGCGCAGCCCGCGGACCAGATCCTTATACTCCGTCCCGCGGTGTCTTTTTCCCTGAGGAGCCCCGGCAAAACAGTATTGCTGAACAGGTCGAGTTGCGGCATATTTCTGAAAAAACAGGTCTCGTTCACGGTAAGGAGGTCCAGAAATATGAGAAGCTCTCTTCTGTCCTGACCGCTGACGAGCCTGTAATATCTGTAGGGGCTTGTCTTGCCAGTGGCCTCCATCCTCTTTGAGAGCCGGTTTTCGAGGAAGTCCCTGCGGTTGTCTTTCAGGAAGATCCCGGACTCTCCGTAAATGAGGTCGCGAAAGAGCCTGAACTCCTCAGCGGACAAGGTCATGCCATCCCGACCTTAAGCTCGCGTTCAAACCTCGGGCCGCTGCCGCCGTTGCCGCCGTTGCCGCCCCCTGTCTTCACGGCCCTGCTCCGGGGGGCCTTCACCGTCTCGGAACCGCCAAGATCAAACCTGCCGACTATGCTCTGGAACTTCTCGGAATTTGCCCTCAATTGTTCAGCCGAGGAGGCCAGTTCGACGGAAGCCGACGCGTTCTGCTGTATCATGCCCCTCATCTTTTCCATGGTTTTTACAATCTGCTCGGCAGCGGTCGCCTGTTCTTCGGAGGCCGACGTCACCTCGTGGGTTATCTCCTTGAGGTTTTCCGCCGCCTTGGCGATCTGAAGACTGCCGCTTCCCTGCTCATGCGTTGCGGCGCCTATCTCGGCCGCGTATCTGTCCACTTCAGTCACATTGCCCTCTATCCCCTTCAGGGCGCCGCCGACCTGCCTGCTCAGGTCAACACCCCTCTCGACGGTCTGCGTCGACTTGTCCATGAGCTTTACGGCCTCCTGGGCCTCTTTCTGGATACCCGAAATCAGGTCCGCTATTTCCTTTGTTGACTTCGCCGAACGCTCCGCGAGTTTCCTTACCTCTTCAGCCACAACCGCAAACCCCAGACCCTGCTCGCCGGCCCGCGCCGCCTCGATCGCGGCATTGAGGGCAAGGAGGTTGGTCTGTTCGGCAATGTCGTCTATCACTTCCACTATCTTTCCTATGTCCTCGGCCCTCAGGCCCAGGGCGGCAATCGTATCGGCGGCCCCAATGATCGACCTGCTTATGTCTTCAGTGCCCTTGATCGACAGGCTTACCGCCTCGATCCCCAGGTCCACCGACTTCTTCGCCTGCTGGGAAAGTTCCGCGAGCCGTTGCGCGGTCCCGGCGATCCTCTGAGTAGAGTTTGCCAACTGCTCGACGGAGGTCGAGGTCTGCATGACGGAGGCCGCCTGACTCTGGGCGCTCTTGGCGACATTCTGGATATTTGCGGACATTTCGTGCATCGTGGATGTGGTCTCTTCAACGGCGGTTGCGGAGGCCTCGCTGTTTTTTACGGACTGCTCCGAGGTTGCGGCGATCTGCACCGAGGCCGAGGATATCTCCTGGGCGCCGGTCCTCACCTCGGTGACAATGCCCCTCAACCCGGCGGTCATCTTGTAAAACGCATTGCCGAGCACGTCCTTTTCCGATTTCGGAGTAACGTCAGTCCTCAGGTCTCCTTCGGCGATCTCTCCGGCGACCGCGGCCACGCCCCTAAGATACGAGGACATGTCCCGGAAGGCGTCGGCAAGGGCGCCGATCTCGTCGGTCCTTTTGATGTCCACTTCATATGAGAGATCGCCCTCGGCGGTCTTTCCGGCCATACCGGCCAATTTTTTTATGGGCCGTGATATCGAACGTGAAAGGAATATCCCGAGGCCGAGCCCGGACATGATCGAGATGAGCGAGATAGTCATGACTATGGTGTTGGCCCGCTTCCTTGCGTCGGACATGTCCTTCAGGGAGGCGTCCATCATTTTCCCCGAGAACTCCTGGAGCTTTACGGAGTTTTTCTCGATCGCTTCGGCGGTGGAATCGAATTTTTCGTTGACGGAACGGCCCTCGTCCAGCGCCCCGGTAATGAAGAACCCGGCCATCTGCTCGCCGGTGGACTTCATCTGATCGTGGCTTTTTTTGATGTCCTCAAGCGTAGACTTGATGTCCTTGTCGGAAACGACCCTGGTCAGGATGTCCTCCTGCTTATCGACCAGCACCTCGTATTTCTCCGCCTCCTGCTTTGCTTCCTGCTTGCCGGTCAATGCGAAATCCGTAAGGCTCTCCTGCTGGTGCGTGAGGAACAGGGCGAGTTTTACACTGTTGTCCCTGAACTCAGACGCCGACACAAGTTGTTTCGCGCTCTCGGCAAGGCTGTTAATGCTTAAATACGAAGTCGCGCCGACAACGACCAGAAGGACCACCAAACTCATAAATCCGGATAAAAGCTTCGTGCCTATATTAAGTCTCATTTCCGCTCTCCTTATCTGTTTTGCCGCCCCGCCTGCCCGCTCTTTCGCGCCCGGGCCTTCCGCCGGCGGGGCTGGATGATTTAATGTTTGTATACCCCGCTGCCTATAATCAGGTCCTCAAATTTTTCAATATAGGCGGTTTTATGCTCTATCTTTTTAGTCAACGGGTCCGTAAATTTGTAGTCCTGCCACCCTTTCCCCTTTGTCCTGGCGATCTCGACCCTCTCCTTGACAAAGTATTTGCCGTCAGGATCTTTCATTCCGATAAGGTCATTGCCGACCATCTTCGGATTTTGCCCGTGCGCAAGACACCTGCCGTTTAAATCATAGACAAAAATATACAGGTCCCCCTGCACAAACCGGCCATTTTTATTGCCGAATTCCGCAAACGACTTTTCCCTGCCGTTGGCTTTTATATGTTCTATCGCCTTTTTGACCAGCGCCTCCGCATCTGTCGTCGTGCCGCGCTCGGCGGCCATACATGTTATTGCCGGAATAGTCATCGCCATACATAACAAAATACCCGCCGACATCACTGTTTTTCTGAACTTATTCATCTACTGCCTCCTTGAGATCAATTTTTTTATGCCGCCCTGTTTTCGGTCTCTTTAAAGACGACCTCCTCAACTTTTATCAGCTCTTCGATCGCCAGTATTTTTTTCAGATCAAGGAGGATTATCAGCCTCTCGTCCACCTTCGCCACCCCGATGATATATTCCACGCCTATGGCCGATACCATCTCCGGAGGTCCTTCCACCGCCTCCGGCCGGACCTTCAGAACTTCACTGACGGAATCCACATTAAGTCCTATCATGTTGCCGCCGGATTCAGTGATAAGCACCCTGGCCGCCTTCGACCTCTGCGCGGATAAAAGTCTGAGGCGTTTCCCCAGGTTGACGACCGCGACGATGCGTCCCCTCAGGTTCATGACCCCTTCCAGAAAAAAAGGTGCGTCAGGCACTGAGGTGATCTCCTGGAAACGCACTATTTCCCTGACTGCGTCGATACCGACACCAAAGAATTCCCGTCCGATTTTAAAGACCACCAATTGAAGGTCCTTAGCCATCATGTGATCCTCCTTTTGCAATATTTGACGTTCCTGCCTCAATCAGGGCCCTGAGGTTATGAGGCGCGACAGGCTTCTCGAAATAGTAATCCGCACCGAGAACGTATGCCCTTTCCATGACTTCATCGCTTCCATACCCAGTCAAAACAATCTTCAGTGTCGAGGGATGGTCCCGCTTAATTCGCTCCAGTATCTCAAAACCCTCTTCCGCCAGGACACCTGTCAGCCTTATATCCAGTATGGCCGCATGGAACGAGTGATCGTCCAGCAGCTCCATCGCCTTCTCAAGGGTCTCGGCTATTTCAACATGCATTTTTTCTCCCTCGAAGATTTTTTTGAGGGCCAGCAGGAAGGCGCTCTCATCGTCAACGACCAGGATGTTCTTCCTGACGCCGGTGTCCTGTTCGGATTGGGTCGTCTTGCCGGATTCATTCACAGCCTTAATTGAGCAAAGAGAATGCCACAATCAGGAAACCGGTAACTGTTTGATTTATTGATATTTTTTAAAACAGAGGAAGGTCAAAAGGGTCTCATTTTTGAGACCGGTCTCAGAAATGAGACTTGGGAGCCGGAGGAATAACGGAGAAACCCCGCACCCCTCCCCGGAAAGGATTTTGAAAACAGCAAACTACGATACTGACCTGGTCTCCTCCCGGGAGGGGCAGTGGGGCGGTCTGTTTTTTACAGATATTGCGAGCAGCTGAACGGATGCCCGCGGGCGCGAAAAGTTTCAGTCGGGCCCGCGGAGTTTTTTCAACTTTCGATAGATAGTTGCCCTGGACATCCCCAGGACTTTCGCGGCCTTCGCGATGTCGCCCCCTGACCTTTCTATGACCGTCTTTATATATCCTTCGATCAGGCCGTCGAGGTCCCGCGAAATACCCTGATCCAGGACGTCAGGTAAGAGGTCAAGCTCCGAGAAATGCTCCGGCCCGACCGGTCCCCCGCGCGCCAGAAGCAAAGCCCTCTCCAGGGCATTCTTCAATTCCCGCACATTCCCGGGCCACCCGTAGCTCCCGAGCATACGCATGACCTCGGGAGACAAAACGGTCACGGGCGACCCAAGCACGCCAAGGAGGTGCCCTACGAGCGCCGGCAGGTCTTCCAGCCTTTCCCGAAGCGGAGGGATAAGTATAGGGAAAGACCCGATGCGGAAATAAAGGTCTTTCCGGAATACACCCCTCATCGCCTCATCCCGCAGATTCTTGCCGGTCGCGCATATAGGGCGAAAGTCGCTGAAACGTACATTGACATCTCCAAGCCGCCGGTAGGATTTCTCTTCTATCACCTTCAGAAACTGGGCCTGGACCGTCACGTCCATATCCCCTATTTCGTCCAGAAACAGCGTCCCGCCGTCCGACATATCCATAAGACCCTGCTTGTCGATCACCGCGGAAGTAAACGCCCCCTTCGCGTGCCCAAAGAGCTCGCTTGCAAGAAGTTCCCCCCTGAGCGCGGAACAGTTTACCTCGACAAACGGCGCGGAGGCCCTGGGGCTGCGCTCATGTATCCATTTTGCAAGTACTCCCTTGCCGACGCCGGTTTCACCCATAAGCAGCACCGGAGCATCGGTTTCCGAAGTAACGGCCGCCATCTCGATCACCTTCTTCATCCCGCGGCTTTCGCCCCAAAATGGCTGGAATTTCATCGACAGCCGCTGCTGATAGTCGTCCTTCCTTCTGAGAGCGCCGAGTTCCAGGCTTTTCCTCAGGATTATTTCGAGGTTTGAAAGACTTACAGGTTTTATAAGAAAGTTATCGGCGCCCCGGCGCATGGCCTCAACTGCCGTCGGCACGTCGCCGCCGGCGGTAATTACGATAATGGCTGCCGATGGATAGACCCTGCGCAGGTCGTCGATCCAGTCTATGCCGTTTCCGTCGGGCAACCTCATATCGAGAAGGACCGCGTCAAACCGCTGGGAGGCCGTCGCCTGCCGGGCTTCTTCCAACGAGGAAACACCCTTGACGTTATAGCCCGCCTTTGAGAGATATTTGGAAAATCCAAAAATTACGGCCGGTTCGTCGTCAACGAGGAGGACATTCTGTTTCATGACTCCCCTTTTTTCGCAAGAGGCAGGTTTATCTCAAAGGTACACCCCGGAGAAGGGTCATTGTTGACGGTCGTCACTGTGCCTCCATGTTTTTCAATAATGTTTTTCACTATCGCAAGCCCGAGTCCCGTACCCTTTCTCCTGGTGGTAAAGAAGGGCTCGAAAACACGATGCCGGATTTCCCCGGGGATCCCTTTCCCCTGGTCCATGACTCTTATTATAGCAGCGCAGCAGGTCGGGACAAAGATATGAAGCAGTATCTCGCTTCCCTCAGGGCTATGCTGTGCCGCATTGTCCAGCAGGTTGATCAATACCTGCTGGATCTTCTGGGTATCCACTTTTACCTCAGGCGAGATCCCGTCAGGGTTTGTCATAATGTTCACCCGGTGGGTCCTGCCGTAAGCCGACTGTTTCCAGGAATCCACCGCGCCCGCGCATAGTTCCCATATCGAAACTTGCTGCATGTTTTCCGCCTCGATCGGCTTGCCGACGTTCAGCAGATCGCTCATAAGTTGGGACAGCCGCTCGACCTGCGCGCGGATATGCAGCAGAAAGGCGCTCTGTTCGTCGCTTGCGCCCTCTGCTACCAGGGCCTCGCTCAGGGCCATTATGGCGTTCAAGGGATTTCTGACCTCGTGCGCCACGCCCGAGGCGATCTTCCCGATCGTCTCCATCTCCTGGATCTTGAAAAGTCTGAGTTCCATCTTCTTCCGCTCCACCTCGAACGCGATATAGCTTGAAAAGATCTCGATGAGATGAATATCGTCATCGCTGAACATGCGTTTTTTTCTGTCCATCACATCGATGACCCCCGCAAGTTCTCCGGAGGCGCCGATTACCGGGACACAGACCATACTTTTCAGGCCGTATTTTGAAGAAAAACTTCCCGCGAAAGGCCCCTGGACCTGGTACGATTTTCTTGTCGAGTACACTAAAGGACAGGGATAGTCCTCAGGGACCGGTTCTCCGCCCGGCAATAAAATCCCGTCGGACAGAAAAGAGATAACGGAGGCCCTGCCTTCCTCAACCTGCTGGATCATGACATGGGGAACATCAAGGAGGTCTGAGAGGCTTACGACGACTTTTTTGCATATGGATTCGAATGAACCTCCGAGGGTCGTGGCAAGACCATAAACCGATTCGAGCGCCTTCTGCCGGCTCAAAAGCGCCGCTTCCGCGAGTTTAAGAGAGGTGACGTCCTTGGATATGTGGATGGCCCCTGTCATATTTCCTTTGGGGTCCAGGACCGGCGAAACACTGATCAGATAGTGCCTGCCGGTGACTTCATCGTGGACTTCCATTGAATGAGTATTACCGTCAATCAGCATATCGGCATATGGACATACGGCGCCGGGGCCATGGGTGCTCAGTACCACCTCATTGCAGGTCAGACCCACAACCTCCCTGGGGGTCGTTCCCAACAGTCTGGCCATGGCCCTGTTGGACCTCATAATGACGAAATCGTTATTCAGCAGCATGATGGGGTCGTCGACGGAGTCAAACGTCCGCTCCCAGTCACTTTTGGCGTTAATGAGACAGACCTCCAGTTTTTTGCGCTCCGTGATATCGACATGCGTGCCTACAATCCGTAACGGCGTTCCCTCTGCGTCGCGTAAAACTACGCGGCCGCGGCTCAGGACCCAGCTCCAGCCGCCCGCCTTTGTCTTGAGTCGGAATTCGACCTCATGGTTATTTATTTTGTTATGAATATACTGCCTGACGACATCAAACGCAATTGGCCTGTCCCCGGGATGCAGCAGTGATTTAAAAGTAGCGAAGGAAGAAGGGAGTTCCTCCGGCGGATAACCCAGCATGGCGAGGCAACGGGCGCTGAAAAAGACTTCCCCCGACGAAATGCTCCAGTCGAAAAGTCCGTCGCTTGTCGCCTCCATTACAAGGGAAAGGCGCTCCTCGCTTTCAGCCATCTTCTGCTGGGCCGAGAGCTGTTTCTGATATGCTTCCGAGAGGTTTTCGAGCATCATGTTGAAGGCATCGGCGAGGACGTCGATTTCATCGTTGTGTCTGCGTTTGTTCAATTTTAGCGGAATGTGCAGCCGGTCGAGTCTGAAGGAACGGAAAAAATCCGCCGCCGCGGAGAGATGGCGTGTCACGAGGCGCTTAAAAAGGACCAGGAGGAAGACGGCGACTATCGAAACCGTCACCGCCTGAAATAAAAACAGGATGGCTATTTTATTAAGGACATCGCGGGAGACCTCGGAAATGTCCGCCTGAAGATATAACAGCCCCAGCTCCACAGCCTTGCCGTTATGCTCCCGGACCAGGGGGATCTTCTGAATAAGGATGTTTTTGTCTCTTTTTACTCCGGCTTCGGAGACGACGACCCCGCCGTCCAGAACGGCCGCATAATTGATATATCGTATATGGTCCAGTCCCTCGACCAGGGCATCGAGCTGCTGACGGTCGAAATGCCACAGCGCGGTGACAATTCCCCCGATCTCACCGTATCTTACATGCTCAAGGTTGTCCTGCAGGATGATTAATCTCGACCGGTAGTCGATCCAGGCCTGTACCGCGGTGAAGAAAACGGTAATCAGCAGACTGATAAGCAGGACCCTGACGAGCAGCCGCCGTCCTATCGGATTGCCTGGCGGGCTTCCGGTCCTATCGACACTCATGGCTTTGCCCCGGGCATGGGTTCCGTCATGCGCCTGAAGGTCCCGTCCCGCTTCATCTCCCTGATTGCCGATGCCAGAGCGGGCACAATCCCGGCATGCCTGCGGTTAAGATAAAGAAACATATCACGTCTGGCAAGGGCGGGCCTGACCGCCTTCACCCCTTCATACCCCTTACCTTTGATAAAGGCATCGCCCTGCAACCTGTCATACACGACCACATCGACCCTGTCATGGACAAGCAGTTTAAAAAGGGCCTCTTCGTCTTTTACCTTTGTCATGGATCTGTATGAGGTTATCCCGGTCTCGAGAAGTTTCCAGCCATTGATGATCCCCACATGAAAAGGCTTGAGGCTTTCCCATCCGGTGATCTTTACCGAGGGGTCCTTTGTGAATACGGCGAATTCGAACTCGGTCAGTTTTTCAGGCACCATAATGAGGTTGGGATATATATTTTCGAGCCCTGATATGCGCACGAAGTCACCGTCGTCTACCCCCCTGTCGGCATTTATAAGGCCCCGCTCCGACGATACCGGGACAATTCGCGCATTGTATCCTGTGCGCCGGCATGCTTCCCTGATTATCCGGTCCAGGGACCCCCTTCCATCAGGCGCCGATCTGGGATAGACACTGAACGTATTGAGGACCAGGGTTGGTTCCCCATAGGCGGGGATACACCAGCTGATCAGAATTATCACAACGCAGATTGACTGCTTCACACCCTGTATCCTTCTTCTCAGTATATGCTGCCTGCATCCGCTTACCCATGACCGCGATTGCAGTGATGGCATCCCTGCCCATTTAATAATATGAACAATATAACCGGGCCTTGTCAAAAAAGACCGGCAATAGAGGCGCCCCGCAAAGATTACTTTAGCAGGGATTGTATTTTCAGTTGACGCAAAGGCCGTATTTATATAAGATAAACAGATATAAAAACTATCCGGAGGTGAGTCTATGACAAAACAGGATCTGATTGAGAAGATGGCGGCAGCATCGGGATGCACGAAGGCCTGCGCGGGCAAGGCGCTCGACGGGGCGATCGAGGCGATCACAAAGGCCGTGAAGAAGGGCGACAAGGTCTCGCTTGTGGGCTTTGGAACATTCTCCATGTCCAAGAGGAAGGCCAGGACCGGCAGGAACCCCCAGACCGGCGCGACCATCAAGATCGCCGCGAAGAAGCTGCCGAAGTTCTCGGCCGGCAAGGCTTTCAAGGACGCCGTCAACAAGTAGTCTTTCATATCGAAAGAATAAAAAGCCCTGGCGGATGTCCGTCAGGGCTTTTTATTTTAAGGACATACTGCGTAATTACCTTTAAAAAAAGTGACGCTTCAGTTACAGGGGGCAAACCCACCCAAGATCTGAAGGGTTACTATAAAAACATTTTTCAAGGGCCCTCGGCCGTTTAAAATCGGTTATAATAGATGCCTACTAATTGTCAGGAGGTATATCCAGGATGAAGGTGCTTGTCATTGGAAGCGGAGGCAGGGAGCATGCCATTGTGTGGAAGCTTGCGCAGAGCAGGTCTGTTGACAAGATATATTGCTGCCCCGGGAATGCCGGGATAGCCGGGATGGCCGAATGCATCGACGTCAAACAGGATGACTTCGCCGCGCTTCTGGATTTTGTAAAGTATGAATGGATAGACCTCACCATAGTGGGCCCGGAAGACCCCCTGTCCAAGGGCATTGTCGATCTTTTCGAAAAAGAAGGCAGGAGGATCCTCGGCCCCACGAAGGCAGCGGCACAGCTGGAGTCGAGCAAGGTATTTTCGAAGGACCTCATGAGGGCGAACGGGATACCCACCGCCGACTACAAGGTGTTCACGTCTTATCTCCATGCGGAAGAGTATATCAAGATGAAAGGCACCCCCATCGTAATCAAGGCCGACGGCCTGGCAGCCGGGAAGGGTGTTTTTATCGCATCAACTACCGAAGAAGCCATCGATGCCTTAAGGATCATCATGAAAGACAGGGCTTTTGGGGATGCCGGGAACAAGGTCCTTATCGAGGACTGCCTGCAGGGCGAAGAGGCGTCTTTTATGGTATTTACGGACGGCAAAACCATAGTCCCCATGGTAAGTTCTCAGGACCACAAGAGGATCTTCGACAACGACAGAGGCCTCAATACCGGAGGGATGGGGGCATACAGCCCCGCGCCGGTTGTTACGGAGGCCATGGAACATACCGTTATCGAAAAAGTCATGAAGCCGACAATAAGGGCCCTTAAGGCTGAGGGCATAACTTACAAAGGCATACTCTATGCCGGCCTCATGATAGACAAAAAAGGCACCCCCTATGTACTCGAATATAACTGCAGACTTGGCGATCCGGAGACGCAGCCGGTCCTCTCAAGGCTCGAGACGGACCTGACGGAGATAGCCATCGCGATAGCGGAGGAAAGGCTGGACCAGGTACAGGTGCGGTGGAAAAAAGACCCTGCGGTATGCGTGGTCATCTCTTCGGAGGGGTACCCCGGAGCTTACCGCAAAGGCGATGTAATAACCGGCGTCGAAGAGGCCGAGACCCTCGAAGGGGTCAAGGTCTTTCATGCCGGCACCGCATTTCAGGACGACAAGATCGTGACGTCCGGAGGCAGGGTCCTTGGGGTGACCGCCACGGGAAGCGACATCGCGGATGCCAGACGGAAGGCCTATGAGGCCATCGAAAAGATACATTTCAGGGGAATGCACTTCAGAAAAGACATAGCCTCAAGGGCCCTTGACAGGTGCTGTAATCATTAATCGAGGAGAGATGGATATGAAGCCAAAGGTCTTGATAATTATGGGAAGTGACTCGGACCTTCCCGTTATGGAAGAAGCCTCAAAAACTCTTGAGGGGTTCGGAGTGCCTTACGTGATGACTATCGCGTCCGCCCACCGTACCCCCGAGAGGACCAGGACCCTGATCAGGGACGCGGAAAAATCAGGCGTTGACGTGATCATAGCGGGGGCAGGCATGTCCGCCCATCTGCCCGGGGTGGTCGCGTCTTTTACCACAATGCCTGTTATAGGCGTGCCGCTCAATGCCTCTTCACTAAACGGCATGGACGCCCTTCTGAGCATCGTGCAGATGCCGCCGGGCATCCCGGTCGCGACGGTCTCTATAGGGAAGGCAGGAGCAAAGAATGCCGGGATTCTTGCGGCGCAGATATTGGCAAGAAAAGACAAGGCGCTCGCCAAAAAGCTTCTCAGCCACAGGACAAAAATGCAGGAAGAGGTCGAGGAGAAGGCGCGGAAAATCCAGAGAAACAGCTGATGCGCACGCATATCGAGTGTTTTCCGTGCTTTCTCAGACAGACGGTAATAGCCCTCAATCAGCTTACAGACGATCCTGAAGTCCGGGAGAAGGTCATGAAGGCGGTCCTCCTTGTCATCGGGAAAGCCGACACCTCCAGGCCCCCTGCCCATACCACGACATTTATACACAGGATGATCAGGGAGGTCCTCGAGGCCGATCCGTTTGGCAGGATTAAGCACGACTATAATGAGATAGCCCTTGGACTTTATCCTTCGCTCAAGCAGAAGGTAATAAGGTCAGATGAGCCTCTTCAGACCGCGGCAAGGCTTGCAATTGCGGGCAATGTGATAGACTTTGGGATTTTCACGTCCGTGGACATCGAAGGCTCGGTCAGCAGGGCGCTTGAGTCTCCCCTTTCCGTTGACGACTACGCTTCTTTCAAACGGTCTGTCCATGAAGCGGAAAATATCCTGTATCTGCTCGACAACGCCGGTGAGATAGTCTTTGACAGGCTTCTTATCGAAGAGCTGACTTCCCTCGGGAAAAAGGTGACGGCGGTCGTCAAAGGGTCGCCGGTCCTAAATGACGTGACGTATGAGGACGCATCGCAGACCGGACTGGCCGGTCTGTGCGATGTGATTGACAACGGGTCAGACTGTATCGGGACGATAATGGAGTGGACCTCAGCCGGGTTCCGGGATGAATTCTCCCGGGCGGATCTTATAATAAGCAAGGGCCAGGGCAACTTTGAGACCCTCGCGGGAACGGATAAAAATATTTATTTCCTGTTCCAGGCCAAATGCGAAGTGGTCTCAAGGGAATTGGGCCGGCTACTTGGCTCTATGATCCTTATGCGTTCCTGAACTTCAACCGGATGGAATCTGGAAAATACCTCTGACAGTAGCAGTCCCAGGCCCCTGATTACCTGGGCCTTCTGTCCCTGTCTCTGCCGAACCCTCCCCTGCGCTCCTTCTTTTCCTGAGGTTTCGCCTCATTGACCACTATGGCCCTGTCCATGAACTGCTTGCCGTTAAACATGGTTATGGCCGACTGGGCTGCCTCTTCAGAGCCCATCTCGACAAAACCGAACCCCCTCAATCTTCCTGTCGCCGCGTCCGTAATCAGCTTCGACGACAGGACCTCACCGGCCTGCGAAAAGAGATCACGAATGTCCTCCTCGGTCGCCTTGAATGAGATATTACCGATATACAGTCTGGTGCCCATCATACCTCCTAAAAAAAAAGTTCCCCTGATATACCCAAAGGGCTTTACAGGATAGCCTAAATATACTAATATCTTTCTACTCTGTCAAGAAATAAATAGCATCCGAGGGGTCCGGCGGAAAAAGCGAAACAATATGAAAAAAATAAGCCTGCAAAAAACCGCCTACAAAGAGGCGCTGGATGAGACATCAAAAACCATACTGTCGGGAGGCATCGCCTGCTTTCCAACCGAGACGTTCTACGGCCTCGGCGCCAGATATGACGATCCCGAGGCCCTGGCAAAAATATATGAGATCAAGGGGCGTCCTCATCATAAGGGGATGCCGCTTATAATCGGGGACATGGACTCACTCAGCGTGATAGCCGGGCGTGTCGAAGACAGTCTGTTAAAACTTGCCGGAGTTTTCTGGCCCGGTCCCCTTACACTGTTGCTGCCGGCAAGGGAAGGACTCCCGGACTTTATCACCGCGGGCTCAGGCAGGGTTGCCGTCAGGGTACCCGGCCGGTCCTTCGCCCTGGACCTCGCCAAGCAGATAGGGGTCCCGATAACCGCAACGAGCGCCAACATCTCGGGCATGCCGCCGGCGGAGAGCGCGGGGGACGCTGAAAAATATTTCGATGCCGCCCCGGACCTGCTGGTTGACGGCGGCAAATGCGCTGGCGGCAGACCCTCGACCATAATTGAGCTGATAAAGGGGACCATACGGATCGTCAGGCAGGGAGCTGTCAGCGAAGAAGAGATACGGAGGAAAGCCGCCTCTGTTTTTTACGAATTGAAGTAGTCATCGGCCCGCCGGGTGACCTCTTTGAGCGCTTCCTCGACCCTGAGGCGAAAGGTCTCGATGTCTTCATCCTTCTGAAAATAAAGCGGTTCCCCGATAACATACACCAGCCTGGAAAAAGGCATCGGGATCCTGAAGCGGTCCCAGGTCTTCAGCCTCTTGATCCATGACGCGGAGTAGGCCCCGGGTATTACCGGCCTTCCGGTCAGTTTTGCCAATTGCGCGACCCCGGGCTTGACCTGCTCCGCAGGGCCCCTGGGGCCGTCGGGAGTTATCGCGATGTCCCTGTTTTTTCGGGCCAGCCGCACAAGTTCCTTTAACGCTTCCATGCCGCCCCGGGAAGATGAGCCTCTTACCGTGTGACACCTGTACGGCTTTACGACCCTTCCGATGAGTTCGCCGTCACCGTGACGGCTGACGAGCACATGGATCCCATCCCCCCGATACACGAACACCGCCGGGATCATCATGGAATGCCAGAAGACGAAAATAACGCCCTCTTTCTTTTTATGAAATGCCTCGGGGATACCGGCCCCTATGAATTTTACCCTCAGGGTGCAGTAGAGGACGCCTATTGCGGCGCTGAGGATATAAGGAAGGATATTACTTGCAAGCCTTTTTTTAAGTGTCTTGAGAAATCTTCTCGCCAATTAAAGTCTTCCGGTCCTGTTGTAACCTTCTATATACAGCTTAAGCGCCCTCAGGATTATCCAGTCAGGAGAAAGCGAATTCTCGGACGCAATCCTGAGCATTCCGTCTATGACCTCTTTTTCGGCCAGAGGGGGGGTGTTGTCAGCGGCATCGACCTCATCGCCTGGTCCGGCAGGGGCCCGACCTTCAGCCGAACGTTTCACATGCTCCCGTTTTAAAAGATCGTTCAGGGCCCTCACGTCCGCCTTGCCGACGGCACGCAAAATGTCCTCGGAAGGGGCAGCGGGGACGGCCCCGGCTTCCGCCTCGGGACCCTCCGGATTACCGGGCTGCGCCTCCGGGAAGGCCTTCATCGCCGCCATACCCTGAGGCGGGACCATCCCGGTCATGCCCATCATCATCGAGACCAGCTTTCTTGCCTGCTCGTTGTCGGGCAGCTCGTCTTTAATAAACTGCTCAAGCCTGCCTTCCGCGGCGGCCATCGCTATCTGATCGGCCATAAGCGGCTTATTGTCATCATTTTCCATCTGTTTGCCTCTGCCAAAGGCCTGAGTCGGCGGTTTTGGCAAAGACCTTTCTTTCTCCGGCATCCAAGACCCCTTCCGTCGCTATTTATTTAAATAATAACACATAAACCTGCCGTATTATTGACACTTGAGGCCCCTTAATAAGATAATATCAAGATACACCTATGGCTGATAAAACCGCAATAATGAAAGAAGCGCAGAAGTACATCCTAAAGGGTCAGATCGACAAGGCGATCTCCGAGCTTGAAAAATTGACAAGTGAGGGCCCTGACGGCAACACGTTCAATTCCATAGGTGACCTGTATCTGAAAAAAGGGGACAAAAAGTCGGCCGCCCAATACCACCACAAGGCCGCGGGATTTTTCAGGGCGGAGGGATTTTCCTTGAAAGCACTCGCCCTATACAAAAAGATACTCAATACCAATCCCTCTGATACGGACGCCTTGTTCGCGCTGGGCCAGCTGAGTGAGGAAAAAAACCTTGTTACGGACGCTATCAAGTTCTACCTCTCTGCCGCCGACAGTCTTTCCAAGGAAGGGGAAAAAGAGAAGCTGATACGCACGTACATGAAGATCCTTGCCCTTTCCCCGGAAAATATGCCGCTTCGGTCGAAGGTCGCCGAGATATTCCTGAAAGAGGGGCTTGTCTCCGACGCCTCCAGGGAATATGTGCATATAGCGAAGACTTTCGATGAAAAAGGGGAACCCGGCAAAGCCAGGGACTATTACAGGAAGGTGCTCGATCTGCAGCCTTCGAACAGAGACGCGTTGCTCGGGATGGGCCAGCTTCTCGTGAAAAATGGCGAGATTGACAATGCGGTCTCCCATATGCGGAAGGCCGCTGAAACATTCCCCTCTGACCAGCAGATACAGTTTTTTTATGCTGAATTGCTGATGCAGGCGGGCCGCGGCGATGAAGCGCTTGCCTGCATTTCACAAATAAGAAAGGCAGACCCCGATAATCCGAAGGCCCGGCAGCTGCTTGCCGACATCTACCTGAAATCAGGGAAGAAGGATCTGGCCTGGCAGGAATATCTGCCGATAATAGACCGGATGATTTCCGAAGGTGAAAAGGACAACGCACTTCGCCTTCTAGATATGTTCAGGGGCGTGGACCCCGTTGAAACCGGTAAAAGGCTGGTAATGATCTCAAGGGAACTGATGGATGATGACCTCCTTGCCTCGGAGCTTATGTCTCTGGGGCAGGCCTATATTGAACGGGGACTCAAGGACGAGGCCCGTGAATGTCTCCTGCAGGCCGCTGACGTCAGACCCGATGATGAGGACATTCAGAGGAAATTAACCGAAGTATCCGCCGCGCCCCCAGAGGAGTCGCCGCGGACGCCCGTGCCTGAATTTTCTTTTTCACCCGATCCGGAAATTGCGGGGGCCCCGGGTCCCGCTGCTGAAACCGACCCCCTAACCGCCTCATCCCAGGACGAAAAAACCGTTCAGGAGGTCTTTGTAGAGGCCGAGATATTCTCAAGATACGGGCTGTTGAATGAGGCGGCAAAACTGCTTGAGAATCTAAAGGTCAGGGAGCCTCAGAACCTGGAACTCCACCTCAGACTCAAGGCTATTTACGTAGAGACTGCGGACAAGGAATCCGCGGTCACCGAGTGCCTGGTCCTCAGTGAACTATACCGGCGGATGGGGGACGCGGAGAATTCCGAAAAGGTCCTTAAGGAGGCGGTGAATATCTATCCTGAGGACCCCAGACTTGAGGGAAGAGGGTTATCACCTGCAGCAGGACAGCCGCAGCCAGGACCGATCCCATCGGAACCGGCACCGGAAATCACCTCTGTTGACGAGGCTGCCGCCGATATAGAAGATTACGATGAATCGCTTGCAGAGGCGGATTTTTACGCCGGACAGGGTCTCACGCAGGAGGCCTTGAAGGTCCTGCATAAAATGTACAGCCTGTTCCCTGAAAATCGGGATATCGGTGAAAGATTGGAAGCGCTTGGGGCTATGCCCGAGGACTTTCAGTCCTCGATGATGCAAAACGGCGAAAGCTTTGCACAACGGCACGGGGAATTTGAACTGAAGGAGAATGCGACTTCCGACGAGTTTACCCCCGGGTATATACCCATAGAGCCTCAGGAGGAACCTTCCGAGCCGAAAATTGTTCCCCCGCATTATGAATCCGAATTCGAGGTCCCGGTCTCCGGACCTCCCGCTGCTGAGACCGTCCCCGAGGCTTCGACCGTAATAACGCAGGGAGAGGGAGACCTGTCGCCGTCAGGCGAGGAATACGAAAATTTCACGCTTACCGAGCAGGACCTTGTCGATGCCCAGGAAATGCCTGACGTTGCCCTTGACGAGGACGTGCTCGATATATTCCAGGAATTCAAGAAAGGGCTTGCAAAGGAACTCGGGGACGAGGATTCCGAGACACATTACAATCTGGGGATAGCGTACAAGGAAATGGGGCTGGTCGATGACGCTATCACGGAGTTCCAGTCATCGAGAAATGACCCGAAAAGGTTCATACAGTCATCGACGATGCTTGGGGTATGTTATATGGAGAAGGGGCTGTACTCCCTTGCGATAGACGTCCTCGACAGGGTCGCCAGGGAGGGGAAGGACACCGATGAATCTTATTGGCCCGTGCGATATGATCTGGCTGAAGCCTACGAGAGAAACAACAATCCGGATGAGGCGCTAAAGCTTTACACCGCTGTTTACGGGTGGAATGCCCGGTTCAGGAATGTCTCTGAAAAACTGGACCAGCTGAAGGCCCGGATGGGGGGCGCTGCCGGGAGCGGAAGCCGCGACGTTAAAAAAGAACCGGAAAAACCCAAGGGGAAAAAAGACAGGGTCTCGTACCTCTGATAAATTGCGTCAAGATACTCTCGCTTCGATCGTGAACTCATTGAAAACCGGCCCTTTCCATGCATGTTATTTTCGGTAACGTGCATTATGAGTCACGGTCCTCCTCCTTTACTCCCTTCAGTAACATTTTTTGTGAATCAATTCGCGGCCGCGGCGGCTCTTTCTGTTTTTTCCGCATTTCGTATATAATAAAAACCATTATGGATTATCTTGAATACTACAGGCTCGCCGAACACCCTTTTTCCAATGTCGTCGACAGCAGGTTCTATTATAACAGCCCTCAACAGGCCGGGGCGCTTGGCAAGCTCAAGTATGCGGTTGACACAAAAAAAGGCCTTGCCGTCGTTATAGGCAATGTCGGGGCTGGAAAGACGACTCTGGCGCGCAGGCTCCTCGAACAGCTGGACGAGGAAAATTACGAGGCGGCGCTGCTTGTGATCATACATTCTTCCGTGAGTTCGGAGTGGCTGTTCAAGAAATTTGCCATCCAGCTCGGAGTGAAACATGTCAGCGACAACAAGCTCGAACTTCTCGGAGAGATCTATAAAAGACTCAATGAGATCAACGAGGAAGGTAAAAAAGCCGTCGTCCTGATGGACGAAGTCCAGATGCTCAACTCAAGGGAGATCATGGAGGAATTCAGGGGCCTCCTGAATATGGAGAGCTCCGAGGGGAAGATGGTCAATTTCGTCTTCTTCGGTCTTCCCGAACTCGACCATGTGCTTATGCTTGACGAGCCCCTCAAACAGAGGGTCGCGGTCAGGATAAGGCTGACCGCATACTCGGAAGAGGATACGGCCGAATATATAAACCACAGACTGAAGGTGGCCGGGGCCGGCCACGAGATATTCTCGTCCGAGGCTATGCGTTCCGTGTTCAAATACTCAAACGGGACACCCAGACTTATCAACACAATCTGCGACAACGCGCTTCTGGAGGGCTTCCTGAACAAAAAACAGGTGCTCGACGAAACAGTAATCACGAACGTTGCGATAGACCTGGGACTCAAGGACTAGTAAGTCATCTTACACATTACAGGGTCCTGTTCACTCTACAAGTGTTTTCGGATGTGTTTCCGTCATTTCGAACGAAGTGAAAAATCTTCTTTTCAGGAACGTCCGCCAGGCAAACTTCTCCCCTTGGTCGAAATGACAATTTTTTTCTGAACGGTGTGCGCCGGCCCTGCTTGATTTTCTTTGCCGTCTTTGCGTGATACGGTTTTTTTCGGATTTAAATCGGTTTTTCGTAGACCCTGTATTTTTTGTAAAGCCTGCCTTCCATCGTCTCGATGGTGCGCTGTATAGGGAAGTTGTCCTCCAGTATCCAGGAAAACTCGACCCTCAGGTAATTGCCCTTTTTGATCGGCTTAAACCCCTCCCTGAAAAGAAGCGCCTCAATCCCCTTGTTGCGGAATTCCTTTTTGACCCCAAGAAGCATTACCCTCAGGTCCCTGATCTTGCGCGAATAGTACAGGGCCCTGGCTATGCTTAAGGGGTTCAGGCCCCCGTTCATCTTCTTCAGCACAAAGTTGAAATCAGGGACCATCCCCATAAATCCGACGGGTCTGCCGCCGTCCTCCGCAATGAGCGTCATCTCAGGGACTATGATCTGCTTGAGGCGGCCCGCCCCGTATTCGAGCTCTTTGTCGGACATCGGGACAAACCCCCAGTTTTTTTCCCATGCGGAATGATAGACGTCCTTGAATATCATCATGTCCGAGAGGTAATTTTTCATATTGATCGGTCTGACGGTTATGCCCCTCTTCTCGACGATCGCCGCCACCCTCAGCACCTTCTCCGGCAGCTTCTCCCTGACGTCATAGATATAGGCGAAGAGGTCCTTCACCTTGACAAACCCGGCCCGCTCGACAAGATCATTATAATAGGGCGGGTTATACGGCATCATGATCATCGGCCTTTCGTCAAAGCCTTCAACCAGCATGCCGCATTCGTCATTGGTCGAAAAACTCATCGGCCCGCGCATGACGGTCATGCCTTCCGACTTCAAAAAAGACGCGGCCTTTTCAAACAGAGCGGCCGCGACTTCAGGGTCGTCAACACAGTCAAAAAAACCGAAGAACCCGGTCTTCTCCCCGTGGAGTTCGTTATGGACCCTGTCTACTATCGAGGCTATTCTTCCTGCAGTGCTTCCGTCTTTTTCGGCAATAAAATATTTAATGGAGGCGTGTTCATAAAAAGGATTTTTCGGGGAAAAATGGACCTTCATTTCGTGGTCCAACTGGGGGACGAAAAAAGGGTCCCGGCCGAGGAGTCTGAGGGGGAACTTTATGAAGTCATTGAGGGCCCCGTCAGCCTCAATGACCTTAATCATCCTATAATACCCAGTGACCTGCCGACCTTCTCGAATGCGGTCAGGACCTTGTCCATATGTTCGTCAGTATGCGTGGCCATATAGCTTGTCCTTATCAGCGCCTTGCCCGTGGCAACCGCCGGACTGACGGCCACATTGGCAAAAACACCCTCCTCCTGCAGCATCATGGCCATTGTAAAGGCCTTGAGGTCATCACCGACCAGGATCGGTATTATCGGGGTTTGTGTCGGACCTATCTCAAAACCGAGGGCCTTGAAGCCTTTATGTATTTTCCAGGTGTTCGACCAGAGTTTTTTTATGCGCTCCGGTTCGTTGTCGATTATATCGAGGGCCGCGTCAACCGCCGCAACGGAGGCGGGGGGAGGACTGGCGCTGAATATCAGCGCGCGCGCGAAATGCTTTATATAATGAATGACCCTCTCTTGTCCGGCGATAAACCCGCCTATCGACGCAAGCGATTTGCTGTAGGTGCCCATTATAAGGTCAACCTCTTTTTCAAGACCGAAATGCTCGGCTGTCCCCCGCCCCGTGCGGCCAAGGACCCCGATGCCGTGCGCGTCGTCAACCATGACCCTGGCGTTATACCTGGAGGCCAGGGAGACTACGTCCGGAAGGTTTACTATATCGCCCTCCATGCTGAATACGCCGTCAACCACAATGAGTTTCTTACGCTGCCTGTTTTCCTTCAATATCCGTTCAAGGTCGGTCATGTCGTTATGCCTGAACTTGATTACGTCGGCATAGGAGAGCCGGCAGCCGTCTATGATGCTTGCGTGGTCCATCTTGTCGATAATTATTACGTCGTCTTTGCCGGTAATCGCGGAGATCACGCCGAGATTAACCTGAAAGCCCGTCGAAAAAACCAGGGCCGCCTCCTTGCGGATAAAGCTTGCCAGTTTTTCCTCCAGTTTTACGTGCAGGTCCAGTGTCCCGTTGAGGAACCTCGACCCGGCGCATCCCGCCCCATACTTATCGATAGCCCCTATCGCCCTTTTTTTGACCAGGGGATGGTTTGTGAGTCCCAGATAGTTGTTCGACCCGACCATGATCATCTTTTTGCCGCCGATCACCACCTCCGGGTCCTGGGCGGACTCGATGATCCTGAAATATGGGTACAGGCCGGCATGGGCCAGTTCCTTTGCCTTGGTGAACCTGTCGCATTTTTCAAAAAGATCCGAGGCTTTATCTATATCCATTGATGAGTTTTGTACCAGTCTGCTGTCCATTTTATTCCTTCTCTCAGAGATGTTTTCGCCATAAACCCGAGTTCGCTTTCAGCCAGCCTGGTCGAGCATGTCCAGTTGGTATAGCCGAAGTCGATGAGCCGGTCACGGTTAATTATACCTTTTTTGTCAAATTTTTGGCCTATAAATCCCAGCACCGGGAATAATAAGCGGGGAATTCTTATCCTGACCGCTTTCACCCCCAGCGCATCCGAAATCTCACCGGCTATATCCTCGTTCGAAAAAACCGCGGGGTATGATAAAAAAAACAGTCTTCCCTCGCCGCGGTCACTTTCGGCCGCCAATATTATCCCCCGGACAAGATCGTCCACATAAAGCATTGAATACAGGGATTTCCCCCAGTAAGGGAAGGCCCCCCTTGAAATCATTTTGAACATGACAAGGAAGTCCTTATCTCTTGGGCCAAAGACGGCAGGAGGCCGTATGATCGTCGAGGGGACACGGCCCGTGAAGTCTTTGACCGCTTCTTCGCCCTTCCGCTTACTCTTGCCGTATGCTGAAACAGGCCTGGGAGGGGAATTTTCGTCGACCGGGCCATCTCCGAATACCGGACCAGCCGCGGCCAGGCTGCTTATATATACAAAACGTCTGAGCCCGGCTGCATTGTCCGCCACGACCTTCAGAAGTCTTGCCGTGCATCCGGCATTCGCGGCGTAAAAATCAGCCTCATTGACCGCCTTGGTGAGCCCGGCAACATGGAAGATATAATCGAACCCCCTGAACCGGTCGGCGCAGGACTCAATATCCATGTCCATGAGGTCGCCGTAGATATACTCAGGGTTCAGGCGCTCGATCCACCCGAGATCTGAATTTTTTCGCACCAGACAGGTCAGAGCATATCCCTTTTTGACCAGTGCCTCGGCAAGATGGCTTCCGATAAAACCTGTGGCGCCTGTAACCAGAGCCTTCATAGCGTGCATATATTGTTGAATAAACATACGAAAGGAGTCAACGTAACTTACGGCAAAGGCAAGGCGTGCGCGGCCGCATTAGCCTCCGCCCTGGGGGAGTGGTCTTACTCAATGCTCCTGTTGCGTCAAAAAACTCACATGGGTGATACCCCTTTAAGCCGGCTCGGGGAGACAAATAGACATTTTCATTTATAACATTGGGTTATCATATCGGGTCACGGGTGGCACAAAACATGCAGGTTTAAGAGCAAGAACCACCGAAGGGGCAAACTATGGGTGACCATAGGACGCAAAGCTACCTGTCCTGACAGACCCGGGATAGAGGGGCCATCGAAGTGGCTGTATATGCTCGTCCAGATACAGGCCGACCCTTCGGGGCCGGCTTTTGTTTTTCCAGGGGTCTCACAACCGGACGGAGGTGACTGACTGTGCATATGTTTGATGGTGGAATACAACGAGGACCCGATATTTTACTGCGCGGAAAAGAGACCGTGCTGGTCGTGGACGATTTCGAAGATGTGAGAAGTTTTTTAGACACCGCGCTGACCATGTTCGGCTATAACGTAATCTGCGCCGTGGACGGGATGGACGGACTCGACAAATACATCGAGAATAAAGACAGGATTCATGCCGTAATGCTCGACGTGATCATGCCGAAATTAAACGGCATAGAGCTTTTCAGGGAAATAAAAAAACTTGAACCGGACACGAAGGTCCTTTTCATGAGCGGCTATAACGAGATTTTCCACATGAACAATCTGGGTGAAAATAAATGCATCTCCAAACCGTTTAATATCAAAACGCTTTTAAAAGAACTCAGGGAAATCCTGGATAGTTAGGCATGACAAACAAATAAATTATCGCAGAAAGAAAATCCGGCCGACCGCTCAGCGGGCGAGGCAGGTTTCGAGGGTCCGGTTGAGTTCGTCAAGTTTGAAAGGTTTTTTCAGTATGCAGATGCCGTTTGCCATGAATTCGCTTTCGAGTTCAGAGGTGATGTAGGCGGAACAGACGATGACCTTAGGCCTCACCTCAAGACCGGCGAGTTTCTTTATAAGCTCCGTCCCGTTGGCCTCGGGCATACGCAGGTCCACGAAAAGAAGGTCGAACTTGTCCGTCGCGAGTTTCTCCGTGGCGTCACTTACGCTTGACGACGTAATGACCTCATGACCTCCCTTTTTCAGTGCCCGGTCAAGAAACCATCTTACGAGTTGTTCATCATCGACGACCAGTATTTTCATTTTATCATTTCACCGTTATAAAAAATTATAATTGAAACCGTCCCTCAGCTCAAGTCTTTTCGAGAAGTCCGAATTTCTGCATTCTGTATCTCAGCGCGTCCCTGGTCAGGGTCAACAGCTTGGCGGCCTTTGTCTGGTTCCATTTGGTCTGCTCAAGCGCCTGCCTGATAAGTTCCTTCTCGACCTCTTCTATGTCGATCCCGCCGGGAGTGACGCTGACCTGGGAACTCGACAGGCTCTTTGACTTGAAATCAAACGAAAGCAGTTCTATAGGCAGATGCTCGGGCAGGATATATTCCTCGTTTTCCAGGATCATCGCCCTTTCGATTACGTTTTTGAGCTCCCGGATATTGCCCGGCCACTGATAATCAAGGAAGGCCTTTTCCGTCTCTTTCGAGATACCCCTGACATCCTTTTTAAACTCCCGGTTGAAACCCGAGATGAAGTGTGCCGCAAGCAGAAGAATATCCTGTTTCCGTTCCCTCAAGGGAGGGAGTATAATGGGGATGACCTTGAGCCTGTAATAGAGGTCCTCCCTGAAATTCCCCTTCCTGACTTCCTCGGCGATCACCTTGTTGGTCGCCGCCACTATCCTCAGGTCGACGCTTATGTCCTTCGTTCCGCCGATCCTCTTGAACGTCTTGTTCTCGATCACCTTAAGTAGCTTGGACTGCGTGCTGAGCTTCATGTCCGCTATTTCATCCAGAAAGATCGTCCCCCCGTCGCTCATTTCGAACAGCCCTTTTTTCTGGGCCTTTGCGTCGGTAAAGGCGCCTTTTTCATGCCCGAAGAGCTCACTTTCTATTAGTGTCTCAGGGAGCGCGGTACAGTTTATGTCCATAAACGGTTTGTCAAACCGGCCGCTTTCGTAGTGGATCACTTTGGCCACGAGGTCTTTGCCCGTGCCGCTTTCGCCCTGCAGGAGTATCGTCGAGGCGTCGCTCCGGGAGACCTTCCTTATGAGGTCCATGATCTTGACCATCTCCGGGGACCGTCCGATGACGTTGCTGAACCCGTATTTACCCGTCATCTGTGACCTGAACTGGGAGACCTCTTTTCTGAGAGACGCCGTCTCTATGGCCTTCGTGATGAGTATCTTGAGCTTTTCCATATTGAAGGGCTTTTCGACGAAATCGTACGCGCCCATCTTGATCGTCTTTACGGCCGTCTGGACGTCGCCGAAGGCGGTGACCATTATCACTATCGCGTCCCTGTTTTCCTGCTTGATCCTCTCGAGGACGTTTATCCCCGAGATATCGGGAAGGTGGACATCGAGCAGCGTTATGTCGGGCTGTTCTTCAAGATACTTATCGAGTCCTTCACCACCCGTTTCAGCGGTAACGACCGAGAACCCCTCTTTTGAGAGGTTCTGCTGCAAGGACCAGCGAAGAAGCTTCTCATCATCGACTACAAGGATCTTGCCTTTTTCCAACATTACCTCGTCTTGGGAATCTTTATATAATACGTAGTCCCTCTGCCGGGACTGCTGCTGACGGATATCGAGCCTCCGTGACCTTCTATTATGTTACAGGCAATGGCAAGTCCGAGTCCACTGCCGGAATTCTTCGTGGAAAAAAAAGGCTTGAAGATGTTCTTCGTCTGTTCTTCCGACATCCCGGCGCCGGTGTCGGAGATGGCCATCTCAACACCGCCCCCGTCGGACCCGTCCTTAAGGGTGATGTCCAGACGCCCCCCCTTCTTCATGGACTGCAGACTGAAGAGCGCGATTGTTGAAAAAGCTTTTTCGAGCTGATCAGGGTCGGCCAATATTTCATCTGTTTTATCCGATGTGACCGAAATTATCACGCCGGAATTGGCGGCCTGCGGCCCCATCGCCCCGGAGACTTTCTCGATGACGGCATTGATGTCCACGCTGATCAGATTCATCTCGGGAGGCCTCGCAAAAACAAGGAGGTCCTTTACTGACCGGTCAAGCCGCTCTATCTCCTCAAGTATCTCCTTTGAAATTTCCTTTCGCGGGCTGTCCTCGGGAAAATCCTCCGCCAGCACCTGGAGCGCGCCGCTTATTCCGGCCAGCGGATTTTTGATCTCATGGGCAACGGCGGTGGCGAGTTCTCCGAGTGAGGCCATTTTCTCAAGTCCGAGGTCTCTTTCGGCGTGGTACCTGCCGATCTCTTCCGCCTTGCTTCCGATATCACTTTTTATTGTATGGAGATATCCGGCCAGCACGCCTATCTCGTCGTTTCTCGCGGCCAGGGCGCTCACTTCCGGCCTGCCTCCCGCCATAGTCCCGGCTGAATCGATAAGCTCTGAAATAGGCTTTCCGACGAGGAAATATCCCAGCGCCGAAACAGAGATAATCAGGGCCAGTAACATAAGGACGGAATTTCTCATGATCACGGAGGTAGCGTTGAGCAGCCTCCTGTCGGTATCCACACTCGAAAACTCGACATCGAGTATGCCTCTTATATGGTCGAGCCTTCCATGGCATTTCTGACACAAAGGGTCATTTTTTATAAGCACTATTTTTGAAAAGATCTTTTTCCCGCCCTCGGCATGCGTAAATGCGGACACATCTTTTCCCATGTTGTAGATGGAAATCGCCTTTTCAGGCATGGGCCGTCCTATCTCGCCGGGGACGGTCGAACTGAGTATGATGCCCTCCTGAGTGACTATACGGATGGCGGAGATGTCTTCCGCGATGAGGTTCTCTATGAACTTCTGGAATTCCTTTTTGCCTCTGCCTTCGAGCATGATGGACTTGAGGCCGTTGTTGATCACTTCGGTCAGCAGTTCGACCTTGCCCTGTCTGGTCGTATTGATCTGGTAATTATGGAACCGGAAGTCCTGCCAGGAGAAAAACCCTACAATAACCAGCGACACGAGAGTGAAATAGAGGGTAAATTTTTTATGCAGGCCCATATTGACGCCCCTTCATGGTTCAACATACCGCCTTATATAGGGCAGGGACCACCCGGCGGCGCCGGATGGTCCCTGCATTGCGAAAAATATACTATTCCGCGCCGTAGCTGTGGAGTCCCGACAGAAGCAGGTTAACTCCAAGATAGGTGAATATAACCGCCAGGAACCCCAAAACAGCGACCATCGCCACCTTCCTGCCCTTCCATCCCCTCATCAGCCTTCCATGCAGATAAAAGGCATAAAAAAACCAGGTGATAAGCGACCAGGTCTCCTTCGGGTCCCACGTCCAGTACTTGCCCCAGGCCTGATCGGCCCAGATGGCCCCGAAAATGAGGCCGCCCAGGGTGAAGATCGGGAACCCCATCGCTATGCTCTTATAGGTTATTTCATCGAGCATATCGGCTGAGATCTCAACCCCTGAGATGATTTTTTTCATTATCCCGCCGAACCTCCAGATTACGAAGAACAAGGCCGCGGAAAAGGCAAAACTTAACACCGTGACAAAACCGGACCCGCTGCGGAACGTCGCCTTGAAGAGATAACTCTTGATCAGTTCCTCCTGGCCCTTGACGGACATCTTGAAAGTCAGATAATCAATCCCCATTGCGGCCAGCACGATTATGAACACGCTCAGCATCGCGGTCCAGAATATGTACGCGGCATCCGTCCTGTCGTCGGTCGTTACGATAAGATACATCAACCCCGTACTGAAAGATACGGCAAACATGGCATATGCGATGAAGCTCATCATGACATGGGCCAGCAGCCAGTTGGACTGGAGCGCCGGCACAAGGGGCTGAATACCCTTGGACATGCCGGAAATATCGATAAATGCGAGGACCAATCCGGCAATAGGGGTGATGAACGCCCCGAAGGACCGGTTTTTGTACCTGAATTCAATGACGAGATATGCAAGGATAAGACACCACACAAAAAAGACGAGTGATTCATAGAGGTTCGTAAGGGGCACCCCCCTCAGAAGTCCCATATTGCCGAGTTCGGCAAATTCCTTCCACCGGATGAGCAGCGCGGCGGTCTGGGACAGCAGGCCCGCGATGGTGAGCGCGGTGGCCGTTACACCTACGGTTTTGTTTTTAAAGGCGAGATAGGCTATGTAGAGGATCATCGCCAGAATGTACGCCAGTGAGGACAATCCAAAAAATACGGAGCTGTTCATTTACGTTCCCCCTTTGGGCCTGAACTTAGAATGCCGACAAGTTTTTCCACCCTGCCTTCGAATGCCGCCCTGTTTCTGTGGGCCGAGGCGCCTATGACGACCCTTGTGCCGCCCTTTTCTTCGGAGACATTGACCCATATCCGTTTATGGCTCATGAAAAAAGACATGAAAAGCCCGATCGACATGAAAATGCATCCAAGATAGACTATGAAAACCCCTGGGTCTTTTCTGACCTGCATGCCTGTATATTCAACCCCCCAGTAATCTACCAGTTCGACCCTGTCGCCGCTTGGAAGCTGCCATGTCTGCGGGTATCTTTTGAGTATCCAGCCGGTATAGTTTCCGTCCTTCAGCCCTGAAAAGGCCACCTGGACCGCCGGATTTTTCAACTGCTCATCGTACGAGACATATCTTCCGGTCGCATCGATCGAAATCGCCGGGCTGAAATCAAGGATACGGCCTGTTATCTGTGTGCCGGGAATAAGGAAGGAATCTCCGACCTTCGCCTCTATATTCTGGGCCTTTCCGTCGGCGGAGACCGCCTTCAGGATAATGATGCCTTTCCCCTGGCTGCCGGGGATTATGCCGAAACTCGACTGATAGAAAGTGACCCCCTCATAGGTAAGAGGATCGTTGACGACGATGGACTTCTGAAGCACTTTTTTCCCGTTTTTAAAGACCGACAGCCAGCTTTTATACGCCTTGGGCATGTCGCTCTGTCCGTAGTATGAAACCTCGAAATTATCGCACCGGATCTCGAACCCCAGAGGCAGTTCCACGCCCCTGTCTTTGTAGGCGACCGAGGACTGCTCTCCTTCCGGAAGATTAAGAAACGCGTTAAACCCGAAGAAAAGGCCTATTATGGCCCCCGCCAGAATTACGAGGATGCTCAGGTGAGTAATATAGACGCCGAGCCTGGAATAGTTGCCTTTTTGGGCGTAGAACTGAACACCATGGGAGACAGCCGCTTCAGCGGGGCTGAACCCTATCTCCTTAAGCCCCGCGCGAACGCTTTCCTTAATGGTCTCCGCGGACCCCTTAAGCGTTATCGACCTTTTGACCGAGACCTTTTCAAGAAGCTCCGGAGGCATCGCCTGTATCGGTTCCCTGGCGAGTTTCCAGACCCTCGGGAGCCTGTCGATGGAGCAGATTATGAGATTGGCGGCAAACAAAAGAAGGAGAGTGACGAACCACCACGCGTGATACATGTCCATAAAACCCAGCTGAGCGAGAAACCCGTAAAGGCCTTGGGCGGTATCGTGCCCGACCCTGAGCATCTTCATGATGATCTTGATATTCTTTTCAGGCTCGGCATTCTGTTCAAGGACTGTCCCGACCATGGACGTGGCGGCGATTATCGAAAAAATCACCACCGCCAGTTTCACGGAGGAGAACAGGTCCCAGACCCTGTCTGTTATATTCTTTTTCTGCTTATTTTCCATTAAGGGGTTCTCCTAAATTTTTATATTAAATATAATAGTCTATTGTTTTATAACAAAACAAGCGGGAAAGGCCTTCCCCGGCTATCTGAAGACCTTCGGACGGTCGCGCTTCGCGTTTACTATACAGAGGAACCCGAACGGCTCATCAAAGGGGTTCGAAAGCTGATGGACCGACCCTGGTGAAATATAAATCGTGTCCATGAAACAGAGTTTCTTTTTAGACCTCCCGGCCTTAACGAGCCCCCCGCCTCTTACGCAGATAACTACATGCTCGTGTCTGTGTTTTTCAAGACTGGAGCAGCCGCCGGGGCCTATCTCGAAATATCGTACATGGAACCTCGCCGATTCTCCGCGCGCGCCGACGAGGACCCTTCTTGAGATGTCGGACCACCCCTCTCCGCCGCTTTTGTACGGCTGGTCCTTTACCCCTGTCCAGGTGAAATCGCCCTTGTGCCTGTAAAACATATTTTTGCCCGCCGTCGCAGGGCCTGGCCTTTTTGCGACGGGCACCTCACAGAAAGAAACGTCAGGCTGTTTCTTTTTCTTCATGTTTGCGGCTCCTTTCATTCAAATACGATCAGGGCTTTTAGTGAATCGCGGGCCGCGGCGGTAAGTCTGAAGGCCTTTGCGGTGTCCTCAATCGGGAACCTGTGGGTGACCAGGCCGTCCGCCGTGATGACCTTAGCGTCGATAAGGCGGCAGGCCTCCCGGGTGTCGTCCGGGCCGCACGAATAGCTGGTGATCAGGCTGATATCATTGAAATAAAGATGGTTGGGGTCCAGAAGAAGTGCTTCACCGGGTTTTGCCGGAGTAAAAAAAAGGACGTTCCCCCCGGGCCTCACGGATTTTATCCCCTGCCTCATGACATCGGCGCTGTTTGGTCCTACTATCACAATTTCCGCCATCTCTCCGTCTGTCGCCCTTCTGACGCTCTCATAAAGATCTGCCGCAGAGACGTCAATGACCTCGTCGGCGCCAAGGGCCGACGCCTTTTCGAGCCTGTACGGGACCATGTCGGCACAGATTATCCTGCCCGCCCCGTATGTCCTGGCCGCGATAAGGTTCAGAAGCCCCATGACCCCGAGCCCTATTATCAACACGGTATCGTTTCTTTTAATACCCGCCCTCTTTAATCCCTTCACCACGCACGCGGAGGGCTCTATAAGCGTGCCGTCTTCGAAACTCATGGCATCGGTCAGCCTGATAGTGTCGTTTCGGAGGTTTGTTGCCGGCACCAATATATATTCGGAGACACCGCCGGGAAAGATGCGGGAACTCTTCCACGCGGCGCACTGGACATGGTCCCCGCGCCTGCAATACCGGCAGGAAAGGCAGGGCGCGTGGTGATGGATAAACACCCTGTCGCCGACCTTATGGGAACCGACCTCCGCCCCCACACTGATTATCTCACCCGAGGGCTCGTGTCCCAGCACGAGCGGGGCCTTTTTTTCGATGTACCAGGGCATGACGTCCCCGGAACATATGCCGCAGGCCCGTGTCTTTACGACCGCTTCTCCGGGGCCTGGCTCCGGCTCCGGCATATCCTCGATGCGGATGTCGTTATAGCTGTAAAGACGCGCCACCTTCATTGCAGGCATATTTTAACATGCCAGGACCCCTGTTCTGAACCCTCGCCACGCCGCGAATATCAATTTGACATAGTCCTCCATTATGTTTACCCTGTATATTGAGAGATAAAGAGGGCTGCGTGCCGCGACAGCGCAGTGAAAAATGCAGAACTACGGGAGGCGACCATGGACACGATGCAGGCGATACTGACCAGAAGGAGCATAAGGAAATATACGTCTCAACCGGTGCCTGAGAAAATAATCACCGGGGTCCTTGAGGCGGCCATGAGCGCGCCTTCCGCCGGAAACCAGCAGCCATGGCACTTTGTGGTGATCACCGACAGGGAGACCCTCGACTCGATTCCCGTCTTTCATCCTCACACCCTGATGCTTAAAGAGGCCTCCACGGCGATACTTGTATGCGGCGACCCCAGCCTGGAAAAGCACCAGGGATACTGGGTGCAGGACTGCGCCGCCGCGACGCAGAACCTCCTGCTTGCGGCCCACGCTCTTGGGCTCGGGGCGGTGTGGACGGGGTTTTATCCAAGGGAGGACAGGGTCATTAAGACCAGGCAGCTTCTGGGCCTCCCTGAGCACGTCATACCTCTTGCCCTTGTGCCGATCGGATATCCGGCGGAAGAAAAACCGCCGGCCAAAAGGTACGACGCCTCAAGGGTACATTTTAACCGGTGGTGACCCTGACAGATGAGGATTAATTTCGCGGACACCGGCCTGCTTGCGGGCCTGTTAAACAGAAATAAAAAAAACATGACCCGGATCAATGACATTGATCTCAATGCGGTCCTTCGGGAGGTCCTGACCTGGGCCAACAGGCTGGTGCCGTCGGAATCAGGCTCGCTCCTTCTGGACGACCCGGACCTGAAATGGGATGACAGAAAGAAGGAGGGCAGGCTTTATTTCGCAGCCTGTTTCGGCAGGGGCTCGTCCCGCATCGTAAATACATATCTTGGATCAAACTCCGGGATCGCCGGGAAGACCTACACAAGCGGAAAACCTCATATAAGCAGGGATGCGCCCAGTGATACCAGGTATAACCCTTCGGTCGCCGACAGGATACGATATAAGACCAGGTCGATCATCTGCGCCCCGGTCGTCATTGAAGGTTCGACGATAGGCGTCATAGAGCTTATAAACCGCAGGGAACGGGCGAAGTATACGCGACAAGAGCTTTCCCTGCTCATGATATTCGCGGGCTATACCGCGACACTTATCCATAACGCCCTGATAGCCAGAAGTTTTGAGGAGCTCTCAAAGAGGGACACTCTTACAGGGCTTTTTAACGACCGGTATTTTTTTCAAAGGCTGGAGGAGGAGGTCGAAAAGGCAACGGTCCTAGAATCTGATATATCGATGATATTTTTCGACCTCGACCACTTCAAGGAGGTCAACGATACGCACGGCCACCTCGCGGGCAGTTCAGTCCTTAAGGAAATAGGAGATATAATGAGGGAGATATTCCACGGGACTTCCGCGGTATGCTCACGGTACGGAGGTGACGAATACATTGTCATAATGCCCGGCATGGCCATGGAGGAGGCTGCGACTTACGCCGAACTATTAAGGTCCAGCATCCGGAAAAACATATTTCTCAGGGAGAAAGTCCCGTGGCTTGAACGGCCCCTCAATATAAAGGACGTTATTACCTGCAGTATCGGAGTGGCATCGTTTAAAAAGAATGTTGCGCGCGGAAAAAGTATAAGACAGATGGCCGACTCCCTGGTCAAAGAGGCCGATAAGGCGATGTATACGGCAAAGGAAAACGGCCGTGACCGGATCCTCCTCGCCCGGGGGCCCCGCCGGGCCGTAAGATAGCCTTTTTTCCCCCTCCCTTTCTCCTCCCCGGTGTTTATGCTTGACCTTACCGGTCTGTTTGAGGTATTTTCTTTAATGGATTTCAGCGCAAAACTGGCCGTTATCGTCGGACTCTTTTCCCTGACTACGATGATCAACCTTCTGTTCGGCTATTTAAGGAACAGGACCAGGAAATATTCTCTCAACTGGTTTTTATGCATCCATCTGCCTATCCCCCTGATCTTTCTCGCCAGGACTTTTTCCCATCTGGGATTAAGTTATATACCGCTTTTCGTGGTTGCCGCGGTGACGGGCCAGATCCTGGGCGGAAAGATGGACCTCTGATTCCATGCTTTCCGCTACACTTGTAAAACCGGGCGTTATCGAAATCCGGGATGTCCCGCTTCCGGAACCCTCCGAGGGTGAACTGCTCGTTGAAGTCAAGGCCGCCCTCACCTGCGGGACCGACCTTAAGGCGTTTATCAGGGGCCATACACTCATCCCCATGCCCGGCCCGTTCGGGCATGAATTCTCCGGCATCATAGTCGATAAAGGCAGGGGCGTCAGCAGATTCAGGATAGAAGACCCCGTCATGGCCGTCCACAGCGCCCCGTGCATGAAGTGCGCGTATTGCGCCAGGGGATTTTTCAACCTCTGCGAAAATATTATGGCGGACAAGGTCCTGGGCGCGTTCTCACAGTATATCCTGCTTCCCGCGAATGTAGTGGCGCGGAATACCTTTAAAAAGCCGGAGGCCCTTAGTTTTAAGGAGGCCGCGTTCCTGGAGCCCCTGTCATGTGTGGTGCATGGGATGGAGGGGGCCGGCGTGAAAAAAAATGATACGGTATTCATTATCGGGGCCGGTCCGATCGGCCTGCTCCATCTTATGCTCGCCAAGTCGAAGGGGGCACGGGTCATGATTACCGGACTCGAAAGAGAAAGGCTCAAGACCGCAAAGAAGCTGGGGGCGGACCATGTGTTCGATCCCTCCGATTCCGTGTCCTCTATCAGGGAGTTCACCGGCGGCATGGGAGCGGACCACGTGTTTGAATGCACCGGCCAGCCCGCGATATGGGAGGCCTCCGTCGATTACGTGCGAAGGGGTGGTTCCGTAATATTGTTCGGCGGCTGCAGGTCGGGGACAAAAGTCACGTTCAGCGCCGAAAGACTTCATTACGATGAAATAACCCTTAAAGGCACATTCCACTTCACCCCGGACGACGTAATAAAGGCCTACGGCCTGCTCAAAGGCAGGAAGATCGACGTCAGCAGGCTTATATCCGGTACCTGCCGCCTTAAGGACATACAGGACGTATTTGCCAAACTTGTCAGGGGAGAAGGGATTAAATACGTCGTAGTCCCATAAATCATTCCCGTTTTGCATCTCCGAAAAGTCTGACCTAAAAATGGCCCTCAAAAGAGTTTTTCCGGAATAATCGGTCTGTTATCGTCCTAAGTCCCACTATTTATATACCCGTTGCGGAAGGCAATTGACCGATTTTGTTTGGTGTCATTTCGACCAGAAGCAGGCGCCTTAAGAAAATAATCGGGACAGGTTGCTTCTTGGGTCAAATAGAGGTACGTTTTATAAAAGGACTCTGATTAAAAGCCGGCAGATTGATTATGAAAGATATGGATCTTAATTTCGATGCCCTCGGCCTTAAGCCCGACGCCTCCTGGAATGACGTCCAAGAAGCGTATCTTCAGGTCATGGAGATATGGAACCCCGCCCTTTTCACCTGGGACCCTGAATACCAGCAGGAAGCGGCAAAAAAACGCAGAGAATGCAAGGCCGCTTATGAAGCGTTGACGCGCCATTTCATCAAGTCCGCCGGCGAGGCGGGCCAGGGACCAGCGGGGGAAGAGATCGTTCCCGGGGTGCCGCCATCCTCTGAAACGGGCCCGTCTGAAAAAGCGGAGCCTCCGGGTCTGCCACTGGAAAGCCTCCCAAATATCTCTGATGCCGGTGAAAAGACGGGGGTGGAAAGCGGACAGGGCCTGACGCCTATTCCCTATAAAGCCCTCACGGCCTGGTTCGGGCTTTTGGGGTTCGGATTGGGATACTCATTGCTGCACGGGTTACGAGGGGCCCTTATGGGGGTCCTCCTGGGCGCAATGGGCGGAGGGGCGGGGGCCTTAATGGCGTATTATTTCAGCATCATGAATACGCCCCGGAACACCAAAAATGCGGTAGTCGGCGCCGGCAGCCTGGTGATGGTCTTATTTATCGGCACGGGCGCGGTTGCTCCGGTCAGCCCCGGGACGGGAGGAGACAGGGAGAATTCAGTGTTTACCTTTATTCCGGACAAAAACGGATTATCCGCCGAGAGGGACTCCAGATGGCTTTATCTGTCGGAGTCGCCCTACTTTTCCTTGTATTATGACCAAAAAAGTATTACTCGCCTGGAAGGCGACGTTGCAAGGGTATGGGTGAGCGGAGAGCCTATACCGGGGAAATGGCAGGATTATCTGGAGCAAAGACGGAGCAATAATCTGCCCATCTCAGGATTTGATCAGTTATCGTCGGTGTTGATGCTGAACGAGATAAGGTGCTCTACCAGAGAGATCAGGGTGACCGCCGTCCATGAACTGGATCTCCGGAAGCGGATATCCAATTCCAGAAAGATGCCGGAGGCCGCGTGGGAGCCTGTATTGCCGGAATCAAAGGGAGAGTCGTTGATGAAGGTATCGTGCCCCTGAAGCGCCCGGACAATCGCAGGCTCAAATTCTCATAAGGAGTTCCGCATATAGATCGCCGGCCGTAGCCTCCGGGGTCACATCAAGGGTAATGATCCTGCAGCTTCTCTTCGAATAATGTCCAACGAGCGCAGCCGTGCGCGTCTTAAAGATGCGAAGTTTTTTTTCGATCAGAGAGATATCGTCATCGTCCCTGCCGGTCCTGTCTCCGCCGGTGTTTTTACTGATGCGTTTATGGACGACCTCGGGAGGGCAGTCAAGGACCACAAGCGCCCGGACCGAAAACAGGCTGTCCATATCGATCGCCTGCTCGACGTGACGGGGGAGGCCGTTCAATATGACCATGTCCCCTTTTTCATATCGTCTCATGTCGAGAAACGAAGACACTATCTTCCGGGCGATCGGAAAATGCTCCCGTTCGAGAAGGAGCGCCTTCTCAAGGACCTCCCGGACAAAAAGATGTTCTTCCGAGGTAAACCCCTGAGGGACTTCACTGTCCTGCCCGATGCGCCTCAGCTGGCTGCCGAAATCGAAATGATGGCAGCGGCGGCCTGAGAGCCCCCGCTCTTCGATATGGTCGCCAAGGGGGGATTTCCCCGCGCCGGTCGGACCGATCAATAAAATCGCGTCAACTATACCCCTCACCCTAACCCTCTACCTTCTATTTCTTCTTTAGCGCCCTTTCGACGGTCCTTATCGCGCAGAACTCTCCGCACATGCTGCAGACCTCGGTCTCCGCCGGCGGTACCTCCGCCCTCCACTGCCGCACCTTATCAGGGTTCAGACTGTGGCTTATCTGCCCGTTCCAGTCGAGCGCCTTCCTGCATCTGGCCATTTTGATGTCGGCGTCCATCGCGCCCTTGATGCCTTTTGCTATGTCCGCGGCATGCGCGGCAAGCTTCGAGACAATGACGCCTTCCCTTACATCGTCCAGGTTAGGCAGGCGGATATGCTCGGCCGGCGTCACGTAGCAGAGGAAGTCCGCGCCGGCAGCCCCCGCGACAGCCCCTCCGATCGCTGCCGTAATGTGATCATATCCCATACCGATGTCGGTCACGAGCGGCCCGAGAACATAAAACGGCGCCCCCTTGCATATCTCTTTTTGGATCTTCACATTGAGTTCGACCTGGTTCAAAGGCACATGTCCGGGGCCCTCTATAATTACCTGGACATCGTTTTCGACCGCGATGTCCCTGAGCTCACCCAAGGTCAGCAGTTCCTCCAGCTGGGTCCTGTCGGTGGCGTCCGCGAGACAGCCCGGTCTCATGCCGTCACCCAGGCTCAGCGTCATATCGTATTTTTTCGCGATTGCTATAAGCCTGTCGAACTGTTCGTAGAGAGGGTTTTCCCTCTCATTATAGACCATCCACTCAAGCAGCAATGATCCGCCCCTGCTTACGATATCCAGTATGCGCCCCTGTTTTTTAAGCCTTTCGACCGCCTTCATCGTAAGCCCGGAATGTACGGTGACGAAATCGACCCCCGAGGCGCCGTGCTCTTCAATTACCTCGAAGAGTTCATCGGCGGTCATCTTCGAGATAGAACCCTTCATTGCCGCAGTCTGGACCGCGGCCTGATAAATGGGCACCGTGCCGACCGCTATGGTGGATTTCTCCAGCATCATCGCCCGAAGCTCCCTGATCGGCCCGCCGGTAGAGAGGTCCATGACAGCGTCCGCCCCGTATTTAATCAACACCGCAAGCTTCTCCATTTCATCATCTATGGAGATCTTGTCTTTCGACGTCCCGATATTCGCATTTATCTTCGTGCGCATGTTCCTGCCGACACCAATGGGGTCGATCTTGTGGTTTATATTGATCGGTATGGTGCTGAAGCCGGATGCAATATCCTGTGAGAGCTGTTCAGGGGTCAACCCCTCCGCTTGAGCAACACGTTTTACTTCGTCCGTGATGATTCCTTTTTTCGCGAGTTCTATTCTTGTCATTTCGTCGTCCTCATAAATTCTTCCGCGGTTGATTTTATATTGTCAGAGGCAAGGATTGCCGATATGACGGC
Organism: Nitrospirota bacterium; assembly: GCA_016215155.1. Taxonomy (GTDB): domain Bacteria; phylum Nitrospirota; class Thermodesulfovibrionia; order Thermodesulfovibrionales; family UBA6898; genus PALSA-1316. The sequence goes on from JACRLQ010000091.1 coordinate 65,770, forward strand.
AACTCCGGAGGCCCCCGTTCCCATTATGCCCTTTACATGTTCAGCCTTGACACCGCCTATGGCGAATATCGGGATGGAGACTTCCGCCTTCGCCCTCCTGACCGCATCCGGCCCGAGCGGCCTGCCGTAGGCCGCCTTTGAAGGGGTATCGAAGACCGGCCCCAGCGTCACAAAATCGGCCCCGTCTTTTTCCGCCTCTGCCGCCTCCGGAGCGCTATGCGTCGATACGCCGATGAGCATCCTCTCCCCGGCGACCGCTCGCGCGGCGTTGACCGGCAGACCTGTACGGCCAAGATGCACGCCGTCGGCGCCGACGGTCACGGCAACATCGACGCGATCATTAATAAAAAGCAGCGCCCCGTATCCGGCTGTCAGCCCTCTTAACCTATAGGCCATGTCAAGAAGTTTACGTGTTGAAATATCCTTTTCCCTCAGCTGCACCGCTTTTACACCGCCTTTAAGCGCCTGTTCAATCCCTCGATACATCGCGTCTTCGTCGGAAAACAGTTTTCTGTCCGATATAAGATAAACCCTGAAACCAATTTGTCTCTCCATTTTTGTTTGACACCCTCTCCCCAGCCCTCCCCCCTCAAAGTGGAGGGAGCTTTTTTATCACCTTTTTTGGAGAAAGACCCAAAGTTATCCCCTCTCCCTCGGAGGGAGAGGGTTAGGGTGAGGGGACCTTTCTATATCATGCCGTCAAAAGGACTGCTCGCAGTAGCGTAAAGTTTCTTTCCGATCCTTCCGGCCTTAAAGGCCAGTCTTCCGGCCATAACGCCATACTTCATCGCATGGGCCATGGCGATAGGGTCCTTCGCCCCTGCTATCGCGGTATTAAGTAGCACGGCATCGCATCCGAGTTCCATCGCAATGGCCACGTCAGAGGCGGTCCCTACACCGGCGTCAACGATTATCGGCACGGTCGCCTGTTCCAGTATGATTTTTATATTGTAGGGGTTGCGTATTCCAAGCCCCGAGCCTATCGGCGCGGCAAGCGGCATGACCGCGGCCGCCCCGGCATCGACAAGCCTTTTTGCCATGATGGGGTCGTCGTTCGTGTAGGGAAGGACGATGAAGCCCTCTTTGGCGAGGATCTCCGTGGCCTCAAGGAGCCCTATCACGTCAGGAAAGAGGGTCTTTTCGTCTCCGATGACCTCCAGCTTGATAAGGTCGGATATGCCGGCCTCACGCGCAAGCCTCGAATATCTGAGGGCGTCTTCAACCGTATAGCAGCCGGCGGTGTTGGGCAGGATCTTATATTTTTTTGGATCGATAAAGTCCAGGAGGTTTTCGGACTTCCGGTCCGTAATATTCGTGCGGCGGACTGCAACGGTGACCACGTCCGCGCCGGAGGCCTCGATCGCCTTACGGGTCTCTTCAAAATCTTTGTATTTTCCTGTGCCGACCCAGAGCCTCGACCTGAATTCCATGCCTCGTATGATGAATTTATCTTCCATGTTTCTCTCCTTCAAAAGTCAGTTCATACTGATCGTTTAAACCTGCTGTCCGCCTCCGACAAAATTGACGATCTCGATCACGTCGCCGTCTTTGAGCCTGAAGGTCTTGTGGTCGGCCCTTTTTATGACGGACTGGTTCACCTCGACGGCCACCCTGCCCGGAGTAATACCCAGTTCAGAAAACAGTTCACTTATGGTGACCGCCTTATGGACCTCTATGTCTTCTCCGTTTATCTTGAGTATCATAAAAATAAAAAGCCATATCCCAAAACAGGATACGGCCGTCATTAACATCTCCCTGTTCCCTACGCCGGAATGGTCCGTATCAGGTTCAAGGGGTCTCTCCCGTAAAACGAGAAACTCTCAGGCTGACGCCTCCCCCAAGGGTAGAATTAAGTATAGAGCAGGATAAAAAATATTGTCAAACAACATAAAACATGGCCGATGAGAAACATGTAGGAGGTTGCCTACATTAAGGGGTGAATTTCTCACAATTCCGCGCCGGCAAGCCTACCTCAGTCAGGGCATAAAGCTGACTACTTTATATTGCATTTCAGGATACCCTTTAGTATCACTATTTATGGATGTTACTTAGGAGTGTCATCAAAATGACGTATCGGATACATAAAAATTTCAACGGCGCGCGCAGGACCATACATGTCCTGGCGCTGTTTTACTTCCTCTTTGCGCTGGTCCCCGATAAATGCCCCGCGTCGGACGCTCTCGTTTTGAAAGAAGGAAAAGACAGGACAAGCTACAGTCTCGGTTATCAGATCGGAGAAGACCTGAAAACGCAGAACGCTGACTTCGACCCCTCGTCCTTCCAAAAAGGAATCGAAGACGCAATATCCGACGCAAAGCCCTTTTTCAGCGACGAAGAAATGCGCGCCACGCTTGTTGAAGTAAAAAAGAAGATTCTGGCCCGGCAACAGGCTACTCAGACCGAGAGGCGTCTGAAGCAGGTCGCCAATAAGGAAAAAAACTGGGCTGAAAACCGGGATTTCCTGGCTGCCAACGCAAAGAAAGAAGGGGTCGTCACGCTGCCGAGCGGCCTTCAGTATATGGTGCTGACAGAGGGCGCAGGAAGAAATCCCGGCCTGCACGATACAGTGCTCCTCAATTACAAAGGGACGCTGGTCGACGGGACCGAGTACGGCAGCTCCCCACAGGGCAAACCCGTAAAACAACGGGTGGATGCGATGATAGCCGGAATGAAGGAGGCCCTGCCCCTGATGAAGGAAGGCGCCAAATGGCGGATCTTTGTCCCCGCTGATCTCGCTTACGGCGAAAAAGGGCCGATGGCTGAGCGGGCGGTGATAATCGACATTGAATTGATCTCCGTGGAGGCCTCCAAGTGAACTTCCGTTTCTTAAGCCTTATGCTGTGTGTGTCGCTTCTCCCTGGAATCAGTCGTGCCGCGGAGAGTACGAACCCCCCGGCGGATCAGCGGTCGGATCCAGCAACGGAAAAGACAAGGACTAACTATAGCGTCGGCTATCAGGTCGGCCGCGACCAGAAAAACCAGGGTGTCGAAATCAATCCGGCCCTTCTTGTTAAGGCCGTCGGGGACG
>JACRLQ010000009.1 GCA_016215155.1 Nitrospirota bacterium
CATTCAGTAGCGGAGGCTGCCCAAGGGGTGCTCCGGAGGAAATCAAAAGCAGGGGCGCGGACGACGGTGTCAGGCTCGATCGATCCGACGGAAGAAAGCCTGCTGATTTCATCTATCAGCGAAACCGGGACGGTCGCGGCGACGGAGTTGGTGAGCCAGAGCGGTTTTATATTCTTCGCGCCCCTCGCTTTAAGAAGGGCTGCCGCCTCCCCCTGCGTCCTATCGGCTTTGTCCTTAAGAGCTCCGACAAGCGCGCCGTATCTCGCGGCCTTCCCGCCTGTCCCCTTTGCGCCTGAGAGCGCGGAAATATCCTCGGGCCGGATACTGTCGGCAAGGTTTACGACGACTGCTATTTCGTCAGATGACCCAGCGGCGGCAAGCCTGCCCCGAAGTTCCGTCGATATGAGCGCTGAATCGGCCGATGAAACGGCCAGGGAAATTATGAAGAATACGGTATATACATATCTGCTGCTCGTCATTATTAATGATAACAGAAGAAAGGACGGCTTTATTAAAGCCGTCCTTTCTTACCGGTCAACCTGAATATATGGGAAAGACCTCTCCGGTCAGTCCCCCTAGCGTTACCAAAGAATCAGCTTATCGACAACCAGCGCCTTGGGCCCGCTGATCGAGAGCACCCCGCGAAGGGTGGTCATAAACGGGTTGGTGACGAAGGTATTGTCGTAACCTCCGCCGAAGGTCACGGTGCCGACCCCCAGAGAATTGAAGTCGATCAGGGGCTCGGTAAACTGCACTCCCCAGGCCTGGATGGTGTCCAGGTCAGCCGCGGCGGCGAATGCGGACGCCAGATTCCCATAAGGCACGGTTGTGGCAGGCGGGGTCATAATCTGTACCCCCCCTGCTATCTGGATGTTACTCATCGTCGTCGAGGCGTCGGGGGTCAGTGAAGTCGTGTTGGTCCTGACCTCGACAGTTAATGTATGCGTTCCCGGCAGAGTCGAGGCCGGCATTATCCAGGCGTTGGCAACACCAAGGGCGCCGAAGTCTCTCACCATCACCCCGTCGAACCAGAATCTGTACTGGCAGGTCAGTGTCGTCCCCGTGCAGTTAGCGGTAAACTGGACCGCCGTCCCTGCAAGGATAGGGCTGGCCGGGTTGGAACTCAGAGTTACACCCTGGGCGCCGGTCCACGCCGGGGTCGTCGCCGCCCCGATATTTAAAGCAGGGGCCGTCGTAGCGGTCGAATATCCGAAGGCGTTGAACGCCCTTATACGATACGTATATGTAGTGGCCGAGGCCACCGTAGTGTCGGAATAGGTCGTCATGGGAGAGTACACGGTTGCCAGGTAAGCAAAATTGTCGCAGACGCCCGTGCACCTCTCTACCTCGAACCCGACCTCCATATTCCTGTTTAGGACCAGGGGGATCCCGGCCACCCAGCTAAGGTCCACCCTGTTGCCGGGCGCCACGGTCACGACAGTCAGACCGGTGGGGTCCGCGGGCGCAGCGGTAGGCACGTCAAAGACGACTGAACGCATCATATCGTTTTCCTCATGGCTCAGGATATGACAATGCCATACATATTCATGGCCGAAGTTCATTATCTGATTGAGCTGGAGCGGGAGCATGTCAGCCCCTGTCAACGGGTCTATCTGCGAAAACCCCATGTCGGTCCCCAGAGGAGTCGAAGGGTTCAGAGGGCGAATGCTGTCAGGAAGAAACGCCTGGAAGGGGACTGTAGGCTTGACCGGGCGCAGGGCCACGATCGTGTCCTCAAGAGGGGCCATTCTTATCGTGTCCTTCCAGCCCAGTTCGTTGGGGTCAGGCAGTCTGATAAACCCGTCCCAACCGACCCTGTTGAGCAGCTGCACGTCATACAGGTGAAAGTGGATCGGATGCGCGTCGACGCCGTTATGCGTAATCTTCCATATCTGCGTCGCGCCTTCAGGGATTATCTCCGTAGGCGGATCGACGTAGTTCTGGAGTGCAAAAGTCGCAAGCGCGGCATTTGCAAACGGCACTTCGAGCCCGAGCTTGGCGCTCATCCGGCCGTAGTCGTCGAAGGTGCCGCCCATCTCGTCATGAATGGCCTTGGGCCTTATGGGGTAGTTGACGAAAGGGGTGGTGACCCCTGTGGCATCTGGCTGTTGGAAGCTCAAAAAGTTGTCCGATATCCTCGAAACACCCCAGTTAGGCCATGTCGCCGGGAATATCGCGTTGTAGGCTGAATCATACGCCGACTGTCCGACTATTACCGGGTCCTGGGAAGCGGCAAACACGCCGGGGACATAGCCGCCCGTGCCCGGGGCGCCGGTCGACCGGAACGCGGCCTGCAGGTTCGTAAGGGTCGTCGCATTATAGTCGTTGGCAGGCGCAAGCCCGCTGCCGCCCGGCGTCACCGTGATCTTCATAAGTGTGCGGACGTTCGGGCCTACTCCCGGAGGTGTAGACCTGACCCCGCCTATGTCGGTCCTGTCAGGGGCCGCGGTGTAATAGTTGTACTGAGGCACAAGCGCCGGGAAAGCGGTAGGCGCGTCGTTGTACAGGATGAGCGTCTGGCCTCCGTAATTGGAAAAGTCAACTATTACGTCGGCACGCTCAGCGGGGCCCAGGATGAGGGTGCCGCCGCCTTCGGGCTGCTGGAGCACGTTGCCGACATTAAACATCGTCGGGTCCAGGTTCCACTGAATAGGCTGGTTGTTAAGGAGCACTGGAGCAGGCAGAAATCCGCCCTCCGTCCCGATCTGGATGAAAGCCGGTCCGGATTTGGCCGGGTCCGGCACGCCGCCCTCCCTGCCGTCTTTCGGCCAGGTTGGCGGAAAGCCCGTTGTCAACGAGGCCGGGACCATGCCTACTTCCGTTAACGGAGTGTAAATTGTCGCGATAGCGGTTGCGGCCACGGCGCCTGGCGCCGTGGGCGGCGCAATATTCACAAGCGGGACCGTGGTATAACCGCTGCCTACCGTATCGAGCGAAATGCCCGTAACGACCCCCGAGGCTATGGTAGCAGTGGCGGCCGCTCCTGTCCCGCCGCCGCCGAAGAAGGCTACGGCCGCTGTTGTATAGCCGCTGCCGCCATTGGTCACCGTGACCCCCGAAATAGCGCCGAGGCTTATGGCTGCCGTTGCGGTGGCGCCCAGGCCGTCGCCCGTAATGGTAACCACAGGCGGGATTGTATAGCCGCTGCCGGCGTTTGTCAGGACAATACCGGTAACAACGCCGTTACCTATTGTCGCGGTAGCAGTCGCGCCCGTTCCGCCTCCGCCGGTAATGGTAACGGTGGGAGCGACGGTATATCCGCTGCCGCTTCCGGTAAGAGTGATCCCGCTGACGATAGGCGTCGCCTTATACAGCTGCAGGTTCAGGAACCGGTCGTGAGAGGCGTTCAGGACCCGGAAGCGATAGGCCTGAGGGGCGACAGTGAGACTGGGATACGCAGTGCCATTTATTATAGGCGTATCCAGAAATGCCTCGGCTCCCCATGATACGTTGGGCGTTCCAGGGATCTCCGGCGGCTGGCAGAAGCCCGTGACTGCCGGATTACATGTCGGATCGTAATAGAGGTTCGGGGCCGCTCCGTATGTGACGCAATACGGGGGCACGGCATCAGGGACCGACCCGCACTTCGGCGTCGGAGGCCAGAACCAGGGACCGTAATGCCACCTGCCGAACGGGTTTATACCGCTGCCGTCGGGATTGAACGGGTTCTGGGCGGGCATATAAACGTGTGGCCACCAGAGGTCGCCGGTGACCGGGGTCGGGTATCCGGTGGCAGGGTTTATCGGGCCTGAGCCCCAGCCCCACGTCGGGTCTGTCGCGCGGACATAAGTCGGACTGGCCGGGTTTGCGTCAACATAGGTCTTGTCCTGGATGATCAGCGGGACCCCATAACTAAATGGGGCGAGCAGCCCGCCGGGGGCCATCAACGCCTGTTCCGTAGCGTCCGTTATCAGGTAACCCGCGGCCTCGCCGACATACACGTTGAGACGCGTAATACCCCAGGCGTGATCGTGATAGAACATAAGCCTGGCGCTCTGACCGTTGGTATAATAAAACGTCTGGGAGCCGGGTCCCGGATCATTCGTAGCGCCCTGAGCGCCACAGGTCGTCTGGCCGGCGCAGGGCTGGATTGTGACCCCGGCCGCATCAAACCACATGTCCGGGACGTTTTCCACGCTGATGCCCTTGGGATATGTCGTAGTCTCCAGTTTGGGAGTTATCCACTGGTGCGGCGTCCCGTCGCTGATCCATGGGGTGCGTCCGCCATGCAGATGCAGGGTCGCCCTGTTCTGGGTGAACATGCCGGCATTCATGGTGCCGGGAGGGAGCAGTTCGGCCAATGTGTCCAGATCGTAATTGACCTGAAAAGCCCCGGAACCCATGATCGAGGTATCAACAGGGATAAAGAGATTGCCGCCGGCGCCGATGGGAAGGTTGTTCGTGAACTTGATTCGTACCGGCCTGTCCTTTGTGGCTATGATGACCGGTCCGAGATAATGGAACTGGCTGACGTTAGCATCCGTTGTATTGGTCTGGCGGTAGCCGCGCAAAGTCGTAGGGCTCAGGTCAGAATGCATCTTCTCGGTATATTGCCCCAACTCAATCTCATAATAATCGGACCCGCCGTATGTTGCCTGGTCAGGAACCGCAACGGGGATATATTGTGATCCCGGAGCAGGCGCCGGGCTTACTCCGCTGATGTAGAGCCCCGGCAGAGGGTCGACGAATTTCCTGATCGGGGGGGTGTTGGCCCAGTTGGGCACGGTGAAGTAATCAGGCTGGTCCCCGGGGCCGGGAGGTATCGCAAGAGGGATTATGTTTCCATTGCTTATTGCCTTATCACGGGCGGCCTTTGCCCTGGCAGCCGCGGCCTTCTGTTCCGAAGGAGTGATCCTCCCGGACACTTTGGCCAGGAAATCGTCAAGGGGTTCGTTCAGGATGGTCTGCGTTTCACCGGGCGCTATACCATACCCCCCAAATAATAAAACGGCAGACAACAGAAACACCAGAGTAACTATATTTCTCGTCATTTTCATATTTACCTCCCTTTTATCCGGACAGTTTTTTTTCGGTTCATAATACGTTTCTCTCGACATCCCTCTAATACCTATTGAAATATGCCTTGACCCTATGATTACAAAGAATAGACTCAACCGTAACCTGGATATGCATAAATATTATTATTAATAACCTGCAATCTTGCTGACATCATTTCACTCTCTGCTTTACATGTCAAATTAAATTTTAAACAAGCATCTATTACCTGAATGTTCTTTTATCATATTATATTTATGCGGGTTCTAATATAAGTAAGAACACCTGATCACTGTATGCTTTAACACTGCGGATGTAAGGCTTTTCTTACATGAGATTACTTACTTTGTTTCCATTATCCGGCTGCTGCGGACAACTAAACAGACTAATGGATTCCCGCCTTCGCGGGAATGACGGCAAAAATTGCGGGGAACTCCTGAATCAAATTTATGAATGGACCCCTGTTCGTCAATGGTATAGCGGGAGGCCTTCGGTCCTCACCACCATCCAGGTTGTTCTGTCTTTTTCGAGATGGAATTTCATTTTAAGAGGGTCGGCTGCGTCCCCGGCGATATACCCCGCCTCCGGCCCCCGCCCGGCGATCACCCTCACCTCGACCTCGACCGCCGCACCGTCCTTCCGCACCTCGATATTTCTGATCGTATAATCTACCCTAAGGTCGGGGAACCGGGTAAAAAGACGCGCCAGGCCCTCTTTCAGATAGAGATAGCTGAGGCCGTGTTCATCCGTAAAATTAAATGACACCTTTGCCATTACATCCTCTGTCTTCCGCGCGTGGACCGCTGCCGCGCCCTCCCTGAAGAGCTTCCTTATCCGGCTTTCATCGGACGGCCATATAAGGTAAACGACAATCGGGGCGGCAAATAAAAATATCAGAAACGCCGTCATCTTCCTGCTCATGTGACCTCCAAGATGGATTCCCCGATAACATCCATCATCCATGACAGGTCCTTTTCAGTTATGATCAGAGGCGGCATTATCACGAGGATATTTCCAAGGGGCCTGATCAGAAGACCCTTCTGCCTTGCCCTGTGCGTGACCTTCCATCCCATCTTCTCTTCCCATCGGTAGGGCTCTTTGGTCTGTTTGTCGCTGACCAGTTCAATTCCGGCCATAAGACCCTTCTGCCTGACATCCCCGACATGCGCCAGCGCTGCTATGCCGTCGAGTTTCGCGGTCAACAGGGCGATCCTGGGCGCAAGTCCCTCTATCACGTCCTCATCCCTGAAGATATCGAGACATGCCAGGGCGGCCGCGCATCCGAGCTGGTTCCCTGTATATGAATGGCCGTGGAAGAAGGTCTTAAGGTCCCTGAACTCGCCTAAAAAGGCATTATATATTTCATCCGTCGCCATCGTGACGGCAAGAGGCAGGTAGCCCCCGGTCAGGCCTTTGGATATGCAGACGATGTCCGGGACGACCCGTTCATGTTCGCACGCGAACATCTTCCCCGTGCGGCCAAACCCGGTTGCCACCTCATCCGCTATCATCAACACGCCATATTTGCGGCAAAGGTCCCTGATGCCCCCCAGATAGCCCGGAGGAGATACGATCATCCCGCCGGCCGCCTGGACGATGGGTTCGATGATGAACGCGGCGATCTCCCGGTGGTTTGTCCTCAGTATCTCTTCGGTCTTCTCAAGGCATTCAAAGGAGCATTCCGCCCGGCCCCTTCCTGATCCACACCTGTAGCAATAAGGTGAAGGGGCGTGAAACGTCTTAAAAAGAAGGGGAGAAAAGGTATTATGGAAAATGTCTATGCCGCCCACGCTTACCGCGCCGATAGTGTCGCCGTGGTAGGCGTTATCGAGGCACAGGAAACTGCTCTTGGCGGTATCGCCCTTATGCATCCAGTATTGAAAGGCCATCTTCAGGGCCACCTCGACCGCGGTAGAGCCGTTATCGGAATAAAAGACACGGGACAACGAAGAGGAGGGTTGAAAGTTGAGGGTCGAGCCAAAAAACGCAACCAGTCTTTCGGCCAGTTCGATCGCGGGCCTGTTGCTCAGACCAAGGAGGGTGGAGTGGCTTATCTTGTCGATCTGGGCCTTTATCGCACCGTCCAGCGCCGCGTTTTTGTGTCCGAACAGATTGACCCACATCGATGATATCCCGTCGAGGTACCACCTGCCGTCGAGATCTTTAAGAAAACATCCCTTTCCCTCGTCTATTATCAGAGGGTCCTCCCTCTGCCAGTCCTTCATCTGGGTAAAGGGATGCCATACGAACTTCTTATCGGCATCCTGGAGTTCGCGTTTGTTCTTCATCGGCTCGTGTCAGGAGTTTTTGACTTCGGGTTTGTTGCTGTGGCGGATATAAAATACAAGCCCCGGCAGACTGCCCAGAAAGACCGAAAAAAACCAGGCAAGGGAAAGTGATGTCGCGGTCTCCGGGCTGACGCCTATGAGTCCGAACAACAACACAAAGGCCCCTTCCCTGACGCCTATCCCTGAGATCGAGATCGGAAGGGTCGTTATGGTAATTATGATGGGAAGGAACACAAAAAGCATCTTAAGCGGTATGTCTTCTCCCATGGCGGAGGCCAGCAGGGCGACCGATGAAAAACCGATGACCTGTATAACGGCCGAAATCGCGACCGCCCTTACGATAACATCCTTTTTGCCCCTGAGCATCTTGAAATATTCATAAAACTCGGAGACGAAATTAAACCTCCTGCCCAGCTGAAGGCCGAAAAAAAGGAGGCTGCCTGTAAGAAAAGAGACAAAGATGGCCGGCATGATCCATTTGAAGGGGGACCCGCTGATAAGGCCATACGCAAAGGGGAACGCAAGCATCCCCATAAGGACCAGAGCCACATAACCGAGGTACCGGTCCATGAATATCGAGGCGAGCGTAAGGCTGAGTTTTTTCGCGTCCTTATTGAGATAATACGCCTTCACCGCGTCCCCGCCGATCACCCCTGGAAGAAAACTGCTGAAAAAGGACCCGATCATGTAAAGCGAAAAAAGTCGTCTCAGGGTGAACCTTTCAGGCAGGAGCATCTTCCACCGGACCGTGGCCCCGAAAAGAGAGACTATATACAGGCAACTGGCGGACAAAAACATAAGGGGCCCGATTCTCCATATGGTATTTAAAACCGGACCGATGTCGGTCTTCGAAAATACGAGATACATGGACCCGGCGCTTACGATGAGCTTGAGGATAAATAAAAGGTATTTATTGAGCTTCATCGCCGTTTATTCTCCTTATGACATAGATCGGTTTTTTCTGGGCCTCATGATAGACGCGCACTACCATCTCCCCCAGCAGTCCCATCCCGATAATCTGCACCCCGACAATGATCAGCAGCGCCCCCAGGAGAAGCAGCGGCCTCCCGCCTATGTCCGTCCCCGAGATGATCTTTTCAATCGTAAGATACAGGGATATCAGGAACCCCGAGGCAGCGGAGATAAGTCCGAAAGGCCCGAAAAACTGGAGCGGCCTCGTCGAAAAACTCAGGAGGAACTTGACGGTTATCAGGTCCAGGATCACCCTTACAGTCCTCGATATCCCGTATTTTGATTTGCCCCTCAGCCTGGGGTGATGGACCGTCTCGACCTCGGCCACCCTGACCCCGTACCACTTGGCCACGGCAGGTATGAACCTGTGCATCTCCCCATAGAGCCTGATGTTTTTGACCACATCGCTTTTGTACGCCTTCATCGAACACCCGTAATCATGGAGAGGGACCCCTGTCACGCGGCTTATCAGCCAGTTGGCGAGCATGGAGGGAAGCCTGCGGGACATGAAGGGGTCCTTTCTGGATCTGCGCCAGCCGCTGACAATGTCGTTGTCTTTTATCAGCTCGAGGAGTTTTGATATATCGGCGGGGTCGTTCTGGAGGTCGCCGTCCATCGTGATGATGACATCTCCTTCCGCGTGGTCGAACCCGGCTGCAAAGGCCGCCGTCTGTCCGAAGTTCCTCCTGAAATTGATGACAGTCACTTTTTTGTCCGTGGTCCTTATCTTGTCCAGGATCACAGGGGTCGAATCACTGCTTCCATCGTCAACGAAGAGGATCTCATACTCATTGGGCAGGGCCTCGAGGGAGGTCTTCAGCCTGGTATAAAGCTCGGGGACGTTCTCTTCCTCATTGTAGAGCGGCACGACAACGGAAACCTTCATTAATTTCTCTCCTTCTGCCCGTGGCCCGGTCTTTTAAAATAACAGCGCTCCGGATCGCCCAATTTATTGTGGATCACAAAGCATGTCTCCGACTTTCCTTCTCAAATCCTCCAGGCTGAAGGGCTTTTCTATAAAATGCGAGTGTCCGAGGGTGTTATGACCCCCGCTTATCACCAAAACAGGCACGGACGGCGAGACGCCCCTGACCCGGCTTATAATGTCTTCGACATCGGCGTCTTCCAGGTGAACGTCCGAAATAAGGAGATCGAACGGGGCGCAGGTCTCAAGGACCAGAGAGAGTTCGGTCATGTTCCGGGCCTTGACCGTCACGTAACCCACCCTGCCCAGGGCCCTTTCAATAGTGGTAAGTATCAGGGCCTCGTCATCTACGACAAGTATCTTCTTTGGCATGACCTTTCCTTGCATCGGCGCCGGGGCCGTCTTTGTCCGCCCAGGCGCTCAGGTTATCACTGATAAAGTCAACGATCTTTTCATGCTCCCCCGCGCCGCGGCCGGAAATGGTCATCGGCTCCCCGAACCTGAAATAGACCTTCCTGCCGACATCGATAGGACCAAATTCCTTCAAGACCCCCCCGATGCCCCACGCGTCGGTCTTGAGAGCGACGGGCACTACCGGCACACCTGCCCTGGCGGCCAGTTTGACCCCGAGGGTGTTGAAGTCCCCGGGATTAAAGCTGACGGACCGGGTGCTCTGAGGAAAGACAACGACGGATATTCCGGCCCTCAGCTTCTCAGCCCCTTTTTCGAGAACGGCCCTCAAGTCGTCCCTCGGGTTAACCCTTCCTACTACGACAGGGTCCCTGGAACGCATAATGGGCCCGAAAAAAGGCATCGTGATAAGACTCTTTTTTACAACGAAGGTCGCCGTCTTTAAGGGCTGTATCAGACACGGCAGCACCATCGTCTCGAGCGTGCCCATATGATTGGCGATGAACACCGCCGGTCCTTCGAACTTTCTCATCATGTCCATGCCCGTTATCTCGAACTCCACCCCGGCCTTTTCAAGGGCGCGCAGGATCTCGAAGCTGCTTTCAGCCCATTCCCTGTCGCCATATCGCCCTTTGAGCGCCCTCTTGCCGTTTCGGTAAACGATCCAGAAGGCGCGGGGATAAAATATCCAGCCCGGCAGGTGTAATCTTCTCGACAAGGCAGACCGTTTCGGGCCGGAGACTGTTATGTATGTATCGGCGTCGGTTATGCTCGAATGGCCCAATCTTTTATCCCTTTGACCATTGCCTCGACCGTCGCCTCCTCCGGCATTATCCCGACCTTAAGCCCCGCCTGCGTGATGGCCCTCTCAGTAACAGGCCCTATTGCCGCTATCGTTACCTTCTCAAGCAGAAGGTCCGCGTCCTCACCCAGGATCTCTCTGAAGTTATTGAAGGTCGCGGCGCTCGTAAAGGTAGCGACAGTGACCCTCCCCTCCGCGAGGAACCTTTTCAGCCTCTTGCCATGGAACTCCGGTTTTACGGCCCTGTATGCAACCGGGACGTCGATCGTGCCGCCCAGCTCACGGACCTTCTCCGGGAATATCTCGCGCGCCTTCTCGGCGCGCGGCAATAAGAACTTAATACCTTTGAGGGAGGGAGGGCCTGACGTCTCTTGCTCTCTTCCCAACTTCCGCACTATGGCGCTGATCAGGCCTTCGGCCCTGAATTCCTCGGGGACGAGATCGACCCGCAGGCCGAATTTCTTTATCTCGGACGCTGTCTTCGACCCGATGGCGCATAGCTTAAGTCCCTTAAGCTCCCTGATGTCCGACTCTTTTTCGATCAGCCGTCTGAAGAAATACTTTACGGCGTTTCCGCTCGTGAATATCAGCCAGTCATAGGTCTGTATTTTTTCTATGGCGCTGTCGAGCTGCTCCCATGTCTCGGGAGGTACGATCTCGACAGTAGGGAAGAGCAGGATCTCGGCGCCGAGGTCTTCAAGAGGATCGAACCCCTCCGCGTGCTCCCTTGTGACGAGTATCCGGTGTCCGAACATCGGCCGCTTTTCATACCATTTAAGCTCTTCCCTGAGTTTAACCACATCACCCACGACCATCACCGCCGGGGGTCTGATCTCGTTTTCCCGGACATCAGAGGCGATATTCCCGAGCGTACTCACCAGGGTCTGCTGGTCGGGCCTCGTGCCCCATCTCACCACCGCGACGGGCGTCTCCGGGGACCTTCCGTTTTCCATAAGCTTCCGGGTAAGCACGTCGATGTTCTTGACGGCCATAAGAAACACAAGCGTCCCGACCCCGGTCGCAAGCCTTGCCCAGTCGATCGAGGACTCCTCTTTCGTGGTGTCCTCGTATCCGGGGATCACCGCAAAGGTCGAGGAATAAAGCCTGTGGGTAAGCGGAATGCCCGCATATGCAGGGGCCGCCACCGAGGAACTTACCCCCGGCACGACCTCGAACCTGATGCCCTCCCTGACGAGCGCCTGGGCCTCTTCCCCCCCGCGGCCGAAGACAAAAGGATCACCGCCTTTGAGGCGGCAGACCGTCTTTCCTTCCTTCGCCTTGCCGACAATCGCCGCGTTGATCTCGTCCTGGGTCATCGTATGATGACCTCCGCGTTTCCCCGCGTATATGAACTCGGCGTCATGCCTGATGTAGTTGAGGATCTGGGCGTTCAGATGGAAATCATATATGACGACATCGGCCTTCCGGAGGTATTTGAGCCCCTTCACCGTAAAGAGCCCGATGTCCCCGGGCCCCGCGCCGACAAGATAGACAACACCTTTTGATATATCTTCCATGGAATTTTAATTTTAACATAAGTGGGCGTCTCAGATACTGAATTGATCGAAATCATTTGACCTGACGTCGTCCGGTTTGACTAATATTTCCCCTGTATGCCATAATTTAACAGGAGTTTTTGGGGCATCTTTGGGAACATAGGTCCAGAGGCTTTAACCGTTCAAAGCTTTAACCTTACGTTGCAGGAACCGTAAAGGGAGCTGTCTTCTCCATTTTCACCTCTGATTCTGCCATATTGACCGTAAAGGCTTTTCAACCATGTCGGTTAAATGGCATAGTATTTAGTTGAAGATATTACCTGATATCTGCGGCAGGGCACAAAAAAATGTATGCGTAGAGCGCATGCGCTGAAAAGGAGAAGCAAACGTGGCAAAGAAAATTTATGTGGGAAACCTTCCCTACACCGTGGGAGAGGAAGAATTAAAAGAGATGTTTGAAAAGATAGGGGAGGTCCTTTCCGCGAAGATCATCACCGACAGCGCGACCAATCGTTCAAAAGGCTTCGGGTTTGTCGAGATGTCGTCCGACGAAGACGCCGACCGCGCGATCACTACGCTTAACGGCACTACGCTTGATCAGAGGAATATCAATGTCAGCGAGGCAAAGCCTCAGGTCAATAAGGCGAGGCCAGGGGGCTTCAGGCCAGGCGGAGGCGGAGGCGGAGGCAAGGGCAGGCCTTCTTCATTCGGAGGCGGCGGCAGGGGCAAAGGGACCGAAAGGTGGAGATAAAAGTAGAAGGAACCGATATTGAAAAAGCCCTGAAGGTCCTGAAGAAAAAAATACAGAGGGACGGTCTGATGGGGGACCTCAAAAAGAGGCGTTATTATGAAAAACCCTCAGTCAAGATGAAGACCAAACAGAGACTGGCGCGCAAGCGCAAGGCAAAAAATACGAGATGGAAGCAGGAAGGCTGACATAGATGATTATATCTTTTTTTCTTTCAGGAGGGCATGATGTCGAAACGCGCAGGGGCCTATAAGAGCGAAAAAAGAAAGAAAGAACTGATGCGCCAGAAAAAGCAGGAAGCCAAAAGGCATAAACGCACCAGCGTATCAGGGAGTGAACCGGAACTGACCGAGACGGAAGGGGCGACAGAGACCGCCGAACAGGGGTCTGAGGCCGGACCTGCCGCCGAACCGGACGTTAACGTTCAGACTCAATAGCGGCCCCGACATAAACATATAAGCTGTCTCGAACAACCAGGGTCCCGGCCTCGATACTTTGCCGGTAGGTCCTGGTTGTTTTTTGTGTTAAGATGTCATCAATGAACCGGAATGTCCTTGAGGGGGTATAATGCCAGGAAAAGGTCCGCGAAGAAAGATATTTTTTGCGCTTGTTCTGTTGGCCGTAGTTTTATCTCTGCCTCAGTCTCTTTCTCTTTATATCGACTGGCTCTGGTTTAAGGACATCGGGCTCGAAAAGATATTCAGGGTCAAGCTTAATTCGCAGGGCCTTTGCGCGCTTGCCGGCGGTCTCGCGGGTTTTGTGTTCACCTATATGAACATCTGGTTTTCGATGCGTTCAACGAAAGGCAGACCGGTCGTCGTCACCCCGTACAACCAGTCTCTTCCCCAGTTCGACCTGACAAAAAATTTCGACAGGCTTAAAATAGCGGTCCCTGTCGGGGCCGGACTTCTCACCGGCGCGGTCTTCGGAGGGAACTGGCTCCCGTTTCTCTACTATTTTAACGGCGCAGCCGCGGGTCATGTTGACCCTGTCTTCGGGAAGGACATATCCTTTTATCTCTTTGCCCTCCCTTTTCATGAGATCATCTCCACGACGCTTCTTCTTCTTTTGGGGATATCGGTCGCCGTGTCGGCAATCAACTACGCGCTGAAGGGGGCGCTTTTTATTACCCCCAAGGGCATCGTCTCCGAGCGTTACGCCTCGGCCCATCTTATGATATTGGGGGCCCTTGTATTTCTTGGGCTTGCCTATAAGGCCTACATCGGCATGCACTCGATACTCTATTCGACTCACGGGCATGTGACCGGGGCGACCTATCGCGACATACACGCGGTAATACCTTTGTTAAAGGCGCAGATGGCCGTCTCGATGGCCGCCGCCGGGATATTCCTGGCAAATATTTTCCTCCGGCGCAATATCGCGCTGATATTGAGCGCGACGGTCTATCTTGCGGTCTCATTTATCGGGAGCGCCGTCTATCCGGCGTTACTCCAGAAATTTGTCGTGGCCCCTAACGAGCTCGTAAAAGAGACCCCTTACATAAAAAACAATATCTCCGCGACGAGGAAGGGGTTCGGCATAGACACGGTCGAAGACAGAAACATATCGGGCAGTACGGCGCTTACAAAGGACGATATAAGGAAAAACAGCGCGACCATAAAAAATATCCGTCTGTGGGACCATCGCCCCCTGCTTGATACCTTCAGCCAGATCCAGGAGATACGCACTTACTACGACTTCTCCTCTGTCGGGAACGACCGCTATATGATAAACGGCGAATACCAGCAGACGATGCTCTCGCCCAGGGAGCTTTCCACCGAAAACATACCGACACGAAACTGGATAAACGAGACCCTCACCTTTACCCATGGCTACGGGATCACGCTGGGACCGGTCAACCAGGTGACCCCGGAGGGACTTCCCGTGCTTCTTGTCAAGGACATACCGCCTGTTTCCGCCGTCGGAACGATGAGAGTCAGCAGGCCTGAAATATATTACGGCCGGCTGTCCAGCCGTTATGTAATCGTCAATACCAGGTCGAAGGAGTTCGACTACCCCTCGGGCGAGGAGAACGTCTATACCGAATACTCGGGGAAACCCGGCGTTGCCATAGACTCGGCCTTCAAAAAACTTGCCTTTGCCGCCTATTTCGGCTCGATGAAGCTCTTTCTCTCAGACGACGTACACGAAAAAAGCAGGGTGCTCTTCCACCGTAACATCCAGGAGAGGGTCTCGAAGGTGATGCCTTTTCTCATGTATGACAGCGACCCTTATATGGTGGTCACCGACGACGGGCAGCTCGTCTGGATCTACGACGCCTATACCGTCAGCAGGCGGTTCCCCTATTCTCAGCCGATCAGAAACGGACTCAACTACATCCGTAATTCCGTGAAGATCACGATAAACGCCTACGACGGCAGCATGAAGTTTTACATGGCCGACCGCCAGGACCCTCTCATAAGGACCGTCGAAAAGATATTCCCCGGCGTCCTCCACCCGCTCTCTGAAATGCCGCCGGACCTGAAAAGACATATCAGATATCCCCTTGATATCTTCGGGATCCAGACCATGGTGTATTCGACATACCATATGGAAGAACCTCAGAACTTCTATAACCGCGAGGACCAGTGGGAGATACCCTCAATGGGGAAGGCGGCCAAGGAAGAGCTCATGGAGCCCTATTACACGATCATGAAACTTCCGGACGAAAAGAAAGAGGAGTTTCTCCTTATGCTCCCGTTTAACCCCAAGAAAAAGGACAACCTCTCCGCCTGGATGGTGGCCCGCAGCGACGGTGAAAACTACGGGAAGCTGACTGTGTATCGTTTCCCCAAGGACAGACTCGTCTATGGCCCCAAGCAGATCGTCGCGAGGATCAATCAGGACACCGAGATATCGAGACAGATATCGCTCTGGGACCAGAGGGGCTCCCAGGTGATACAGGGCACGCTTCTGGTCATCCCCATAGAGAATTCGCTCATATATGTGCAGCCGCTGTATCTCAGGGCCGACAAGGGAAAGATCCCCGAGCTTAAGCGGGTCGTAGTGGCCTACGAAAACAGGATAGCCATGGAGGAGACCCTGGACGCCGCGCTTTCGAAGATATTCGGGGACGTAAGGACCCAGGAACCCGCCGCAGCTGCCGCGCCGCTTAGTGTCTCTCCCGCCTCAGGAGATAAAGACCTGGCCGCTTCCGCAAAGGCCCATTTCGACCGGGCGATAAAGGCGCAAAGAGAGGGAAACTGGGCACAGTACGGCGAAGAGATAAAGAAACTCGGCGAAACCATAAATAAGATGAGAAGGTAAAAATATAAGGGACTTTTTATATCGGCAGGATATTCAGAGAGATAAATATCGATGTTCCCTCTCCCGCCTTACTGGACAGATCAATACTGCCGCCGTGCAGTTCAATCAGTTTTTTGCTCAGTGAAAGCCCAAGGCCGGTGCTGCGCTGCCTCGTCGTATAGAAGGGATCGAAACATTTCAGAATATCTTTCTCACTAATGCCTGTCCCATTGTCCCGGATGCTGAAATTAACCCTGTCTCCATCGAAATAATAATCGCGATGGATATCGATATCCAGCTCGGTAGCTCCGGACTGACAGCCGTTTTCGAGCAGCTGATCAATGGCGTACGAAAGCTGGGATTCGTCTCCTTTGACCGTCATCGCAGACTCAAGGTTGACCCTGAAGGTGATTTCGGGATATTTTTCCGAATATTTCTGTTTTAACGTATCGATCAATGACCCCATATCTATAAGGGACAAAACCGGGGCTTTCGGCTTGGCATACATATTCAGATCGTTTATGAGATCGGCGATCCTTTTGGACTCGGTGTTCAAGGCCCTGATCATGGGGGCATATTTTTCATCCAGGTCCGCCCGCTGCAGTATCTGACTTATGGAGGAGATCCCGAATAGCGGGTTTCTGATTGCGTGGGACAGACCCGCTATCAATTTCCGCATCGCCTCGAACCGGGTGTTCATAAGATGTATTTCCCTGGCCGACTTTCTCGCGGAAATGTCCTGGGCAATGCCCTGAAGCCCGGTCACGCCGCCGTGTATGTCCGTGACCGGAAGTTCGACGACCTCAAGCCATATCTTCCTGCCGTCTTTATGATATATCTCAAGTTCATATGGGGGATGCGCCTTGCCGCGCAGTCCCAGTTCGGTGAATTCTCGCGCGGACTTATTGACGGGATGGTCGGTCAGGTACGTTTCATAATGGCTCATGAACTCCCCGGGAGAATATCCGAGGATCTCGGTGACCGAGGGGCTGAGATACGTGAAGACCCCCTCAGGATTGTGATTATAGATAAAATGCCGTTGCTCAATATTATTGACCAGGGTCCGGAATTGTTCTTCACTTCGCTTGAGGTCCTGCACTGCCTTGTTCTTCTCGCTGATTTCGGCATGGAGCCGGCGGGTCATATCGGCAACTTCCTCCATATTAACGACCATGGCGTCAATCAGCTGCGAGTTGGTCAAGGCTATCGCTGCCAGCTCTCCGAAGGCCTTAGCGATGGAGGCGTCCTCATCCGAAAACCCGCCCTCTTTATCTGCCAGGACCAAAAGGCCGACAGCGGCACTGTCAAGTGAAAGGGGGACTAACATTACGTTCGACAGCGGGGCCTGACATTGGGGAATAAACTGCTTCCATTGACCGTTTTGGAAATCATTATCGATTACTATCCCGCCACTGCGGGACACCTGCGCGGCCATGGACCCTGTGCGTCCGGGCAGAGCTGACCTTGGGACGAATTGTATTTCGTCGGAGTCGGAAAAAAGGATTTCGCTGACCGACCTGTCTTTATTGAAGAGCTCGATATATCCCGCGGTCGCCCTCACCAGCTGCCTGAACGAATCGAAAATAATCCTCGCTCTTGTCTTATACGGCCGTTCCAGAAGTACTGCATGTATGGCGGTCAGCAAGGCCGTCTTTTCGTCGTTTCTCCGCATCAGCCGGTTCTCTGCGTCTTTTCTCTCCGTGACGTCTCTCAAGATAACCAGCTTGGCGGGGTCCCCCCCGGCGTTAATTATCGGAGAGATTTTGGAATCGAAATATTTATCGGCCTTCTTGAAGTAGTTCTCCGAATGATAACTTTTCCCCGCCATTACTTCTTCGTGTCTGCACCATCCGCAGGGGCCGTCAAAATCATGAAAATACTTATAACACTTTATCCCGTTGGTATGTGGGCCGAATATTTCACTGCAGGCCCGGTTTACGAACTCTACCTCAAAATTTCTGTTCGTAATATGGACCGGATCGGCCATGGAGTTCAATATATTTTCAATCAAGGGTATCCGTCCTTATCATAAAATGACTTTTGCGGGTCCTGCGTCAGGTTATCTGCGATGTGGTCAAGCCCGGTTAATATATTATCTCTCCAACTGAGACAGTATTGTTGCGGAAAGCCTGAATGAGCCTTTCTCCTCCCGCTTCACCAGCCTGTAAAAATCACACTCCATGCAGTTACGGAACTTGTCGCCGAATCTGCCCTGTGTCACACCCCCGCATTTTGTGTGGGGGATCGTCCAGCAGGCCCTGCCGCCGTTGAGTCCTTCATGCACGCCATGCAATTTGCTTTCCCTGCAGACGGGACACGAATCATCCCCTATGGCAGACGTGCACCTCTCGCAATTCATCACTTCCCAGCAATTTCTTTTCATGTTGTTATCCCCCCTCAATTTTACCTGAGCTTGTTCTGTAACTCAGGCCTCAATGTGCATTTTCGATAAAACATAAAGTTAGAATTATAATATAACCTTAATATTATAATTTTATATCAGACTTGTAAATCCTACCCCGGTAGGGGGAGACTTCATAAGAGGCGAACCCGACGTTGGTCTGTGTTGCCCGCTGCGTCGAAAAGGACCGGGTCTTTACCGGAGAAGTGAAGTAATCCCCGTCATTAGCGGGTTGATTGATGGCCGCGGCGGCGAAAGTTGTGCAGGAATTGACATCGGTCGAAAATACGGTTAGTATTCGACAAGGGTGCTGCGCACCTAAAATGACGGTTTACTTAGGAGGAGATATGTTCGGCAAAAAGACGGTGAAACAGAAAGTAGAGAAGGCGGTAAAAAAAGCCGTAAAAAAGGCGACGAAGGTCGAAGAAAAAGTGGCTAAGAAGGTGGTAAAGAAGGTCACGGCCGCAAAAAAGACCGTTGCGAAAAAAACCGCCTCCGCGGTAAAGACCGTAAAAAAGAAGATCTCCGGGTAGTCCGGAGGTCCGCGTTATGCCCGTAATCGAATATCTGGGGACAAGGATCACTCTGGATGACGACGGCTATCTCGTAAATACCGGGGACTGGAATGAGACGGTCGCCCGGGCACTGGCCGAACGAGAAGGGGCCGGGGAAATGACCAAAGATAAGATGGACATCCTGAAATTCATGCGCCACTACTACGAGGAATATAATTTTTTCCCCATCCTGCGCTTTGTATGCAAGAACGTAGGCCAGCCGAAGGACTGCGTGACCGAAAAGTTTATAGAGCCGGTCATTGCCTGGAAGATCGCCGGCCTTCCGAATCCGGGCGATGAGGTGAATATGTTCAGGAAATGGGAGCCGCTTGGCTTCTAATGAAGAATGTACAGGCTGTTGAAAAAGTGTTTATTTTGTCAGTTAGAGACGTCATACTCGCGAAGGCGGGTATCCAAACTTCTTAAAAACAATGGATTCCCGTCTGCACGGGAATGACGGAAAAACATCTGAAAACACTTTTTCAACAGCCTGGAATGACGGAAAAACATCTGAAAACACTTTTTCAACAGCCTGTGTAGGTTTGACCCCAAGGTCTTAGGTTCAAGGTCTTTAGTAGACGCGCCTTATGCGGCGTCCTTCCGCCCAAGAGACCGGATCCTGAGAATACCGGCTGTCCGGCCTGTCTAGCTGTCAAGCACACCGCGTATCTTTCGATGCGCTGCATACTCTTCTTGATAATTTCGTTTTCACATGTTAGTCTTTTTTATACATGGTTAAGGGAGTGTATTTCCACCCTGCTCTTTTCATGCATCGATTCTCAAAGATTCTATAAATTTTATAAGGGTTATTTTTATGAAAAAACGTATTATTCTGACTCTCGCATGTCTCATAATCCTCATAGCCATAATTGGCGGGGTCAAGGCCCTCCAGATAAGGGCGATGATAGACCAGGGCAAAAAATTCTCGCTTCCCCCCGAGACCGTGACCTCCTCACCGGTCAAGGCAGATTCCTGGGACACTTCGCTTAGCGCGGTGGGCACGCTCAATGCTGTTCAGGGCGTTACCGTGGCGGCAGAGATGGCGGGGAAAATAGTAAGTATTGGTTTTGAGTCCGGCTCTTATGTCAAAAAGGGGGACGTCCTTATTAGACAGGACACCTCCTCGGAAGAGGCCCAGCTTCCGGGCGCGGAGGTCCAGGTAACCCTGGCCAGGACAAACTTTGAGAGGGCGTCAGTGCTGCTTGATAAAGGAATAATATCAAAGTCCGACCGCGACAACGCGGTGGCGGCCGTTGCCCAGGCCGAGTCCCAGGCTGAAAACATCCGGGCGACAATCGCAAAGAAAAATGTGAAGGCCCCCTTCAGCGGACGCCTCGGCATAAGGCTCGTGAATCTGGGGCAGGTCTTGAGGGAAGGAGACCCTATCGTCACCCTTCAGTCGCTGGACCCGATATTCGCGGACTTTGCACTCCCTGAACAGCAGCTTCACCAGGTCCGGACGGGGCTGCCGGTCAAGTTGACTTCGGACGCTTCGCCCGGGCTGATCATCGAAGGCAGGATAACGGCGGTCAACTCCCAGGTGGACCAGGAAAGCCGCAACATCAGGGTCCGGGCAACCGTTTCGAACAAAGCGGAGAAGCTTATGCCCGGCATGTTCGTAAACGTGTCGGTCGGCCAGCACGGCCGCCGGAACGTGCTGGTCATCCCGGCGACCGCGGTATCGTATGCGCCGTACGGCGATTCCGTATTTGTCATAGAAGAGGGCAAGGACGGCAAGGCAGGCAAGACACTCCGCCAGCAGTTCGTGCGGCTCGGGGAAAAACGCGGCGATCTGGTTTCCGTGGCTGACGGGCTGAAGGCAGGCGATACCATAGTAAGTACCGGGGTATTCAAGCTCAGAAACGGACAGTCTGTCGTGATCGACAACAAACTGGCGCCCGCGTTCGAAAAGCAGCCAAAACCGGAGAACAATTGACCACCGCGCGATAGCAGAGTCCATGCGTTAAAATCATGAATATCACCGATCTTTTCATACGCCGCCCGGTCCTGGCCCTCGTGGTAAACATTCTTATCTTAATTGCCGGACTTCAGGCCGTGCGTTCTCTGAATGTGCGCCAGTACCCCCGGAGCGAAAACGCCGCGGTCACGGTTACAACAGTATACATCGGCGCGAGTTCCGAACTGGTACGGGGCTTTATCACTTCACCCCTTGAGCGCGCGATAGCCGCCGCCGACGGTATAGAGTATATGGAATCCCAGAGCAGCCTCGGCCTTTCCACCATAAGCGTGAGACTGAAAATCAACTACGATGCTACAAAGGCCCTGGCTGAAATCAGTTCCAAGGTCGACCAGGTCAGGCGTGATCTCCCGCCCGAGGCCGAAGTCCCGGTCATTAACATAGAGTCGGCCGACAGCCGTTTCGCCTCGGCCTATCTGAGCTTCACCTCCGAGACCCTCAAACAAAACGAGATCACCGATTACCTTGTCCGGGTAGCGCAGCCCAGGCTGTCCGCCATCTCCGGGGTGCAGAGGGCCGACATCCTCGGGGGACGTACCTTCGCCATGCGCATATGGCTGAAGCCCGACCGCATGGCGGCTCTCAACGTGAGCCCGGCCCAGGTGCGGCAGGCCCTTGCCGCGAATAATTTCCTCTCCGCGTTAGGCCGTAGCAAGGGCTCCCTGATCCAGGTGAACCTGACGGCAAATACAAACCTTAATACTGTCGATGAGTTCAAAAAGCTTGCGGTGCGCGAACAAAACGGGGCGATAGTCCGGATGGGCGATATAGCCGATATTGTGCTGGGAGCGGAAGATTATGACGCTGAGGTCCATTTCTCGGGCCAGACGGCCGTCTTCATGGGCATATGGCCTCTGCCTAACGCAAACTCCATCGACGTAATAAAAAGGGTCCATGCCGAGATGGAGGCCATTCAACGCGGTCTTCCAAGCGGCATGCAGGCCAGGGTCGCCTATGACGGGACCGATTATATAAACAATGCCATCCATGAAGTCATAAAGACCCTTGGCGATACCCTGTTGATCGTGGTGGTAGTCATCTTTTTGTTCCTGGGGTCGTTCAGGTCAGTTTTTGTGCCGGTCATCGCCATCCCGGTGTCCCTGATCGGAGGCGTCTTTCTGATGCAGACCTTCGGGTTCACCGTCAACCTGCTTACCCTGCTTGCTATTGTGCTCTCTGTTGGGCTTGTCGTCGATGACGCGATAGTCGTTGTCGAAAATGTCGAGCGCCACCTGCGGGAAGGGAAATCTCCGCTTGATGCCGCATATCTGGCCGGGCGGGAGCTCGTAGGCCCGATCATCGCGATGACCATAACACTGGCGGCGGTATATCTTCCGATAGGACTTCAGGGCGGCCTGACCGGATCGCTCTTCCGCGAGTTTGCCTTCACACTTGCGGGTACGGTCACTATCTCCGGGATTGTGGCCCTTACGCTCTCGCCTGTAATGTCGGCCGCGCTTCTGAAGCCGGGGCAGCAGGAACACGGCCTCGCGGGCCGCATCTCGCGCGATTTCGACAGACTCAAAAACGCTTACGGCAGGCTGCTCGATTCGACGCTTAAGGCGCGTCCAGCAGTATACGCCGTCTGGATTATCATCACACTGCTTACTGTCCCGATGTTTAACATGTCGGCCCGTGAACTCGCCCCCACAGAGGACCAGGGGGTCATCTTCGGTATCCTGGATGCCTCGGCCAACTCCACCCTCGACCAGAACAGCAGGTATGCCGCTGCAGTCAATCAGGTTTTCCTCGGCGTTCCGGAAACCAAATTCACATTCCAGATCACATTCCCGAATTCGGGGTTCAGCGGAATGGTCACTAAGCCCTGGAATGAGCGCAAAAGAAACATCTTCCAGATAATGCCGGAGGTCCAGCAGAAGCTCCACGGCATTACCGGGATACAGATCTTCCCTGTGACCCCTCCGGCCTTGCCGGGAGGCGGGCAATTCCCTGTGGAGTTTATCCTCGCATCGACCGCTGAGACGGGCGAGATCCTTGATTTCGCAAGACAGATACAGGTTAAGGCCATGAACAGCGGCATGTTCGCCTTCCCACCGCAGATTGACGTGAAGGTAGATCAACCCCAGTCGGAATTTCTGATCAACCGCGACAAGGTTGCCGCCCTTGGAATAAATCTGGCGCAGGTGGGCACTGACCTGGGCGGCATGGTCGGCGGGAACTTCGTAAACCGTTTTGACATCTCGGGGCGCAGTTATAAGGTAATCCCCCAGATTGAAAGGAAAGGAAGGCTCAACCCTGACCAGCTCAAGGATATTTATGTCACAGGTCCCGGCGGCAAACTCATTCCGCTGAGCTCCATCGCGACTGTGCGCGATTCTGTTGTCCCCAGGTCTCTTAACCGTTTCCAGCAGTTAAACGCGGTTAAAATCAGCGGGGTAGCTGTCCGTCCGCTCGACGAGGCCCTGCGCTTCCTTGAAAACGAAGCTGCCTCGATCCTGCCGAAGGGATATGTCCTGGATTACACGGGCGAGTCCCGCCAGCTGCGCACGGAGGGCGACAAATTCCTGCCCGCCTTTGGACTGGCCGTAATCCTGATATTCCTGGTGCTGGCCGCCCAGTTCAACAGTTTCCGAGATCCCTTCGTAATTCTGGCCGGCTCGGTGCCTCTGGCGATGTTCGGCGCGCTGATGTTTACCTTTCTCAAGATGCCTGACCCTAACGTTCCATTCTGGACAAAGGGCTGGACGACAACGCTCAATATCTACTCTCAGGTAGGACTTGTGACCCTCGTCGGGCTGGTCTCAAAAAACGGCATACTTATAGTGGAGTTCGCAAACAGGATGCAGCTTGAGGGCCACTCCAAGATCGACTCGGTGCGTCATGCCGCGATGACAAGGCTCAGGCCTATCCTTATGACAAGCGCTGCGACCATCGCCGGACATTTCCCCCTGACCCTGGTCACGGGGGCGGGAGCTGCCGCGAGGAACTCCATCGGCCTGGTGCTGGTCGGAGGCATGTTCGTGGGTACTTTTTTTACCCTGTTTGTCGTCCCTTCAATATATATGCTCATAGCAAAAGACCATAGCAGGGACCGGGCAAAAGAAGCGGCGCCGAGAACCGCTGCAACCTGAGTCCTTCATTTATAAAGGCCACCGTCCCCGCTTTTGACGCCTTGTTATTTCAGACCAAATTTACCCATCGGTTGGGGTATAATAACTTTCATGAACAAGCCCAAGTCTAGGGAATCAAAGCCTGTAACACATAAAACCAAAAAGCCGGCAAAGCAGACCAGGCCCGGCTGGGACATCTATTTCATAAACATCGCCAAGGCCGTTTCCACCCGCGCAACGTGCCTTAGAAGGCGTTACGGCGCCGTCATCACGAAAGACAATGTCATCGTCAGCACAGGCTATAACGGCGCTCCCTCAGGCATGATCGACTGCCTCGAAGCCGGCAAATGCACCAGGAAAGAACTCCAGATACCGCACGGCGAACGGTATGAACTCTGCCACAGCGTCCATGCCGAGGCAAACGCCATCATCCGTGCCTCCGCTGATGAACTGAAGGGTTCCACAATCTACATATCAGGGTGTGACGGCGAAGGCGAAGAGTGCGTGTCCGAGCCTTGCATGATGTGCAAAAGGATGATTTTAAACGCCGGTATATTCAAGGTGGTCTACTCGGACGGAAACGGATGCTATCATATTATAAACCCTTCCGACTGGCTCCGGAACCGTGTCTGACCAGCCCCTGACCGGGGAATGAAACAGACGACCGGCCCCGGTCAACCCGGATGTCTAAAACCCCCTTAACTGGCCGTGATGAGATGAACATACCTTTTTTTGTAACAGGCTTCAGTTCAGTCCTCCTCCAGATAGTATGCATAAGAAAACTCCTGACCGTTTTTTCCGGCAATGAGATGGTTATAGGTATGACCCTCGCCATATGGCTGGTCGCGGTCGGCGCCGGGAGTTACCTGGGCGCTAAATTCAGGAAACCCGGAGCGTTTGCCATATCATTTCTTATAATCTCCGTTTTGGGCCAGCTGACGGTCCTCCTGCTCGATCAGGCCGAACTCCTTCTGAAAACAAGCCCCGGCGAAACGGTCTCGCTGCCGCTGACCTTCGGGTTCACGCTGGCGTCGCTTTTTCCGCTCTGTTTTACGATAGGGACGCAGTTCCCGCTGTCCGTAAGGTATGCCGGAGGAGAGATCTCCAGGGTCTATGGGCTTGAGGCTGCCGGTTCATTCGCGGGAGGCATACTCTTTACCTTTTTCCTTTCGGGGCGCTTTGAACCGGCCTTCATCACCTTTTCCGCCGCGATGGTCAATATGGCGGTTGCCGCCCTTGTTTCAAAACGGGTGTCCCTTTTGCTTCTGCTTGCCGTGCCTCCGTTTATTTATGCGGGGGCCTCCATATATCCGGGACTGACCTCTTCAGATACCGGCGTCTCCGGTCTCAGGCATCTGGAGACCCTCCAGTCGAGATACGGCGAGATAAAGGTGAACGAGCTGGGCGGACAGTACAATGTCTTCGTCTCGGGGAAGTTCGTATTCTCATATCCCGACAGACAGACCGAGGAGCCTGCCGCACACCTTCCGTTGTCGCTTCATGAACGCCCGTTACGTGTGCTGGTCGTGGGAGGGTCGCTTTCGATGCTCCGGGAATATCTCAAGTACCCCCTGGTTTCGATAGACTACCTTGAAATTGATCCGATGCTCATAAAAGTTTCAGAGGCCCTTGTCAGGAAATCCGAACCCGGCCTGCTCAACGGCGGGAGGGTACATATTCATGCCGAAGACGCGCGAGGATTTATAAAATCCCGGGGAACTCCGGGATATGATCTCATTGTGCTCAACCTGCCCGAACCCTCGACCGCCTGGATCAACAGGTACTATACAACTGAATTTTTCAGGGAGGCCGCAAATATCCTTAAAGACGAAGGGATAATTTCCCTGTCGCTCCCCTCATCCTTTGGTTACATAGGCAGGAAAATGCAGGCGGCCAACGGGGCCATCTACAACTCACTGAGGTCGGTATTCGGTCACGTGGAGGTGTCATCCGAAGAATACGGCTTCATGTTTGCATCCGACAGACCTATCGATACCAGCCCCGACCTACTTGAAAAAAGATTTTCAGGGAGGGGAATAAAGACTGATTATTTTCATCCCTCGCTTTTTCAGGACGCCTTCTCATCTCATAAGACGGCGATGGTAAAAGACAGGCTCTCGGCATCCGGACCGCTAA
Organism: Nitrospirota bacterium; assembly: GCA_016215155.1. Lineage (GTDB taxonomy): Bacteria > Nitrospirota > Thermodesulfovibrionia > Thermodesulfovibrionales > UBA6898 > PALSA-1316. The sequence goes on from JACRLQ010000009.1 coordinate 26,024, forward strand.
ACAGCGACCTGAGGCCGATAGCCTATCTTCATAACCTGAGGTTATGGTCCGGCCTGCACGGGGGGAGACTCATGGACCTGCTGCTTTCCGTGTCGGCCTGGACGGCGGCCGTGGTTTCGGCCCTTGCTTTACTGGCGATAATTATTTTATTCAGGCGAAATAAGGCGCCCGTATATTATTCTCTGTTTTCTACAGGCTATGTAACGATGTCGTTTTCCGTGATTGTGATTATGGGGTATCAGGCCCGGTTCGGATATGCCTATGAAATGATCGGTCTGCTTACAGCGGTATTTATGGCGGGCCTCGCCATAGGGGCATATTCAGGCCGCGACAGTTCCTCCCCGCTGAGGCGCCTTAGGGAATTCGAACTCTTCTTTGTCCTGTTGTCAGGGGCGGCCCTCATGTCCGTCAGGAGCGAACTGCTGTATTTTATGCTTAATTTTTGCTGCGGCCTTTTGGGAGGGCTTGTATTCAGCACAGTCCCGAATTGTTTCGGCCGGGACGCAGTGGAGGGCACGGCAGGCAGACTTTATGCTCTGGAGATGTCCGGTTCTTTTGCGGGGGCCTTATTGACCGGAATATTTACAGTCCCCGTCGCGGGCGTCAGAAATTCTCTTATACTGCTGATGGTCGTTAAATCAGTCTCTTTCATGCTGCTGCGCGGCATCGAAACCGAGGTCACATGACCAGGGATATCAGGAATATCCGGACCGCAATCCTGAGCGTCGCACTTTCCGCCGTCGCCGTCGGACTGCTTTTTAATAACCAGACCCCGGTGATCGACGAGCAGGCCATCCTCAGGGAACTTGCCCCGGGCGCTTCATTTACACAAAAGGGCGGGACACCTCCCCATTACCTGTCAGAGGGTCTTGTGGCCTTCAATACGCATGACATCTCTCCTTCCGTAAGGGGATATGCCGGACCGATAAAGACGCTTGTCGTGATGGACAGGCAGGGGCGGATAACCGGGCTCAGGATAATCGATCACAGGGAGACAAAAAACTATGTCCACTATATGGAGACGCCTGAATACCTGTCCCGCTTCATAGGCAGAAGCGTAAATGACCCCCTTGAGATCGGCTCCGACATAGACGGCATCAGCCGGGCCACGATAAGCGTTCAGGCTCTGGCGCGGTCTGTCAGAGAATCCTCCGTAAAGGCCGCCTCGGACCTGTTGGGCGTCAGGGTCCTCAGGGCTGAAGCCGGGCGGGCGTCTGAACACGCGTGGATCATTTATACAGCGTACTTCTCGGCGGCGTTTTTTTGTTATTTTATGACGAGGCACAACCCCCGCTTTCTTTATACCAGGGACGTCAGCCTTGTCCTTGGACTTATCATCCCGGGGATTTATCTTTCAACCCCGTTTTCGATGCTCCAGTTATTTAACATGGTCCTTTTCGGGCCGTCCAATTCTTATCTATGGCTGGCCCTTGTCATAAGCACCGCGATTTCGGTATTGCTCGCAGGAAGGTTTTATTGCGGCTGGATCTGCCCTTTCGGGGCCCTCTCGGAACTCCTCGGCCGGCTGCCTGTCAGAAAATGGAACATTTCTTCCGGCAGTGACGGGGACTGGAGACGGTTAAAATATCCGGCGTTGGGAATTTCCATCGCCGCGGCGCTCGCCGGAAGACGTCCGGAATCCGGAAATTACGAGACTTACGTCACCCTTTTTTCATTGAGCGGAAGTTACCTGTCGTGGGGTCTTGTAGGACTGACCCTTATTGCCAATGTGAGGGTAAGAAGGTTCTGGTGCAGGTATCTCTGCCCCGTCGCGGCGCTGACCGGCCTGCTTTCGAGGTCCGACAACCGCTACGTAAGCAACAGCCAATGCCCTATGGACAACAGACCGGGGCCCCACATATCCGAATGCATAAGGTGCAACAGGTGTTTTGTGCGAACGGAAAGGACTGGAGAGCAAAATGGGTGACGAAAAAAAATTCAGGGCGCTTCTGGTGTCGGCGGCGCTGCTGATCGCCTGCATATTTTCCTACAATATTTTTGGGGAATACTTGCGTGCTGATATTTTTGAATATATAAAAAGAAGGGCCTACTATGAAAACGTCCTGAAAAATAAGGGGCTTGATCTCAGAGAGGGCATGCATTGGAGAAAAAAACAGTGAAGCGTTAAAATACAGCATGGGTGACAAGGTCAGGTGTGAACTCTGCCCTACCGAATGTGAGCTCGATAATTATCAGATCGGAGGCTGCAGAACCAGGATCAACAAAAGCGGGGTGCTCTATAGCCTTGTCTATGGAAAACCCTGCTCGGTCGCCATTGACCCCATCGAAAAAAAACCTTTCTATCATTTCCTTCCGGCCACGGCCGCGTTTTCCATCGCCACCGCGGGATGCGTGCTGGACTGCAAATTCTGCCAGAACTATCAGATCTCACAGGCAAGGCCGGAAGAGGTGGACCACAAAGACCTGCCCCCGGCGGACGTTGTGAGGCAGGCGCTTTATTACGGCTGCCGTTCCATAACCTATACCTATACGGAACCGACGGTCTTTTATGAATATATGTTCGACACGGCGAAACTCGCAAGGGACTTCAAACTGAAAAACACGATGCATACCTGCGGGTATATAAACAGCAGACCGCTCCGGGAACTGGCCCCTTTTATGGATGCCGCCGATGTCGACCTGAAGGCATTTACAGAGGATTTCTACAGCCGTATCTGCGGCGGAAGGCTCCGTCCGGTGCTCGACACCCTTGTCGAACTAAAAAAAGCGGGGGTCTGGATAGAGATCACAAACCTTGTGATACCCACCCTTAACGACGACATTAAAAAGATCTCGGAGATGACCGCCTGGATTGTGAATAACCTCGGTCGTGACGTGCCCCTTCATTTTTCGAGGTTCTTCCCTTATTACAAGCTCAAAAACCTGCCCCCGACGCCTCCCGGCACGCTCTCGGATGCCAGGAAGGCCGCACTGGACTCGGGACTCCGGTATGTGTACATCGGGAACCTGGCGGGGGGCGGACAGAACACGTCCTGCCATAAATGCGGAAGGCTCCTGGTCGAACGTTCAGGGTTCAGGGTCAATCAAAATAATATTATTAACGGCAGATGCGGGTCCTGCGGGACAGGCATCCCGGGAGTATGGGGGTAAAATGACGAGGAGATCATTTCTTGTTTTTTTCATTCTGGGGGGCCTTTCCGGTCTCCTTCGGAAAAAGACACGGACAACGGACAGTACTCATGTGGCCAGGTTCTGGCAAAAGGCATCATGAGATTGCGCACCTTTATCTCAGCCTTGTACCTGCTTTCGTTTTTGCTGACGGGGTGTTCAGCGTCTGTAAAGGAGCCAAATGTTGCCGGAGCATTTTACCCCGCCGACGGGAAAGAGCTTGCCGGAATGGTGGACGGCTTTCTTAAGGGTGTTGACGGCAACAAGGTCGACGGCAGGCTTATCGCGCTCATCGCCCCGCATGCCGGGTATCAGTTTTCGGGGCAGGTCGCCGCTTTTTCATACGGCCGGCTTAAAGGCAGGGACATCGACACGGTCATTATTATAGGCTCCAGCCATTACGCCTCTTATACCGGGGCGTCAGTCTATACGACCGGCGGCATGATGACACCGCTCGGCACGGTAAAGATAAATGAGAAGGTAGCGCGGGGCCTGCTGAGTGAAAAGGACCAGGTCACTTTCTTTCCCGCGGCCTTCGACAAAGAGCACTCAATCGAAGTGCAGCTGCCGTTTCTGCAGAGGGTCCTGAAAAATTTCAGCGTAGTGCCGATACTCATTGGAGCCCCTTCCCGTGAGTCGTTCAATCATCTGTCCAAAAAGCTCGCAGAGGTGATGAAGGCAAGCGACAGGGTCCTGCTCGTCGTCAGCACGGACCTTTCGCACTATCACGATTATCAGACCGCCGCCGCCATGGACCGCAAGGTCACGGATGCGGTACAGAGGATGTCCTCAGGCGACCTCGAACAGAAGCTGATGAGCGGAGAGGCAGAGGCCTGCGGAGGGTATGCCCTGCTTTATGCCATGGCCGCCGCCAGAGACCTCGGGGCCACGGACGGGCGGCTTTTTAAATACGCCAATTCGGGTGACGTAACCGGTGACGTCAAAAGGGTCGTCGGCTATGCCGCAATGGGGCTTTATAAAAGCGCCCTCGACATGGAGGAGAGGGCCGAACTTCTTTCCCTTGCCATAAAGTCGATCTCCGAATATGTCAAAACGGGCAAAGCGCCCTCCCATGAGACGTCAAACCCGAGACTCCTTGCAAACGGCGCCACGTTCGTTACCATTAAAAGAAAGGGCATGCTGCGGGGATGTATCGGCAATATCAGCCCTGTAATGCCCCTCTTCAAGTCCGTTATCGCGAACTCGGTCTCCGCATCGTCTTTTGACCCCCGGTTCCCTAAAATGGCGCCCGAAGAACTTACGGACATGGAGGTGGAAGTAACGGTGCTTTCGCCCCTGGAACCCCTCCGGGACAGGAAGGACATCAAAATAGGGACCCATGGCCTCTTTATAGTGAAGGACAATAAAAGCGGCCTGCTGCTTCCACAGGTCGCCGAGGAGTTCGGGTGGGACGTCGATACCTTCCTCAGGGAGGTATCTCTTAAGGCCGGGCTTCCTGAGGCCGCGTGGAAAGACTCCCAGCTTTTTTCTTTCACCGCGGATATAATCCGATAATCTGTTTTATTAATATATTAATGTATTAATTCGAAGTTACTTTATATAATCAACAGATATGTTAAAATGCGTTGTCGGGAGGAAAAGACTTCCCAGATCGGCTTCTTTATATGAACAAACCAAGCAACGAATATAGTGCAGCAGGGCCGGCGGGGTTCTCACGCTGGCATATCTTCTCCCTCGTCATGTCCGTTCTGGGCATATTTTCGATCGTATTGTTTGCGATAACGAATTATATCTGGGAAGACCAGATGCAGGATTTCATGGTAGTCGATGCGGTCACTGACATAAAAAAGGACCTCGCCGCCTTTCAACTCGGTCTCGTGGAATATTTAAACGGAGACCCGGACAATGACGTGGGCAAGGCTCGGCAGAAATTTTTCAGGGCCTCGGACACCGCAAGAAAACTGCTTACGGGCGGCGAGGTAGAGACGGGGAGATTTCTTCGCCCCATCGACAACCGGGATTTCCGCGCGCAGGCCGAGTCCATGCTTGTCTCTATGGACAAACTCCAGGACATAACTCTCCTGGGGCTTAGGGAGAGACGCTCAGGCTGGGCAGGCCCGGGCCCCGTCCGCGAATTTGACGCCGCCTTCAAGGTCGTGATGACGAAAACGGAAAAACTTGAAGAGGACATGGAGAAAAAAATCATCTCGAGCATGGACCAGTTCCGAAGGCTTTACAGGACTATAATGATCGTCTGGTCCGTGATCATCACAGGCGCCGCAACGGGGCTTGCCATACTTTCCAAACGCAGAAAACGTTCAGAGTCGAGACTCTCCGCTCTGGAACAGAAATACAGGTCTCTCGTTGATTCTACGGACGACTCGATCTACCTTGTCGATTCTTCCTGTAATTATCTGTTCGTAAACAGAAAACATCTTTCGCGCATGGGTCTCAGCATCGAAAATGTCGAAAATGTCAATTACGGGGACCTGCATTCGGAAACCGAGACGCAGGTATTTCAAGAGAGGGTCGAAAAGGTCTTCAGCACGGGGGCTTCCGCCCAATACGAGCACCAGAGCTTCAGGGACAAGAGATACTTTCTCCAGACGTTCAGCCCCGTCAAGGACACCGAGGAAAAAATAACCGCGGTCACCGTAGTTTCGAAGAATATCACCGACAGAAAGCTGATGGAGGATGAGCTTAGGGCCCTTTCTCTGACCGACGAACTCACCGGCCTCTATAACCGCCGGGGGTTTATGACGCTCGGGGAACAGCAGTTAAGGGTCGCCGGACGGCTGAAAAAAAGGCTTTATCTGATTTCAGCGGACCTCGATGACCTCAAGACCGTCAACGACGTGATGGGCCATAAGGCGGGAGATGCCGCCCTTCAGGAGACGGCGAACATACTGCGTTCGAATTTTCGCGAGTCCGACATAATCGCCCGCATAGGCGGAGACGAATTTGCGATCATACCGATCGAGATGACCGACGAGAGCGCCGAGGGCATATTAAAGAGGATCGGAGACAGCTTTGACAAAAACAACGACGGTAACGGCCGGGGCTATAAGCTTACCGTAAGCCTGGGCATATCGTGGTGCGATCCTGACGGCGCCCGCTCGATCGAGCAGCTCCTCGAACTATCGGACGTCTCGATGTATGAACAAAAAAGGGTCAAGAAGAATTCTCAGGCAGCGGGGTCATAGTGGTCCTTTTCAGGATGCTTCTCTGAGATCAGCGAGGTGTCGAATATATCGTCCACCGAAACGTCCTTTCTTATGTAGCCCAGCCGTTTGAGACACGCGGCAAATTTCATCGTAGCGGCGATATATTCATAAGGCAGCGCCGCGCAATATTTTGGGGATATTTTAAGGGTCTCCAGGACGAACTCACTGTCGATAAACCCCACATACCCGGAGATTGTCCCGGCCGCGCCCGAGGGGTCGTCTCTTAAGGACCTGGCCGCGTCCTCATGCAGACGGAGAAATTCTCCGGCAACGCCGCGTTCCGCCAGCAGAAAGTCCTGATCGGCGATAATCCCGTAACTGGGGTTATAGGGCCATATCATGGCCGGTGGGTAAAGAGGAGTAAAACCCTTATACCTCCTAAGTGCTGCGGCAAGCGCCGGGGTCCCGACCGCCGCCGCAAGGTCCCCTTTTACCGCGGCCTCCGTTATCTGGTCCGACCACGCGAAATTTATGACATTTATCTTGCCCGAAAGACCGTGCCTGTCCATGACGTCTTTCAGGATGACATCGTGGATGGACCCTCTGCCCGGCACACCGATACTGCGGCCCCTGAACTGACTCAATATTTTACTAAGGTCGGTCTCCCGGGGGAACCCGGCTGATCCCGACTCTCCGCAAAACACCGTCCCTTCGATATGTCCGCCGGCAATGCACTTTATCCTGACGCCGCGCTCAATGCCTATGATGACGGGAGGTAGTCCGACATATGCGATGTCGAGGGCCTTTTTTTCGAACGCGTCTACGATTGCGGGGCCGGTGCCAAAGAGCCGCCAGTCAACCTGGCATCCGAGACGTTCTTCCACCTCCCCGCCTGCCATAAGAAGCACAGCTGTGTGATAAAAAGTCGACAGATGTCCGATTCTGAGCTTCAAATGTCAAACCGTGGTTACATGGAATGATGACGGAAGAGGGCTCCGCCGCGGTCAGACGGCCTTTTTCTTTTTAATGGCCCCGAAGTTGGTAAGCAGGAGATCATATTTATGTTTAAGGTCGACGATAGACCTCAGAAGCACCGCATAGAGAGGGTTAAGTCTGAGGTAGGGCTTGAGGACGTTTGCCATCTTTACAAGGTTGGACTCGCATTCCTCAACGCAGCTGGAGGTCTGTTCCTTGACCAGCTCGTCATAGCAGTAGAATATCTCAAGGTAGATGTCCGTGACCAGGCAGAACTCGTTAAGGATCGTCTGAGTAATGGCCTCATCCTGGGCGATCCTTTTTTTCCTGAGCCTTCTCATGAATTCTATGTGCTCGGCCTGGATGTTCTTGAGCTGCTTTATTATGGATTTCAGATCAGCGGTATTACGGTTGAACAGGTTCTTATAGACAAAGGTCTTTGATATTTTTTTCCAGTGTTTCAGGTGGCTTTTTTTCCACTCCGCCATGTCCATCCAGAAGGAAACAAGCGGACGGTCGAAGTCATCACGCTTCGAAAAAAGCGTATAGGTCTCGTACGCCAGTTCGTCGAGCCGCCTGCCCATATCTATTATCTCTTTTATCTCTTTCATATTGTGTTTGTTTTATACCTGAGAATTGGTCAAAAACCGGTCCGGAATGAAATCCGCGTACATTCAGATTACCATATTCGGGGATAAAAATATAGATTTATCTTTCAGAAGGTCGTTTCCATCAGACAACCGGCGACACTCTTCCGGGCCTTCGGGTGGGGATCAGCGGACCGCCAGGGCCAGTTCACGCTTATATCCGGACCGTCTTTTCCCGTCCTTTTGATATAATTGATGCCTGTTGGGGGCGCTGCAAGAGATGTTACCCGAGGCCTGGGATACCATTTGGAGCAGTTTTGCCTGTTCGAGAAGATTCATGCCGGCCAGGGCGGCGCAGGTGAGAAAATCATCGCCCTGAAAAAACGCAAGGCTCTCCTGTTTATGTTCATCGTTCCAGAGGTCCTCAATTGACTGTAATATTATGCCTTCCGCGAGATTACCTAATTTCATAGCCAGTCCCCTTTCCATAGTATATATTCATTTCATGCCGAATATCTGTTTACGGTTTCCGCCAGCTGCTGATGCAAAAGAGGCTTGAAAATCCAGGCGTCCACACCCGCCAGATCGCCCTCTGTTTTAATCCGCCCCCTTGACCTGCGGCTGGTAAGCATTACCACGGGGATGGATGCGGCCTGAGGGATCCTCCTGAGTTGCCGGATGAAATTCAGTCCGTCCATCCGGGGCATCTGAAGGTCGGTAATGATCATATGGAAATCCGCCCCGTTCACCTTATCAAGGGCGTCGATCCCATTTACGGCCTCATATACGCAGTATCCCTCGCTTTTGAGAATCAGGGACGCAAGCTGCCGAATGGAGTCTTCATCGTCCACGATCAATATATTCCTGACCATCATCTTCCCGGTGCCTGTATTATTCATGTCTTCCCCGCCTCAATTACACGTCCCTCAGACGCCCTGATATAAAAGGGACACCTGGCGTGCAGCGGTTTCCAACAGTATTCCTCGAGTTCAAAAATACTGGGCATATACAGCAGTTCCCATGCCCTGCATGAAAATATCTCCACCTGTCTCAGATGGGGACATCTAGCCTTCCTCTCAGCCATGTGTTTTGTTATGGCAATAGATTTCGCATTTTTCGAAATCACCGCCGCAGAACTTAATCGTGGATTCGACAAACATACTGCTTGTGCTCCGGCAGTAACAGTTTTCAAAAGGCCCGGACACAAAAGGACAGACCCTCTTTTCGCCGCTGAGCCCCTGGGACATACTCTCCCCGATTCCGGATGGTCCGTATTTATCAGAGTTTAAATGAACTGAACCTATCATGTCCTTCTCCATTTGCATAGTTTGATACTATGTACTACAAGTATCGTGCCACTATTGGAGAAAATCTAAACTATTCTTTAAATACAGATTGTTACAATAATTACGGCAGGACAGTCAGGTATTTCTCTGAACATTTTAGAGATGGAATATGGAGACAGGCACGCCACACTTATGGGGCATGCCCCACTTTACAAGAAGAACGCTGTCAATCAGAAAAATTCCCGGTGATGTTAAAGCGCGCTATCTTCCGGTAGAGTGTCTTGCGGTCGATTCCCAGAAGCCGGGCCGCTTTTGCCTTGTTCCACCCTGTTTTCTCAAGAGCGGAGACCAGGAGTTTTGTCTCATCGTCGTCAGTAAGCTTCATCACCGCCCGGTCCGCGGGAACATACTCTCTGATGCTCCGGGGGAGGTCCTCCAGCATGATCGTCTGCTGCCTGCAGACTATAAAGGCATGCTCCAGTGCATGTTCAAGCTCCCTTATATTGCCCGGCCACGGATATTCCATGAAAATCCTCTCGACATCCGCGGACACCCCCCTGATCTCCCTGCCCAGCTTCCGGTTTAACCTGCCGATCAGATGGCCTGCCAGCAGCGGGATGTCACCGGTCCGCGCCCTGAGGGGGGGCAGCGCCAGTTCCACGACCTTAAGCCTGTAAAACAGGTCTTCCCTGAATTCGCCTTTTCTGACCTTCTCCTGGAGGTCGCGGTTCGTCGCGGCGATGACCCTTACATCCACCTTTACAGGGGTCGAATCTCCGACCCTTTCAAACTCCATCTCCTGGAGGACCCTCAGAAGCCTGACCTGTGTCTGGGCTGATAACTCTCCGATTTCATCGAGGAAGATGGTCCCTCCATCAGCCCTCTCGAACCTTCCGGTCTTGTCCTTTGACGCCCCGGTAAAAGCCCCTTTGACATGTCCGAAAAGCTCGCTTTCGAGGAGACCCTCCGAAAGTGCCGAGCAGTTGACCTTCACCAGCGGTTTTGAGCCCCTTATCCCCATATAATGAATCGCCTCTGCGACAAGCTCCTTGCCCGTGCCGCTTTCGCCCGTTACAAGAACGGTCGTCTGGACGTCGGCAAGGCTCTCGATGAGCGAGTAGAGCGACTGCATCTCCGGACTGCCCCCAATGATGTTATGAAACTGCTGTCTCTGTCTCAAGTCACGCTCAAGGCTGTCGATGCGCGTTTCGTCTTTTATCACGATCACGGCCCCGGTAAAAAAACCCCTGTGGTCAAACAGCGGAGAGGTGGAAAAAGAAATGACATGACCCGCCCTGTTGTCGCCGGGGCACTCCACCCTCAGACGCTCCACTGAACGTCCCTCACGAAGGGTCTCGGCAAGGGCGTCCAGACACTGCCCCCGGCAAGGACCGGAAAAAGACCCGAACGGCTTTCCGATCGCCTCGCGCTTCAGGCCGCATATCCTCTCCGCCGCGCTGTTGAACTCAACGAGCGATAGTTCCCTGTCGACCGTTATTATGGCGTCTTTTACGGACCGGAATATCGCCTCGAGGTTGGACCTGTATCTTTCTTTCTCGTCGTTGACCGTCTTATGCTTCAGCGCTATCCTTGCGACACGGAGCAGGGTTTCCTGGTTGACCGGTTTGGGTATGTAGTCGAACGCCCCCAGGCGTACGGCCTCCGAAGCGGTCTCTATACTGGGGTCCCCGGTTATCATTACGACCGGGGTGGTAAGACCTTTCTTCCGGACCTCCCTAACCACATCCATCCCTGAACTTCCGCCAAGGATAATGTCGGCGAATACGAGGTCATATTCCCATTCATCGAGAAGAGACGCCGCCTCATCGAAATTGCCCGCGGTAAAGACCAGATACCCTTCATCCACAAGGAATGTCTCGAAAGTATATCTGATGCTCTCCTCGTCATCGACTATGAGAATGCTATGCTTGTCTTTCATGTCTCTCCTTGACAGGAAGTTCGATAGTCACCGAAGTAAATACGCCTTCCCTGCTTTCTATCCTGAGTTTGCCGCCATGATCGGCGATGATACCGTGACTGATGCTCAAACCGAGGCCGGTGCCCTCCCCGACAGGTTTGGTCGAGAAAAAGGGATTGATGATCTTATCGATGATTTCTTCCGGGACCCCGATGCCGTGGTCCCTGAAAACCATCCTGACATTCCTTATGCCGTCCTGTATGACTTCGCTGCCGTAAATTTCTAGTATTTTGTCGTCCGCCGCCTGGGGATATTTCCTGTTGAGCGCGTACCGCGCATTACTTATTATATTGAGCAAGACCTGCTGGATCTGCTGCGGGTTGACGAATATGTCCGGCAGGTCCTCGGGGATATCGGTCCTCAGATTGATGGAGTCCTTCCTGATCTGGGCCTCGGTAAGTTTAAGAGTGTCCATTACCAGCCCGGGGAAAGAGACGATCACCCTGTCCTCTCTTTTTTCCCGCGCGAACGACAGCAGCCCCCTGACGATTACCGCGATGCGGTTGCCTTCCTTTACTATACGTTTCGCGATATCATTGTCCCTCGATCCCTCGACACTCCTGTTTACGATGATCTGGGCATAGTTGATGATGCCGGTGATGGGATTGTTGATCTCGTGGGCCACACCGGCCGAGAGCTCTCCAAGTGACGCCAGATGGGCGGCCCTCATCGCCTCCGCCTGGAGGGTGACCCTTTCGGTGATATCTCTGGCCACGATTATGACACTTTTTATATTTCCCGCCTCATCTGATATGGGGTAGGCGGTTATCTCCTGCAGCCTTCCGTCAGGGGCGGACCTCTGGGCGTTCTGGGGAAGGCCGCTCTGGAAACACTTAAGCGCGTAACATTCGTCGCAGCGGTCCCCCCTGCCAAACCATACCTGGTGACAGGACTCTCCCGAGATGTCGGCAGAATGCCGCCCGCCCCTTTCCGCGAAGGCCTTGTTCACCCATAATATCCTTAAATCAGGAGAGACGAGAAGCAGTTCGTCCTTGATCGCGTCAAGCACGGCATGGAATTCCTGGGAGAGACTTCTGAACTTCGATTCATTCTCCTTCAGCGTGTCTTCGGCGTTCTTCCGGTAGTTTATCTCGCTTGTAAGAAGGGCGACCGCCGTCCTCAATTCCGTCGTCCGCTCTTCAACCAGGTGTTCGAGTTTTCCGCTGTATTTCTGCAGTTGTTCCTCGGCCTTCTCCCGCTCATTCATTTCATGCCTCAGAAGCTGGTTCGTCTCTGACAATTCAATGGTCCTCACCCTGACCAGCGCCTCAAGGTCTTCCTGATACCTCCTGAGCTTTTCCTCCGTTGATTTACGATCGGTGATATCTATAAATATGCCCACTATATTCCTTGTCTTTCCATCCGCGTCCAGCACCGGACTGAGATTGGAACTCCAGAGGACCCGTATTCCGTCAGGCCTAATGCTTTCGGACTCATATGAGTATCTTGACCCGGCCGGCGCCTTGGCAACGGCGCTTTTAAGTCCCGCCGGCCTTATTTCATGCCAAATGTCGTCGACGTGTCTGCCGACAATCTCGGTTTCACGAAACCCGGTCAGAAGAACGCCGGACTGGTTGACGGAAAGACATATGCCCCGGGGATCGAAGAGGGCAACACAATTCGGAGACCCCTCCACAAGGCTCCTGTAACGCCTCTCGGATGTCTCCACCTGCAAGGCGGAGATCCTTTTGAGGTATATGACGGCGAAAAAAACAGCGGTGATACTGAAAAAAATGAAGGTCGTAAATATGGAAAACATCCTGTAGGCCCTTATATGGGCCGTGGAATTCAGGAGCACCAGGGACCAGCCGTCACGCCCCAATGATCGCCTTGTCGCGAGAAGTTTCCGTCCCTCGAACTCTACGGTCCCGCCGTCTTTGGCCTCACCCGCCAAAAGTGCGTGGAAAGGCCCGGGTCCGAACTGGCCGTACTCGACAAGATACCGCTGACGGGCGGCGCTCAGCGGCCAGAGGCCCCGGTAATGGAGGTCGTCCCTGCTCGACAAAAAAATTATCCCATAGGGGTCTATCAAAAAGCAGTACGCATGTTTTTTGAAGCTCGCCTCTATTTCATCCATGTTCTTAATGACGACTACCACGCCCCGGACCTCTTCCCGGACATCCTTGACAGGATGATACGCATAATAATTTCTGGTCTTCCTGTCCGGTCCGACTGCGTAAAAAGCGGTAAAACCTCCTTCGAGCGCCCTTCTGAAATGCATGTCGGATATCCTGGTAGAGGCCGGATCGAATTTTACCGTCTCCCGGACGTCAGAAGAAGCAAGTGTTTTTCCGTACTTATCGAGCAGGTATGAGGTAAACGACTCCGCGCCGGTGCTGTAATTGCACATACCAAGTAGAGACCTTACCCGTCCGATGCTCTCCGGCTGCCCATCCACCAATGGGTCCAGCACCGCAGGATACTCGGCCAGATCCATGGCCCCCCGCTCGGCCTCGTCGATCTCGTCGGTGAAATGGTTCGCAAGCGTGCTGACATGAATATTGCCGTCCCTCACATCGATGTCCCGCGCGTGCCTTCCGGCCAGATCGGTCATGAGCCAACCGGTCAATATAATACAAACAACCGCCGCGAACGGCGCAAATATGTAGAACTTCTTCCCCCTGCCATCAATCATCCCCTCACCCTCGGATATCCTCAGCTGGGCATATGACCATACCGAAAGAGTGACGAAGAGGGCCAGGGTCCCCTTAATCAGCTGGACAGGCGCTCCGAGGGCCTCAAAAAATGTGGTCTCGTTTATTATCGACGCCGGAAATATGGAGGCGTGTTCAGGGACCAGGCCGATCATAAGAGAATATGTCCCAAGGGCGATACTGCCGAACGTCAGCCAATTGCGGGCAGGGTTTTCCCCATGGAGCGCGATCCTGAACAGGTATAGAGAGGACATTATCCCGCCAGGAAGGGCGATGGCATACCGTGAGGCCGCGTCAATACCGTCAAGTCCCCTTAGGCCGCCGGCCAGGGTAAGTAACAGTACGGGGACATAGATCTTCCTTCCATAATGCCGCGGATGTCCGGATGACCCCATCTCACGTCCGAACTCGAAGAGGCAGAGAAACGATAATATGGACAAAATCAGAGCGCTTACATCAAGAAAATTCGAATAATGTAATTCATTGGACAACACGCTCGTCCATTCCTGCAGCCCCTGTAACAAACCGAAGGCCCCAAGCAGAGACCACGACAATCCCTTCGCCTTCTGCCTGACGAGGACCATACATACAACAAAAAGCGTAATTAAAGCCAGGCCGTAAAAAAAACGTATATAGTCCGCCTGACCTTCAAAAAAACCGTTCATTCATTATCTCTTTTCAGGAACGTTGTCCTTGCGCATAATAATTTTTATTAAACCAGATTTATTAATGTTTTTGCCCGAATCCGGCGCTATGGACCACTCCCAGCAGCGCAGGCCGCTACTTCGCGGGAAGGAACATGGTAAGGGAAAACAGGTCGCTTTCCGTATTGTTCAGCTTGATGTCCCCTCCATGAGAACGGACGATATACCTTGATATGTAAAGGCCGAGCCCCTTGCCTTCCATTTTCATGTGGACGGCCTTCTCGCCCCGGTAGAAGGGGTCGAATACGTAAGCAAACTCCTCCTTCTTCAGTGAATCACAGGTGTTGGAAATCGTCAGGGAGATATGCCCCGCGACCAGAGAAAGGTCGATGTTTATCATCCCGCCCTCGGGGGTGTATTTTACGGCGTTTTCGAGGAGATTTTCTATAGTCCGCCGAATAAGTCCTTCGTCGCAAAGGCAGGCGAGACCCGGTATCTCCGAGATGGTCAGTTTTATTCCCTTGGCATGAACGGAAGGCGCAAGCGCCGAGACCTGGTCCTTGATCAGGCGGTTGATCTCGACCTTGTTTTTGTACAGGTCGAGCTTCTTGAATTTCGAAGACGCAAGCAGGGAAAGATTGTTGAGGAGCTTAATGATCCTGTCGGTCTCCCTGAGCCCGAATACGATCACCTCCTTGTATTCATCCGCGGAGCGTTCCTTCCTCAGAGACACCTCGAAATTCCCCTTCAGCGACGCAAGAGGCGACCTGAGTTCATGGGAAACGTTGGAGGAAAAGGTCTCCTGGAACGTAAAGATGTCGGATATCGGCTTCATCGCATGATTGACCAGGTAACGGCTGACCAGATAGGAGAGGAAAAACATCAGGGGCAGCACTATGGCCACCAGCCTGATAAAAGCCTTGTCATATCTGATCTCGCCGGCAAGTGACTTGGCGGCCCTGCCGACATAATTGCCGTCTATCGGGAAATAAAACACCAGGTGTGATTCGTCCTGGACAACGACGATCTCAAACGCCTGGACCCCGCCGAACGCCTCCTTCAGAAGCTTCCTGTTGAGGACCGGATAAAAATCCACTGAATTCCTGGTAGACACGACGATCTGGCCGTCCCTGTTGAGGATCTGGAAATGGTGCTCATCCCACATGTTCCTGACAAAATCAATGCCGGACCTGTTGAACTGGTCCAGAAATTCGGTCTTCATGTCCTCCATCAGGTGCCTTTTGACGCTGTTGACCATACTCTGGTGCCAGAAAAGATAACTTAATATTATTATCAGAATATTGAAGATGACGATGACGGACGTAAATATTATGCTGAGACGTTTTTTGGTGGGGTCGATCATGCGTTTTGAGGTCAGTTCCCGATCATATAGCCGACCCCTCTGACGCTGTGAATATAGGCGGCCGACGAAACCTGCCCCAGTTTTTCCCTCAGTGATTTTATATGGACGTCAACGAAATTGGTTTGAGGGTTGAAGTCATATCCCCAGATGTCCGCGAGCATCTGGGACCTCGACATCACCTTGCCCTTGTTTTTGATGAGATACGCGAGCACTGCGTATTCCTTTGGTCTGAGTACGACCTCTTTGTCCCCGATATATACCCGATGAGAGACGATATCGACCCTCAGGTCCTTGTAGGAAAGTTCCGTCGCCCTGTCCTGTTTGCGTCGCAGAAGCGCGTTGATCCTCGCAAGAAATTCGTCAAAGGAAAACGGCTTCGTGAGGTAGTCGTCGGCCCCGGTATTGAGGCCGAGCACCTTGTCCTTTACTGAGTCCTTTGCGGTAAGCATAAGGACAGGGGTCTGGATTTCGAGCCGCCTTATCTCTCCGCAGAGGTCTATTCCGCTCATGCCCGGCAGCATGACGTCGAGAATAACGAGGTCGTAGCGGTTCTTCTTCACATACGACAGGCCGTCCTCTCCGTTGACCGCATGGTCGACCGTGAAGTGCTCTTCCTCAAGCCCTTTTTTAATGAAATTGGCAACGCCCTGTTCGTCTTCAACAAGGAGAATGCGCATTATTGACCCTCCTTAGCATCAGGCATGGCTCCATTTTACCATATTCAGCGGCCGTCTGCAGAGACGTGACCCAATTGACAAGGTCCTGCTTCTCATATCCTGTTTTTAAGCGCGACAAGCGTAGCGAAAATCTCATCGAGGCCCTGGTACCTCCCCGCCCTGTTTTTTTCGATGCATCTGAGCGTCAGTTCCTCAAGCCACTCAGGTATGTCGGACGAAACCTCTCTGGGGGTTTTCACCCCGACAGTATCAAGACCGCCGGTGATCATCTCATACAATATAAGCCCGAGGGAATATATTACGGAGATCTGGTCAGTGCCCTCTCCCTGGACCGCCTCGGGGGAAATATAGGAGAAGTCCTTCGGCGCATGTTCCTCAAAATCTATATTGTTTGTTTTGTCTATGAAAATCGTCTCAGGCGATATATACTCCGGAGAAGGACCCTGTTTATATCTCCGGTCGAGTTCTTTTAGTATCTGGACCCAGAGTCTGAAACTATACCGGGGCTCCATACGGCCCGTCCGCATAATGTTCCTGAGGGAGGTCGCCTGCCTTCCCTGAGGTTCGACAGGCCCGGCGTCAAAAGTCCTAACCGGCTCCGCGGGCGCGGGACCCGAAGAGGCCCCGAGGGCCCTAAGCCTTTCGGCAACATCCCTGTACTGAGGGTCGACCTTCGATATCTCTCTTAACACTTCGGCCTCTTTTTCGATATCTCCGGCAGCCGCAAGGAAAGAGGCATAATTATAATATATGTCGATTGTGGACGTTCCGAACACTTTCCCTGAAAGCGAAAATTTATACATCTCCGCCGCTTCTTTAGGCATGCCCTCTTCCTTCAGGAGCGTCGCCGCTTTGACATAGTCCTTTGCCTCACGATACGCCCTCACCGCGGCAAGCCTGTTGCCCGTCATCTCGAGGGCCCGTGCGGCCCTCATCTTGTCCCCATGCCTGTCGAATGTCTTTGCCGCCTCCACAAAGTCTCCGACCGCCATGCTGGCCTCAGCGGACTTGTCCAGGTCGCCGGATTTTTCATAAAGCTCCCTCGCCCTTTCCATCTCCCCGGTTGACTCGTAAATAGCCGCGGCCCGGACGAAATCACCGCCCTTTTCATAAAGAAGCGCAGCCTTTTGGAAGTCCTTGAGTCTCTCATAAATAAGCGCCGCCGAAACGAACCTGCCCGCCGCCTCATTCTTCTTAGCTTCAGCGGTCATCTCCTCGATAAGCCCCTTTTCCTTCAGCGCGCGGACAAATTTAAGGACCCGGGGGACGACATAGACGGACAGGAAAAAAAGCGGGATGAGGATCAGTCCTGCAAAAAGCGCGATCAGACCTTCCCTCGGCGCTTCATCGACCAGCGTGCCGAAGGGCCCGGCCTCCGCGCGCAGGGCCGCGCCGAGCGTGAATAAAGACACACCATTGAGGACAAGGACGAGACGTTTATTATTCAACTGTCATTTCCTTTTTCATCGCGCCGTTATTATAGATAGTATAACCCATTCATTTCAGGCCGTATTTATCGAGTTTATAAAAAAGTCCCCTCATCGATATGCCAAGAAGGGCCGCGGCCCTGGTCCTGTTCCCCTCCGTTTCCTTCAGCGCGTTTTGAATCGCGTTTTTTTCCGCCCCTGACACGGCCTTTTCGAGGGTCTGCAACTGCCCTGAGAAAACGGCAGGAGAGTTCATCTTTTCACACGGCATAAGAGGGAGGTGCTGGAGGTCGAGCGCCGTCTCGTTCGGACGCATCGATATCATTGCCCGTCCCAGTATATTTTCGAGCTCCCGGACATTGCCGGTCCAGTCATATGAGGTCAGGTCGTCCAGGGCGGCGTCGGATATCTTCCTGACCTCCCTTCCGAACTCCTGGTTAAGCCTGTAGATTATATGGCCGGCGAGCGTCCTTATGTCCTCCTTATGTTCCCGCAGAGGCGGGATATGGATAGGGATGACGTTCAGCCGGTAATAGAGGTCCTCCCGAAATTCTCCCGCCCTTATCTTCCTTTCAAGGTCCGCGTTAGTGGCCGCTATGACCCTCACGTCGGTCTTTATCGGTTTTGTCCCCCCGACCCTTACCACCTCTTTTTCCTGGAGCACCCTCAGGAGCTTGGACTGGATCGACAGACTTATGTCCCCGATCTCGTCCAGGAATATGGTCCCGCCGTCCGCCTCCTCGAAGAGGCCTTTTTTCCCGCCTTTGACGGCCCCCGTAAAGGCGCCTTCCTCATAGCCGAAGAGTTCACTCTCCAGGAGGTTCTCGGACAGGGCGGCGCAGTTGACGCGCACGAACTGCCCCTTCCGCCGCCTGCTGGCGTTATGGATCGCGTGGGCGAAGAGTTCTTTCCCCGTGCCGCTTTCGCCCCTCAGAAGCACCGTCGCGGGCGTCTCGGCCGCTCTTTTGGCCTGCTCCTTGGCAAGCTCTATCGAAGGGCTGCTGCCTATTATATCGTCCCAGGTATATTTCGCCTTGATCTGCCGGATCAGCTTTTTGGCGTTCGCGAGCTCCGTGGTAAGAGATATGATCTCGGATATGTCATGAATCACCCCGACGCTGCCCTTTATCCTGCCGTCGACGATGATGGGCGCGACATTGACTATCACCTCTTTTTTGGCCGGCCCGACCTTCATCCTCACGTTTCTTACCGCCTTGCCCGTATTAAGCACAAGCATATGCATGCTCTCGCCCTCGGCGATGTCCACGGTCACCGGCTTGTCGATCACCGCCTCTTTCGGCAGACCTGTTATCCTCGTGTACGCCGGGTTTACGATTATCGTATTCCCGTGTTCGTCGGCCACTGATATGGCGTCGTTGGTCGCCTCGATCACGGCCTCAAGAAGGCTCCGGACATTATCCTTCATGTCTTTGTCCATGGCCGGCTCAGACGGATTCCAGCAGTCTCACGGCATTGTCACGCAATATCAGCCTCTCCAGTTCTTCGCCGAGCCTGAGGTTTAAAAGGAGCGACATGGTCGCCTCCTGGCCGGTCCAGGGGGAATCCGTGCCGAAAAGCAGAAGCTCTTTTGGATGTTTGAGGATTATGTCCCTGGCCCTCTCCTTCGTGAGAAGGTCCAGTGCGTATGAAATCTCCATATATATGTTTTTCCCGGCGATCAGCCTTTCGACCTCGTCCCAGTCGTCCCAGGCCCCCAGGTGCGACGTGACGATCTTCAGGTCAGGAAACCTCCCGACCACGTTCAGCACTCTCTTTGGGTCTGCTATCCTTTCACGGTCGAACGCGAAATCAAAACCTGTGTGCATAAGCGCGATAAGGCCCGCCCCGGATATCTTTTCATACAGAGGAAAGACCCTCTCATCATCCAGAACAAAATCCTGATAGTAGGGATGGAATTTTATGCCCTTGAAACCCTCGTCTTTGATCCTCTTTATCTTGTCGGCATAAGCAGTGTCGTCAGGATGAAGGGAGGGAAACGGAAGTATCCGGTCCGACATTATTTTTTTCGACCACGAGATGATCGAATCATACTGGGCCGGCTTGGTGGCTATCGAACACACCACGCTCTTTTCTATCCCGCAACGGTCCATCGACGCAAGGAGCGTCGAGACCCTCCCGTCGAGGTGGGCGTCTATCCCGCCCTCCTTTTCGAGCACCCTCATCGCCCTGGCGGCCAGTTCATCCGGAAAAGCATGTGTATGAAAATCTATCGCGTTCCTCATGGATCAGATGCCCCTCGCCCGGAATTTGTTTAAGTTAGTATAAGAAACCGGGTCTTATTTGTAAAATGCGTTTATGCCATTCAATATTATTAATGTACCCCATGATTATTAATGTACCCCATGCCGGACCGACCTTCAACTACCTTCCCCGGCTGAAGTCAAAAAGACAATATCAGGACTGTTTTATGTATAATTAATAAATTTATCAGAGGGGTGAGGCGATGAAGCTCAAATTCCTTGGAGGCGCGCGTACTGTCACGGGTTCATGTTTTCATCTTACCGCAGGCGGCAGTAACGTCCTTATAGACTGCGGCATGTACCAGGGCCCCGACGCCGAGACAGTAAACAAGATGGACTTCGCGTTCGACCCGGCGTCCATAAGCTGCCTTTTCCTTACGCATTCACATCTCGACCACATAGGGTTGGTCCCTAAACTTGTCAAAGACGGCTTCAGGGGCCGGATCATCACCACCTCGGCGGCCGCCGACATCGCGGAGCTCATCCTCTACGACTCTGCCCACATACAGGAATCCGACACCGAGTGGTATAACAGAAAGGCGCTAAGAACAGGGCAGGAGTTGAAGGAACCCCTCTATACAAGGAAAGACGTCGACCGCGTGCTTCCTTTTATCGAGAGAAAACGATACGGCGCTGTCGAGACGCTCAGCGAGGGGATCACCTGCAGGTTCGTCGACGCCGGCCATATCCTGGGGTCCGCAACGTTAGAGCTCTGGTGCAGGGAGGGCCAAAGGGAAAAGAAATTCGTCTTCTCCGGGGACATCGGCAAAAAAGAAAACCCGATAGTCAACGATCCGGTCTTTGTGGAAGAAACCGACTACCTCACGATCGAATCAACCTATGGCAACAGAAACCACAAAGGGATGAAGGAGTCGATCGACGAACTGGTGTCGGTCATAAAAAATACCTTTATTAAAGGGGGGAACGTCATCATCCCTTCCTTCGCGCTGGGACGGACCCAGGACCTTCTTTTCATACTCAACAAGCTCGTGAAAGATGACCGCCTTTTCAGGATAAATGTATATATCGACAGCCCCCTGGCCACGGGGATCACAAGGGTGTATGAGGCCCATGAGGAGTATTTCGACCCGGAGGCTAGGAAACTCTTCAACACCGAAAGCAGGGACGCCATCAGGATCCATTTCACGACTGATGTTGAAGACTCGATCAAGCTCAACAAGGTCCGGAAGGAGGCGATAATTATCGCGAGTTCGGGCATGTGCGAGGGAGGCAGGATCAGGCACCACTTAAAACACAACCTCTGGAGAAAAGAATCGAGCATCGTCTTCGTGGGATATCAGGCAAAGGGGACCCTGGGGAGGCAGATTATAGACGGCGCGCGCCGTGTCGATGTGCTGGGCGAAAACATAGTCGTAAGGGCCGGCATCCACACCCTTGGGGGCTTTTCCGCGCATGCCGACCGGTCCGAACTCCTGGGGTGGATCTCGCAGTTCAGGAAGGCCCCTGAGATCTTCATCGTACACGGGGAAGAAAAGGCCTCGCTCGACTTCCAGCAGGCAATAGAGTCCAGTCTGGGCCTCACCTCCCACGTGCCCGCGAAGGGTGAGGAGTTCGAGATTTGAGCGAAGCGGGCCATCTATTGAAAAATGGAGGGAAGTGTTAAAATAGCCGGAAATACTCAGTCAGCTTTTAAAGGAGGCGGTAATGGGATTTTTTGATAAGGTCCGCGCGGAATTTATCGACATCATCGAATGGATCGACACCACGGGCAACACCCTGGTCTACAGGTTCGAGCGCTATGACAATGAAATCAAGTATGAGGCCAAGCTTGTCGTACGGGAGGGCCAGCAGGCGGTATTCGTCAACGAAGGCAAGCTTGCGGATGTCTTCAAACCCGGCACATATACCCTTACCACCCAGAACCTCCCGATACTTACGACCCTCAAAGGCTGGAAATACGGCTTCCACAGCCCGTTCAAGGCGGAGGTCTATTTCTGCAGCACCCGCCAGTTTACAAACCTCAAGTGGGGAACACCGGGCGCGGTCACGATGAGGGACAAGGAATTCGGCCCTGTAAGGGTCACGTCTTTCGGGATATACTCGATCAGAGTGAAAGACCCGTCCGTATTTATCCGCGAGATAGTCGGGACCGACGGCAACTTCACGACGGAATCCATAGAGGACAACTTAAGGGGCAAGATCGGAATGCGTATCAAGGAGGTGCTTCCCGAGACCGGCATCCCGATCATAGACATGGAGAGCAAGGTCATGATGCTCGGGCAGATGCTCAAGGACAGGATCGCCCCTTCGTTTGAGGGGCTGGGACTGGAGCTCGCCGAAATCCAGGTCCAGGACATCGGCCTGCCTCAGGAAGTCGAGGCCGCCATCGACAAGGCCGGCGCGATCAAGGCCGTGGGCAACCTCGGGGCCTTTACACAATATGAGACCGCCGCATCGATCCCTGCCGCCGCGTCCAACCCGGGCGGCACCGCCGCTGCAGGCGTCGGCATAGGAATGGGCTTTGCGATGGCCAACCAGATGACACAGGCCATGGCGGATCAGCAGGGGGCCTCACAATCGCCCCCCCCTCTTCCGGGTTTTTATGCCGCTATAGACGGCAAGCAGGCCGGGCCGTTCAGCATGGATGCGCTCAGACAGAAGGTCCTTGCAGGCGAGATCGGAAGGGACACTCTGGTATGGAAGTCAGGCATGAATGAATGGACCGCCGCCGGTCAGGTCCCCGAGACGGCGGCCTTGTTCCAGGACGTCCCGCCGCCGCTGCCGGGGAAATAGATAGCGGATGAAGGCGAACTGCCCCTCCTGCGGGGCTGAGGTATCTTTTAAGTCAAGCGTCTCGGTATTTTCGGTCTGCGACCACTGCCGGTTCATGCTCGTACGGCACGATATGGACATCGAGTCGCTTGGGAAGATGGCCCAGCTGCCGGACGATGTCTCGCCGCTTAAAATCGGAAGCAGGGGGAAGTTTAAAAACAGGGTCTTCGAGATTATCGGGAGGCTCAAGGTCGCGTGGAGCGACGGATACTGGAATGAGTGGTACCTGCTTTTTGAAGACGGAAAACGCGGGTGGCTGGCCGAGGCCATGGGCCTTTTCATGCTCAGTTTTGAGGTGGAGGACACCTCCCTGGTACCGGCCCGCGACAAGATCAGGGTCGGCGAGGGATATGACCTCATCCCGTCCCGAAGGTTTATTGTCGACGATATAAAAGAGTCCACCTGCATCGGGAGCGAAGGCGAGCTCCCCTTTGTGGGGCTCGCGGGCAGAAAGGCCACGAGCGTTGATCTTAGCAGCGGCCCGGGAGAATTCGCCGCAATCGAGTATTCCGGCCAGGACGGGATCAGCCTTTACACGGGAAGATACGTTGAGTTCCAGGACCTGGAACTGTCGAACCTCCGCTACCTTGAGACCGACCTCAAAAAAATCAGGTCGGCCGAGGCCTTTAAATGCCCGTCGTGCGGCGGGCCCTTCTCCCTGCTGACCCCTGGAATTACGGCATCGGCCGCCTGCAAATACTGCGGTTCGATAATAGACACGACGAACGAGAACCTCTCGGTCCTGTCGAGGGCCGAAAAGCAGATAAAGATAAAACCGCTTATTCCCCTGGGCTCGAAGGGGAGGTTGTTCGCAACAGAGTGGGAGGTCACCGGGTTCATGCGCCGTACCGACGAGTCGGGGAACTATCCATGGGACGAATATCTGCTTTTTAATCCCCGGAGAGGTTTTCGCTGGCTCACCACCTACCATGGCCACTGGAACTACGTCGAGATGCTCCGCGGCCGCCTTGCCGGTCAGGGCCCCCGGGTGACTTACGGAGGTAAGTCTTTCAGGCAGTTCCTGGCCGGAAAAGGCAGGGTATATTTCGTACTCGGGGAGTTTTACTGGAGGGTCCGGACGGGCGATGAGGTATACATGACCGACTATATATGTCCTCCCGAGGTCCTGTCCCTCGAGGCTGAAAAGTCCGAGGTCAACTGGTCTTTGGGTAAATATATCGAGCCGCAAGAGGTGGCGCTGGCCTTCGGCATAAAAGAGCAGATGCCTCCCAAACAGGGCGTTGCCCCTAACCAGCCGAACCCCTACGGAGGGCATTCGAAGCCGGTCTCTTTTGCCTTCCTGGCCTTCGCCATATTGGTTACCCTGGTCCAGTTTTATTTCATCTTTGCCTCACACGATAAGGAGGTATACCGCGGCAGTTTCACCTTCAGCGACCAGACGAAGTCTCAACCTATCGTGACGCCTTCGTTCGAGGTCCCCGGCGGTTCGGGCAACCTCTCTGTAACGCTTTCGTCTCCCGTGGTCAACGACTGGATCGAGGCGGGAGTTGACCTGATAGAAGACGGCTCGGGAAAGAGATATGAGCTGGGGCTCGGCGCGGAATATTATAAAGGCTCGGACAGTGATGGATCATGGGCTGAAGGAAGCCAGACCTCGGACCATGCCCTCTCTGTAATACCCGGAGGCCGTTACCATATGATCATTCAGCCCGGCGGGCCGGCGAACGCCGGCAATAAGGGCTTCACCTTATCACTGCGCAGGGACGTGGTCATCTGGTCCAACTATTTCGTGGCCCTCATGCTTCTTTCAATATACCCGCTCTGCGTATGCTGGAAGAGCTGGAGGTTCGAATTAAAGAGATGGTCCGAGAGCGATCTTTCGTCAGGGGGCGGCGCTGATGAAGAGGAAGGAGGCACGGAAGAATAAGGATGAAGATCTTCATTGCGTACGGAATTCTGATTACTACATTATTTTTGGCGGCCGGGACGAGGGGGTTTGTCGTGACCAGCCTCATGCAGCATGTAAAATGGGGCCCGTCAGGTCACGGCATGTACCATAAATAAGAAGCACTTAATGTTGCGTTGCGGCAGACTTAAACCCCTCAAAAGCTCTGCAGTGACAACATGATTTAATTTTGATTCACGTAAATGCAGACGTATTAACAGTCCAAAAATAGTATTGAATGTTCGTCATGCCCGAAGTTCTTACCTGGTATCGTCGGTTATTTTTTCTTTTTTCGGACTCGTCCTGTTTGGTCTTGCATTCTACATATTTGATAAACTTACGCCCGGGGACCTCGTCAAGGAGATCCTTGACGACCATAACGTTGCGGCCGCCATAGTGATCGCCGCGCTGATAATCGGCATCTCCATCATCGTGGGGCTTGCGATCCACTGAAGGCGGGCGGGGCCTCATGGCTTACGCCCTCCTTTTTTCGGTCTTTGTAATCTCAACCTGCGGGCTGGTTTATGAGCTCACCGCGGCCGCGCTTGCAAGTTACCTCCTTGGCGATTCGGTAACCCAGTTTTCGCTCATCATCGGGATCTATCTCTCGGCCATGGGCCTCGGCTCCTACCTGTCGAAATATGTCGTAAAAAATATCATTACGGTCTTCATCAGGGTCGAACTGCTTATAGGCCTGATAGGAGGGTCTTCGGCCGCGCTCCTGTTCGGACTTTTCGAGGTGGCCTCCCATTTCCGCCCGATACTCTACTGCCTTATCTCTCTTACCGGGGTACTTGTGGGCCTCGAAATCCCGCTGATAATGCGTGTGCTTAAAAACAGGTTTGAATTCAGGGACCTCGTCTCTAAAATATTCACCTTCGACTATATAGGGGCACTTTTGGCGTCCCTGCTTTTTCCGCTGCTTTTAGTCCCCCATCTGGGGCTTATAAGGTCGTCATTTCTGTTTGGGATTATAAACGTTATAGTCGCCCTCTGGGCCTTAAGGCTGTTTAAGGACGAGACGGTCGGACCGTCGGCGCTGGCGTTATCGGGAGGTGTGCTGCTGCTGCTTCTTACAGCGGGTTTCGTCTATTCAGACAGGATACTTCATTTTACGGAGACCCTGAGTTACAGGGGGAACATAATCTACGCGAAGACGACACCTTATCAGCGGATTGTGGTGACAAGGGAGCAGGACAGCCTCCAGCTGTTTTTAAACGGGAACCTGCAGTTTAATTCCCGGGACGAATACCGTTATCATGAAGCGCTCATACATCCTGGCCTCCAGGGGCTTGAAGGGCCTTTAAAAGTGCTCGTGCTGGGCGGTGGAGACGGACTTGCCGTGCGGGAGATACTTAAGTATCAAAATGTAAGTTCCGTGACACTGGTAGACCTTGACCCCGCGATGACCGATCTCGATTTCATAGTGGTTGATTTCCCCGACCCGTCCAACTTTTCGCTTGGAAAACTTTACACGAACACCTTTTACAGGCTTTTAGACAGGGCCTTAGAAGATGACGGCATCGCCGCCATCCAGAGCACGTCCCCTTATGTGGCTAGGCAGTCCTTCTGGTGCATCGTCAATACCCTTAAGTCCGTGGGACTCCTCGTGACCCCTTATCACCTGTACCTGCCGTCGTTTGGGGAATGGGGCTATGTCCTGGCCTCGAAAAAGCGCTTCCGCATGCCGGAGCGTTTCCTGCCTGACCTCAGGTTCATAACACCCGCGACCGCAAGGGCCATGACCGAATTCCCGCCCGATATGGGTCCGGTGATCACCGACGTGAATATGCTCAACAATCAGGCGCTGGTGAGATATTTTGAAGAAGAATGGGCAAAGGTAGTCCACTGATTCCCATATGGATGAGCGCTTAAGCCGCAGATCGTTTCTTATCAAGGGCTCTCTCTTCATTGCCTCGGCGTCCGCCATGGGCGGTGCATTCTCGTGTACAAGCCGCGGGGCCGGAAACAGGGCGTCAATAACCGGAGGGATAGCCGGGGCAGACTGGCGGTCGGGACATAGGCTGATCGCGCCTGAAGATATCGCCCCGGAGGAGACGGAACAGACCGGCATCGTTATCGTCGGAGGGGGGATTGCGGGCCTTTCCGCCGCGAGAGAGCTCCAAAAACAGCGCTTTTCAGACTTCCTTCTTTTGGAACTTGGCTCCAAAACCGGCGGCAACGCCTCCTGCGGCAGAAACCCCGTCTCGGCATTCCCGTGGGGCGCGCATTATATACCGATACCCGGAGAAGAGGCGGTATTCGTACGGGAGCTCTTCGAGGAATTGGGGATCATCGAAGGTCACGGCAGGGACGGCCTTCCGGTTTACAATGAATTTTATCTTTGCGCCTCACCTCAGGAGAGGCTCCTTATACACGGGCATTGGCAAGAGGGGCTGGTCCCCCAGCTTGGCATATCGGACAGGGACAGGCGGCAGTACACTGAATTCTTTCGGGCGATGGAGAGGTTCAGGACCGCAAAAGGGTCTGACGGCAGGCGCGCCTTTTCGGTCCCGCTTGAACTCAGCTCGCATGACGGAAAGTTCACGAGGCTGGATGCGATCAGCATGGAGCGTTACCTCTTTGAAAACGGCTGGGACTCTGAATATCTGCGCTGGTACGTAAACTACTGCTGCCGGGACGACTACGGGTGCAGCGCTTCGGACACCTCTGCCTGGGCCGGCATCCATTATTTTGCCTCCAGGGCAGGCAAGGCGGAAAACGCGGATTCCCATACTGTTGTTACGTGGCCGGAGGGGGTCGGCTGGATCGTCGAAAAGCTTGAGTCTAAGATGAAGGGGCATATACGGTGCGGCTGCTGTGTGCTGAATATCGAAGAAGGCGGAGGCGGTTATAATAATGTTGACTGTTATGATGCCGGCAAAGGCCGGGCGGTCAGGATAAGGGCAAAGGCGGTGATCTATGCCGCGCCGCGATTCACCGCCTTCAGGACTGTAAGGGCCTTCCGGGAGACCCTCCCGGACTACGCCGGCAGCTTCGCGTATGCCCCATGGATGGTGGCGAACATAACGGTCAAAGAAGTGCCGGAGGGCGCCGGGGCGCCTCTTTCATGGGACAATGTAAGCTATAACAGTGATTCGCTGGGGTATATCCTGGCTAACCATCAGGACATCGCCTTAAGAAGGGGGAAATCCGTTCTCACCTATTACCTGCCCCTGACCGGGACTGATCCGGTTTTGGAAAGGAAGGAGGCCCTCGAAAGGTCTTATCAAAAATGGAGGGAGATCGTCATTGGCGACCTCTCGCGCATGCACCCCGGGATAGAGAACCTTATCGAGGAACTGAATGTCTGGCTATGGGGGCATGCGATGTTAAGACCTGTGCCGGGGTTTATCTGGGGAGCGGCAAGGAGGAAGGCGCTTGCCCCTTTTGGAAACGTCTTTTTTGCGCATTCGGACATGAGCGGCATATCGATCTTCGAAGAGGCGCAGTACAGGGGGATCATGGCCGCGAAGGCGGCGGTAAGAAAGGTCTGACCGATGGCCGCCCTATAGCTGGGCACTCGGGGACATGATGTGCAGCTACTACTTTCATGTAAGGCTCTTTCATCCTCTGCTCCATGCCGGTTTATCCCGGCGCTTTCGAGTTGACCCCATGCATGCATGCTCTCCATTGTTCAATGCGTTGTAGTATTATATCCAATGGAAAAGAGTCCTCCACTGGTCAAAATCACACCCCCTGCGCCTTCAGGGGTCCTTTTAAGAGAAAGGTTGCTCGACCTGATCGACGCCGGCATAAAAAGACCTGTCGTCTGGGTATCCGGGCCCGCAGGCTCGGGCAAGACCACTCTCGTTGCAAACTATATTAAAGAACGTAAAATCCCCTGCCTCTGGTATCAGGTGGATGAAGGCGATGCGGACATTTCCACCTTCTTCTATTACATGGGCCTGGCCGCAAAAAAGGCCGCGCCGGGATACAAAAAAACGCTGCCTCTCCTTACCCCGGAATATCTTCAGGGCATTCCCGCTTTCACCCGGCGTTACTTCGAGGAACTTTTCAAGCGTCTGGCGTCCCTTCGCTCCCCCCGTGGAGCCATAACTCCCCCTTCCCCCTTTTATCCTAAGAGGGGGAAACGCGCAGCAGAGGGGCGTTATCCTGCAAAAGGGGTGGGGGGAGTTCTCGTTGTCCTCGACAACTACCAGGATGTCCCATCTGATTCCGGTTTTCATGAGATGATCAATAACGGCATGGACGCGATACCGGAAGGGATCAATGTTGTTGTGCTGAGCCGTTCAGAGCCTCCTTCACGGCTTGTGCGGCTGAGGGCGAACAACAAGCTTTCGTTGCTCGGATGGAACGACCTCAGTTTTACCCTTGAGGAATGCCGCGTTTTTCTGAAATCAAAGGACGGCTCCGCCCTGCCGGAGGAGGAGGTTAAGCGGCTTCACGACAAAACAAACGGATGGGCGGCAGGGCTCATGCTCATAACCGAGATGGCGAAGACAAAAGAGATCCAGTATCCATTGATAAGTGAGCTATCCCATGAGGCGGTGTTCAATTATTTCGCCAATGAGATATTCGATAAGACCGACACGGAAACCAGGGATTTTCTGCTGAAGACCTCGTTTCTGAATGCAATCGACGCGGAAATTGCCGAGAAGCTGACCGGCAACACCCGGGCCCGGGCCATCCTGTCGGCATTAAACCGAAACAACTATTTCACGAACCGACAGATAAGACCCGAACCGATCTACCAGTATCATCCTTTGTTCAGGGATTTCCTTAAAGCCCGCGCAATAACAGTCTTCAGCTCGGGAGAACTTAATCGCGTGCGGCGCAGCGCAGCCGCCTTGATTGAGACAACGGGACAAATTGAAGAGGCTGTCGAGTTGTATAGCGAAGCCGGAGACGTAAAAGGTCTTGCGCGGCTCATTGTAACACATGCCCCGGGCCTGGTCTCTCAAGGCCGCTTCAGGATTGTCGGAGGCTGGTTGGATAAAATCCCCGCGGATCGCCTGGACTCGGACCCATGGCTATTATACTGGCAGGGAGTATGCAAATTACTCTCCGGGGTTCTCTCGGAGGGACGCACCTGCTTTGAAAAGGCATTTGATTTATTCAATATGAATATGGACAAGGGGGGCGCGCTGCTTTGCTGGTCCGGAGTCGTCGAAAGCATTATTTATGCGTGGGATGATTTCAGGCCCCTCGATAAATGGATCGAGTGGCTCGAAGAGCATTTGAAGGAAATGCCCATCGAGGAAACCGTGCCCGGCGCTAAGGCCGCGGCCTGCATGGTAATGGCATTGTATTTCCGGAAATTTCATGACCCCGAAATTGAAACATGGATGGACCGCGCACTATCTCTTGCACGGAAGACCGGAGATGTGAATATGCTGATGCAGGCAAATCTGAATGCGGTATGGTATCTGCTGTTCACGGATGTCCCCCGCTGCAGGGTCATGCTTGACCAGGCCGGAAACATGGTCAAGTTGTCAGGGTCTCCCTTTATGAAAGTCAACCTCAAGGGCCTCGAGGCGGTCATTCACAGTTCCTTCCCGGAATGGGGGGACGACGCGATCGGCGAGATCCTTGAGGCAATGGAGCTGTCAGGAAAGGAGGGGTTTCATTTTTATGACCATGTACTCCTTCCGCAGGCGGCCTTTGCTTTCCTGAACCGGGGTGAGACCGCGCGTATGCCTGAACTCCTGGAGAAAATTAAACTTGCCATTCCTCCGAACATGCGAAATTTACGCGCTTGCTATCATATGCTGGTTGGATGGGAAAGACTGATAGCCGGGGATGTCCGGCTTGCGGTTGCGCATGCTCAAAGCTCTCTTGAGAATTCGGTCGAATCCGGAAGTCCCGGCGCGGAGGCTTTGAGCCATATACTTCTGGCCCAGGCCCTGCACGAAGCGGGTGACGGGGAGAGGAGTTTAAGGCACCTCGGTTTTGTGAGACGGATGTGTCATGGTTCGAACAATTCACTGCTGCTGTACTTAAGCCTTTTGATGGAAGCATTGTTTGCTTTGGACAGGGCAGACGAGAAGCGCGGCCTTCAGGTCCTGTCAAAAGCGATGTCCCTTGGGAACAACAGCGGCCTGAATACGATTTTGTTTTGGTGGAACAGGCGGGGGATGGCGCGTCTGTGTTCAACTGCAATCGAGGCGGGCATCGCAGAGGCGCATGCAAAAAACCTCATTAAAACACTGGGCCTTGTCCCGGAAAGGCCTGTCGAGAACTGGCCCTATCCCATCAGGGTATACACGCTGGGCATATTCGAGATATTGATCGATGACAGGCCGGTACAGTTTTCAGGCAAAGTGCAGAAGAAGCCGCTCGATATGCTGAAGGCGCTGATCGCGCTCGGCGGAGAACATATCTCGGAAGGCCGGCTGTCCGACGCCCTCTGGCCGGACGCCGAAGGAGACTCCGCCCATAAGTCATTCGAGATGACCCTTCTCAGGCTGCGAAGGCTCCTGGGCAGGGATGACCTGGTGTCGCTCCAGGGGGGGGTGCTGAGTCTGGACCCGAGATACTGTTGGGTGGACGCACAGGTCTTCGAGCGCCTTTATTTAAGCGCGCAGGAAGCCTGGAGGGAAATGGGCGCAAATAAATCACGAGACAGGACTTCAGAGGCGGTCAGGTTGAGTGAAAAGGCCATAGGGATATACAAGGGAATGTTCCTTCCGAACGACATCGGTCTGGACTGCACCGCTATGATGCGGGAGAAAATGAGAAACAGGGCGCTTCAGCTGGTCTCCTCTTTGGGAGACCATTGGGAGAAGAATAGACAATGGGAAAAAGCAGTAGAGTACCATCGCCGGGGACTGGATATCGACAAACTCTCAGAGGAGTTTTACAGGCATCTCATGGTCTGCTGCGAAAAGCTGGGCCAAAGGGCCGAGGCGGTGAGAGTGTATGAACAGTGCAAGTCCGCCCTCTCTTCGTCGCTGGGAATCGACCCTTCCGGGGAGACGGAAGCCCTCCATCGCCGCATCCGAGGGAAGCACCGCTGATGTTTCCCGCATGACCTCCCGGCTTTTGCCTTCCTCGGCAAAGAGGGAATAATGTCCACGGGAATCCCGGAAGAACTAAAAAGAACTTCCTTGCCTTAAGATACCCTGCAGTCTTACATCAGGATTTCTCATTTTCTCTTCCCCCACTTTTATTCCTTATTTCCTAATATGTGGGTAATCCGTGGGTGGCCGTCTGATAGACTCCCGATGGTTACGAAGACGATAGTCGAAAACTGGGGCGAGCCGGGCAAGGACTACATGGCCCGCCTCAAGGCGGTCCGGAAGAGGGACGGAGCAATGGTTAGGAAGCTGGCCGAAATACCGCCGGGCACCTCCGACAAGGACCTGAAGGAACAGATGGAGATGGTGGCCGCCATAACGCCGACTGACCAGAAGATCGTCTCCGGAACAATGAACAGTGACAAAGCAATACTGAAAGTCACGGGCAAGTTGGAGGGAAAGAAACAATACGGGACGATCGAGATGCAGAAGAAGGGCGGTGTATGGAAGATCAAGAAGGAAGATTGGAGCGAGACGGAGAAGAAGTGATCTCAAAAAAATGGCAAGTGGATTATCCAGTGGTCGGGCGAAAGGGAGGCAGGGCAATGGGAATTGGTAAATTCGGGGAAAGGTTTTCCGGCGGCGCGCGGAGGTCGTTTAATTTATTGGCGCTGTTTGCGATGTTTGCGGCAGGTTTTATCATGGACGCAGGCGCCGCGTATGCGACGGTGGAGCAGGCAGAACTGAGCGCAGCCGACGGAGTGGCGGGTGACGAGTTCGGCTATTCCGTATCTCTGAGCGGAGACGGCAACACTGCCCTTGTCGGCGCACCAATCCATACAGTCGGCGCAAATACCGCGCAGGGCGCAGCTTATGTATACATTCGTACGAACGGGGCGTGGCAACAGCAGGCGGAACTGGCAGCCCCTGACGGAGTGTCTGGCGGCCTTTTTGGCAATAGTGTCGCAATAAGCGGTGATGGTAATACCGCCCTTGTCGGCGCATTTGGAAAGCCGGGTTATATCGGGGCCGCGTATATTTTTGTGAGAAATGGCGGCGCCTGGGGCCTGCAGGCTATTCTTAAGGCATCTGACGGATATAATGGCCTTTATTTTGGAGCCAGTGTGGCCCTCAGCGGCGACGGTAATACTGCCCTTGTCGGCGCATATGGTTATTATAATTATCAGGGGGCCGCGTATGTCTTCGTCAGGGACGGGACTGTATGGACGCAGCAGGAGAAGTTGACCGCCCCTGATCTCGTGATGTATGACGGCTTTGGCTCCGCTGTAGCGCTAAGCGCTGATGGCAATACCGCACTCATAGGCGCTCATAATAAGACCGTAGGGGCCAATGCCGGGCAGGGCGCGGCGTATGTGTTTACGCGGAACGGGACCACTTGGGCGCAGCAGCAGAAACTGACTGCGGACGACGGCGATATTAACGCTCTCTTTGGTTCGGCTGTATCACTGAGCGGCAATGGCAATATTGCCCTAATAGGCGCGACGAAAGCGTCGGCAGGGCAAATTAACGATGCCGGGGCTGCGTATACGTTTATGCGGAGCGGGACTGTCTGGACCCAACAGTTTAAGCTTATCGCCGGCGACGCGGCGAATAATGCTTATTTCGGCTGGTCGGTCTCTTTAAGCGGAGACGGCACTCTGGCGCTTATAGGCGCAATCGGAGATAACGCGGAGCGTGGCGCGGTATATGTGTTTAAACCATCGATGATCCTTTGGATCGAGCAAGAGAAAATAGTGGCCGGCGATGGCGCGGCAAATGATCGTCTCGGCAACTCCGTGTCTTTAAGCAGTAACGGCGGCACTGCCCTTGCCGGTGCGCATGATAGCCTCGGTAGTCAGGGGGCCGCATATGTATTTGTCAAGGAATACAATGTCAATGCCACGGTCCTCTATGGCACGGGCGGTGTCATATCCTGCTCGCCAAATCCGGTGCCGGAGGGCGAGGATTCCGTCTGCGCCATGACCCCGACAAACGTCGATCCAAACTATTATCATATATCAGATGTTACCGCTGGCCCTGAAGGCGCGGCGGGCTCTGTCGGCCCTGCCTCCCGATACACCTTCAAAAATGTGGCCGGAAACAAGGACATACAGGTTACGTTTGTTACAAGTAATATCTGGCTCTACAATAACGCTTCCTATCAGGCTACCGAGCACACGATAGGCGGGGCGCTTGTTGCCGCCTGGCTAAACTACCAGGATACGAATACGTTACGGATAAAGACCGGCGCTTATTCAGAACCGGGCGGTGTAATATGCCTCGCTGTCGGCAATGTCACGCCCAAGCTCTCCGGCGGCTGGAACACCGAGACTACCCGGAGTACATATTCGATGTCGGCTATCGCTGGACCGCTGAAGATCACCGGCTCATGCGCGCTGATCATCGATAGGATAACCGTGGAGTAGCGGGCCGGAAGCCCTCTCCCGGGTCCGCGCCTCTTTTCCCGTGGAGGGCAGAACCGGCTCTCCGATAAGGTCATGCCATTGGGAGACATTGCACCGATAACAAGGGTCACCCGTTATGGCACAGTTATGGCGCATTTGGTGATAACCTCCTCTGCCATTTTCTCTTGTGCTTTCAAAATGCTATACCAAATCCCTGATCCCAATTGCCGTTTTTAGGATTATGTCCTTAGGGTCTTAAATCTCAAGCGCAAGAAACAGAGTCTGTAAATCGGCCTTTTTTAGAAAAACCCGCTCAAAAAAAAAAAAATGGTAAAATCAATTGTTTCATGAAATGGAGTCCGGTAATAATAGAATCACAATTACGGCGGGAGGTCAACAATGCCAGAGAAGACAAAATCCGACGCTAAGAAGAGAGTCCGCACATCATTACTTTCGAAAGTGCCGACCGGCATACAGGGGCTTGACGAGATCACACAAGGCGGACTCCCGAAGGGCCGGCCCACCCTTGTATGCGGGAGTGCCGGCTGCGGCAAGACCCTTCTGGCGATGGAATTCCTGGTGCGCGGCGCTGTGCAGTTCAACGAACCCGGCGTCTTCATCGCCTTTGAGGAAAATGCTGAAGAGTTGACAAATAACGTCGCGTCCCTCGGCTTCGACCTTGAAGACCTGGTAAAGAAAAAGAAAATAGTTGTCGATTATGTTTATATCGAACGGAGCGAGATAGAGGAAACGGGCGAGTATGACCTCGAAGGATTATTTATCAGACTCGACCATGCCATAAAGTCAGTCGGCGCAAAGAGGGTGGTGATCGATACCATCGAAGCACTTTTTTCAGGGCTGCCTAACCACAATATTTTGCGTGCTGAACTGCGCCGTCTTTTCAGATGGTTAAAGGAAAAAGGGGTCACCGCTGTCATCACCGGAGAAAAGGGGGAAGGCACCCTTACCAGACACGGGCTTGAAGAGTACGTTGCCGACTGCGTCATCATGCTCGACCACAGAGTGACGGAACAGATATCCACACGCCGCCTTCGGGTTGTCAAATACAGGGGCTCTCTGCACGGCACAAACGAATATCCCTTCCTGATCGATGAGACCGGCTTTTCGGTCCTGCCTATAACCTCTGTCGGGCTCAACCATAAGGCGACTGAAGAGCGGGTGCCAAGCGGCATACCGAGGCTCGACGCGATGCTCTCGGGCAAAGGCTATTACCGGGGCAGCAGCATCCTTGTTTCGGGCACGGCAGGCACGGGAAAAACGACAATTGCCGTGCACCTCATAAACGAAGCGTGCCGCCGGGGAGAGAGGTGTCTTTATATGGCTTCGGAGGAATCGGCAAACCAGATCATCCGGAATGCCAGGTCCATCGGTATCGACCTGGCGCCCTGGGTGAAAAAGGGGCTTCTGCACTTTAACGTGGCGAGGCCGACGTACTCCGGCCTGGAGATGCATCTTGTTACTGTCAACAAGCTGGTGAAAGAATTCAGGCCGACAGTAGCTGTTATTGACCCGATAACCGGCCTGACTAATATCGGATCAGTAGAGGAAGTCAAGGCGATGCTGATGAGGCTGATCGACATGCTCAAAAATAGCGGCATAACAGCCCTCTGCACGAGTCTGACGCATGGGGGCGAAAACCTGGAGCAGACCGAGGTCGCGGTGACTTCTCTCATGGACACGTGGCTTCTGGTCCGGGACATCGAGTATAACGGTGAACGCACCAGGGGGCTTTATGTACTCA
Organism: Nitrospirota bacterium; assembly: GCA_016215155.1. Taxonomy (GTDB): domain Bacteria; phylum Nitrospirota; class Thermodesulfovibrionia; order Thermodesulfovibrionales; family UBA6898; genus PALSA-1316. The sequence goes on from JACRLQ010000009.1 coordinate 61,976, forward strand.
AATCCAGAGGCATGGCCCATTCCAACCAGATACGTGAGTTCCTGATAACGGACAAAGGCATAGACCTCACTGACGTATACATAGGCCGGGGCATGGTCCTGACAGGCGCGGCGCGGAAGCGACAGGAGATGAAGGAAGATGCGGAGGCCGCAGCCCGCAAGGAAGAGCTCGAAAGGGTCAAACGGGAGCTCGAAAGAAAGCGGCTGCTTATGGAGGCGAAGATAAATGAAATCCGGGCACAGTACGAATCTGCCGAAGAGGAACTTCTGGCCGGCGTGAAGGCCCATGAGCTGATGGAAAAGGCCCTTACCTTTGACCGGGGAGTCATCGCAGGCATGCGCAAGGCGGATGCATCGAAACAGGGACCAAAAGACGGGCGGGACAGCGGGGGTAAAAGATGAGTGGGACGACAAAAACAGCCGGGAAGGCATCAACGAAGACCCGGGCAAAAATTCCGAAGGTATTATGCGGGCTTAAAAAAAGAGAATCGGGGGAAGTCTGGGACCTTAAACTCTACGTTGCAGGCCAGAGCCCTAAATCCGTCACCGCCTTTGCCAACCTCAAGAAACTATGTGAAGAGCATCTGAAGGGCAAATTCCGAATAGAAGTGATAGACCTTTTGAAGAACCCCCAGCTGGCAAAGGGAGACCAGATTCTCGCAGTCCCCACGCTTGTAAGAAAACTCCCGGTGCCGATAAGAAAGATAATCGGCGATCTCTCCAATACCGAACGCGTACTCGTAGGGCTTGACCTGCGGCCCGGAGGCTAAGGGGAGAGACCTATGGCAAAGAAAAAAAGCGAAGACAGCACAAGGGAATTCGAGCAGGCGATCAAGAAGTCCGAGAAGGAGACGTATCTCCTGAAGCTCTACGTCACCGGGCTCACCCCGGCCTCTACAAGGGCTATAGCGAATATAAAGAAGATCTGCGAAGAGCACCTGAAGGGCCGCTATGAGCTGGACGTGATAGACATCTACCAGCAGCCGGTCCTCGCCAAAGGCGAACAGATCATCGCCGCGCCGACCCTTATAAGAAAGCTGCCCCTGCCTCTGCGCAAGTTCATCGGTGACATGTCAAACACGGAAAGAATACTTCTGGGCCTTGACCTTAGGCCGAAGAAGAATAAATAAAGACATGATGAAAAAGACCGCTGCCATTAAATCGAAAAAGGCGAAAGGGTCTGCAAGCCGCGTATCAAAGGCCGCAGGCGAAAAGATACAGGAATTAGAAACCCGGCTTGCCGAAGCAGAAGAGACTCTGGAGGCTATCCGAAGCGGGGCGGTCGACGCCCTGGTGGTATCTGCCCCTGAAGGCGACCAGGTATATACGCTAAAAGGCGCTGAATATCCCTACCGAGTTTTTTTCGAGACGATGAACGAAGGAGGGGCGGTTATTTCCCATGAAGGACTAATCCTTGCATGTAACAAAAGTTTTGAGCGAATGATCGGCACAAAACTGAAAAGGCTCGCCGGCAAATCTTTCTATGATTGTATCCCGTCCGAAGAGAGCCCGAAGATCAGCCACTTCATCAGTAGCATCTGCGAAACAAAGACCGGTGACGCCTGTCAGCAGGCCCTGAGGGTTGAGTCTGTGCTTCTGGCCCCCAGAGGCGGGAGGGTCCCCGTACAGCTTGCATTAAGTGCAGTGCATGAAGTTGAAAAGGGCCACATCTGTGTCGTTATTACCGACCTGACCGACCAAAAAAGAGCTGAAGAAATATTGCGCAGGTCTCAGGATGAACTCGAATTCAAAGTCAGGCAGAGGACTGCCGAGCTTGAGGTGACACAGGAGGAGCTCCTGGCCCAGAATGAAGAACTGCGCGTAACCCGGGATCAGCTGGAGAATTCAAACGACAGCCTCACGGATGTTAATAAGGAACTGGAGGCCTTCACCTATTCCGTCTCTCACGACCTGCGCGCTCCGGTCCGACACGTTTCGGGGTTTGCCAAAATCGTGCTTGAGGATTATGCTGACAAGCTGGATACGACGGGTAAGAACTATCTGGCCCGTATCCTCAGAGGATCGGAGAAAATGCTCCGGTTGATTGATGATCTGCTTCACTTTTCCCAGCTCTCCAGTCTGGACATTAAGCGGGACATGGTGGACTTGAGTAAACTTGCATCAGACGTTATTCGGCAATTGAGCGAGACCGAGCCCGACAGAAAAGTTGAGTTCGAACTCAAGGGCGGACTTACTGTTTCCGCCGACTACCAGCTTATGGAAATTGTCATTTCAAATCTCATAGGCAATGCCTGGAAGTTCACTTCCAAAACAGAGAACGCCCGCATAGAATTCGGGGTGCTCAATCAAAATAACAGGGCTGTTTATTATGTCAGGGACAACGGGGCAGGATTCAACCCGAAATACAAAGAGAAGTTGTTTCAGCCCTTCCAGCGGCTTCATTCCGAAAATGAGTTCACTGGTACCGGCATAGGTCTGGCAATCGTCGAGCGTATCATCCGGCGTCACGGGGGCAAGGTATGGGCGGAAGGCGGGACGGGAAAAGGGGCCACGTTCTTTTTTACGTTAAACTGAAATCAATGAAGACTGCAAAGACCCATAAGATTTTGATTATCGACGACGATCCCAACGAAATAGAGCTGACGAGGAGAACCCTCTCAAGGGCGGGCGTCGAAGTGAAGATTGAGACGGCATCATGCGGAGATGCCGCGCTTGAACTGCTGCAAAACAAAGACGACTTGCCCTCGCTGATATTCCTTGATCTGAAGATGCCGGGGCTGAGCGGCATTGATACCCTACGGCTGATACGCGCTGATGAGCATGTGAAAAATATCACGGTGATTATATTGACCAATTCCATGATGGAGTCGGACAAGAAGGGGGCTTTTGCCTCGGGCGCGAACGGGTTCCTTCAGAAGGCATATGACATAGACCAATTCGGAATGGACATAAAAGCTGTTTTAGAGCGCTGGCTGATAAAGTAGTACATATAAGCGTCATTCCGCAACTTCGCAGCAGAATGACGCTCATACCGCGAAGTCTTTCCCAATCCCAGTTCATAATTTCTTCATGAATCAGCGCTACACTTAATTTGTGAATAAAATATATTATATATTAGCTTTAATCCTGGTTTCGGGATTTTCGGTAGTGATATACGCCGGACAGAAAGGCAGCGACCCTGCCCCGGCCGTATCGGAGATGAAAGGAGTAAAGGAGATGAAGACTTCAGGGACCTCATTCGAGAAGGCCACGTTTGCAGGCGGATGTTTCTGGTGCATGACGCCTCCTTTTAAGAAGCTCGATGGCGTAAAAACCGTCACCGCCGGTTATACCGGGGGGGAAAAGTCCGCCCCTACCTATGAAGAGGTATCAACCGGCAGCACCGGACATCTCGAGGCGGTCGAAGTGACCTATGACCCTTCCCTCATTTCATATGATCAGCTTCTGGATGTCTTCTGGAAAAATATCGACCCTACAGACGAGGGAGGGCAGTTCGCCGACAGGGGCCCGCAGTATGCCACGGCCATTTACTACCATAATAATGATCAGAAGATACAGGCGGAGGCATCGAAGAAACGGCTCGACAAATCGGGTAAATTCAACAGACCGGTAGTGACCGCGATACTTCCGGCCCCGGCCTTCTATCCCGCCGAGGATTATCATCAGGACTATAACGAGAAAAACCCCCTCAGGTATAAGCTTTATCGTTCCGGCTCAGGCAGGGAACAGTTTCTGGAGCAGACATGGAGGGATGAAAAGGATATTCAGCGCCCGGGCGGCAGTGCCGGCGGATACAGGAAACCTCCAATGGATGAACTTAAGCGGAATTTGACAAAACTCCAGTTTGACGTGACGCAGGGGTGCGGGACCGAACAACCCTTCAATAACGAATACTGGGACAACAAGCGTGAGGGGATCTATGTTGACAGGGTCTCCGGTGAGCCGCTTTTCAGTTCCCTTGATAAATACGACTCAGGGACAGGGTGGCCCAGTTATAAGAAGGCCCTGAACTCGGGGAATATAATAGAGAAGGAAGACAGGACCCTGGCTTTGACAAGGATGGAGGTCAGAAGCAGGCACGGGGACTCGCACCTCGGGCATGTTTTCGATGACGGGCCGGGACCTGACGGCAGACGTTACTGCATCAACTCGGCGGCGCTTCGGTTTGTCCCCAAAGAAGACCTTGAAAAGGAAGGATATGGGGAATACCTGAAGTTGTTCAAGTGATTGTCATGTCTTTTTATTGACCTTCTTGTTCTTGTACATTAGTTTGTCGGCTTCCTCGATGACTTGAGCCAATGAGCTTCCTTTATTAAAAACAGCGGAGCCGTAGCTGAAAGAAAGGCAATAGCCTTCACTGCCATACCGGTCGTTCCACCCGGCAATATTCTCATTGATGCGGGCCATCATGAGGTCGTTGTCCCTGCAGGAATTTTCATGCGCTATGATAAGAAACTCGTCTCCCCCATACCTGATCAATTCATCCGTGTCTCTGATGGATTTCCTGAGTATACTCGAAAACTCTTTTAATACTCCGTCGCCGTGTATATGGCCGTATGTGTCATTGAGGTGCTTGAAGTTGTTTATATCAAGCATGTAAATCGTCAATTCCCCCCCGTATCTTTTTATTTTCTTTATTTCCTTCGTCATGAACATGTCCATAAAGTTCCTGTTGTGGAGGCCCGTGAGCAGGTCGTGCATGGCCAGCGCCTTAAGCTCCTGCTGGTTGAATCTCAGGCTGTGGACGAGGGTGATCAGATGTTCATAGACCTCATTGACGGGGTCCGAAAGCACCGCTTCCCGGTATACGTCACACTCGATGCAGTCGCCGTATTTTTTTGCGAACTTGCCCTGGGGTTCGCCCCCGCAGACCGTGCCGGCAATCAGCCAGCAGCGAGAGCATGAATTCATATAAGCCGGGCATGCCTTCTCATCACACCGCTTCTTCTCCCAGCATTTGATCTTGACGTCCTTATTTACCAGAGAAAGCCACTGTTTCCAGGAATCGTCGCTTTCTTCCAAAGAGAGTTCGACAAAATTACGCAGGTCGTTTCTCAGCCGCTCAATAATATTTTTCAATCCGGTTTCATGCTCCATATATATGCCCTATCAGGCCGTTGAAAAAGTGTTTTAAGATGATTTTCAACAGCCTGCTGACGCCGCGCAATTATTTAAATAATTCTTCGCTCATCCGCCCGAAACAGCCCCTTGACTGGTAAAAATGAAAGTCCGTCCGCTCAATCAAGCTTCGCATAGGGCCGCCGGCAGAGGAACCTAGTAAAGCACATTTTTTTGTCCGTGTCCACAAAATTACCCGGATTTGAAACTTAACGGTCCTTTAATGATCTCGAACGGCCGCTTTGGGCCTGCACAACGGGGAGGCGGGAGATGCCGTTTGTGAGCGTAAGTTCTATATGATCTTCATTCCGGAAACGCTGAACTCAGCGGTTGATAAGGCTCAGAGAGATGTCCGTCCCCATTCCCTGTTTATAGGCCATCTGGATCATCAGCATGGCGAGCGGCTCAAGGTACCTTGCACAGGCAAGAGGGCCCGCATCCAGAGGGGAAAAGCCCGTCTCATTGATGAGCTTGGCGGTTGCCGCCTTGGCTGCATGGTCATCGCCGCAATAAAACATCATCGGCCTGCGGGTCCCGAAGAGCCGGGAATGGGACTGATATACCGCCGCAAAGACCGTATTAAAGGCCTTGACCACGCGGGCCCCGGGGGCGAGTTTTGAGATCTCTTCCGCCGCGGATGTGGTATGTCCGATCTCAAGTCCCGAGAAATCGGGCAACAGCGGATTGACGCAGTCTATGAGTATTTTGCCTTCAAGAGGGCCGACGGCCCCCAGCGCTTCCGGAACAAGACGCCACGGGACGGAAAGGAGCACGATTTCACTTTTTGTGACCGCCTCACGGGGAGACCCGGCCTCGGCATCAGGCAGCTCTGCCGCAAGGGCCTTAAGTTTCTCAGGGTCCCTTGAGTAGCTGAATATGACATGATGGCCTTTTCCGGCCCAGATGCCGCCAAGACTGCTTCCCACATTTCCGGCGCCGATTATCGCTATATTCATATGGGATCTTTCCTCCTCTTTGTATAAAAGGTATCAGAAGGGGGTTGGGATGTCAATAAGGACATACCGGTGAGTGCAAGCCCCGCCTCGGGGCCTTCAATGCGTCTTCTCAATTCGTCGTGCTCATTCATGGTTCTCCCCCTTGTAATATTCGGGGTAGAGACTCTTTGCGCAGTCAGGGCATATCCCGTGGCTGAACTCCGCGTCAGAGTGGTCGCGGACATATTCCTCCACATTGTTCCAGTATCCCTTGTCGTCCCTGATCTTCTTGCACGAAGAGCAGATGGGGAGGATCCCCTGGAGCGTCCTTACGTTTTCGAGGGCCTCCTGAAGCTTTATGATGAGCCCCTTCTGGTCCTCCTCCGCCTTCCTGCGCATCTCCACCATACGGTTCAGGGTACTGCCCAGGGCCCCGATTTCATCGCCCGAGGTGACGTCGAACCTGCGTTCGAGGTTGCCGGCCCCCACCTCCTTTGCCACGGCCGAGAGCTCAAGGAGAGGTTTTGTCACCTTCCTGCCGAAAAAAAGCGCGAGGCCGCCGCTTAAGGAGATTGATACAAGGATTACCCACAGGAAGGTCGTATTAATCTCGCGAATGTCCCGCCGGACGGACTCCTCCGAGAGGCCAAGGTGCAGATATCCCCCCCTTCCTTCAAACAAGGGGACTGCAATATCGGTTATGCCGCCTTTTTCGGTCACAAGCCTCCGGATATCATGCCGGGCCGCCGGGCCTTCCTTGCCTATTTTCCTGAGGTCCTCAGGGACCGTTTTCTCAAATGTATGGGCAAGGGGCATACCCCTTGCGTCAACAATGAAAATATACTCGATGCCTTCATCTCCGGTTTTAATGTCATGCAGGAGCAGCTGGAGGTCGAAAAAATTCTCGGTCAATATCAGGTGAATGTTGTTTCCGGCTATATTTTTAGCGAGCGCGACACCCCTTTTCTGGAGCTTTAAAAACAGTCTCGGATACACGATAAGCTGCATAATCACCAGGCTTATCAGGCCCATGGAAATAACCGCGGCCACCATGCCGGAGACGAGCTTCGCGCGGAGGTTCATCGGCGATATACGTTCCCGCCGGACAGTCCGTCCTCCGGCAGCAGGAGCGCCATGCTCACTTCCCGCGCGCTATCCATGCCTTCATCTCCCTGATCGAATCGTAGGCGCTGTCGTCAATTACCACAAATTTATCGATCATCATGTCCTTGAGGATCTCTTTTCCTTTTTCGTCGAGATGGGCGTTTAAAAATATTTCACGAAGTTTTTCCCTGGTCCCCCTGTCAAGTCCCGGCCGGACAACGAAGGGGGGGATGGCGTAAGGCGGCGATTTGGAGACAATCCTGGTCATGGCGGTTAATTTCGGGTCTTTACTGCGGGCGTACTCCCATATAAGGCTGTCGACCGCCGCGCCATCGACCATCCCTCTTGCGACCGCCTTTATCGCTTTGTCGTGCGTCTTGGTGTACACAAAGCCGCTGAAAAAAGACTCCGGCGTTTCGTTCATCCTGGCCAGAATAAAGGTGGGCACAAGCTTTCCGGTATTGGACTCGGGGTCTGTAAAGGCGAACTTCCTGCCGCGCAGTCCATTGAAATCCGTAACCGGGCTGTTCTTCGGGACTATTATGTACGAATGGTAGACTGTCTTGCCATAGGCCTGGGGCGCGGCGAGAAGCTCCATGCCGAAATCCTTTTTTCCGTCGACATATGGCCCGCTGCAGACAAAGGCGGCGTCGACATCGCCGGACTTTATGAGCCTGTTGATCTCCTCATACCCCTCCCTGTCAACCAGTTCGACATGCATTTTGAGCTTGTCTCCAAGGTAATCGAGGAAATTTTTGTAGTAAAGAAACCCTTCTTTGGGGACGATCATGCCGCCGACGGCTACCCGGAGTTTTTTGCCTCTGTCCTCGGTATCTTGAGAAGGCAGGCCTCCGTCTTTTTCAAGGCTTATTTTTTTGGGGGCCTCTCTGTCTGAACAACCCGGGACGGTCGCAAGGAATAAAAAACCCATTATGACACAGAATGTGACATGCCTCATATTATGACTCCTCATCAGTCCTGTTTTAATTCCATGATATTACAAAGAATACAGCTTGTCGAGGTATATGCGGGCCGCGGATGTCTTTATTTAGGCAGTGGTAAAATCCCCCGTGGAATCCGGCACGGGGGATTTTACCATATTGGAAGAACTTCAGGATGCCGTTGCTGATTTCTTAATCTCATTTACTTCATTATGGCGCCTTCGTCCGCGGAACTCACATTCCTGGCATACCTTGACAGATACCCCTTTGTGATCTTTGGCTTCGGTTTTTTCCAGGACTTCATCCTCTTGTTGATCTCGTCCTCGCCCACGCGGAGCTTAAGGCTTCTTTTTGGAATGTCTATCTCTATCCCGTCGCCGTCTTTTACCACGGCTATAGTCCCGCCCTCCATCGCCTCGGGGGAGACATGCCCTATGCACGGCCCCCGCGTGCCTCCCGAGAACCGGCCGTCCGTTATCAGCCCTACTGATTCGCTCAGCCCCATGCCGGCTATAGCGGATGTGGGGGAGAGCATCTCCCTCATGCCCGGCCCGCCCTTGGGTCCCTCATATCTGATCACGACAACATGCCCCGGCTTTACCTTCCCGGCAAGTATAGACTTCATTGCCGCTTCCTCAGAGTCGAAAACGAGGGCCTTTCCGGAAAACTTCATCATGCCGGGGGTGACCGCAGACTGCTTGACGACCGCCCCGCCCGGCGCCAGGTTGCCCTTCAGTATCGCGATGCCTCCCTGCTTATGATGGGCCTTGTTCAGGGGGCGTATCACGTCCTCATCGTATATCTCCGCGGCATCGGCAATCTTGTGTATGGACCTGCCGGTCACCGTGGGGGTATCGTTGAGCTTACCCCTGAGCCTTTTGAGTACCGCCGGAATTCCGCCCGCAGCGTCGAGGTCCTCAAGGTAGTTTTTGCCGCCCGGCAGCATGTCCGCGATATGAGGGGTCTTTACGGCCAGCCTGTCGAAACTCTCAAGGGGAAGTTTTATTCCGGCGTCATGGGCGATGGCGGGGATATGCAGCACGGTGTTTGTAGAGCCGCCCAGCGCAAGGTCCACCATGATGGCATTTTCGAAGGCCTTCAGGGTCATGATCTTCCTGGGCGTGATATTCTTTTTTACAAGTTCGGTTATCCTGACGCCGCTTTCAAAGGCTATGCGTCTCTTTTTTGAAGAGACGGCGAGCGCCGTTGCGCAGCCTTCGAGGCTCATGCCCAGTGATTCCGTCACACAGGCCATCGTATTCGCCGTGTACATGCCCTGGCATGACCCCGCCCCGGGACAGGCGCACATCTCGAGCTGATCGAGTTCCTGCCTGTTTATCAACCCTTTTTTAAACTTGCCTACCGCCTCAAACGTGTCGCTTGTAAGGTTCAGCCTCCGGCCCTTATAACGCCCGGAGAACATCGGACCCGCGGTCACCACGATCGATGGTATGTTGAGCCTTCCGGCGGCCATGAGCATGCCGGGGGTTATCTTGTCGCAGTTGGTAAGAAGCACAAGGCCGTCGAGCCTGTGGGCCTCCGCGACCGTCTCTACCATGTCCGCGATCAGCTCACGTGACGCAAGGGAGTAGTGCATCCCCTTATGACCCATGGCGATACCGTCACAGATTCCCGGGATACCGAAGAAAAAAGGATAACTCCCGCCCGTGTGGACACCCTTTTCTATGAAACGCTCGAGGTCCCTCATGCCGGTATGACCGGCGATAAGGTCGGTAAAACTTGTCGCCACGCCTATAAAAGGCTTACCCATTTCTGATTTTGGTATTCCGGTGGCATACAGTAATGCCCTGTGCGGAAGGCGCTCCAGCCCCTCCTTTATGGTGCTGCTTCTCATAAAAAACCCCCTGATCTTTTAATAGTATTATGCGGAGTAATGGATGCCCAAGACATGCGGGGCGGGGTCACCCGCCCCGTGAATCTCAATCAGGCAGAGGGGTGGGCCTTCTTATAATCCCTGACCATTTCAGCCATCTTGTCTTTTTTGGAGAGCTTCTTTTTCTGAAGCGTCTTTCTTTCCAGCTCTTCTTCCTGCGTAAGATAGACCTTTTTGTCAATCTCTGCCAATAAACCGTCAAGAGTGTGATGCTCATCGTAAATCTTTCTGAATTCTTCGTTTCCCTGCTTCAAACTCTCAATAATCTCCTGCTCTTTCAAGTATGCCTCCTTGTAGAAATATTTTTTAACATTAAGGGCATTGCAGGCCCTGACGGACAGAAGCGGAAGGGGTTCATGACGGGAGTAAAACCCGCCAAAGAAGAAGAATAATAATCGGAAAAAGGTATATTCCCAAACATGCCGTTTATATTTCTCATAGAATATAACTTTTCACTAAATTTATCAATTGTAAAAACGACGGGCCGGACCCTTCCAGCGCGGCATCCGGCCTCCGTGCAATACCCGCAAACCTCTATTCCGTTATTTTCACCTTCATCTCGACGCGCTCGTTTGGGTTGTCCCTTTTGTCGCGCGGGGTGTTGACTATCTTGTCGGCTACGTCCATGCCCGAGACCACTTCGCCGAAGACGGTATACTGCCCGTTAAGAAAGGGCGCGTCCCCGACGCATATGAAAAACTGCGAGCCTGCGCTGTTGGGGTCTGACGACCTCGCCATGGAGAGTGTGCCCTTTTTATGGGGCTTGTCGCTGAATTCAGCGTTGACCGTATAGCCGGGGCCGCCGGTGCCGTGGCCCGCCTTGTTATGGTCTTTGGATTTGGGGTCACCGCCCTGTATCATGAAGCCCGGTATGACCCTGTGAAACGTCGTCCCGTCATAAAAACCCTTCTTGGCAAGCTCGATAAAATTATTGACGTGGTTTGGCGCCACATCAGGGAAGAATTTCAACGTTATGTTCCCGAATTTTGTTTCGATGACAGCCTTTGTCTCCGACATCTTTTTTATTTCCTCCTTTTTAAATTGCCTTGACTTGACCTCTTTACCCTTCGCGTCCGCGGAAAGCGCCGGCTGGGCAGTCAGGACTAACACAAGCACTGCCGCAAGATAACCCAATGATTTCATAGATGTTTTCTCCTTATGCTTTTAATTTTTATGTGACCGCTGCTCTTTATTATTGCCCCTCGACGATCCTCGCCGCAAGTTTGTACGAATTTTCTATGCAGTCATTGACCCCTATCCCCCTGAAGGCATTGCCCGTCAGGTAGAGATTACGGGACCTTGACAAAAGAGCGTCTATCTCCTCAAGCTTCCCGAGGTGGCCCGATATATACTGCGGGATGGCCATCTCATGCCGGTATATTCTTACAAAATCAGGGTCCGTGCTTATCCCCATGATCTCGAGGAGTTCTTTTTCGACAATCTTCATCAGCTTCGAGTCGCTCTCCATGGCAAGCGAAGAGGCCCTGGCCCCGCCCACCATGCTCCTTAAAAGCACATGCCCCTCGGGGGCCCTGTTCGGGAATATGCTGGAGTCCCAGAGCGTGCCCAGTATCTTCCTTTTTTCCCTTGAAGGCACCAGGAAACCGAAGCCGTCGAGGGAGGCCTTAATTTTTTCCTTTCTGTAGCCGAAACAGACGACCGACAAGGAGGGGTAAGGGATGGTCGCTACGATATTGGAAAGGCGGCCGTCCATCGCCTTCAGCATATCAGCGGCCGCATAGGCCGGCGCGGCTATCACCACCCGTTCCGCCTCAATGGACGATCCGTCCGAGAAAAAGACCTCATAGCCCCCGCCCTTTTTATCGACGGAGACGGCCTTAAACCCCGTCCGTACTCTGTCTCCGAGCATCTTCTTCAAGGCATCCACTATCTCTCCCATGCCGTTATAAAAAGACGTCAGTGTCCCGCCCGGACCGGCGCCCACCTTTTCCGGGGAGCCGGCCTTCTTCTTCGCGCGCTGAAGGCCTATCATGCCTCTTACCAGACCGCCATATTTTTTTTCGAGGTCATAGACCTTCGGGAAACACGCCCGCAGGCTCAGGGTCTCCGGATTCCCGGCATATATTCCGGACGCCATGGGGTCGATGAGTTTTTCATAGGCCTCCCGCCCCAGCCTCCTTGTCGCGAATGAGGCGAGTGTCTCTTCTTCCTGCGCGTTGCCCTTTATGAGCACCTCGGTCATGACCCTCAGTCTTCCCGGCAGGCTGAGCAGACTCGACGTAAAAAAGGCCGGGGGGCTCTCGGGCAGACGCTGCAGCGCGCTGTCGGAGTAGATAAACCTTTTCCGCGAGGCGTCCATGCTCCGAAGGGGCTTTACCCCTACCCTCGAAGACAACTCCAGGGTCTTCGGCCTGTTGTCGAGAAAACCGTTGACACCACCTTCACAGAGAAATCCCCCGGACATGTCGGTCCATATCTTTCCGCCGAGCTTTTTTTCCGCCTCAAACAAAACGATCTCGGCGGAGGGGTCTTTTTCGAGGATAAAGCAGGCAAGAGAGAGGCCGGATATACCGCCTCCTATTATGACTATTCTGTCCATTGGGCCTTCCTTGTCCCCTCAAAAACGATATCGGCAAGCGCCGATATGAACAGGGGCGATGTATTGAGCGATTCAGTCCTTCTTAAATCCATGCCGAGTTCCGCCGCCATAGCCTTATATTGTATATCAATTTCATACAGAGTTTCTATATGATCGGAGACGAAACTTATCGGGACCACCAGAAGGTTTTTTATCCCTCTTCCGGCAAGACTCCGGAGCATGTCCTCCGTCGAAGGCTCCAGCCATTTAACAGGCCCGCTCTTTGACTGGTAGGAAAGGTCATATTCTATCCGGATACGTTCCGTGACCGCATCGATAGTGGCCTTTATATGATCGGCATATGGGTCGCCGTCCTCGATAAATTTGCTCGGAAGGCTGTGGGCGCTGAAAAGGACATGGACCGGTCCGCCGCCGGCGAACGACCCGAGCCCCTTGTGTATCTTTTCGACAAGGGCCTCAATATAAAGGGGATGATCATACCATGAGGTTATCGTATATAACTCGATCGGCAGCCCGTTTGCGACCTCCTTCAGCTTTGATACGGAAGAGCCTGTCGTCGCCACGGAATAATGGGGGTAAAGGGTCAGGGCGAGGACCCTCTTTATGCCCTGGGCCTTCACAGAGGGAAGGACCTCCTCCGTAAACGGGCGCCAGTATCTCATACACGGAAAGACCTTAAAGGTCGAAGGAGGAAGGCTGAGAGCTGAAGGTTGTACGGCCTCAACAGGCCGACCGGTCAACGAGGAACGTCCGTTGAGCTTATCTTCAAGGGCCTGCGCCTGGGCCGTCGTTATCTCGAGGATGGGGGACTTCCCGCCTATCTGCCTGTAATAGGACTCGGTCTTTTTATGCCGGAGGGACGATATCAGGTACGCCAGCGGCTTCTGCATAAAGGACGGTCCGAGCCGTATGATCTCCCTGTCGGAAAAAAGATTGTATAAAAAGGGCCGCACCGCGCCTAAAGAGTCGGGACCTCCCAGATTGAGAAGCAGCACACCGGTCATATTCATACCTTGAGCAGTCCCGGTTCCGTATGGGGGATGAAGATCGCGCCCTGAAGAATATTCATCAGTTCCGCGTCCTCGTTCATCTCCCGGTAGGTGATGCGCGAACCGACGAGCCTGATCTCTTCAAGCAGTGTGTCGTCAAGGAGGAGCATCTCGGCCCCGCCGAGCGATGAGTTCCCAAGCGGAAACAGCCTGTCTCTGGGAATATCGGGAAGCATGCCGATCCCCACCGCGCTTTCAGGATTTATGCCGCATCCAAGCGCCCCGCTTACATAGACTTTTTTTATATCTCCGAAGGTGAGCCCTACCGCCTTCACGAACACATACAGGAACGAAAACATAGCGGCCTTAGACACCAGGAAGTTCTTTATCTCGGCCTCAGTGATAAACAGCCCGCCGTCTCCGGAGGAATGCACTTCATAGGCGCGTACCCCGTCTTTACAGACTATGCCCCCCGCGGCGTCAGTGAAGCTGCCCGTCTGGTCGATAATGCCGGTTTTGAACATCTCATATACAAGGTCTATCAGTCCGGACCCGCATATGCCCGCCGGTTCCGCGCCGTCGATCACCCCGACCCGGGCCTTGAGTGTCGCAGGGTCGATGAGCACCTTGTCGATCGTCCCGGGGGCGGCCTTTCTTCCGATGTCCGCCACCCCGCCTTCAAGGGCGGGCCCGGCGGCCCCGGCCCCTGTCATGATCCAGTCCCTGCAGCCCAGGGTGATCTCGACATTCGTGCCGACATCAATAAACAGGACCGGCGATTCCTCGGTGTTCAGTCCGCTGTAGATGATGCCGCTTATTATGTCGCCGCCGACATAACTGCCGGAATTAGGGAAGACGTATATAACCGCGCTTTCATTGATGTTCAGGCCCGCCTCCGCTGCACTGAGAAAAACCGGACTGTTTACAACCGGTATATAGGGAGATATCGGGATATTGTTTACCTCAAGCCCTAAAAAGAAATGCGACATGATCGTGTTGCCGGCTATGGTGACCGCGAAGACCGAATCTGGGGATATTTCATTGCGCCCGCATATGTCGTTTATGAGGGAATTTATCCCGGATCTGAGGGCGCCTGAAAGCAGGTCATAATCCCCCATCATCGAACGCTGGACCCTGGTGAGGACATCGCTTCCATAGGAGACCTGGGGGTTTTCGATCTGATGGACATCTATTTTTTTTGAAGATGAAAGATCAAAAAGCGAGCACTCCAGGCTCGTCGATCCGATATCGAGGGCCACGCCATGGATATCGCTCCCTGCTACGCCCAGCACCACCGGCCCGGTCTCATTAATACCCACGATAAGATCAAGTTCGTACCCCCTGCACCTCAATTGACCCGGCAATCCCTGAGCAGGGCATGAGGGATCCGCGCTCCGGCATATCCGGCCTCTTTAAGCGCACGGAGAAGCCGGTCGGCATCCGCCGTCTTGTCGGCCGGCGAAGGAGGCGACATTTTCACCTTCATCACCGACGCAAGGGGTCTATTGCTCATACATCACCTTGCCGATATCCGATATGTCATACCCGCCAAGGGACATTACGGCGCCCCTGAAATCCCTGTCTTCCCTTATAATCTCCAGCAGGGCCGAGATCTTTTCGTCCTGAAGGTATTCGGCGGCAATGGCAAGGTCGTATCTCTCGTTGGCCACCGGGATAAAATCAAGGTCGAGCGCCCTTGCCGAGGCAAGGATGGCAAGACCGGTGTCGGCTATCCCTGTAAGTACGGCCGAGGCCACACCCATATGCGTATATTCTTCATGCTGATACCCCCGAATTTCCCCGGGGTCAATGCCCAGTTCCATCAGGCTTTTGTCCGTCAGCAGCCTTGTGCCTGAACCGCCCTGCCTGTTTATAAAGACGATGTCCTGTCTTTTAAGGTCCTCAAAGCCCCTGATATTCCTGGGATTGCCTTTCGGCACGACCAGCCCCTGCTGCCTGTAGACAAGGTTTATCAGCACGATCTTTCTGTCCGGAAGCAGCCTTTTGATATACGCGACGTTATACTCACCGGTCTTTTCATCGAGCATGTGCGTGCCTGCCAGATGGGCCTCGCCTTTTTTCAGGGCCACGAGCCCGCCCATCGAGCCTACATGGGCCGACGACAATGAATACCTTGGGTATTTTTTCCTGAGGACGTTCGCGAGGAGGTCCAGCGCATTGTCATGGCTTCCGATGCAGACGATGGTGTTTTCGATCTCCTCTTCAGGCCTCAGCATCTCAACCCCGACCTCGGTCCCCGCCCCAAACCCCTCTGACATAGCCGGGACCCTTACAATGCCGTCGGCCCTTACCAAAGACATAAGGACCCCGGCCCCGCGGCTCACAGGGGTCGCGATAAGGTCCTTCCCGACCCGGCCCACCTTGACCCGGAGAAATTCCTCCTGCCCCGGAGACGAAGCGACCTGACGCGAGAGCCTTGCATTGATGACCGGCGGCCTGGGGACCGGCAATCCCTGAAGCCTGTATATTACAGGTTTTGCAAAGAGATTAAACGTGATGTAGGCCGAAACAGGGTAGCCTGGTATCCCGATTACGGGCTTGCCGCGCACCCACCCGAGGATGACGGGTTTGCCGGGTTTTATATTTATCCCGTGCAGCAGGACCTCGCCGGTCCCGGCGATCGCCCTTGCGGTATAGTCCTCCGACCCTGCCGAAGAACCCGCGTTGACGATGACCATGTCCGCCCTCTCAGAGGCATCGAGTATAGCGGCCTTTATTTTTTCTATGTCGTCAGGGACAGGCGCGGTCCTCAGCGCCACCCCTCCCCATTGCGTAACGAGGGAAGACAGGACCCTTGAGTTATATTCGATAATATCGCCTTTTTTTAATTCCGCGCCGGGCTCGACTATCTCCGAACCTGTAGGGATAAGGGCTATCAGGGGCCGCCTCCTGACACTCAGCGTCGTATGTCCCCCCGATATGACCGCCCCTATATCGACCGGCCTTAGCCTGTGGTTTTCGGGAAGGACCAGTTCCGTGGATACGATGTCTTCGCCGATCACCCTGACATGCTGCCATGGGGTGGCGGGCCGGGTGATCTCGATATATTCCCGGTCAGCGGCGCCTTCCCCGGGGCCATGACCGTTTGTCCTGTTGACCTCTTCGATCATGATCACCGCATTGAAGCCCTCCGGGAGCGGATCTCCCGTGTCAACGTAGGCCGCCTGCTCCCCGAGCGCAAGTTTTTTTGGGGTGAGCTCCGAGGCCCCGAAGGTATCGGCGAACCTTACCGCGTAGCCGTCCATTGCGGAGGAATGATAAAAGGGAGACGAGATCAGGGCAAACACAGCGTCGGCGGTCACCCTGTCGAGAGACTCGAAAACAGGGACCGCCTCTCCCTCAAGCGGCGCCCGCATGGACGACATGGTCTTTGCCTCCCACAGCTCGAGAGCCTTTTCAAGAGGCGTGTTTTCTATATAGATGCCTTTTTTCAATTATGCCTCCGGGCATATGAGACGGAGAAAGGATTTGAACGGAAAAAATTCACACGATAAAATATTACGGGAAGTCCTTTACAAGCTCCGCGCAGGTCCCGGTCTCTGTCCGGTCCCTCCCGTTTTGTTTGGCACGGTAAAGGGCCATGTCAGCGCAACGCAGCAGCAAGTCCTCATTGACGATCTCGGCGTCCGGCATACCGGATATGCCGACGCTTGCCGTTATCTTCCTGGTGACGCCCGTGAAAACATGTCCGGCAAGGGACTCCCTCATGCGGTCGGCAACGATGACCGCGCTCTTTCTGTCGGTATTTGGCAGGATGATTATGAACTCCTCCCCGCCGAAACGTGCGGCGGTGTCGATCTCCCGTACGCTTTTCAGTATAATGTCGGCCACCTCCTTTAAAACGGAGTCTCCCGTGCCGTGACCGAAGTCGTCGTTTATCTTCTTGAAATAGTCTATGTCCAGCATCACAAGGGAAAAAGGAATTTTATACCTTTTCGCCCGTTCAAATTCGATCGACAGGTTTTCCTGAAGTTTTCTGCGGTTAAAAAGACCTGTCAGTGAATCTGTAGCAGCCATGAAATTGACCTTGTCCAGCAGCTCCTCCAGCTGCCGGTTTTTTTCCCTCAGCTCGTCCTGGATCGCCTTTGTCCGCAGACAGGCGTAGATCCTCGCGTTTAGTTCAAGGGCGTTATAGGGCTTGGGGAGGTAGTCGTCAGCCCCGATCTGAAGCCCTGAGATCTTTTCCGCAAGGTCCTTCTTTACGGTCAGCATAATGACCGGGATCGCCTTTGCCGTCTCGTCGAGCTTCAGCCATCTGCAGACCTCATACCCTCCAAGTCCCGGAAGGATCAGGTCAAGGAGGATGATATCAGGCTTCATCGATTTTACAAGCTTGATGGCATTGATCCCGTCCCGGGCCAGAAGGACCTCATAACCGGTATTGATCAACAGGTCCTCAGTCTCTTTGGCCTGGATAGGGTCATCTTCTACCAGTAATACCTTTGCTTTTGTCAAAAACGCCTCCTGGGTGGTCTATAAAAATAACATGGTCCGCAAGTATATTCAAGATTATCGATAAAACCGCAACAAGCAAGTCCTGATGTCACTGTTTTTCGGTCGCCGCAAGTTGTCACCGAATATCAGAATATTGTTAAAGATATCCTTAGGTCACCCGTCCTATCCGTGAAAGTTCGAGTTTTTGTTTTTTTATGGCCATGTCTTTGTAGGGGCGATCCGGCCCGGTCGCCCTGTCTTTAATGATTGTTCCGAACATCTTGCAGCGCAATGTTCCAATATAACAACAATACCGGGCGAGGCACCGCCTCGCCCCTATATTCCTCTTCGTTGCATCGCAAAATCCCGATCGGAACGGCAATACCAGGGCGAACGGCCGTTCGCCCCTACAGGATCATGCTCATTGTGCCATTTTCACCTTCCCCGGATTCTCCTCATCCTCCGTCCATCGCGCCGGATTGCTCACGATATATTCCCGGATGCGGTTCAAATCACAATCATCCCGGATTATGTGTTCGTAATAATTCCGCTGCCAAACGGGTACGCCTGGGGTGTTGCGGATTTCGTTGATGCATTTTGTGACGGCGGATTTAAAACCGGCAATGAACGATGAAATGGATTTTGTTTTCATCCGTAGGGGCGATTCGGCTGATCGCCCGGCTGTTGTCTTGTCATCCCCTTCGGCTGCGGGCGAACGGCCGTTCGCCCCTACGACAGGCACGTCTGCATCTTGAATCGTGACAATCCCATGAATGTGGTTTGGCATTATGCAAAACTCGTCCAATTCTATCTCTTTTCTGATCTCCGGCGTATGCATCCATTCCCGTAAAATAATCTGACCGTATTCATTCAGACGCATCTTTCCATCAACAACATCCCCGAATAGACATTCCTTGTTCCATGCGCATACCGTCACAAAATATGCCCCGGCCTGCGCATAATCATAACCCCTCAAGCGTAAAGACCGACGTCGATGTATGTCCGGATTATATTTCACGGTCCGCTTCTTTTCCGTTTTCAGATCCCAAAAAAATCTTCAGCAGTGGCAATTCATGAATTGGCCCTGCTTCTTTACATGCCCCGCACGGGGGCATTTCAGCAGCGTCAGAGGCTGCTTGCGACGACGGCGCCGGTCTCCTCCGAGACAAGGTGGCAATAAACCAGGAGCTTCTTTTTTTCAAGCCCGGCCTCGGCCCTCGCCCTCGCCCTGTTACAGACCTTCCTCAGCGTCTCGAACTTTTTTCCATAGTACAGCCACGGGAAGAGGTCCTGGATATCGGCATGTTTGAAAGGTGAGAGTTCCGCGTCGCCGACGCCCGTCTTTTTCAGCAGTCCCAATACGTCATGGATCAGCGGTCTCGAGGATGTCCATAGCGCCACCCGCAGAATGGACTCCCAGCCGGCCGCGATATGGATTTTCGAGATATCTCCCCTTGCGGCCCCTGTCAGCGACTTAACGATGTCGGCCCCTGATTTCTCATAATATGAATCGTCGAACGAAAACATCTCTTTATGGGATTTCCTTGCCGCCTCACCCTCATAAATAACCAGTTCTTTGGTCCCTTCGGGGACCGTCATGCTGATCGGGGTTTCCAATGGTTTAACATACCATAATCAGGGGGTTTCTTCCAGCCCGGGACCTGTCGTTCCCGCTTGCCTGAAATCTCCGGGAAGGACCTACCTGGCATGCAAAAAGGTTATCGATTCAATATGGAAAGTGTTCGGGAAAAAATCTATCTGCCTGACTGAAATTATATCGTACTTCTCCTTCAGTTTCTTCAGGTCCCGTGAGAGAGTGGCCGGGTTGCAGGATATATAGACGATCGTCTCGGCCGGGTTATCGAGGATTTTCTTTACCACCTCGTTGGTGAGGCCGGGCCGGGGAGGGTCGAGCACGATAACATCGTATTTTTTGTTTATCCTGTATTTTTCGGCGGACGACCCTACCATCCTTAAGTCCATGATCTGATTAAGCCCGATATTTCTCGCCCCGTCCTCGACCGCACGGGGGTTTTCTTCAACCGCTACGACCTCCTCAGCCAGCACCGCAAGGGAAAGCGCGAAATTGCCGGCCCCGGCATAAAGGTCGAGTATCCGCTTCCCTTCAAGGGGAAAGAGCTCATCCGTAATCAGAGAAGAAACCCTGCAATTAAGCCCCCAGTGTGCCTGGAAGAACGTCCAGGGAGATACGGTATATTTCAGGCCGTTGAGGTCGAACGATGCGTGTCCCGCGCCGGCCATGAGCGCGTTATTGAAGGCGACCCCTGAGAACCCGGCATCCAAAAAAGCATAAAATGCGGATGTGGGATAATCCCTTCCCCTGAGCAGCACTATGGGATTTTCCCCGCAGGTTATGTGGATATCGCTCAATCCGCGGACATCTATCCGCTCCCTGATATTACGGACCAGCCTGTTGATGCCTTCATCCATAAGAGGACAGGCATCGAAAGGGACCACGTCCCGTGAGGCCTCCCTGAAGAAACCTATCCCTGCATGGGATACCTTGAGCTGCGCCTTTTTCCTGTAGTTCCACTGGAGATCGGTCAGGGCCGGGCCGGGTGTTATTTCGATCCCGCCTATCCTTGTCAGCGAATCAAGCAGCACCTCGTCCTTCATCGAGGTCTGTCTTTCATAAGATATATACTGCAGCTGGCAGCCGCCGCATAAACCAAAGACCGGGCATGGAGGCCCGACCCTGTCTTCGGACGGCTCGATGACGGAGACGACCCTGGCGGTGCTGTAGTCCCTTTTTTTGTCGATAAACTCCACCTCGACGAGCTCTCCGGGGATGGCGCCCCTGATCAATACCACCTTCCCCTTGTCGTCCCTGGCAACTGTGTAGCCCCCGTAGGCGGGGGACACGGATTTCAGTATCACCGTCATTAGCCCGCCGGGCCCAGTTTCTTGATGACGGCCTTCAGATCGGTCAGATCGGAGGACTTGACGATGTAGGCCTCGGAGGCCCAGACCGAGAAATCGTCCCGGTAGTCATAGGCCGTTGACATTATCACCGGCATCCTGGGCCTCTTCTCCTTCATCTGCCTCAGGAGTTTTATCCCGTCGATATCAGGCAGCTGTATGTCGAGCGTGACAAGATCGGGATTTTCCTT
Organism: Nitrospirota bacterium; assembly: GCA_016215155.1. Lineage (GTDB taxonomy): Bacteria > Nitrospirota > Thermodesulfovibrionia > Thermodesulfovibrionales > UBA6898 > PALSA-1316. The sequence goes on from JACRLQ010000009.1 coordinate 83,063, forward strand.
CTCGAACAGCTCCATCGCCTCCCCGCCGTTTGACGCGGTCACGACGGTGTATCCTTCCTCCTCGAGTTCCTCCTTGTAAAGCCTCAGTATGTTCTGGTCGTCGTCAACAATAAGAATCTTCATGCCTGAACCTCCTTTATAGGTATATAAACTTTAAAAACACTGCCCTGTCCGGGTTCACTTTCCACCTCAATCATGCCGTTATGCTCCTGGATTATCCTGTGGGTGATCGCAAGGCCCAGGCCGGTCCCTGAAGCCTTTGTGGTAAAGAAGGGATTAAAGATCGAAGACAGGTGCGTCTCATCGATGCCCCTGCCCGTGTCCCTTACCTCCACCACGGCGTATTTTTCCCTCGTATAGGTCTTTATGTATATCGCCCCCGGACCCGGAAGCGACTGGATCGCGTTTGAGACTATATTCATGAGCGCCTCCTGGACCCTGTTTATGTCGACATAGACCTCGACCGAAGGGGCAAAATCCCTGAAGATGCTTATGCCTTTGTCTTCAGTGTCGGACTCCATTACAGTTATGATATCATCAACTATGGCATTAAGGCTGACGGACTCTTTCGACAGCCTTACCTCCTTGACAAACCCCAGGATCTCGCGGAGTATATTCTCCAGCCTCGAGACCTCCCGGACGATAATCCCGGCATATTCCTTGAGGTTGCCGTCGAGCTTTTTTTCGAGTCTCTTGGCGAAGCCCCCGACTGAAACCAGCGGGTTTCTTATTTCGTGCGCCACCTTTGCCGCGACCTCTCCCAGGGCCGCCATCTTCTCCGACATGGCCAGTTTGGACTGGAGGTCCTTCAGGTCCGTAATGTCCCTGACCACATGGACGGACCCCATGAATTCGCCGTTTAAGTCGAAGATCGGCGAGCTTGAGGTCAGAAAGGTGCCGCCGAGGTACTGGTCGTCGAGCTCCTCTATATAGGCCTTCCTGTTTTCGACTGTTTTATGGTGCGGACATCTTTCATTGGGCTTGTCCGATCCATGGAAGATCTCATAACATTTCCTGCCCACTATCTCCGAGGCGGGACGCCCCATCCTGTTGCAGACCGCCTTGTTGACGCTCTTGATGATATAATCCGGGCTGTTGAAGTAGACCATGTCGGACATCGATTCGAAGATGTTTTCGAGCTGCTGCTCCGTCATCCTGACCTGCTCGAACAGACGCGCGTTTTCGATGGCTGAGGCGACATGGTTCGAAAAACTGGTAAGGAATTTCATGTCTTCGTCGGTGATCTCTTTTTTATTGAAATAATTGTCCACCCATATAAGCCCGATTACCTTGTCCCTGGAGACCAGGGGCACCACCGCGAACGCTTCGGTGCCGAGGTTCTGTATAAGCAGCGTGTTCGAGATTGCCTCCGACCTGACATCGCGTATATTCAGGTATTTCTTCTCCAGCACGGCCTGGGTAAGCGCGCCTTCGTCATCGAGCGAGACCTCGATGCCCCTCGAAAGCCTGTCAAGAAAAGAGTCCTTCTCAAGCGGGGTGGACATGACCTCCTGCATGATCTCGTCCATGGACTTCCTCTGAAGCGACAGGTCGTCCCATATCTTCCAGGCCTCCTCGGGGCTTGCCGGGCCCACGCCCATCGCGCCTTTGAGGGTATTTCTGTTTTCATCCACGAGGAAGAGGATCGCCCGGTTGAACCCCATCCCGTCCCCCATGGTGACGGCCACGAGGACCATCCTGAGCAGCTTTTCGAGCTCAAGGGTGCCGCGCATGGCGGAGCTTATGAAAAAGAGCCTGGCCAGTTCCTGGCTCCTCCTTATCAGCTCCTTTTCCACGCTCTTTTTCTCCGATATGTCTCTCGATATCCCGCTGATGCCTATCACCTGTCCCGCGGTGTCCTTGATCGGCGAGAGCGTCAGGCTGACTTCAATAATCTTTCCGTCTTTTCTCTTCCTGAGCGTCTCTATGTCCTTGAGGACCTCGCCCGTTTTGATCTTTTCGATATACTCCTTCTCTTTTTCGAGCAGGAAGTCCGGCACAAACGGCAGAAAAGCGCCTATGGCCTCAGACTCGCTGAAGCCGAAGGTCTTTTCAGCGCCCTCGTTCCAGGAGATGATCTTGCCGTCGATGTCCGTGGTAACGATGGCATCCGCGGAATTGTCGATTATGCTCTCCAGGTATTCTTTTGTCTGAATGACCTCCCTGTAAAGGCTCAGGGTCTCTTCCTGGTAAAGGACCCTCTCGGTGACGTCCTGGATGAAAACCACGCATTCCGTCACGACTCCGGTCTCATTCCTGATCGGATATGCGGTGAGTTCGGCATAGTTCATACCTCTGGACTGCATTATCGTATTTACATCGCCTGTCTCGAATGTAGGCTTCGAGGCACAGTGGGGACATATGCCGATGGAATCATGGAATATGTCCCTGGAGGTCTTCCCGATCAGGTCCGCGATCGCGATGCTCGTCCAGTCTTCGATATACTTGTTCGCGGAGATGATGCGGTCTTCCCTGTCGACTGAAATGATGCCTCCATGTACGCTGTCAAAGAGTATGTCGAGCCTCTTTTTTGCCTCGGTCGCCTCGATCTCCCTGGCCACCTCGTTTTCGTATATCTTCGCCTTGTCTATAGCTATCGCCGCCACACTGGCAAAGCCTTCGGCAGTGTTGAGGTCATCGCCGTCAAACGGCACGGGCTCTCCCAGGGCATTGATCTTGTCGTATATTCCAAGGGTCCCGATGACCGTACCGCCAAGCTTAAGAGGAACGCATACCACGGTGTATAAGTCCAGCTTCGGGACATACAGGCCCTCGGGCGCCTTCGAGACGTCCTCAACGAGAAGCGGTTCGCCATGCCCGGCCACCCACCCGGCTATGCCCTCGCCGATCGAAAGCTCCATCGCATCTTCTATGCCCGGAGGCAGCCCGAACCCTCCCTTGATTTTAAGCTTGTCTCCTTCCAGGAGGCGGATGATACAGCCCTTTGAAGACAGCATGCCGGTGATGCCTTCGGCGGTTTTTGAAAGCAGTTCCTTCAGATCGAGCACTGACGTCACCGCCCTGGTCAGTTCATACAGGAGACTCAGCTTCGTGAGCTGTTTTCTTGTAGATATATAGAGTTCGTAATTCGTCTCGGCGGAGCCGATGGTGTGGGACAAAATCGTAAGGACATCGATGATGTCGGGGGGAAAGACGCCCGGTGTTATGCTGCCCAATACAAGCATCCCGGCGCATGAATTATGCCTTATGACAGGCACCGCAAGGACCGAGCCGAAGGCATTGCCGAGACCCGGGTCATCCGTGCCGAGACCCTCCGGGCCCTGAATGATCACGGGTTTTTGGGTCCCGCATACCCGGGTGACCAGGGGACCGGAAGCGGGGATATCTGAAGCGACCTTTCCGGAAGCGGTCCCGTTTATCGCCTCCAGCAGGTAAACGTCCTGGTCCGGCCTGTAGTTGTAGATCATGCAGGCATCGTATCCCAGTTTGAGGGCTATCGCCTCGGCGATAAGGGTGAAGTCCGGCCTCTTGTCGAGTGTCGTCCCCGAAATTTTTGCCACCTCGAGAAAAAGTTCGGTCTCCGAGAGCCTCTGTCTGAGTCTGGCGGTTGAGTCTTCGATCGCTTCCGCCATTTTGTTGAGGCCGTCCGATATTTTGCCGAATTCATCGGTCCGGTCGACCGTTATCCTGTGCGAGAACTCCCCGCTGCCGATCTTTTCAGTGGCCTTCAGCAGCTCGTTAAACGGCGAGGTGATCGCCCTCCGAATAAGAAGTATAAGGTAGACAGACACAAGGGCGCTGAAGACGATTAGGGAGACATGGTAGTAAATCATCTTCCTCTCTATGTCCCTGCTCTGGGTCACGGCCCGGAGGACCTTGTCGACCGAACGCTCCTGCAGTTCATCGATCCTGACTATGAGCTCAAGGCCCTGTGTCTCCATGTTCCGGATGTCGGAAACCGCCGCGGAAGATCCGGCAGTGCCCCTGGTTTCAATGATCTTATTCGCAAGCTGGAGAATTGTCCGGCAGTCCTCTTGAAGCCCGCGGATTTCCCGGTCGTCAGTGTAAAGCCTCGTTAACCCCTCAAGATTCATTTTTATTTTTTCTTTCCTGGCTTCATACCCCCTTCTGAAGCGTGTCTCTCCCGTCATCCCCCAGTTCTTGGCCGAATCCATCAGTCCGGCCACGTTCCTGTCGAGTTCGTTGAACAGCTTGTTTTCCTCTCCGACGGATTTCAGAGAGCTGACATTGCCGCTCATCTTGTCGAAGATCATTATCGAACCGCCCGCGAGTATCGCGACGACCACCAGGAAAAAAGAGAGCATGAGAGACAGTTTTACTCTCAGGCTCATCCCGCGACCTTCCCGAGGGCCTTTTCATAAAGCAGGAGATATCTGTCCGCGGAACGCTGCCATGAAAAATCAGCCGTCATCGCCCTCACGACGAGGTCCCTGAACCGCCTTTTGTCGGCAAAGAGGTCCAGCCCCCTGCTTACGGCATCGATAAGCGCGGACGGGGAATACTCATCAAAGACAAAGCCGTTGCCCTCTGACGGGTCCTCGTCGAAATCGGTGATCGTGTCGGCGAGGCCGCCTGTCCTCCTTACAACGGGGACGGCCCCGTATCTGAGGGCCAGCAGCTGTCCCAGTCCGCAGGGTTCATACCGCGAGGGCATCAGGAAAAAATCCGACCCTGCGTAAATAAGACGCGCCAGGCGCTCTTCAAAACCGATGCGCAGGCTCACATGCCCCCTATGGCCTTCGGCAAATCCCGACAACAATTTCTGGTAGCGTTCTTCACCCCTGCCCAGAATAACCATGTTCATCCCCATCCCGATAAGTTCATCGATTGAGTCGCCGATAAGGTCGAGCCCTTTTTGTGAGGCCAGCCTGCCGACAAACCCGGCGACCGGCCGGTCTTCGTCCCTCAGCCCCGCCTCTTTGACGAGTTCCCTCCTGCAGTAATCCCTGCCGCTTAGGTCGTTCACGCTGAAGTGTTTCGGGATAAAAGGATCGCTCGACGGATCATATTCAGCGTAATCGATGCCGTTGATGATCCCGTAGAGGTCCTTTTTCCTTTTTTTGAGCAGGCCGTCAAGCCCGAACCCGTTTTCGGGCAGCAGGACCTCTCTGGCATAGGTAACGCTGACCGTATTTATAAGGTCGGAATAAACCAGCCCCGCCTTCATAAAGTTGAGCATATCGTGGAACTCGACCTTGTCGGCCGTAAAATGTCCCCATTCGAGGCCGGCGTTCCTGAGTTCGGACTTATTGAAGAGCCCCTGGTACCCCAGGTTATGTATCGTAAAGACAGTGGCTGTGCGCGCAAAGTGGACCTTCCGCCTGTAATAGTCCCGCAGAAAAAGAGGCAGCAGCCCTGTCTGCCAGTCATTGCAGTGTATTATGTCCGGGCTTACATCCATGGCCAGGCAGGTTTCAAGCACCGCCTTCGAAAAGAAGGCGTACCTCAGGGCGTTGTCGTGATAATCGCCAAGGGCCGTGCCATACAGCTCCGTCCTGTTATAAAGCTCGTCGCACTCCACGAACCAGGCGGCAGGGCAGGGCGAACGGTCGGAACTCCAGATCACCCCCGGGACAGAATGGCCGCCAAGCGTTATCACAAATGACCTGCCGGTGCGGTACAATCTGAAGTTTTTTCTTACCGTTTCGTACAGGGGCAGCACCAGTGTGGCCTTTTCACCCCTGTTTCTGAACTCCTTGAGGAGCGCCCCGGCAACATCGGCGAGCCCCCCGGTCTTCGCATAAGGGACCGCTTCAGGGGCGGCTATGATGGTCCGCATAAAGAAACCACTTTTATATCTTCGCCTCACGCATGAACTTCGCCGACTCCTCCGGAGGGGTTGGATTGATATAAAACCCGGACCCCCATTCGAACCCGGCGATCTTGGTCAGTTTTGGAACGAGCTCAATATGCCAGTGATAATATTCATTCACCTCGTCATAAAACGGAGACGTATGAAGGACGAAATTATAAGGCGGTGTATCGAGGATCCTGTCCATCTGCCTCAGTATCCTCTGCAGGATCTCGGCGAGGTCTGAAAAACTCTTGTCCGGGGGGGCGAACATGGACTGGTGGGCCTTGGGCAATATCCATGTCTCGAAGGGGGCCCTCGGCGCAAAAGGCGCCAGCGCTACATACCTGGAGTTCTCGTATATGACCCTCTTGCCGTCCTCAAGCTCCTGGTTGATGACATCACAGAAGATGCATCGTTCCTTGAACTCATAATGCCGTCTGGCGGAGTCCAGTTCCTCCCTTACCAGTTTGGGCACGATCGGCAGAGCGATAAGCTGGGTATGGGTATGTTCCAAGGAAGCGCCGGCCACCTCCCCTTCATTCTTGAACGCAAGAACATATTTGAAGCGTCGGTCTTTTTTGAGGTCCGTAAGGCGGAGATGCGCGGCCCAGAGGACGTCCTCCACCGCCTTTTGGGTCATTGTCGCAAGAGAAAGGTTATGGTCAGGCGTCTCCACAATTACCTCGTGGGCCCCTATTCCGTTCATCTTGTCGAAAATGCCCTCGCCGGTTTTGCCGAGCTCCCCGTATATCTGCAGGGCCGGGAACTTGTTCGGCATGACCCTTAACGTCCATCCAGGGGAATTGGGCTGTGAGCCTACAGGCCTGAAGGCCATTATCTCAGGAGGCGTCGTATATTCATTGCCATGGCAGAACGGACAGAACCCCCCCTTTTTTCTCTGGGAAGGAGAAATAAAATCGGTCGGCCTCTTGCCGCGCTCGATGGATATTATGACCCATCTCCCTACGATGGGGTCCTTGCGTAATTCAGGCATGTATCCTCCGCATTACAGTAAGTTAGTGGTTCAAACCGGAAAAGCCATACACCGGCTTATGAGTTTCGAGGATATTATATCACTTTAGGGAATAATCAGAAACAACCCGGGGGAGAAATCATATATGCACTCATACAGATCAACTTGCCCTTACTTAATAACAATATTTTCGACAGCAAGCGTCCCTTGGTCGATTACCAGGGCACCCGTAATGGAGGTGGTTGAAACCACATTAGAAAAATCGCAATTATATCCTCCCTTCAGCGTAACCGATATGTTTCGGTTGACAGAAAGGGTTTCAGCAAAATCCACTTCAGGACTCTCAATAGTGTCCCCTTCAACCATGGCGTCATAGGCGACTTGAAGGGTTGGATAC
>JACRLQ010000100.1 GCA_016215155.1 Nitrospirota bacterium
GATCTACCGTCGTTTATTGCTTTTCTGCCCTGACCGAAATGGACACTTTAAATAAGGAGGTTAAAATAAATTATCGGATTACGAAGTTTCCTATTGACAGGTTTAATACATATCAGGTGCTTTAAGCAGCGGGAATCCATGTTTCTCAGGCCTCTAAGTGGACCCCCGCCTGCGCGGGGGTGACGCTTCTTTGGCGAATTACCGATTTTGAGATAGATTCTAAACATTAAATAAAACGTTCGTAGGGGCGACCCGGTGGGTCGCCCATGAAACAGGTAACGAACCAATAGCGATAATGAACAACGGCAAAACCGGGCGACCAACCGGATCGCCCCTACACGGGATAGAATCTGTTATACTAGTCTTAATTCTGGTCAACCAAAAAGGAGGTCTGACTGACATGAAGACGCTTTCACTTTCTGAGGCAAAAATGAAGCTCAGCAGCCTGGTCGATGCGGTCTATTCAACCGACGAGGAGGTGGTCATCACGAAAAACGGCTCTCCCGCGGCAGTGCTGGTAAGCCCGGATGAATTTGAGGGCTGGAAAGAGACCATCTCAATACGTTCCGACGCCGCGTTCGTGGATGAGATTAAAAAGGGGCTGACGTCCCTGAAAAAGGGCCGGGCCAAGCTTTATACGCTGGAGGAGCTTTTTTCAGATAAATGAACTCCCCTGTCCGATTGTTGCGGATGACGGACGATGCGGCAGGGCTGGTCCGCTCTTTGCATCCGCTTCTAAAACGCAAGGTCAGGGCGGCCTTTAAATTGATACTTGCCGATCCCATGGCCGGAAAGGCCCTTAAAGATGAGCTTGAAGGGCTTAGAAGTTTCAGGGTTTCAAGGTTCAGGATCGTCTATAAAACCGGGAAAGATGCGATTGACGTTGTTGCCGTAGGTCCCCGAAAAACCATTTATGAAGAGACGCTTCTGCTGGTACGGAAGGAGAACTAAGGAAAAATCTTCCCGGGATTCAAAATGTTGAGCGGGTCGAAGACGTTTTTTATCTTCTTCATCAGGTCCATCTCGACGGGGCTGATCTCCATCCCTATATAGTCTTTCTTTGTCAGCCCTACCCCGTGTTCGCCCGAGATCGTGCCTCCCAGATCGAGCGTCATCCTGAATACCTCTTTTACGAGCCCCAGGGCCTTTTCATATTCGGGTTTGTTCTCTTTGTCGGCCATGATATTTACATGGATATTGCCGTCGCCGGCATGCCCGAAGCATACGATCATTATCCCGCTTTCCTCCGAAAGTTCCCTTAGTTTTTTGAGCATCGAGGGGATCTTCGTTCTTGGCACTACGATGTCTTCGTTGATCTTCGCGGGTTTAAGGTGGTAAAGCGCCGGGGAGATAGCCCGCCTGGCCTCCCATATCTTCTGACGCGCTTCTTCATCTTCGGCCATTATGATCTCGCCCTGATGATGGGAGCATATCGAGCTGATCCTCTCGGCCTCTTTCCTTATCACGACAGGGTCGCCGTCGAGTTCTATAAGGAGTATCGCCTCGACGTCCGTAGGCAGGCCCACAGGACTGAAGTTTTCGACCGCCCTTACGGCTTCGCCGTCCATGAATTCAAGGGTCCTTGGGATTATGCCATAGGCGAGTATCGCCGTTACCGCGTTTCCTGACTGCTCAAGGTCCTTAAAAAGCGCCATCAGGGTGATGACCTCCTCAGGCATCGGCAGCACCCTAAGGAGTATCTTTGTTATCACGGCAAGCGTTCCCTCTGAACCTGTCAGCAGTCTGGTTAAGTCGTAGCCTACGACGCCCTTTGCGGTCTTCACCCCGGTCTTTATGACAGACCCGTCCGGAAGCACCGCCTCCAGGCCGAGGACATAGTCTCTCGTCACCCCGTATTTCAGTGCCCTCGGACCCCCGGCGTTTTCGGCCACGTTCCCCCCGATGGTGCAGAAGTTCATGCTGGCGGGGTCGGGCGGATAAAAGAGTCTGAACCTCTCAAGCTCTCTCTGGAGATGGCCGTTGATAACACCCGGTTCCACAAGAACAGTCATGTTGTCCCGGTCGATACCGAGGACCCTGTTCATCCTCTCCATGCTTACGACGACGGATGACCTGTCGGGAACGGACCCTCCCGTCATGCCGGTGCCGGCGCCGCGGGGGATTACGGGTATCCTGTTGGACCTCGCGAAATTCATGATCTCCACGACATCCTCGAGGCTATGCGGCCAGGCAACGGCCGAGGGAGCGGCCTCAAGGCCGGAGGCGTCAAAACCATAACAGACGAGGTCTTCCGGTTCTGTAGAGACCCTGCCGGGCAGCAAGTCGGCGAATTTATTTTTCATGAGAAAGAGAAAGCAACTTACCCACCCCTGTGCCCCTCCCAAGAGGGGACTTCCGAGACAATAAAAGACATTTTGTTTTACTCAATAATCCCGCTCAGATACTACGCCGGTATTTCTTCAAGCTGCATCGATATGACCTTTGAGACCCCGGCCTCCTGCATGGTAATGCCATAGATATGCTGGCCGACGCTCATCGTCGTCCTGTTATGGGTCACGACGATGAACTGGGTATGGCCCGACAGGCTCTGGAGCATCTTCGAATATCTGTCGGTATTGGATTCATCGAGCGGCGCGTCGGCCTCGTCGAGTATGCATAGAGGCGTCGGTTTTATAAGGAAACTCGCAAACTGGATAGAGAGCGCCGTGAGCGCCTTTTCACCACCCGACAACAGATGTATGTTCTGGAGTTTCTTCCCCGGCGGCTGGGCGACGATTTCTATGCCGGTCTCTAGAATATTGCTCTCGTCGGTAAGCACCAGTTCCGCCCTTCCGCCGCCGAACAGGGTCACAAAGACTTCCCTGAACTTGGCGTTTAAAATTTCATAGGCGTCCCGTAATTTTTTTCTCGTCGTACTGTTAATCTTGGATATCGCCTCTTCGAGTTCGGCTATGGATTTATTGAGGTCCTCCTGCTGTTTGGACATAAACTCATATCTCGTCCGCAGCTCTTCATACTCATCGAGGGTCCCCAGGTTCACCGGTCCCATCTCCTGGATCTTCGCGCGCAGTTCGACAAGCCTGTCCCGCTCTTCGTCCGTGAGGTCCTCTACAGGCAGAGACCCGATATCGGCGCCGTAGTTATTCAATACGTTTTCGGCGATATTTTCGAGCCGCATCTTGTGCTCCGCCCTGAGCACGTCGAGCTCGGATATGCGGTGTGCCACCGAGGACAGCTGCTGCCTCAGTCCCCTCAACCCGTGGTCGATGGCTATCAGCTCTTCGTTTTCTTTCTCTATCGTCTCCTTCTTCGAGGAGATGTCGATGCGGAGTACGTCGGCATCGGCCACAGACCTTCTGAGCCTGGATTCATGCTCGAGGATCCCGGATTCACGCTCCCTGATCTTTACGTCGAGGGACTCCCTCTCCGTGATCAGTCCGGCCTTTTTCTCCTTAAGCTCGGAGATGGTCCGCTCTGATGATTCCAGATCTTTTCTGATGGACTCCAGTTTCTCCCTGTTGGCGGCCGTCTGGAGCCTGAGTTCGGTCACCTCCGAGCGGTGCTCCTCTATCGAGGCCTTATAGATTGATATGTCTTCCTGTATAAGCGCCGAAGCGGCCTCGATCGATGCCTTGCGGGCCTCGTGTTCCTGTATCTTCCGTGTGCTCTCGGCAACGACCCCCTTCAGCAGTTCCTTTTCCTTTGCGGCCTCCTCCATCTCCAGGGCAAGGTATGCAAGCTTTCTGCTGGTCCTTTCCCTGTCCTCGACATAATTGCTGGCGGTCAGTTTGGAAAGGGATATCTCTTTTTCTAAATTATGTATCGAGGTCTCGAGCGACTTTATATCGCCCTGCTTTCCCGCAATGCCGTTTTGGAGTTCCTGTATCCGTTCATTAAGGGAGGACAGGGAAGACTTCCTTTCTTCTATCAGTACTTCGAGCTCCCTGATTTCGCGCTTTCTCCGGAATATACCCCTGCCTTCTCCGACGATGACCGCTCCCGAGGGCTCAAGCACCTCACCCTCTACCGTAACAAGGGTATATTTACCCGGAGACGATCTCCTGGCCTCAAAGGCAGCTTTTATGTCACCCGTTATCAGGATGTCGTGAAGGATGTTTCCGGCGACAAAGGAGTACCCCTCCCTTACTTTCACGTAATCGATGGCCCGCCCGATTACACCGCCGGGGATATCGCCCGAGTGGCCCTCGGAAGCCCCGGCCCGTGACATAAAGGCGGTCCTCCCGGCGCCGGATTCCCGGAGGGAAAAAATTGCGTGCTCGACCTCGTCCTGTGTTTCAAGGATAAGGGTGTCGGCCTTTTCGGACAGCGCCGCCTCGATGGCCTTTTCGTAACGGGCGTCGACTTCAATTACATCAGAGAGGCTGGCGAGCAGTTTAATGTCAGGACGGGATGAAATGATCTCCCTGGTCGATTTATCGATGACGATCTCCCTTAATGAATCGAGCCTCGACTGGTTCGAGGCAAGGTCCTCTCTAAGTTCGGAGAGATTCCTGAGCTGTGTCTCGAGCCGGTCTTTCATCTCAGTGAGTTCTTCGGTGAGGACAACCGCCTTTTCCCTCAAAAGAAGGTTCTCGTTATTGCTTCCGTGTATGATCGACTCGACATTGTTTATCGAGGTCTCTATCCCCTCAAGGACCTTTTTCGAGTCCTCCGCCTCCCGCTCGGCGGAAGACTCCCTTCTTTCGTGGGATTCATACGCCGACTGCTGCCTGCTTAATTCATTGCGGAGCCTGCTTATCTCGTCAGTGACCCTGAAGAGGTCCCGTCTTTTGTCCTCTATACTCTCCTCTTTTTCCGACAGCTCTTCTTCTTTGACCCTGAAGGCCTCGGTCTTCTCCAGAAGCAGCGCGGCGTGCGCCTCCATCTCCGAAGATATCCGGAGGTTTTCCTGCTGAAGCTGTTCGCACCGTGCGGACATCTCGGCCGCGCGCGCATCGGCCTCCTCTTCCTGGACGACAAGTCTCGTCTTATAGGCCCCGAGGTTCGTCACGTCGTTTCTGCTTACCGCGATCGTCCGCTCGACCTCGGATATCTCCCTTTCGATGCCCTGAAGGTCCTTCTGAATGACCTCCAGCGCCTTTTCCCTGTCGATCAGCTCAAGTCTCCTTGACTCGGTCCTGTTTTCCGTGCCTGTTATCTCGGCTGAAAGGACGGCCTCGTTTTCACGAAGGAGAGAATGCTCATTCCCTATCTTTTCGTTTTCATCTTTCAGCGCCTGGTACTCTTTTCTTTCGATCTTTAATTCTATGGCGTGCATTTCAGAGGAGAGTTTTTTGTACCGCTCGGCCTTTTTGGCGAGCCGGTCCAGGATATTGATCTGTTTTTTGACCTCGGCGATGATGTCGCTTATCCTCAAGAGGTTCGCCCTTGAGGATTCGAGCTTCGAGAGCGCCTCGGCCTTTCTGACCTTGTACTTCATGACCCCGGCGACCTCTTCAATTATGAAGCGCCTGTCTATGGGTTTGGAGTTCAATATCTAGCCTATCCTGCCCTGTTCCAGAATCGAGTAACTCCGGAAGTCGAGCCCGGTGTCCAGGAATATGTCCCTTATGTCTTTCAGCCTGCAGGGTGACCTGTTTATCATATATTCGCTTTCGCCGGACCTGTACAGACGCCTCGTAACGGAAAGCGTGTCCCCATGCTCGGGATTCATTATACTGACTGCGCCGGGACCGCCGTTACCCTGCTCGCCGCCTGGCTGCCCCGCTTCGCCTCCCCCCGCGCCTGAGGTACGGGACACCCCTGTCATCCCGGAGATGACCAGCGTCACTTCGGACATGCCCTTTTGCTTTTTGAGCGCGGAACCGCTGAAGATCACCTCTTCCATCTTTTCACCCCTGAGGCTCTTCGCGCTCTGCTCGCCAAGGACCCACCTGAAGGCGTCGACAATATTGGACTTCCCGCAGCCGTTGGGCCCCACTATACAGGTGATACCCGGGTGCAGGTTAAAGGTGGTCTTGTCAGCGAATGACTTAAACCCTATGAGTTCGATTTTTTCGATGCGCATATTTTTTATTAAAGGGATGAAGTAACAAGCTTTTTACAGCTCCCTAGTATATCCTATATCATTTTTTACTGACAAGCGTTTTTTCCCCTGTTCACAAAGACGGCAGGATTATGTAAACTAGCAACAGGCTGTGATTATATAATGAGGAGCGGTATATGGACATAGTACTCGCAACGAAAAACAAAAAAAAGGCCCTGGAGATGGAACGTATCTTCAAGGGATATGATATCCATATCCTGACATTAGACGCCTTCCCGGGATGTCCTGATGTCGAAGAGGACGGAAAGACCTTCAGGGCCAACTCCCTTAAAAAGGCCCGTGCGGTGGCTTCCTTCACAGGCTGCAATGCCATCGCGGATGATTCGGGGCTTGAGGTCATGGCCCTCGGAAAGGCCCCCGGGGTTTATTCCGCCAGGTATGCCGGTGAAGGGGCGACGGACGCCCAAAATGTGAAAAAACTGCTCAGGGAGATGAGACGCCTTGAAGGCGATGAAAGAAAGGCCAGGTTTGTATGCTGCCTTGCGTTTGTAATGACTGACGGCCATTACCGGACCTTCACGGGTCATGTAAACGGGGTCATCGGGAAGAAGGAAAGGGGATCGAACGGGTTCGGGTATGATCCTCTTTTTTATCCGGAGGGCAAAGACCGGACGTTTGCCGAGATGACCGCCTCTGAAAAGGACTCGATGAGCCACAGGGGAAGGGCGCTCAGGAAGTTATATGATTACCTGACATCACTCAGGGAGGCGAAATAAGGACCCATTGTCGTCATTCCCGCGAAGCCAACAACAGGTGCTTTAAGCAGCGGGAATCCAGGTTTCTCCATCCGTTGTGTGGACCCCCGCTTTCGCGGGGGTGACGTTTCTTCAGCGAATTAGCAATCAGCCCGGGGGCCAGTGCAACGGCCTTCCGCCAAGGATATGGAGATGTATATGATAGACCGTCTGGCCTGCCTCGGGGTTGGTGTTCATGACAAGACGGAACCCACGGTCGGCTATGCCCCTTTCGCGCGCAATGTTACCGGCCGTCTGGAGCATATGGCCTATAAGGGCGTGGTCATCAGGGCCGATATCAAGCACTGTTGAGAGATGTTTTTTGGGGATGACCAGTATATGGACCGGCGCCTGGGGGGTTATGTCCTCGAAGGCCAGGACCCTTTCATCTTCATGCGCTACCCTGGCCGGGACCTGTTTATTTATGATCCTGCAAAAAAGACATTCAGACATGTTTGCCATAGACCTCGTCCGCTGAGAACGCCGCATCGGATATCTCTTTTCCGGAGATATCGGTGTAAAAACAGGACCTGTGGCCTGTATGGCAGGCGCCGGGCCCCTTCTGGACGACCTTGATCAGGAGGGTGTCCCTGTCGCAGTCGTAGAGCACGGACTTTACGAGCTGGACATGGCCGGAGGTCTCCCCTTTTTTCCAGAATTTGGAGCGCGAGCGCGACCAGAAATGCGTAAAGCCCGTCTCGATTGTCGTCTCAAGGGATTCTTTGTTCATATACGCCATCATAAGGACTTCGAGCGTCTCCGCGTCCTGTATGATCGCGGGTATAAGCCCGCTGCTGTCATATTTCAATTCCGCTGTCTTCATCCGCCGCTCCTAAAGTTTATATCCGATCTTTCGTAAAAACTCTCGCCTCTGTGACCTGTCTTCGGTGGTTTCAACCCCCCTGGGGGAGAACCCGTCGATGACCCCCATGATCCCCCTGCCCTGTTCCGTCTCGGCAACAACCACCTCGACGGGGTTTGCGGTCGCGCAAAAAATAGCGCAGACCTCGGGGCAGTTTTTTACCTGGGTAAGTACGTTTATCGGGAATGCGCCCTCTAACAGCAAGCAGAAGGTATGCCCGGCCCCTATCGCCTGAATATACTTCACGGATAGGTCAATAAGCTCCCTTCGGTTGCCCTCCGTCCTAATAAGGCAGGGGCCTGATGCCTCTGAAAAGGCCAGCCCGAACCGGACGCCCGGCACCGCTGTGACGACGATCTCATAGAGGTCCTCGGCCGTCTTTATAAAGTGGGACTGCCCGAGGACGATATTCGCGTCGGCCGGCAGTTCGATCTTTACGCTATGAAATTGCATGGCATCCTCCCATAACCTGTTATAAATACTATACATATTGATGTGCTATAATTGAAATAAATTTTTTCAGGGAGTTGGAAGGGTCTGAATGTTCAGATTTCTTAAGGTTATTGTCCTGGTCCTCTTTATTTCCGCGCCGTTCATTGCAGAAGGTCAGAGCATTTCAGGTCCTGAGGTCAGGCTTCAGAACAGTGACATCTATGCCTCTTTTTCCTTCCTGCCTGACGAAAAGATGCTGCAGGAGATCAGGGACGGCATGGACAAGGAACTCAGGCTGTATGTGGACCTTTTCCGGTCATGGAAAGGCTGGCCCGACGAGTTCGTCACGGGCAAGGCCTTCGTCCGCACCCTTAAGGCCGACCCGATAAAGAAGGAATTTATCGGCAGTTCATATGACGGGAGCACGATCACGGAAAAACGGTTCCGCTCGTTCGAATCCATGATCGCATGGACGATGTCGGTCAAAGACCTGAAGCTCACTAACACCAGGGAGCTCGAGCCCGGTCAGTATTTCGTAAGGATCACGGTGGAATCAAGGGTGAGAAAGCTCCCTCCCGTCATTGGCCACTTCCTGATCTTCATAAACGAAAGCGAGTTCAAGATCAAAAAAGACTCCGTGAGGATTACGGTCGAGGGCGCCAGATGAAGGGCCTGCGCCATGTGATCGCCCTGTCTGCCGGGGTCCTGCTGATAGCCGCCGCCTTCATCGTCGAGATGCATTATATGCGGCTTGAGAATGTCTCCTTCTTCATTAAATTAATAATCTTCATACTCCTTAATCTAAACCTCGTGGCGCTCCTTACGCTTATTTTTTTCGTTACGAAAAATCTGGTAAAGATATACCTCGAAAGAAAAAATAAGGTGCTGGGATACAAGTTCAAGACCAGGTTCGTGGTGGTGCTTGTCGTCCTGACCATGATACCCTCCGTCATACTTTTTATCGTGTCGAGCAGTGTCATTACCAGATACCTTGACCGGTGGTTCGACCCCCAGATCAGGCAGCCCCTGACACTTTCGATCGAAATCGCAAAGACCGCCTACGAAATGCAGCGCCAGCATACCCTTGCGTACGCGAAGGCCATCGCCGCGGGCGGAAAGGTATCTGAGGACTACAAGGTGACCCATCTGTCCGAAATCCCTGATAACTCCTCCGAGACGGTCAGGGCCGGGTTCGAAGGAAAGGCCGATGTCGAGGTTATTACAGGAGCTGACGGCTACACCATCAGGGCGGTAGTGCCCGAGATCAGGGGGGTCAGGCAGATCGGCGTCATCGTGGTCGAGTCCGCGGTCGCTTCGGGGATCAGCCGCAATGCCGAGGCGATTAAAGACGCCTATAAGAATTACCTCACCCTTGAGTCCTGGAAGACCCCGATCAAGGTCAACTACCTGCTGATCCTCAGTTTCTTCACCCTGATGTCCATATTCATGGCCCTATGGATCGCCCTTAGGGTCGCGCGAGGGATAACCGACCCTATCCAGCAGCTGGCGCAGGCCACCGAAGACGTCGCCGGGGGCAACCTCGACACACGCGTGAGCATCGTCCGGGAGGACGAGATCGGGCTTCTCGTAAACTCTTTTAACAACATGGTCACGGAACTCAAAGAAAGCAAGGAGTCCCTCCAGACCGCGCTCAAGGAATCCGACCGCAGGAGGATCATCATAGAAAACATCCTCGAAAATATTAACTCGGGCGTCATATCCCTTGATCCGGCGGGAAACATCCTGACGATAAACAACGCCGCCTGCCGGATACTCGACCTGCAGCCCGGTCTCCTGCTTGGAGAAAACCATTCGGTCCTGCTGGACATACTAAAATCGGATGAGCTGAGGGACACGGTCAAACAGGTACGGATCAGGGATTCGAGGATCGTCGAAAGGGAGGTGCGGGTAAGCGTAAGGGACAGGCGGATACTGCTGAGGCTCTTCCTTGCCGCCCTGGGGGACGAAAACAACTTTTTGGGGACTCTCGTCGTGTTCGACGACCTTACGGAACTGGTCCGGGCCCAAAAGGCGCTTGCGTGGGAAGAGGTCGCAAGGAGGATAGCACATGAGATTAAAAACCCGCTGACCCCGATCAAGCTTTCGACCGACCACATGATAAAGAAATGGCAGAATAAAGACGGTGATTTCGGTCCGGTCTTTGAGCGTTCTACAAAGACCATCATAAAGGAAGTCGAGAGTCTGAAAAGACTCGTCAACGAGTTTTCCAGGTTCGGCAAGATGCCTGAGATAAAGAAGGCCCCTGTCTTTTTGTCCCCTATAATCGACAGCGTCAAAGACCTCTATAAAGATTATAAAGATGTCGAAATCAGGTCCGCGCTTCCCGGCGATGAGCCCAAGCTGGAAGTGGATGCCGAGCAGATCAAAAGGGTCTTTATAAATATTGTGGACAACGCTATCCAGGCGATGCACTCCAGGGGGACCATCACCATCTCGATGACCCGTGACATACCCGCGGGAAGGGTGTTTGTGGACATCGCCGATAACGGCCCGGGCATCCGTGAAGAAGACCGGGAGAAGCTCTTCCTGCCGTACTTCTCGACGCGCAAGGACGGCACGGGGCTGGGCCTCGCCATCGCAAGCAGGATAGTGACCGAGCACAGGGGCTATATAAGGATAAGAGACAACAGACCGCGGGGAACGATTTTTTCGATAGAACTGCCGGTACGGGAGGGATAGATGGCAAAGACCGTTATTATGATAGTTGACGATGAAGAGGGGATAAGGACGACCCTTCAGGGCATTTTCGAGGATGAGGGCTATGAGACCGTCGGCGCAAGCTCCGGGGAAGAGGCGCTCAGGCTCGCAAAAGAGCACATCCCTGATATCGTGGTGCTTGACGTCTGGCTCTCCGGCATGGACGGCATCGAGACGATGAAGGAGCTTCTCGAGGGCAACCCCTCCCTTCCGGTCGTGATAATATCGGGACACGCCAACATCGAGCTTGCCGTAAAGGCGACGAGGATGGGGGCCTATGACATACTCGAAAAACCGCTCTCTCTGGAAAAGGTCCTCATAACCGTCCAGAGGGCGCTCGAAAAACGTAACCTGGAGATAGAAAACAGGCTGCTTAAACAGGACCTCTTAAAGAAGTTCAGACTTGTCGGGAACTCCCCGAAGATGGTCCAGCTTAAGGAGCAGATCCGGATGGCCGGAGTCAGCAACAGCAGGGTGCTGATCCTTGGGGAAAGCGGCGCGGGCAAGGAACTCGTCGCAAGGCTCCTCCATGAAAACAGCCCCCGGGCCTCGAGGCCTTTCGTGGAGGTCAACTGCGCGGCGATCCCCCAGGAGCTGATCGAAAGCGAACTCTTCGGCCATGAAAAAGGCTCTTTTACCGGCGCGTTCGAGATGAAGAAGGGGAAGTTCGAACAGGCCGACGGCGGGACCCTTTTTCTCGATGAGATCGGGGACATGTCCCTGCAGACCCAGGCCAAGGTCCTGAGGGTGATCGAGA
Organism: Nitrospirota bacterium; assembly: GCA_016215155.1. Lineage (GTDB taxonomy): Bacteria > Nitrospirota > Thermodesulfovibrionia > Thermodesulfovibrionales > UBA6898 > PALSA-1316. The sequence continues at coordinate 11,532 of JACRLQ010000100.1, forward strand.
CACAGGAGTTTCAGCGCGTCGGCGGAAATAAAAACATAAAGGTGGACACCCGCATCCTCTCGGCGACGAACAAGGACCTCGCCGAAGAGGTCAAGAAAAACAATTTCAGGGAGGACCTTTTTTTCAGGCTGAACGTCATCCCCATAAACGTGCCCGCGCTGCGGGACAGGATCATCGACCTTCCCGATCTTGTAGAATATTTCCTCGATCTTTTTGCGGCCGAATACAGGCAGCAGCCGAAGAAGGTCTCGCCCGACGCGATCAAAATCCTCCAGAAACATTCCTGGCCGGGCAACATCAGGGAGCTGAAAAACACGCTTGAGCGGCTCGTTATCATGACCCCGTCAAGGACGATCACCGCGGCAGACCTTGCCATGCCCGCCTCGGACAAACAGGACTATTTTTCATGCACACTTCTTAAGGACGCAAGGGACATGTTCGAAAAGGACTTCATCATCCGTAAGCTCCAGGAAAACAACTGGAACATATCAAAGACCGCCGAAGTCATGGACATAGAACGAAGCAACCTCCACAGGAAGATCAAGGCATACGAAATCAGCATGCCTTAAGGTCATAAGCGCAAGGAGAATACCGGTCATGATGAACAAAAAAGAGGTTTCCTCATTTTTCAGGGAGAAGGTAAGGCGTCCGCTTTCTTTCAGAGAGATCGTGGAGCAGATGGGTCTTGGAAGGGCTGAAGGCCGAAGCCTCAAAAGGGTGCTGAGGGAGATGCTCCGCGAAGGCGAGCTGGTGCTAAACAGAAAGGGCATGTACGGCCCCTCCGACAACATGGACCTCTCTTCAGGCTATTATGAGGCCCACAAGGCGGGGTTCGGGTTTGTGATCCATGAGACCCCGGGACAGAGGGACATCTTTGTCCCGGCCGGCTCGACGGCCGGGGCGATGAACGGCGACAGGGTCATAGTGAAGGTCGAGGACAGAAGGAGACGGGGAGGCAGGATAATAAGGGTCCTCGAGAGGGCTTACACAAGGGTCACCGGCACGCTCGAAATATCAAAGAACGCCGGTTACGTGAAACCGAGGAACAGGTTCATACAATTTGATTTATATATAGCCTCAAAAGATATGGGCGATGCGGTCAACGGGGACATGGTCATCGCCGAGATAACGGAATACCCTTCCGACAAGCGACCGCCTTCCGGCAGGATCATCAAGGTGGTCCGGCAGCCCGAAAATCCCGGCGAGGACATCGAACTGATAATAGACGAGTTCAATCTCCCCCGCAGGTTCCCAAAGACGGTGACCGACGAGGCCAAAGCGCTGGCCGAAGAAAGCTCACCCGCATCGGATACGCCAAAGAGAAAAGACCTCCGAAAACTTCCGACGGTCACGATAGATGGGGAGAGGGCAAAGGACTTTGACGACGCGGTATCCATCGCACGCACCGACAACGGGTACAGGCTATGGGTGCATATCGCCGATGTCGGGTCCTATGTCAGATGGGGCTCGGCGATAGACATGGAGGCAAGAAAGAGGGGGACGAGCGTCTATTTCCCCGACAGGGTCATACCCATGCTTCCGAAGGAGCTTTCGGAGGACCTCTGCAGCCTGAAGCCCGGCGTCGAAAGACGGGCCTTTACGGTCGAGATGGATTTCGACAAAAAAGCGGCAAGGACCGAGGCGAGGTTTTTTCCCAGTCTGATCATAAGCGATGAGAGGATGACCTACACCTCCGTAAGGAAGGTCCTCACCGACCGCGACAAAGCGGAGATGAAGAGATACGAGAAGCTTATTCCCGATTTTGAGCTCATGGGTGAATTATGCGGCGTCATGAGGGATAAGAGACTCAGGCGCGGGAGCCTCGACTTCGACCTTCCGGAGCCGGATGTGCTTTTGGACATCCAGGGCAACCCCGAGGCGATCATAAAAGCCGAGAGAAACTTCGCCCATAAGATCATAGAAGAGTTCATGATAGCGGCCAACGAGGCGGTCGCGGAGCATCTGGAGCAGCTTGGCATCCCTTGCGTCTATCGGATCCACGAAGAACCGGACTCCTCGAAGATGGAGGACATCATAAAGGTCTTGAGGCCGCTTATTCGCACGGTCAGACAGACCTTCAGGCCGAAGGATTTCCCTGACCTCCTCCGCTCCGCAAAGGACTCCCCCTCTGAAGAACTGATTAACTATATAATCCTCCGGAGCCTCAAACAGGCCCGGTATTCCCCTGTGAATGTCGGCCATTTCGGCCTTGCGTCAAAGAGCTACGCGCACTTTACGTCGCCGATCAGGAGGTATCCTGACCTTGTGGTGCACAGAATTCTGAGGGAGCTGCTTACCAAAAAGACGATCCCCGAGAAACGGCTCGATGAACTAAAAGCGATACTGCCTGATATCTCTTTCAGCTCTTCACGCATGGAGAGACGCTCGTCAGACGCGGAGTACGCCTCCGTCAACGCGATGAGGGTCTGGTTCATGAAGGACAAGGTCGGAGAGGAATTCGACGGCAAGGTAGCCGGCGTAACCCCATACGGGCTTAAGATAAGATTGAATGAATTTTATATCGACGGGTTCATCAACCTCTCCGACATGACGGACGACTTCTACCAGTATAACGAAAACAGCATGACGCTTTCGGGAAGGAATACGAAACGTATATACAGGCTCGGCCAGGAACTGAGGCTAAGGGTGGACAGGGTCAATATGCAGGACAGGGAGATCATCTTCGGGCTTGTTAAGACGTAGCGTATAGCTTAGCCCGGCCCGGCATGCGGTTCGACCCTCGTAGGGGGCGAAATCCATTACGCCCTTCTTTTTTCCACGGTATTATGTAGGGGCAATCCCCTGTGATTGCCCTGGCTGATTGGTTCCCCGCCTTAGGCAAGGAGGGGTCTCCCGAAGGGAGGGGGTGGTTTGCCTGAACAATGGACTTCCTTATTGCCAATTACCACCCCGGCCTGCGGCCACCCCTCCTGAA
>JACRLQ010000096.1 GCA_016215155.1 Nitrospirota bacterium
AGTCCCGGCCCTGCTTTCGAGACTGTTTTGAATAAAAATAGAATTTATACGGAGGCCACTAATCAGAACCTATCTCAAAATTCCATTATCTGCAAATCGGGTCCATTGTCGTCATTCCCGCGCAGGCGGGAATCCATGTTTCTCAGGCCTCTAAGTGGACCCCCGCCTGCGCGGGGGTGACGCTTCTTTGGCGAATTACCAATTTTGAGATAAGTTCTAGTGTCCTGTTCCCCCCTCTTGGGCTAAGAGGGGGTTAGGGGGCGTTACTTTGATAAATTAACCCTTATGCCTGCTCCTGTAGTCTTCGATCGCCTTTTTAAGCGCGTCCGCGCCCAAATTTGAGCAGTGCATCTTCTGGGGCGGAAGTCCTCCAAGTTCGGCGGCTACAGCCTCCTTGGACATCGCCAGGGCCTCGTCGAGCGTCTTGCCCTTGACCATCTCGGTCACCATGCTGCTTACCGCAATCGCCGCGCCGCAACCGAAGGTCTTGAATTTGGCATCGGTGATGATGCCGTCTTTGACCTTGATATAGATCTTCATCGCGTCGCCGCAGGTAGGGTTGCCCTCCTGCCCCACGCCGTCGGCGTCTTCCATGTCGCCCACGTTTCTGGGGTTCGTAAAATGGTCCATCACTTTTTCACTGTACATGCGTCACCTCCGTCTCCTTCACCCCATCCCTGTGCGAACGGGGAGATCTCTCTTAGTCTCTTTATAACCGCGGGGAATTCCGTGAGGAGATTGTCGATGTCCTCTCCGGTGTTCCCCTTTCCCAAACTGAATACGATCGAGCCCTGCGCAAGGCCTGAGGGGATCCCCATGGCCAGAAGCACCGGAGACGCCTTAAGCGCCTTTGACGAACAGGCCGAACCGCTTGCGGAATAAATTCCCTTTGCGGCCAGCAGAAGCAGCATCGCCTCGCCTTCGATGAACTCAACGCAGAAACTCGCGTGGCCGGGCAGTCTGTTGTTCCTGTCGCCGGTAAGAACAACCTTTTCAACTCCCGCCATTGTATCGATTATCCTGTCCCTAAGCGGCCTCAGATATTCCATCCTTTGTGAAAGCGAGGCCTTTGCCAGCTCCGCGGCCTTCCCCATCCCGACTATCGCCGGGACGTTTTCCGTGCCGGCCCTCCTGCCTGACTCCTGGATGCCTCCATATATGAGCGGGACTATCCTCATGCCTTGCTTCACAAACAGGGCCCCTGCGCCCTTCGGCCCGTAAAATTGATGCGCGGCCATGCTTAGGAGGTCGACCCCGAGGTCCTGCACATCGACAGGAATATTGCCGGTCGTCGCAACTGCGTCGGTATGGACTATAACGTTACGTTCTTTCGCGATCTTCACGATCTCCTTTATCGGTTCGATCGTGCCGACCTCGCTGCTGGCGTGTGTCACCGAGATAAGGGTGGTCTCTTTGATGATGGATTTTTTTACGACAGCCGGATCTACAAACCCATTTCTGTCCACAGGAAGATATGTGACCGTGAAGCCGCTTTTTTCGAGGAACCGGGCGGAGTTCAATATTGAGTGGTGCTCCATCCTCGACACCAGGATATGCTTCCCTTCGTTCTGCCTCGCGAGCGCTATCCCCCTTAAGGCGAAGTTATTGGCCTCAGCGCCGTTTGCGGTGAATATGATCTCTGCCGGTTTTGAATTTATGAGCCCGGCGACCTTTTCCCTTGCCCCCTCGATGGCATTTTTCGCATTCATGCCGTACTCATAGACGCTCAGGGGATTACCGAACTCTTCCTTGAAATACGGCATCATCGCATCAAGAACCTCAGGGTCGAGCGGGTTTGTGGCAACGTGATCAAAATAGTATTTCTTCATACTCACCTCGCATGCTTTTTTATATAAAACTTAAAGAAATCCGGGGTCTCATCCATGCCCAGAAACTCGTTGCCGGTCTTTTCGCACCAGGCCGGTATGTCTTCGAGGGCGCCGTCATAGTCCGTCAGTATCTCAAGGATCTGGCCCTTATCGAGCTCCTTGATCTGCTCTTCAAGCTTCAGAAGGTGCATCGGACACATCATATAGACTATGTCCGTCGTCACATCCGGCTTTACATTCTCGACAAATTTCATCGGTCGTTACGCGGCCGTCCTTTTCTTCCCTGATTTATGTTTGTCGGACGGATGACAGACCGGCATCAGCTGAGACCCTTTAAGGAGGTCCCTCAGCGTCATCTTATTCAGAAAAGCTTCGATATTTTCGCCAAGCGCTTTCCAAAGAAGATGAGTCACACAGCCGTCCACTCTCATACAGCCTTCTTTAGGGTCCAAACAGGAGGTGATGGCAACCGGCCCCTCGAGGACCCTCAGGATTTCCCCGATGCTGACGTCATCCGGAGGCCGGCTCAGGACGTATCCTCCGCCCGGCCCCTTGACGCTGCCTATTACGCCGGATTTCCTGAGCTGGTTGAGAATCTGCTCCAGATAGGCCACGGATACATCCTGTCTTTCGGCGATCTGCTTTATCGACACAGGACCGGCATCGCAATTTCTGGCGATCTCGAACATGGCCCTCACACCGTACTGGCCTTTTGTAGATAACCTGAGCATATACTAAATTATAATAGTTTAGTATTTCTGTCAAGTATTAACTGAACAGTTAACTGAACAGGAGTTCCCCCATTTTTTTGCCGTCATTCCCGCGCAGGCGGGAATCCATTCTTTTCAGATCAGTAAACTTTCGTACAAATCAGCCCATTCAGAGTTGTGCTCCTCAATAAGCTTGAACTTCCATACCCGACTCCATTTTTTCATTTGCCTTTCCCTCGCCAGCGCTGCCCTGGCATCTTGCGCTACTTCATAGTAAACGAGCCTGTGCACCCCATATTTCTTTGTGAACCCTTCAACTAAGTCATTCTTATGCTCATAAATTCTTTTTGCCAGATTTGAAGTTACTCCTATGTAAAGAGTCCCTCTCTTTTGGCTCGCAAGGATATACACGTAAAAGTTTTCTTTCATATGCAAATTATAAGACAAAAATGGATTCCCGCTGCTTAAAGCACCTGATATGTATTAAACCTGTCAATAGGAAACTTCGTAATCCGATAATTTATTTTAACCTCCTTATTTAAAGTGTCCATTTCGGTCAGGGCAGAAAAGCAATAAACGACGGTAGATC
>JACRLQ010000093.1 GCA_016215155.1 Nitrospirota bacterium
GCATCAGGGCCGGAAAGTATGCGCGCATATCGATATCAGACCAGGGACCCGGGATCGAAGAGACCCTGATCGAAAGCATATTTGAGCCGTTCTTTACGACGAAGCATAGAGGAAGCGGTCTCGGACTGACGACCTCCTTTTCCATAATACAGAGCCACGACGGGTATATAACCGTCGAGTCGGAGCCCGGATGCGGCACAAAGTTCCACATCTATCTGCCGGCCGCCACTGAAGTCAGTCCAAATGCGGGCGAGGGAAAGAGGTTCAAGATAGGGCACAAAAAGGTGCTCATTATGGACGACGACGAACTCGTAAGGACCGTGCTGGAGAGGATGCTGAACCAGTGCAACTGCTCGTCCGACTTTTCGGGCAACGGGGAAGAAATGCTCGCGAAGTACCGGGAGGCCAAAGAGGCGGGACAGCCCTTCGATATCGTGATAATGGACCTTATCATCTCCGCGGGCATGGGAGGCAGGGACGCGATCAAAGCACTGCTCGAACTTGACCCCTCGGCCCGGGTGATTGTATCGAGCGGATATTCCGACGACCGTATCATGGCCAATTTCAGGGAGTACGGATTCATGGCCTCGCTCCCCAAGCCTTACCTGATATCGAGCCTCAGCAAGGCGCTTAACGATGTCATCACCGCCTCTGATTGACCCTTCTTAATGCGTTTTGCCGCCGACCTCCATGTCCACTCTAAATACTCCCGCGCCACAAGCGGAGAAATGTCGCCTGAGGGCATATGGAAATGGGCGCAGATAAAAGGGATATCCGTAATCGGCACGGGCGACTTCACTCATCCCGCCTGGATTGAAGAGCTGGTCCGCAAACTGGAGCCCGCGGAAGGCGGTCTTTTCAGACTTAAGAATGCGTTTCGTTCGTCCGACGTGCCCGGCCCGTGCAATGCCGGCGTGCGGTTCATCCTTTCCGCCGAGATAAGCTGCATATACAGAAAAAACAACAGGACCAGAAAAATACACTCCCTCGTCCTTGCGCCGGGGTTTGAAGGCGCCTTAAGAATAAATTCGGCCCTGTCAAAAATAGGCAGACTGTCTTCAGACGGCAGGCCGGTCCTGGGACTTGACGCGCGGGAACTCCTGAGGATAGTCCTTGAAAACTCCCCCGGCGCTGTCCTGGTCCCCGCGCACGCCTGGACACCGCATTTTTCGCTTCTGGGGGCTTCCTCCGGCTTCGATTCAATCGAGGAATGCTTCGATGACCTTTCCCCTCATATCACCGCGATAGAGACCGGGCTCTCGTCCGACCCGGCAATGAACCGGAGGTTGTCCGCCCTGGACCGGATTGTGCTCATATCGAATTCAGACGCGCATTCACCGGCTAAAATAGGCCGGGAAGCGACAGTTTTCGACACGGACCTTTCATACGATGCGATCACTGAAGCTGTAAGAACAGGCAGAGGGCTAGCCGGCACCGTGGAGTTCTTTCCCGAGGAAGGCAAATATCATTATGACGGCCACAGGAATTGCGGTGTGGGCCTGGCCCCTGAAGATTCCGTGAGACTGGACGGACTCTGCCCGGTCTGCGGAAAAAAAGTGACCGTCGGAGTTTCCCATCGTATAATGGAACTTTCCGACAGGGGGGCCGGATATATACACCCCGGCGCGCCCCCTTTTTATCGGGTCATACCGCTTGCCGACATCATCGCGGAGACCATGCAAAGAGGTGTCAACACCAGGGCCGTAGCCGGCGCCTATTTCTCATTGATCGGCGAACTCGGCAACGAACTCCGGGTCCTCCTTGAAGCGCCTCTACCGGATATTGAAAAGGCGGGACCCGCCGGACTCTCCCATGCGGTCATGAAGATGCGCCTTGGGAAACTGAAGATTACCCCCGGGTTTGACGGCCGGTATGGAAAAGTCAGCATATCCGGAAATCCGGAACGCCCCTTCAGCTCCGGAGAGGCAACCCCGGCCTGATGCAGCTCCAGCTTCCGTTTGCCGCCGACGAACAGACCCTCGCCGCTTATTTGAAGAAATCGACCGGCGCCGAGGTCCGGCTTACCGTCACTGATAACTCATCGAGCATGATCTCGGTGCGGAAGGAGCGGGGAGTGGTCGTCCTCAGACTGCACCGCATTTTTCTTAAGGCCGGACCGGACGTGCTGCATGAAATAGCGGGATTCATAAAAAATCTCAAGCTGAAGACACCCCTGGTCCGGAGGTTCATCCTCGACCATGCGGGGTCGCTGCCGTCGCGCACCCGGAAACGGCAGCCCATAAAAACAATGGGGTCATACCACGATCTTGCCCGGCTGGCCCTCTGCGTAAACCGTGATTACTTTGAAGGCGGGATTACGACGCCCGTCACCTGGGGCACAAAAAAAACCGGGCACTCGGCAAGGCGGAGGATACTCGGCAGTTACAACAGCCGGACGGATATTATAAGGATCAACCCCATTCTCGACAGAAAAAATGTCCCGCGCTATTACCTCGAGTTCATCATCTACCATGAGATGCTGCACGCCGACCTCGGCGTCCGGAAGAAAAACGGAAGGCGGGAGGTGCATTCCCGTGAGTTTAAACGAAGGGAGAGGCTCTTCAGGGACTACGACAAGGCATTGCTGTGGGAAAAAACCGGCCGGCATCTGCCGCAGACATTGGACCCCGATATCAGGTAACATAAATACGATGAGCGCGGAAAATAAACCCTTTATCGAGATATTCGCCGACGGCGCCTGCAGCGGAAACCCTGGTCCCGGGGGGTTCGGGGCTATACTGCGTTCGGAACACCGCGTCAAGGAACTCTCCGGCTGTGAGGCGATGACAACGAACAACAGGATGGAACTCATGGGCATCATAACCGCGCTTGAGGCGCTTAAGAAGCCGTGCAGGGTCAGGGTCACAACCGATTCGACCTATGTGGTCAAAGGGATGACCGAATGGATACAGGGCTGGATAAAGAAAAACTGGAAGAACTCGCAGAAAAAGGACGTACTGAACCGCGACCTCTGGGAGCGCCTGCTCAGGGCCTCAGAGACCCATGAGATCGAATGGGCATGGATAAAGGGGCATAACGGACACACTGAAAACGAGCGGTGCGATGAACTGGCCAGACAGTGCATTGCAGATTTCAGAAATAGCGGGCCGCGATGAACAAGCCTGAGTTGCTCGCTCCGGCCGGAGACTTCGAAAAACTAAGGACGGCCATCCACTATGGGGCCGATGCCGTATATCTGGGCGACTCCCGTTTCAGTCTGCGGGGCAAGGCAGGGAACTTCGGCGAGCGGGAACTGGGAGACGCCGTCTCATATGCCAGGGAACGCGGCGTCAGGGCCTACGTGACGGTCAATATCTTCCCCCACAACAGAGATATTCCCGGAATAGCCGGACATATACGTCTTTTAAAATCCGTCAAACCTGACGCCGTGATTGTGTCCGACCCGGGGGTATTCGCGATGTTCAGGGAAAATGCCCCTGAGATAGATATCCATATAAGCACCCAGGCAAATATCACCAACCTGGAGGCCGTCAGGTTCTGGCGGAATATGGGCGCCAAGCGCCTTGTGCTTTCGAGGGAACTGTCGCTCGGGGAGATAAAAGAGATACGCGGCCAGGGCGGCATAGAACTCGAGACCTTCGTCCACGGTTCTATCTGCATATCCTATTCCGGCAGATGCTATATCAGCAGTTTTCTCGCCTCAAGACCGGCAAACCTCGGTGAGTGCACGAATTCATGCCGGTGGAACTACAGTCTGATGGAACAAAAAAGACCGGGCGAGTATATGCCGGTTTTCGAGGATGACAGAGGCACGTACGTCATGAGTTCAAAGGACCTCTGTATGATCGGACATCTGGATGAACTGGCCGCGGCCGGGATCGACAGTTTCAAGATCGAAGGCAGGATGAAAGGGATCAATTATGTCGCGGGCGTCGTCAAGGCATACAGGGAGGCTGTTGACAGCATAGGCGGCGATGCGGGACACTCTCTGAAGCAGAGATGGACCAAAGAACTAGCCATGTTCAGCAGCAGGGGCTATACGACAGGTATGTTTTTCGGGAAACAACCCGACCAGGACTATAATTTTGACGGCGGCAGTTACAGGATGAGCCATGAACTTGTCGGCGTAGTCCTTGACGTTTCGGGCGGGACGGCAAAAATAGGACTTAGAAACACGATAGAAACAGGGGACCTTGTGGAGTATCTTACCCCCGGCCTGGAAGAAGAGGTCTTTGAAATAAACCGGATCAAAGACAGCGACGGAATTGATATAATATCAGCGCGCAATGAAGACCTTGTATATATAAATGCGCCCGAAGGGGTAAGGAGAAACGACCTTGTCAGAAGACAGAAGGTCTTTACAAAACCTGAGTCCGGCGTATAGCAATGCCCGAAAAGACCGCTGTTTCTGATTCCCTGGTCCGGTGCAGGACATGCGAAACCTATATCAAGGCTTCGGAGGGCTTCACCTGCCCGCGGTGCAGACAGGGCCCCTTCTGCCGCAGGCACCGCCTTCCCGGTAAAAGGGAATGCGCGGGCTGCTCTTTCGAATTAAGCCACAAGGAACTGATCGGCCTCAAGGCACAGGAGCGCAGTATAGGCGCATTTATGCAATTCCTCCAGTTTCTGTTTCTCGTTTTTGCCATTTTTTTCGTGGCGATAAAGTCGGGGCTGATCGAATCGGTCGACTATCTGAAGGACACATTCATCACCGATAACATTGCCTATATAGGGGCGGTCCCGGTTACGGGCTATGTACTATTTTATCTGATTCTGTATAATCAAAGGGCGAGGATAAAGGCGGTCGAAAAGGAGATGTCTATTATGGAACGCACGCGGATGTCCAGGTGATGTCATGAGAAAAAAAATACTGATTATCGCGGAGGAGAAGACTGTTGCCGCTCTCTTTGGCAGGGCCCTCGAACCCAGAGGCTTTGATGTGTATGTCATCGGCGCGCCTGACAAGGGGATAGAAAAGGCGATCGAGATCGAACCCGATCTTATCTTTACAGACCTTATTTTTCATGATTCAAACGGCCTCAAGATAAGTAAGCTGCTTCATTCCGTCGAGAAGCTCAAGCACGTCCCTATCGTTATGCTGATCTCCCACAAAAACGACCTCGATCCCAAATACACTTCAACGCTTGGCGTTGTCGACACGATCATCAAGCCTCTTGATGAAGACACTATTTTATCCAAGACCCTCGCGGTCCTTGGCCCTGACATGGGGGCGCTTGAAGACGACCCGTCTTCGGATGAGGAGCCTGACGGACTTCATGATGACGACCGGGTCTTTGCGGAACTCATGACCGACCAGCAGGAATTCGTTACCGAGGCCGACAGACTGATCGATCAGGCGATACTTAAACAACCTGACGAAAAAGCGCGGACCCCGCGAAAGTCCGACGATATTGACCATGGCGCTCTCCCCGCCGAATGGAACGGGCTTCCGGAACAGGACGTTGCCGAATATCCTGATTTCAGCGCTGACCCCGGTCCGTCACGCAAAGAAAATCCTTTTGAGGAGGACCAATCCGACTGGAAAGACGAGAAGGACAGAAAGACCTTCAAAGACGAATTCGAAGCTGGAGGTATGAAGATGCCGGACGGACCCGCAGGGAATGATAGTCCACGTGACCTTTTCGAAGATGAGGACTACGAAAAACAGACTCCCAACTCAAAAAAGAAGCTGTTGCTTGTTTCGGCCGTGCTGCTCGTGGCGGTAGCGGCTGGCCTGGGGGCTTATCAGGCCAGGAGATATTTCTTCCCTCCCGGGACTGTCCAGCCGCCTCCGAAGGCCGCGCAAAAGGAGGCGTCTAAAGAAGTCATTAAAGAGACGTTGCCCGACGCCAAAGAGGTAACGCCCGCCGGACCGGTCGCGAAGGCGGTCACCCCTGAAAAACCCGCTGCAAAGGCGGTCGCGCCGGCCGGGCCTGTCGCTGAAAAGCAAACCCCTCCGTCAGTTAAGCACGAGAGTAAACCATCCTCAAAGGAACCGGCTTCCAAGGAAAAAGCGAAGCCCGCTTTCAAATTTTCGGTCCAGGCCGGCTATTTTGAAAATAGCGGTAATGCCGAGTCCCTCGCCGCTGCCCTTAAAAAGAAGGGATACGACGCCTTTGTGCTGAAAACCGACACGGTCGGAAAAGGCGGCACGGGGTCCCGGACGTTTTACAGGGTCCTGATAGGCACCTTCGACAATATCAAAATTACCGAGGTACAGGCTAAGACCTTAAGACAGAAAGAAGGCCTGAAGGTCATCATCTACCGCAACTGATCCGTTGAAGATATTTTTTTCCGGAGTAGGAGGCAGCGGGGTCTCGGCGATTGCCGGTTTCATGGCCGGTCTCGGCAATAAGGTGACAGGTTCAGACCGTCTCTTTGACAGGGACCCCAATCACCCCCTCGCCGCCAAACTTATTGCCGGCGGGGTCTCTATCGTGCCTCAAGACGGACTGGGACCCGATGCGTCATTTGATCTTGCCGTCTTCAGCACCGCGGTCGAAAAGGACAACCCTGATTTCATCGCGGCGGCAAAACTTAATATCCCTGTTAAGTACAGGCCTGAATATCTCGCTGAGATAGTCGGCCGCTTCGATACGGTGGCCGTGGCCGGCACAAGCGGGAAATCGACGACCTCCGGCATGCTGGCTTTTTTGATGGACCGGCTCGGGATGTCTCCCAATTTTATAGGCGGCGGACGGGTAAAGCAGTTCGCGGCGCCGTCAAACCCCGGGAACTATTTAACGGGGGATTCTCGGATACTGGTGATCGAGGCCTGCGAATCCGACGGCAGCATCGTAGATTACAGGCCGGCCCATTCGATAATCTCCAATCTGGACCTTGACCACCATTCAGTTGCCGAGACCTCCGCCATGTTCGAACGCCTGGCTGAAAACACCTCAGGGACCGTCGTGACCGGAGGTGATGACCTCAATCTCGCGGCCTGCCGCATCAGCGGCCGGGTAGGGTTTTCGATCCGAAACAACTCCAGATATCAGGCCAGGGAGATTGATTTTCTTAAATTCGAGACCCTTTTCAGCGTAAACGGGCAGAGGTTCCGTCTGTCGATGCCGGGCAGGCACAATCTCTACAACGCCCTGGCGTGCATCGCCATGCTGACGGAGATGGGGGCACGCGCGGACCTGATAGCCGGGGCACTCCCGGAATTCTCGGGTCTCGAGCGCAGGTTCGATATTCACCTCAATAACGGGACCCGCCTCGTCGTGGACGACTATGCCCATAACCCTCACAAGATCGCAAGCCTGATGGCCGCCGTGCAAGCGATCAGCAGGCGGGTATGTTATATATTCCAGCCGCACGGGTTCGGTCCGACGAGGATGATGAAAGATGGTTACATCAAGGTCTTCAGCGAAGGCCTTGGCGAGGACGACCGGCTCATAGTCCTTCCCATCTACGACGCCGGCGGCACCGCGGTCCGCGATATTGCTTCAAGCGATATTGCCGGACCTGTGGCGGCCTCGGGAAAATCCGCCCATGCGGCGGCAGACCGGAATGATGTCTGCAGCCTGGCCGGAGATTATGAGGTCTATGTCGTCTTCGGCGCGCGTGACGACTCTCTGGCCCAACTGACGGAGGAAATAGCGGAGAGGTTGCGAAATTATTAATATCCTTCTACTGCAGCCGCCTACAGGCCGCATCATTCATTCGGATTTCAATCTTTTCATAATCGCCCAGATACGCCCGCATAAGACTTTTCCATAGCCGGCCGTGGTTGGGGACTCTAAAGTGCAGGAGTTCATGGACGATGACGTAATCTGCTACGCCCTTATCCAGCTCGAGCAGTTCGCTGTTGAACGACAGGTTTCCGGCCGTCGAGCACGAAGCCCATTTGTTTTTCATCGGTCTCACCGACAATGATTGTGCGCTCACATCAAGTTTGACAGCCCATTCGAGCACACGGGACTTGAACTCCTCCTTGTCGCGCCAGGGTTTCATTTCCTGCAACTCTTCAGTAACAGGATAAAGAGGGCTTCGACCGTGGCGGTCACCTTTTTAATGTCGTCTTCCTCGGCCATCAGGGCAAATGTCACCTTCTTGCGGACTTCCCGCAGCTCGGCCTCGCTGCCCTGCCAGTTCGGAAACTCGGCGAAGGCCGCCGCAACCTTACGGCTTGCCGGCTCCGGGTTGGGGATGCCATCGTCAGTAAGCTTACATAGGACAAAGTAAGTCAGGCTGTCCAATCCCTTCGCGGCCTGCTCCTTTTTTCTCCGCTCGTTTCTTTCGATCTCCCTTAACAGTCCGGCGAGGGCTTCGGCCGTTGTCGTCTGCCGGTCCTCGAAGCTATCCTGAACCGCCCTGGCCCGTTCAGCCAGAGCGACAAGGAAAGGGTCGTCGCTGTTTTCCTGGGCTGTCCGTTCTATGGATTTTATAAGGTTGATCACACGTGTGGCCTTGCCTTCTTCTTTCTGCTTTATCGTATCGATAGCCGCCTTGTCTATCTCAATATATTCCGCAGATAATTCTGCACTCAACAAGGCCCCAACATATTTTTGCACAAGCTCATTAGTCTTTTTCTGAAAAGCCTTATCCACATAAACCTTTTTTGCATACGCGTTTCGCACAACTGCATAGACAGAGGAAAGCGTTTTATAGTCCTCGATAAACGGTCGCAGAAACGCATCAGGCGAGATGATCTCATAGAGCATCTCGATTTCTTTGTATTCCTTGAATAACTCCTTGCGCCTCCCTTTGTCCCTGAAGTGTTCGATCAGGTTATCCACGTCTTTGTCGTCGAAATTACGCATGACAAGGGCCAGATACGCAGGGGCTTTGCTCTCCATATTTGCCTTAAATAGATGTTTCAGCAGGCCAAGGTCCTTGACGATGGCATTGATCTCGTCGCTGTCAAAGGCAAGCGCTTTTTCCAGTTTGTCGAATATGCCCACGAAATCGAGAACGAAACCATGCGGCTTCACCATTTCCTCCGTCTCATTTTCGTAGGGTCTGTTCACCCTGGCGATGGCCTGCAGCAGGGTATGGTCGCGCATCGGCTTGTCCAGATACATTGCATAAAGGATCGGCGCATCGAAACCTGTGAGCAGTTTTTCGGTGACGATAAGGATCTTCGGCAAATCGCCGCTTTTCCTGAAATTCTTGCGGATCTGCCGTTCCATCTTTTCGTTGAGATGCCATTTTTTAAGACTCATCGGATCGTTATTATTGCCTGTGAAGACGATCTCGGAATATCCGGGAGGCAGAGACCACTCTTTGAATATTTCATCAAGCGCCTCCTTGTATAAAGCGCATGCCTCGCGGTCCACGGCGACCAGAAATGCCTTGTAACCAAGCGGTTCTACATTTGTCAGATAGTGGTCGGCCACAAAGCGGGCAACTTTCTGCAAGCGGTCCCTGCCCTTGAGAAAGTTCTTGAGATTTACCGCCCGTTCGAGAATCTTGTTCAGCTCTTCGATATCCGTGACACCCTCGGTCTCGGCCATGGCGAGGAACTCCTTCTCCATGATCTCGTCCGGCACGAGCATCTCGTTAGGCGCGAGGCTGTAGTAAAGAGGAAGCGTAGTGCCGTCTTCGATGCTCTCGGCGATGGAATACTTGTGCAGGTAGCCCTTATCGTCCTCGCAGCCGAAGGTCTTGAATGTCCCCTTACCGTAAGCGGTCTTGTCCACCGGCGTACCGGTGAAGCCTATATAGCTCGCATTCGGCAGGCCCGCCATCAGGAAGTTGCCAAGGTCGCCGCCCGTTGTGCGGTGAGCCTCGTCGATAAGCACAAAGATATTCTTTCTTGTATTCAGATTAGCAGGCATGTCACGAAACTTATGGATCATCGTCACTATAATCCCCCTATAGTCCTGCCCCTTTTCATCCAGCAGCCTGTTGAGCGTGGTGATCCGGTCTGCGTGAGCCACGTTGCCCAACCCCACAGCCGCAAGGTTCTTGAGCATCTGGTCTTCCAGCTCGTTACGGTCGATCATCAGAAGGATTGTCGGCTTTTCAGCTTCGGGCGATTTAAACAGAAGTTCCGCCGCCTTGATCATGGTATAGGTCTTGCCGCTGCCCTGCGTGTGCCAGACGAGCCCGCGCGAGTGCGTTCTATCCAGTGCTCGCGTAACCACTTTGTCCACGGCTGCTGTCTGGTGCTGTCGGAGGATGATCTTCTGGAGTTCCTCCTCCTTTTCGGCAAAGAGGATGCAATCCTTCAGCAACCGTAGCATATGTGGAATAGAGCAGAAGCTTTTGACCTTGGCTTCGAGGTTGCCTGTCTCTTCGTGCTTCCAGTTGAAAAGGTTGCGTCGGACGGTATTCCACGTCACGCCATAGGCAAACCCAATCGCCTCGGTAGCCGTAAACAGCATCTCCGGCACCATCACCTCCGGCGTCTCGACATGATAGCGCCGAATCTGGTCCACCCCAAGCGCAATAGCCTCGTCTTTGGTCGAGTTCTTACACTCGATTACAAGCACCGGGATGC
>JACRLQ010000094.1 GCA_016215155.1 Nitrospirota bacterium
AATAATTGGAACTCACTCGAAAATGTGGGATGTGTCCCTGGTTTTCCGAGACGCCATTGCCTTTCCGCCACAGCGGATCAGCCGCGGTTGACGGCTCGTACTTTTGATAGTATTCTTAATCATGAATACCTTCGGTTCTCGTACAGGGGACTTGCACCCCATAAATTCACGCCCCATGCCGAGCGTACACCAGGCGTTATGCGAGGAATAGGAAACTGAGGATGATTATGGTAAAAACGCATATGAAAACCGTATCTTTGGTTCTTGGAAGTGGCGGTGCTCGGGGTTTAGCGCACATCGGCGTTATTCACTGGCTTGAAAAACATGATTACAGCATACGCTCTATTGCCGGTACCTCGATTGGTGCGCTTATCGGGGGTATATATGCAGCGGGAAAACTGGATGAATATGAACAATGGGTGCGTGCCGTAAAGAAGATCGACATCGTCACATTGCTGGATCTTTCCTGGGGAAAGAGCGGGCTGGTCAAAGGCGACAAAATTATCAACACTTTGGTCGGTCTCGTGGGAGAGCAACTAATTGAGGATCTGCCGATTCAATATACTGCTGTTGCTACTGACCTTAAGAACCAGAAGGAAATATGGCTGAAGTCAGGCAAACTTTTTGATGCGATAAGGGCTTCCATGTCAATCCCCCTTTTTTTTACTCCTTTTAAGAACAGAGGAGTTGATCTTATCGATGGAGGAATATTAAATCCTGTGCCTGTGGCCCCAACGATCGGTGACGGTACTGATATGACCATTGCGGTAAATCTGGGCGGCTCCACAGATAGTGTGGAACAACCGCCTGGCGAGAGTCCTGCCCCCTTGTCACATTCATCGTTGTTGCATGAAAGGATTAGTCGCTTTATAAACCACCAGAGATCGGTGACAAACAGCACAGGCCGGGATTGGGGGGGATACGATATCGCCATTCAGGCGTTCGAAGCCATGCAGAACACCATCGCACGTCAAAAGCTTGCTGCTTATCCACCAGACATTGTTATAGAAATTGCCCGGAACGCATGCCGATCATTGGAGTATGATCGGGCATCCGAGATGATCGATTTGGGATATAGAAAGGCGGAAGAGTACCTGTCTGAGGCTGTAAGATAAATGCGAAATGATGGGCACTAACCTGTCGTTCAAGCGGCCACTCCGCTTAACTGCTTGGGCGTCACAAGCATACTTCAAAGGAGATTTATAAAATGATCAGCATTGAGTTCCTCATCACCTCGTTCGTTGTGGTTGTTGTTCCTGGCACAGGGGTCATCTATACAGTCTCCACTGGTCTTATCCAGGGCCGCAAGGCAAGCGTGTTCGCCGCGATAGGATGCACGGCGGGGATCCTCCCTCACCTCACGGCTACTGTTTTGGGACTAGCTGCCGTCATGCACACAAGCGCGCTCGCTTTCCAGACACTAAAGTACGCGGGCGTTGCATACTTGTTCTACGTTGCCTATGCCACTTGGCGTGACAAGTCCGCTTTCGTCATTGACGGAAATGCCTCCACAAGCACGGCGGCCGGTTTGGTCGTAAAGGCGTTCCTACTCAACATTCTCAATCCGAAACTGACCATCTTTTTTTTGGCTTTCCTGCCGCAATTTATTCAGCCGGGAACGTCTGAACCGATTTATCAGCTTCTTCTGCTAAGTGCTGCCTTCATGGCTATGACGTTCATCATATTCGTAGTCTATGGCTTTCTCGCACATGCATTTCGTAAGGCCGTTATCGAATCTCCCCGAGTGCAAACCTGCCTTCGTCGCGGTTTTGCAGCAGCCTTTGCCAGCCTGGGGGCAAATCTTGCACTCACAGAAAAATAAAGCCCCAATGATCGTACGGATACAATGAAACGAAACTATAGTGGGACGCAATTGGGGCGCTACAGAGACGCGGTATTAAATAGAAAGAGTATGAATATTATGATATATTGAAACAAAAAGGAGGTCTTATGTCTTCGATCGTTTCTTTGATGGAAACATATCTCAAAACTATTGCAGCCGAGTTCACCGACAAACTAGAAGATGCCTTGCAGCGCGGCAGGATCGACATGGATTCCCTTTTTGACGAGAAGTACGTCAAGACGGAAGAAGAGAACAAGTTCAGGAATCGTTCGAACAGCTTTTTCGATACTGAGATTCTGCCCCTCTTGAAACAGTGGATCAAGAAGGACAGCCGTCTGATTTATGTCGTTGCAATGGACAGAAATGGCTACATGCCGACCCATGTCACGCCTGCCAGGGCATATATCAGGATGAGCGACCAAGTATCTCTGAGTGGTGCAAAGACGCCCTCTTTGCTGCGACAGCCTTTCCGGAGGCCGAAAGAAGTCGGCGGTGCGTTGGTAAAGGACGTGGCAATGCCGATTATGGTAAGAAACCGTCACTGGGGATGTCTCAGGATAGGATATATCCCCGATGCCGGCGCATAGAATGCATGTTACGAAAAGTGCGGGTTTAGATGAAGGAGATTGCATGACCAGAACGAAGATAATTGCGACCCTTGGCCCGGCAACAGCCGATAAAGCCATTATTGAAAGACTGATACTCCTGGGGGTCAATGTCTTTCGCCTCAATTTCAGCCACGGTGATCATGCTTTCCATGCAAAGCTTATCAAAGACGTACGACGCCTCGCGGAACAGCTCGACAGGCCGATAGCCCTGCTTCAGGACATTTCCGGGCCCAAAATCCGGGTAAAGCCGATGGAACCTGTTCAGTTGATTGAAAACAATCTTCTCTGTATCTGGAGAAAAAACCCTCCCAAAGGGGCCCGGAACTGTATCTCCATCAACTATCCCAAAATCCTCGATGGGGTGTCCGTTGGTGATCAGGTATATTTTGCCGACGGTACTATCCGTTCAACCGTTGAAAGTATGGATTCCGACAAGGTCACTGTAAAGATCTTGATCGGGGGGAAGCTTACCACTGGAAAAGGTGTGAATCTGCCCGTGGGTCAGATCAAGATGTCGGCGATCACCCAAAAAGACAAAAAAGACATTAAATTCGGCATATCCCAGAAAATAGATCTCATCGCACTCTCTTTTGTTCAGTCTGCTGATGACATCCGGGAGGCCAAAAAACTTATTAAAGCGGCGGGCGAGTATGTGCCTGTTTTTGCCAAGATCGAAAAAAGTTCCGCCCTGGAAAACATAGAAGACATTATTTCAGAAGCGGACGGCTTGATGATCGCCAGGGGGGACCTGGGTGTCGAGATGGGACCATATGCCATACCTGTTATACAGAAGCAGGTCATTGCAAAGGCGAGGGAAAAGGGCCTGCCGGTGATCATCGCGACCCAGATGCTGATGTCGATGGTGTCCTCACCGTACCCTACCAGGGCGGAGGTCTCTGATATTGCCAATGCGGTCCTCGACGGCGCGGATGCAGTGATGCTTTCTGATGAAACAACTGTCGGGGATTTTCCCGAAGAGGCCGTAAAAGTTATTTCCGCCACGATAACCGAAACAGAGAAATATTATCCAAAGTATCACGAAGTTGTTGAAATGCGGGACAACCGAAAGGCAATAGCGGCTGCGGCGGTCGCCCTTTCCCAGCGAATTGAGGTTTCGGCAATCGTCACGTTTACCGAAACAGGTTTGACCGCGCTGATGATTGCCCGTCAGCGTCCGAAGGTCGGCATTATCGCCGTTACAAGCAATGAAAAAACATACCGGCGCCTGGCCGTTGTCTGGGGTGTCGAACCAGTTTTAGTCGACAGAAAGTACGAGGACAGCGACAAGGCGATCTTGAATTTTTATAAAAGAGCGGTAAAGCAGAAGATAATTAATCCGGAAGAACAGTTTGTCGTCACCATCAGCCGTCACTCAATAAAGACAGGCACGACCAATGTCATCCAGCTCGTCGACAAGCAGAGTATAAAAGAACTCCAGAGTCTTGCTTACAAGCCGAAAAATTAGTCAGTCCGGATGTGTTAGTGTCTTGTCTCTCAAATGAGGAACAAGACTCTAGTTAAATTTGTTCATCGCCTTGTCGGCGCCTTCTTTGATGATGCAGAGGACGGCGTCCGCGGCCTCGATGACCGCCTCCCTGATCTCCGGCAGTTCATTCTTCCTGAACTTTGACAGCACATATTCTTCCGTCGGAATAAAAGGGTCCCTGCCGATCCCTATCTTTACCCTTATAAAATCCCTGGTCCCCAAATGCTGGATGATCGATTCTATCCCCTTATGGCCGCCGGAGGTCCCCTTCTTTCTTATCTTGAGCCTGCCGGTTTCGAGGTCGAGGTCGTCATGGACCACTATGATATTTTCGGGCAAAATATTGTTTTTCCCGGTGACCGCCCTTACGGCCCGGCCGCTTAAGTTCATAAAAGTCAACGGCTCCAGGAAGAAGGTCCTCGAACCCTCAACGGAGCCGTCGCATATCCTGTAATCGGTTTTGTCCCTGAATGTTAAATTATACCGGCCCGCAAGCTCATCAAGCGCAAGAAACCCGATATTATGCCTGGTTGAGGCATATTTAGTACCCGGGTTTCCCAGACCGACAACGAGCCACAAATACTATTTCTCCTTCTTTTCTTCTTCTTTCTTGCCCTTCTTTGCGGCCAACTCGGGCTCCGCGACGGCAGCGCCCTCGGCGCCGGCCTCAGCGGAAGGAGCGGCCTCGGCCACAGGCGCAATGATCGTCACGATGACGTCGCCCGGGTCGGTAAGGACCTTGATGCCCTCGGAGATCTTCAGGTCTCTCACATGGATGATGTTGCCGAGTTCCAGTTTCGATATGTCGACTTCGATCTTTCCGGGGATCTTGTCTGGCAGACATTCTATCTCGATCTCCCTCAGGGAATGCTGGACCAGGCCGCCGTCCCTCTTGACGCCAATGGGCTCGCCGATCGTCGCCACATGCACGGTGATCCTGACCTTCTCGGTAAGGGAGACCTCGAAGAAATCAGTATGGAGAAGCTCCTTCTTGATGGGGTCGACCTGATAGTCCTTCAGAAGGGCCAGTTTCTTGTCTCCGTCCGCAAAGGTGATGTCCACCATTACCTGTTCGCCCGCCACGGAATTGATGAGCTTGGCGAGCTCTTTTTTGTTTATCTTTATCGACTGCGCCCTGCCCTCTCTATAAAGAGTGGCCGGCACCATGCCCGCCCTCCGAAGGGTGCGCGCGGCCCCCTTGCCATGTTCCTGTCTTTTTTCAGCTGCCAGTGTGACTCTTTCCATTTTGCCTCCTCTTTATTCGTCCCGTCCGGGGACCGGGCGGGATTGTCTTGTTTATCGTATGCAGTATTAATTAAAAAGCGAACTGATCGATGATTCCTCGTTGATCCTCTTTATGGCCTCCCCGAGTATTCCGGCGATGCTGAGGACGGTCAGCTTGCCGCATTCGTCCTTTTTGCCGTTGAGGGGTATGGTGTCGGTTACGATCATCTCGCTGATGGAAGACGCTTTTAACCTTTCCACCGCCGCCCCCGACAGCACCGGATGGGTGCATGCCGCGGACACCTTCTTCGCCCCCATCTGTTTAAGCGCGTCGGCGGCCTGGACCAATGTCCCTGCCGTGTCCACCATATCGTCGAGGAGCAGGGCGTCCTTGCCCCCTACCTCTCCTATTACGTTCATGATCTCGCATTCGTTGGCCTTCTCCCGCCTCTTGTCGATTATGGCTATGGTGCAGTTGAGCCTCTTGGCAAACGCCCTCGCCCGTTCCACTCCTCCGGCGTCGGGAGAAACGATCACGAGGTTATCGAGATCGTAATTTGCCTTTACATGTTCCAGAAGGACCGGGGCCGCATAGAGATTGTCAACGGGGATATTAAAAAATCCCTGGATCTGGCCTGCGTGGAGGTCCACGGTAAGCACCCTGTTGGTGCCGACGACCGTAATCAGATCGGCCACCATCTTCGCCGATATCGGGACCCTCGGCTGGACCTTTCTGTCCTGCCTCGAATATCCGTAATAGGGTATTACGGCGGTTATCCTCGCGGCCGAGGCCCTTTTGAGGGCGTCGATTATCAAAAGCAGCTCCATGATGTTGTCGTTTACGGGCATCGAGGTCGGCTGGATCACAAACGCGTCCGAACCCCTGACATTGTCCTTTAAGCGGACGGTGATCTCGCCGTCGCTGAACCGTGAGACGGTAGCGTCCCCAAGTCCGGTCCCGAGATATGCCGCCACGTCCCTGGCAAGCTGCTTATGGGCGGTCCCTGTTAAAAGTCTTAGTCCCTGAGGCATAATATCTCCTGTCGTCTCCTTTTCAATGCTTCCCGGTTAAAATTCTGGCTGGGGCGGGAGGATTCGAACCTCCAAATGGGAGCTCCAAAAACTCCTGACTTGCCGTTTGTCGACGCCCCAAGAAATCCGTCTTTACTGACCGGTTATGGTATTTACCACCCTGCACCAGTAGTCTTTCATCTTCCCGGCGGCCTCGTCCGCCTTCTCCCTGGAACTGAACACCCCAAAAACGGTCGGACCGCTGCCGCTCATGACGGACAGTTCGGCCCCGTGTTCAAGAAGCGTCCTTTTTATGGAGGCAACCACCTCGTGCGCCCTGATAACGGGCGGTTCAAGGTCATTAAAAACATATTGCCGCAGGGCTTTGTAGTCTCTACTGTCAAGAGCGCGACAGAATAGTTTAATATCGACCGTTATATTTGTCAACTTTTCCAGGCTGTTGTAGGCCCACCCGGAAGACACGGCGATGCCGGGATTTACGAGCAGAAGGCTGTGGGAAACGCCGGAAGCAAGAGGCGTGATTATCTCTCCCCTGCCTTCAGCGAGGGAAAACGGGGGGCCCATGAAAAACGGCACGTCAGAGCCGAGCGCCGCGCCAAGTCCCATAAGCGTCTCATTGTCCAGGTAAAGGCCCCAGAGTCTGTTGAGGCCCATAAGCGTCGCCGCCGCGTCGCTGGAGCCGCCGCCGAGCCCGGCCGCCACCGGGACCTCTTTTTTAAGGGTTATCCTCGCCCCGCCCCTGTGCGATGAAAACCCCCTGAGCAGCCTCGCGGCCTTATATACAAGGTTATTTTCCCGCGGCACGTCAAGGTCCGAAACCAGTTCGATGTCGCCTGAGTCCTCGAAAATAAGGGTATCGAAGAGGTCTATCCTCTGCATCGGACTGACGATATCGTGATATCCGTCGTCCCTTCGGCCCTCGACCCTCAGAAACCAGTTGATCTTCGCCGGGGCGCTCAGGATCATCGCGTCCTGTTTTTCAGTTCGTGTATCTTCTTTTCGACCCGCCCCCTGAGCCCTTCTTCCTTCTGTTCAAACTGGAGGGACTTGTCCCAGAACTCCAGGGCCTTCCCGCCGTCTTGCAGGGCGTTATGGATATCACCCATATGCTCGTATATCACCGGGTCCTCCGTGACAATGGTCATGGCCTTCCGCAGTTTTTCGACGGCCTCTTCCAGCCTGCCCTGCCTGAATAAAACCCAGGCCAGACTGTCGAGGAAATACCCGCTGTCGGGCCTTTCTTCCAGCGCCCGCTCGATCAAGGACCTCGCCTCTTCAAGGTTCATGTCCTTGTCGGCGAAGTAGTAACCCAGGTAGTTCAGGGCCTCGGCATGCCTGGGGTTGATTTCGATCGTCTTCCTCAGGGACTTTACCATCTCATCAAAACGGTCCGTCTTGTCATAGACAAGGGCCAGATGAAAATGCAGCTCGTCATTGCCCTGGAACCTCCCCACCGCGTCGGTCAGGATTTCTTCGGCCCTCCGGTAATTGCGCTGCCGGGAATACGCCGTGGACAGATAAATATATATCTCGGGCTTTTCCTTGTCGAATTCGAGCACCTCCTCGAATATCTTTATCGCCTCGTCCTCTTTCTTCTGTTTGGAATAGATTATGGCGAGGTGCAGAAAGGCGTTTACGTTTTTCGGTTCCGCTGTGATTATCTTTCTGAACTCCTGGGCGGCCTCATCGAAATTTTCCGACTCCTCAAGCACAAGCCCCATATAGTAACGCACAGTGGTGTTGCCGGGCACGAGGTCAAGGGCGGTCCTGAACTGTTCGAGCGCCTTCTGAAAGTCCCTCTCTCCGTAATAAAGCAGCCCCAGCCGGACATGCATGTCCGCATTTTCAGGCTGCTGCCGAACCAGCAGCAGGAACTCTCCGATCGCCCTGCCCGGGTCCTTCATCTTTAAATATACCTGGGCGGCCCGCTCCCTGGCCTGACTGTTCTGGGGGTTAAGTTTCAAGGCCGTCTCATAACTCTCCGCGGCCTCCCCGAGCCTTTCCATTATTTCATACAGGACCCCCAGCCGGACATACACAGGGTCCAAACGCTTCACCTCGAGGAGCCTCTTGAGGTACCCCTCGGCCTTTTCATACGCCTTAGCGTCGATCGCAATGGAGGCAAGGTAATCGAGGGCGATATACTGTTCAGGGTCCGCCGAGATCACGGTCAGGAAGGTCTCTTCAGCCTCCTTGAGCATCCCGTTGTTATAGTAGAGCCTGCCCAGGACCACCCTGGCATCCTGTTCCTCCGGGGCCAGCTCGAGCGCCCTTTTCAACGCTTTGATCGAATCGGAAGTCCTTTTTGAAACGCCGTAAATTTCGCTGACAAGGAGAAGGGCCTTTACGTCGTCGGGGGACTCCTTAAGAAGGTCCTCGACCATGACAAGGGCGGCCGAAACCTCCCCCTCGCGATACATAAGATGCGCCAGCTGCAGCCTCATAAAATGGGATTTCGGGTCATGTTCAAGCGCCTTTGTATAATACTCTCGGGCACGTTCCCACTGGCCCGTAATGACCGCCTCATAGCCGAGCATATAATAATATTCGGCCTCGAAGTCATGATCGGAAACGACCTCTTTATCCTGGGGCCTGACGGACACCCCGCCGCAGGAAGCAAGAAAAATGGCGGATAAAAGAAGGGACACTATTTTGAAACGCATTATTTATTATGGCACAACGAGAGGCATTAGACAAACCGGCGGTTAAAAGGGCTGCTCCAGCTATCGATCTTCAGTCCTTTCAAATTATTCCCCCGGCGATCAGAAACAGCTCAAGCGGAATGATCGTGAAATTCCCTTCCCGCTCAAGCCTGTCTCTGGAGATCAAAATTCCTTTTTTGAATCCAAGTTTTTTCATGGTCCCGAAATCCGCAAAGCCGGCGCTCTTCTGATATTTCACTTCTATCGGCAGGAGCTCTTTTTGCCGCCGTACAATAAAATCTACCTCCCCTCCGTTCTTCCGGAAAAAGACGTTTGAATTCAGCCAATCAAATTTGTCGAAGCGGGCAAACAACTCTCCGCCAACAATCATCTCGGCGAGGTGGGCCTTGATGTCTTCAGCAATAAGGGTTTTTGTAATCATATCACCATAGGCGAGCCAATTTTCCGTCCAGCCTCTCAGGCTCCAGAAGATAAAGCTGTCGAGAAAATAAAGCTTCTTCAGTTTTTTGACACGTGGCGCCAAAGTGTCTGTATCTATCTGAAAAAGGGTCTTAAATACAAAGGAATCTTCCATCGCCTCGATATAGTCGGAAACAGTCTTGTGGGATGCAACATCTATCTTTTTGGCAATAGTTTCCCAGCCAAAAGCAGAGACGGAAATTCTGAGCAGCTCTGCAATAATCTGCCGCGCAGTGCGTTCGCTCTTTCCTGCCCTGGAGACGTCACCCCGCAACCATTGCTGGTAAATCTCGTATATTTCATAGCCTATTTCGTTGCTCGAATAAAATTCGTTAACTGCCCGGAGGACACCGCCGGTTATGAGGAACTGCTCGAAAAGCAGGGCAAGCTCCTTACGGTAAGGGAGAAAAGACGCAAGCATTTTATAGTCCTTTTCCTGAACATCGAAGATATCTATCTCATTTTCGAGCTTTCTGCCAAGCCGGGGATTGAGAAGACTTACGAAATCCCTGAATCTGAGGGGCAGCAGGATTCTGTCAGGGTGTGCTATCTTGCCACGGCGCCCGGGCAGTCGTTCCACTCCCTTCCTGAGGTCAGAGGCGTTCGAGCCGGTCAGCACCAAGGCCGCCTTTGAGAGCCTTCCGGCATCCACGAGATGCTTAATCCCCCGCTGCCAGTCCCTTACTGACGTCACCTCATCGAGAAATATATAGAGTCTTTCCTCCGGAAGATTGAGTTTGCTGATATGGTCAAGATATGTTTCGAGAAGCCCGATAAAGTCCTTATATGTATCGAGGTTGTCACAGCTGTAGTACATGACCTGTTCCGGTCTTATCTTTGTTTCCCGCAGCAGCGTTTGAATGATGAGCTTAAGCGCTGTTGTCTTTCCGACCTGCCTCGGCCCTCGGAGAGTGTAAACTGCAAACCGGCTGAGGTCAAGTTCATCTATAACAGAAGGCCGCCACTGTAACTTTTGAGTGTTAAAGTCCCTGATCTTCGGGTCGTGGCTTATAAG
>JACRLQ010000031.1 GCA_016215155.1 Nitrospirota bacterium
AAAACCCACATAGTTTACCGGCAGGGTCTGAAACGAATATAACGCCAGCAAAAGACATATTCCCCCGACTATACCCGGCAGGACGGCCCCCGGAGAGGCCAGCTCGAAGAACAGGCCGTAAAACCCCAGAAGCAGGAGCACATACGCTACATTAGGGTCTGACAGGAAGTTAAGCATCCGGACCCCTCAGACGTATTCGGTCAATGACTCCATCCATGCTAGAATGTTATCACAGACGGCAATTAAAATACAGAGTCGATTTTTCTTTGTTCATCCCCGTAATCCGGACCCGTCGTCAGATCGGTTTTATTGACAAACAGCCCTCTGTTTCGATATAAAAAGAGGCTCTGATTTAACGCATCAGGGTAGCGGTGCAATTGATGTGAGGATATATTCCCGGGTAGCTCAGCCGGCAGAGCAGGTGGCTGTTAACCACCCTGTCGGGGGTTCGAATCCCTCCCCGGGAGCCACTTCCTCCTCTTCCGTCTTGTCACGCCTTGCCTTTTACCTTTCCGCATATCCGGCATACTTCACGTTTTTCCCTGGACTTTTTGTACCCGTCCCAGTGCTTGCACTGGCGGCCAAGAAACTCCCATGCGAGTCCGAGCTGCTGATAAATATTGAAATACATCTGAAAGTCCTTGCCCGCTGCCTTTTCATCCGAAAGAAACGTATTGCTGACAAAATCCATACTTCTGAAAAGTTTCCTCAGCTCTTTCTTGATATATTCCTTGTCTTTCTCTGAATCTTTCTCTGACTTCCCGCTCATGCCGAACTCACAATTTTCAGCTCACTAAAATTGTTTTTAAAAATCCCGAGGTCTCTCGACAGCAGGCAGTCGGCCTGCTCAAGGGCATGCGCGCCTATAAGAAAATCGCTCAGAACGATCTGCCGCCTCGTGACCATTGCTTTGCAATGCGGGCAATGCATGGAAAAGCTCTTACCGCATTCGGAACATGAGAACTGGTTCCGTTTGCTTCTCCTCGCATATGCGGCCCAGCGCATCCCTGCAATGTGCAGCGCCTTTTCATTGGACGGGACAAGCCTCATGCCGGTTTCGGCGAGAAACATCTTAAGATCGTGTTCAGAAGAAAATCTGGCTGCAAGCTCCGCGAAGACCACTTCACACAGGATCAGCTTGCCGTTTGCGAGATGTTTGTCCAGCAGCCTCTTTGAGGACTCACTGTGACGCTCTCCGGGAATGAGGATATCGAGAAGGATATTGGTGTCGACCGCAGTGATCACTGACCCCGAAGCTCCTTTACGAGGTCATCACTTTTTTGGCCCTCAAGCTTCGCGAGTTTGCCCACCCATTTGTCAAAGGGGGATTTGGTCACGGCCTTTGATATTACGACCACCCCTTCTTTTTCCTCAAACCCCACATCCTCGCCCGGATGCACGCCCAACCTGTCCCTGACCTTTTTGGGAATAGTCACCTGTCCCTTCGACGTTACCTTTGCAACTATCATCATATCTCACCTCTTAGTAAGGAAGTTATATCCTTACATTTATTGTAAGGAACAAATCACGTTTTATCAAGCAACTTAAACGGATAAGTTATAATAATTGAAATCAAAAATTATGGAATACAACTGTGCCAAATGCGAACGCCTTGTCGAATACAGGACCGGTATTCGGCCTAAAAAATCCCTGGAAGGAAGAAGTTACCGTAACCTGCCGGTGCCGGATTTCGGCGACCCTGAGGCATGGCTGCTGATTATCGGGCTGGCCCCCGGAGCACACGGGGCCAACAGAACAGGGAGGCCTTTTCAGGGCGATGGGGCCGGCACATTACTATACGCCTCCTTACACGATGTCGGTTTTTGCAATACGGAAAAGGTTACCGACTTTGATCCGGGAATAAGGCTTTCCGGGGTCCTCATTACAAACGCGGTCAGATGCGCGCCCCCGGAGAATAAGCCCACCCCTAAGGAATTCAATAACTGCAGGACCCATCTGATGGAAACTCTCACATCGCCTGACATCAGCGATATCCTCTGCATTGGAAAGGATGCCTATGATCAGCTATGCAAGGCGCTTGGAATAAAGGGCCTTAAGTTTTTTCATGGTTTGCATCAGAAGTTCGACATGTTCCGGGTCCATTGCTCCTATCACACCTCTACCTACAATCAAAACACCGGAAGGATTTCAAAGGCATCATTGTCGCCGATACTTCATAAGATTATTGAATTCAGAAAGGGGGATTAGACTGTGTTTCACTGGCTTCGCGACCGTCGCCGGGCCGAGGCCCGGAAACGCCCGTTCCCTCCCGAGTGGGGGTCGTTCGTGCGTGCGAACGTGGCCCATTACTGCCTGCTCGACGACGCCGAACGCGCCGAACTTCACGCTACGATGCAGGTTTTCCTGCAAGAGAAACACTGGGAGGGTTGCGGCGGCCTCGATCTCACCGACGAAATCCGCGTCACCATAGCAGCCGAGGCATGCCTGCTGCAGCTGGGACTGCCCCACGATTACTATCGCAACGTGGAGTCTATCCTCGTCTATCCTTCGACCGTGATACCTCCGGAGTACCACCCCGGCGTATTCGAAAACGTCAGCGGCCCGGTAACCGACTCTGTTCCCATCCTCGGACAGGCGTTCTCGCGCGGGCCTGTTATCCTTGTGTGGGACGCTGTGTTGCATGGAGCGCGTCACCCCGAGCAGGGTCACAACGTGGTGTACCACGAATTTGCCCACAAGCTCGACATGCTTGACGGCGCTGCCGATGGTACTCCGCCGCTTGCCGACCGCGACCAGTTCGCTGAATGGGTGGCCGTCTGCTCCCACGAATTCCTGCGGCTTCGCGGACTCGCCGAAAAGGGCCATAAAACCTTCCTGGACGCCTACGGCGCGGCGAACGAGGCCGAGTTTTTCGCTGTGACGACGGAGGAGTTCTTCGACCGCCCCCTCGCCCTCAAAAAGCACTCCCCGGCACTCTACCGCGTCCTCAGCGCGTACTATCGCCAGGACCCGGCAGGGCGCGCGGACCGTACCTGCCCCTTAAACGAATGAGTTAATGCCGTGAGGTCAGATTCTTAAGTCCTCGCCGGCGATCAGGCGTATCAGAGGGCAAGTCTTTAATAAGCAGTTCTTCTCGAGACAGAAGTTTTTTTGTCTATTATAGTCATCGCCGGTCGCCTCATCTGCCTCCGTCTATTCTGGAGTAACTATTAGCATAAATAACAGATGGGTTGTGAGGGATGAATTAGGGAAGATAAATGGCTATTACAGGCGTGCGATTAGGACCGTCTAAGCAAGCACAGAGAGGACTCTTGATGCATCAAAAAGGCATACAATAAAAAAATAAAGGGAAGGCTTATCCGCGGAATCCGGTGATAAGCCTTCCCTGACATCGGTTCTGCTGATCCTCTCTGAACGGAGATCAGCAGGCGCAAAAAGAAAATTATCTATCTCTGGCTCATAGGCAGATAGTCTTTTCTGAGACCAGGCAGCGAGGAAAAATATGACGGCCGGATCAGTTTTCCCTGTATGATCTCTTCTATCCTGTGGGCCGACCAGCCTGCCACGCGGGACATCGCAAATATCGGAGTAAAAAGCTCTTTTGGAATTCCCATCGACCGGTAAACAAATCCGGAGTAGAAGTCGACATTCGCCGAGGCCACCTTCCCTTTTTTCTTAAATACGATCGCAGGCGCCAGTCTGGCGACGCTCCTGTGAAGATCAAATTCCTTCCTCATCCCGGTTTTGTCGGCTATTGCCTCCGCCTTCTGTTCGAGGATGACCGCCCTGGGGTCAGACAGCGTATAGACGGCATGGCCTATGCCATATATCTTGCCCGTCTTGTCGTTGGCCTTTTTGTCGAGGATTTTTTCGAGGTAGTTCGAAAGCTCGCAGTCGTCTTCCCAGTCTTTGACATGGGTCTTGATGTTGTCCATCATGGTCTCCACAGCCTCATTCGCCCCTCCATGCAGGTGTCCTGAAAGGGAAGCTATGCCTGAGCATATGGCCATGTAGCTGTTTGCGCCCGAGGATGATACCGTCCTCACCGTAAAAGTGGAGTTGTTGCCGCCGCCGTGTTCGGCATGCATCACAAGCATCATGTCAAAAAGTCCAGCAGTCAACCTGTCGGGTTTTTTCCCCTGCAGCATATACAAAAAATTCTCGGCATGGCTCAAGTCTTCTTTCGGCTCTATAAATTCGGTGTGGCTTTTCCTCTTGCCGCACGCGGCATGATAGTTATAAGCGACAATGGTTGGAAATTTGGCGATAAGGTCGATACACTGCCTGGATAGATCCGTGATGTTCGTGGAATTGGGGTTGTCGTCGAACATATGCATCGCTGAAACGATCGTGTGAAGCGAGCCCATCTGGTCATCGCACCGGGGCCCGTTTAATATCATCGTCTTGGCGCCTTTAGGGAGGTGCCGCCGGTTGGCAAGTTCAGAGGTAAAACCCTGCAGGTGCTTCCTGTTGGGGAGCTCCGCGGTAAGAAGCAGATAAGCTGTCTCTTCGAAGCCGGGCCTGTCCTCCTCTTCGGCATGCCTGAGCAGGTCCTTTATGTTATAGCCGCTGTAGTAGAGTTCACCGTCGAGGTCAACCTTCCTTTCGGTGCCGTCGCCCTGGATCTCCTTCTTATAGCCGATCACCTGTCCCTTGCTCGTTATGCCGACAAAAACCCCGGTGCCGTCCTCATTGCGGAGACCCAGTTTGATATTTTTTCCCCTTACAAGCTCGATCGGGATTTTGTCATGTTCCAGCGCGAGTTTTTCAATAATTTTCAGAACGTTCTGCATATGACTTACCTCAGACTGATTCGTATTATTCCTCCGTGCTGCCTAAAACATCCGGAGGTCGGATATTTTAGCATTTTTGAATGAATTCTGTCCTTCGTAAAACATTCTGTGACTGAATAATCCTGTTTTTTTAGATTATTCAGATCATATCTTAACCCTTCAGTAGTGGAGAGACATCAAACAAACTGTCCATCGTTGCGTTCGGCGGAGCAATAATGATAAATTAATGAATGGAAAAAAGAATAAGGTATTTAGGGCATGTTGTGTTTGTTGTGTATTTATGTCTTTTTATTCTTATTCCTGTGACCCACACCCATGCTACAGAGGTGGAATCAGACACTATCACCTTCGAAGCAGGACATGGCCCAAAGCAGCAGCCGTTCTTCTCTGTCGACCAATGCTGTGAAGTACACGAGGGCGACAGTGAGGCCGATCATATTCACTTCCTCACGGACGACCAGGACATAATAGCAACCAGACATAACCGGCCTGATTCATCTCCTGTCCCGCAGGTCCTTGCCGCCGTTGATAAGGGTTGCCTTCTTAAGCCTTCGCACCAGTGGCTCATTATTATTGCTCTAATGGCTGACTTTTATCAGGAAGCTCTTCGTCCATATTCTTCAGGCCTCTCTCCTCCTCTTTCCTAAATTAGCATCCATTTTCAATTTGTTTTTCTAAGCGGTTTTTTACCGCTTATATCATAATTTTCGTCCAAAAAGGAGGAATGATCATGCGCTTTGTGATCATCACGCTCTTCGTGCTCCTATCTGTATGCCCGGCAGCCGCCGGAACGGTATTGAGTATGGAAGATGCTGAGAGGTTGTTTATAGAGAACAATCTTGATATCAGATTAAGAAATAGAGAGTTACAAAAAAGCGATGCGTCGATTCTTGACGCGAAAGCATTACCAAACCCTGCCGTGCGCTATTCCCTGGAGTCGCTGAAAAGCGGAGAGAGAGAGACGGAGGAGACATACTCTGTCAGCCAGGAGGTGGACGTAACAGGCAAACGGAGCAGAAAGGTCGAGGCAGCCTACAAAACCAGGGAAGCCCGAGGTCTGTTCCTGGCTCACGAGATTTCAGAGCTTACCGCGCGGATGAAACAGTCCTATTACAAGGTCCTGCTTTTCAAAGAGAATGAAAGGGCACTCTCCGAGATCGCCGGGGTTTTCTCGGAGGTTGAAAGAAAGACCGGGGCCAGAGTCAGTGCCGGTGATGCTTCGGAGGCTGACCTCATGAAGCTGTCAGGGGAAAAAAACAAAGTAGTCAGGGGGCTCGAAGCTCTTCGCACGGACCTGAAGTCTGAAAAAAGAAAGCTGGCCCTTCTGCTCAATCTGCAGGAAACTGATTTTGATGTCTCAGGGGAGTTTTCAGTCAAACCCGTGGCCTTCATCTACGAGATATTGGCGGCAGCAGTACAGCAGCACAGGCCGGATATAAGGGGACAGGGCAAGATTGTCGAGGCGTCCGAAGCTTCACTTTCCGCCTCAAAGAAAGAGGCCATTCCGTCGTTTGGCCTGGAAGCAGGCTATAAGAAACGGACAGGCGGCTTCAACGGTTTTATCTTTGGTGTTTCTATTCCTTTGCCGCTTTTTAACAGAAATCAGGGAGGTATCGCACGGGCACAGGCCGAGCTTACACAGGAGAAGGTCGTATTCGAGGCCCTGCAAAAAAAAGCAGCTTACGAGGTGAATCTCCTCATCGAAAGGATTGCATCGCTCCAGACAAGGGTTGCGGATTTAGCCCGGCAGGTCGAAACATCAAAAGAGCTGACTAAGATAGCCGGCATTGCCTATGAAGAAGGCGAAACAGGCCTCCTTGAACTTCTCGATGCGGCGCGCTCTGAAAAGGAGCTCGTGGTGGAGAATAATACATTAGTTTATGACTACTGGGCGGCGCGCTTTGAGCTTGAAAAAGCTGTAGGCACCAGAGTGACACCAATGGGAGGCACGAAATGAGATATATGGCATTTTTATTGTTTTTTGCAGTTATTGTTACCGGCTGTTCATCGAAGCAGAAAACAGTTGAAGTAAAAGAGACAGTCAGCGAGACCGTATGGACTGCAAAGTCTGAGCTCTTTATGGAGTATGACCCGCCGGTGGCCGGTGAAAAGACAGGCTTTCTCTTTCATCTCACAAGGCTGAGTGATTTCAAACCGGTCACGGAAGGCGGCTTGAAGCTTGTATTTACGCCTGCAAGTGGTGAACCATCAACATTCACATCGCCTGCTCCTGCCCGGCCCGGCATCTTCAAGGTGGAGGTAACCCTTGCCAATCCAGGAAGATATTCACTGAAGCTGATCACTGACGGCAAAGGATTCGGCGACGAAATTAC
This sequence comes from Nitrospirota bacterium, assembly GCA_016215155.1. Lineage (GTDB taxonomy): Bacteria > Nitrospirota > Thermodesulfovibrionia > Thermodesulfovibrionales > UBA6898 > PALSA-1316. The sequence goes on from JACRLQ010000031.1 coordinate 7,088, forward strand.
GGTTCCCGAAGTGCAGGTTTTAAACAAAGGTGAGAAGCCGGCCGATGGCCATGCAGGCGGTGGCGGAGCCATTGCGTATCTTAAGGAACAGCAGTGGGGCGTGGATTTTATGGTAGCCCGGCCTATAAAAAAAGACATGGACAGCTTCGTGACCGCCACGGGGGAGCTTGTGCCCATATCGAGTGCCGAGGCAACGGTTGCTGCTCCTCTGTCCGGTATCATCTCGACTGCAAAACAATTGCCGTTTATAGGCAAGAAGGTGGCAAAAGGTGAAGTAGTAGCCCTGATTGATCCGCCGGTCAGACCGGAGGGGGGAATCGGTCAACTGAGCGCGGCCTATGCCGAGACTAAAAACCGGGTGGCACTTGCTCAAAAAGAGTATGACCGGGCCAAGCGGCTTCATGAGGCAAAAATAGCGCCGCTGAAACGGGTAGAGGAAGCGGAATTGTCTCTGGCGAGCGCCAAGGCGGCGCTTGAGCCCCTGGAAAAAGCGATTGGGAGCGTGAACAGCGAAGGGAATGGGCGGATAGCCGTGCGGGCGCTGATGAGCGGCACAGTGGTTGAAGTTACAGCCGGCGCCGGCAAGGGAGTCGAAGCCGGGCAGCCGGTCCTGCGGATTGTCAATACCGGCGCCCTCTGGCTCAAGGTCAATGTTCCTGCGACTGAAATCGGCGCTGCCGCCAAGTCTCTCAATGCCACATTCACCGTTGCCGGCCTGCCTGACCGGTTCAAACCCTCACGACTGGTGTCTATTGGCGATATGCTCGATCCCCAGACCAGAACCCTGCCGGTCCTGTTTGAGGTCCCTAATCCCTCCGGACGCCTCAAGGTCGGGTTGTTTACAGATGTCGCCATTCGGACCGGATCTGTTGCCGGGGCACTGGCTGTGCCCAAAGATGCTCTGATTGAAGACGAAGGGCGATGGTTCGTGTTTATCCAGCCGTCGGGAGAAGCCTTTGACCGTCGTGAGGTAAAGATCGGAATCGAAGATGCCGGATTTATCCAAATCACCGACGGTCTTAATAGGGACGAACGGGTGGTGACCCGCGGCGCCTATTACGTCAAACAGGCCGAGTCCGCCGCCAAAGGTGGCTCTGACCAGGGCCACGCCCATTAAGGAGAAATTCATATGCTCGATAAAATAATCCGTCTGGCCCTGGAGAACCGGCTGATCGTCGTTGTGGCGGCGTTGCTGGTACTGGTGGTCGGGACGTATATAACCGTAAAAATGCCGGTGGATGTCCTGCCGGACCTGACTGCGCCGACAGTCACCATCATTACAGAAGCCCACGGTATGGCCACTGAAGAGGTGGAAACGACCGTCACCTATCCGATTGAGACCGCAGTGAACGGCTCCAGCGGCGTCCGAAGGGTACGTTCCTATACCGTGGCCGGCCTCTCCACCGTCTGGGTCGAATTTACATGGGGTACTGATATTTACAAAGCCCGGCAGGTGGTCAACGAAAAGTTGCAGTCCCTGGCCGGAGTCTTGCCGTCCGATTCAATCCCTCAACTGGCTCCGATTTCTTCGATCATGGGGGAAATTATGCATGTAGCGCTGGTCAGCGACAAGCACACCACCATGGAGCTGAAGGAGACCGCCGACTTCGTGGTGCGCAAGCGCCTCCTGGCAGTATCCGGCGTATCACAGGTATCGAACATCGGCGGCGATACCCGCCAATATCAAGTAGAACTGGACCCGGGGCGTCTGCAGGCCTTCGGGGTTACGGTGGACCAGGTCATCAAAGCCCTCAAGGGGGCCAATGAAAACTTTGCCGCCGGAGTGATGAAGAAGACCGGCCAGGAGTACATGATCCGCGGCGTAGGCCGGGCCAGGACGCCGGCCGATCTGGAGCAGACGGTAGTGCTGACCAGAAACGGCATCCCGACCCTGGTCAAGGATGTTGCGAGAGTAATTATTGGCCCTGCATTCAGATATGGCGATGCCTCAGCCAACGCCAAACCCGGCGTCATTATCTCGATTCAGAAACATCCTGCTGCCAATACCCTTGAGTTAACGACTCGATTGGAAGGAAAGCTTGGGGAGCTGCAGAAGAACCTGCCGTCCGGAATGCGCTTGGAGACCGACATTTTCCGGCAGGCAGATTTCATTGAACGGGCCATCGATAACATCAAAAAAGTGCTGACCGAAGGGGCGCTGCTGGTTATCGCCATCCTGTTCCTGTTTCTGGGGAATGTGCGGACTACCATCATCTCCATCACCGCCATGCCGCTATCGCTTTTGTTCGCCATCTTCGCCATGCGGATGTTTGATATCTCCATCAACACCATGACGCTGGGCGGGATGGCCATCGCCATCGGGGTCATCGTCGACGACGCTATCATCGACGTGGAAAACGTCTTCCGTCGGCTCAAGGAGAACGGCCACCAGCCGCCCGAGCGCCGCCATCAGCCCCTGAAAGTGATCTTCGATGCCTCGAAGGAGATCCGTTCCTCCATCGTCAATGCCACATTGATCATACTGCTGGTTTTCATTCCCCTCTTTTTCCTCTCCGGGGTGGAGGGACGTCTGCTGAGGCCGCTTGGCATCTCATATATGGTCTCCATAGCCGCCTCGCTGATCGTTGCCCTGACCGTCACGCCGGCCATGTGCTCCTACCTGCTTCCCAAGGCCAGGTCCATGGCCAAAGAGGGGGACGGTCTGGTTATGCGCCGGCTGCAAAAAGCCTACAGGCCGGTGCTGGATCTGTCGGTGCGGCGGCCGAAACTGATCATAGCCGGAGCAGCAATGGCCTTTGCCCTGGCTATGATTCCGCTCTCCATGACCGGGCGTTCGTTCCTCCCGGCCTTCAACGAGGGTGCGCTGACGGTCGTTGTCCTTACGTCGGCAGGCACCTCTCTGGAGCAGTCGGCCTCGATTGCTCTGGATGTGGAGAAGAAACTCCTCGCCCATCCGAACGTCAAGAAGACGGCCCGCCGCACCGGCCGGGGTGACATGGATGAGCATGGCAAGGCAGCCAGCATGACGGAAATCGAAGCCCGGCTCGACATGAAAGACCGCAAACTTGACGATGTCATGGCGGAACTGCGCAAGTCAATGGCCGGGATGCCGGCAACCATTACCTTCGGCCAGCCGATCGGCCACCGGATCGACCACATGCTCTCCGGTACCATGGCCAACCTTGCCATCAAGGTCTATGGCCCCGAGCTATATAGGCTGAGGAGCGCCGCAGAGGGTATCAGAGGCGCCATTGCCGATGTCCCCGGCCTGGCAGATCTGTCCGTGGAACAACAGAAGGACATCCCCCAGATCAGGATAGTGCCTGATCGGGCGCAGATGGCCCGCTACAACTTAACCATGTCACAGGTAGCCGAGGCAATGGAAGCGGCCACCGCCGGCATGGCAGTGACCAGGATACTGGAAGGTGATAGAGGTTTCGACGTGGTGGTGAAGTTCCCCGACGCGGCCCGCACAAGCACCGGCGCCCTTGAAAGCGTCATGATTGACACCCCTGCTGGTCTTAAAATCCCCTTGGCCGCCGTGGCCAGGGTAGTTTCCGCCAAAGGGCCTAACACCATCACCCGGGAGAACGCCCAACGCAAGATCGTGGTGCAGGCAAACGTGGCCGGCCGTGACCTGCGTAGTGTCTTTGCCGATGTCAGGAGTCGTATTGAACAGAAGGTCAATCTGCCGGAGGGTTATTATGTGGAGTACGGCGGGCAGTTCGAAAGCGAGGCGGAAGCGAGCAGAACCATAGGACTGCTCAGCCTTGTGTCACTCCTCTTCATCGTGCTGATCCTCTATATTGAATTCCGTTCGTTCCGAAATGCGTTCCTGGTTATGGTCAATCTGCCCCTTGCCTTTATCGGCGGCATCCTGGCAGTCTTTTTTACTACGAAGGTCATCAGCATCGCTTCGCTGGTGGGCTTTATTACCTTGTTTGGCATAGCAACGCGAAATGGCATTCTGCTGATTTCCCACTACAAACACCTGATGGAAGAAGAAGGGAAAACCCTGCAGGAGGCAGTCCTGCAGGGTTCGATGGAACGACTCAGGCCAGTCATAATGACGGCGCTGGCGGCAGGCTTGGCGTTGGTTCCATTTGCCGTCGCAGCGGACAAGCCCGGCAATGAGATACTGTCGCCCCTTGCCATCGTGATTTTGGGAGGGCTGCTCAGTTCGACGGCATTGAACATGGTCGTAATACCAGCTCTATATGTTAGATTTGAAAAAAAGGAGGAGGTCGTATGAGATATTACATGTCGTTGTTTTCAATAATTCTATCAATTACGGCCTTAGCAGGCTGTGCTGCAACTTCAAGGGAAATTCAGTCGAAATCACAGAGCGAAAAGGCCGGTATTTTCAGCGAAGCCAAGGGAGATGACCCCATCCCTATGGGTTTTGCTGCCTTGACCATCAAAGCCAATATCAAGACACACGTTGAGGGATATTATATTCTCGAATCTAGAGAATCCCTTCATGGGAGGGAGAGGCACCCTTTCGTTGTGGATATTGATGGTCAGGCCGTGCGCTGGGAGGTTGATGGCACCAGGGACATAAAACAAGCTTATGATGCAGACGGGAAGACGAGTCGTGACCCGGAGGCAAGGGTAGGTCTCAAATATATCCTTGAAAGAAAAGTGCTATTGTCTGCCGGCACTCACAAAATATTCTTCGGCCTCCCGGAGGATAAATATTCGATTGAGGTGGAAGTTTCAGTTAAGGAAGGCGAAACCGGTACTCTTGAGTTCGAGCCGATTTACAGGACGAAGAGAATACCAACACGAATCCCAACATTCTTAAAAGGAGTAGATAAATATGAAGTATTCCTGAACGGCAAGCAGATTTCCTAAGTAGTTATATCCAAGGGGGAGGTTGCACTCTCCGCAAGGCTCCAAACTGTCCAAATCGGTGACTCTGAGACAATTCGCTTGACAATAAATGTTACAGGTGTTACATTAGTATCAAGGATAACAATATGAAAGGAACATCGGGCAAAATTACCACAAAGCGCACCGGCGGCTGGCTCCTGTTTTTTTACAGCGTGCCTTCCAGGCCTGTCAGCAACCGCATGAAAATATGGCGGAAGCTATCGAAGGCGGGGGCTGTCCAGTTAAAAGGCGCTGTCTATATCCTTCCGATGGGCGAGGAACATTATGAGTTTTTCCAGTGGCTTGTCTCTGAGGTTTCATCAATGGGGGGGGAGGCGGCATTCACCAAAGTAGCTGCCATCGACTCAATAAAAGACGATAAGATCAAGGCCCTCTTTAATGAGCGCCAGGAAGGAGAGTATCAAGCCATCGCCAAGGTCCTTGATGACATTGAGTCCAAAGTGTCCAGTATAAAAAAAGGGTCATCCGCGCAGGACGCTAAGGCTATTTCAGAGCAGCTGACCAAGGCGCTAAGGATCTTTGAAGAGGCCCGCAAAACTGACTTTTTCACCTCGAAGACTGGAAATGTGCTACGAGCACGGATAGATGCACTGAATACCATGATTAAAGGATTTGCCGGGACCGTAACTGAGGCGAAAGCTCCTGTAATACGCTCAAGAAAGCTGAACGAATATCAGAGGAAAATGTGGGTGACGCGGAAAAGGCCGTTTATAGACAGGATGGCATCTGCCTGGCTCATCAGCAGGTTTATAGACAAAAAAGCTGCTTTCGATTTTATAGATGACAATAATGAGGATGCGGCGGGAGGGAATGCCATAGTCTTTGACATGCGGGGCGGGGACTTTACCCATACCGGTGACTTATGTACCTTCGAAGTGCTCGTCAGGTCATTTGGTTTAAAAGACAAGGCCCTGAAAAAAATTGCAGAAATAGTCCATGACCTTGATATGAAGGACAATAAATACAACACAGCGGAGGCTAAAGGCCTGGAAGACATTCTGACAGGAATACGAATGACGACCCATACTGATGCGGAAGCACTGAAAAAGGGAATGACTGTATTCGAGATGCTATACGTATCAAGAAGCGGATAAATATGGAAAATGGCGTTTTGAACCATAACCAAGAGGAGGTATCAAAATGAGCAATGCACAATTTTGTCCGGTAGGAAGGCTTGATAAGGTCCTGATTGCGACCGACGGATCGCAATACAGCGAAGGCGCGATTCGTGAGGCAATCTCTTTTGCTTCAAAATGTTCCAGCAGGCTATATGTCTGCATGACGATTGAAACAAACCCCGAGTATGAAACTACAAACACCAGTGTACTTGAAAAAGAGGAGTCAGAGGCATCGGCACACCTTGAAGCCATCAGGTCACGGGCTCAGAAGGAAGGGGTGAGCTGTGAAACCACCCTGCATGAAGGTATAGACGCGGCACAGGCAATTATCGATGACGCGGCCGAAAAAAAAGCGGATGTCATCTTCATAGGCAGACGCGGACGGAAGGGTCTTATGAAGGCCCTGATGGGGGAACTCGCGGCCAAGGTTGTCATTGACTCACCCTGCAAGGTGCTCGTCGTCCCCAGGGCCGCAAAGATCGAGTATCGGAATATTCTTGTTGCTACCGATGGATCAGGCCACAGCATTGCGGCTGTCAAGGAGGCTATAAATATTGCAAAGCGATGCGGCAGCCGGATCATCGCCCTTTCGTCAATCCGCTCGAATGAGGAGCTCGAAAAAGCCCGGGCAAATGTAAAGCAGGTCCTCGATATGGCGGCAGGCGAAGGCATAGAGGCGGAAGCTTTGACCCCCGAAGGCAGGTCATATAACCTGATCGTCGAGACAGCCGGCGGCAGGGGGGTTGACCTTATTGTCATGGGGATTCCGGTAAAGTCGGCAATAGAAAAATTTTTTACGGGAAGCGCAACTGAAAAAGTCATCGGCGCCGCGGGCTGCGCGGTCCTCATTGTAAAGGGTGAGGCGTCAGTTCCGGCAACTGTCTAAATCAGATATTAATTGGGAGGTCTATCATGAAAGAAGTCACGGAAATGGCGGTAAAACTTATGGCGGCAGCGGCGAGGACGGCTCCGAAGGCCGGGGGCAAGGATTTCCTCGAGATTGTCGTCATCACAAAAGATGATGACCTCAAAAAGATCGCGGAAGCTATGAAGGCATATGCCCCGAAGAGCACGAACGAGGCCTTCTGGCTGAGGGACGCCTCCAATATAGAAAATTCACAGGCCCTCCTTCTCATCGGCCTGGCAAAGCCCGTGACCGCCGGCTATGACTGCGGGGCCTGCGGCCACCCTACGTGCGGTGATTTTGCGAAAAACAAGCAGATGAAGAACAAGGAAATGGGATATACCGGACCTCATTGTGTAATGAGGATGATGGACATAGGTGTCGCCCTTTCTTCTGCGGCAAAAACAGCGAGCCTCCTGAACGTTGACTGCCGGGTCCAACAGCGCGTCGGGGCGGCGGCAAGGGCGATAGGTCTGATACAGGGTGAGGTGGTCATGGGCATCCCGGTCAGCATTACCGGAAAGAGCATCTACTTCGACCGGCAGACCCCGGCCAAACATTAGATGCCTTACACGTTCTCGTCGTTTGCGGCGCTCTGCTCGGTGGGTTTTTTCGCGAGACTTTCATATGCGCTTGCAAGGAGCCCTGTTCTTCCCCTGTTTGCGCTGTATCTTGGCGCGGGGCCTGAGGCGATCGGTTTTGCGGTGGGGGTATCGACAGTCACCGGCATATTCTTTAAGCTCCCCGCGGGGGCACTTTCTGATGTAATAGGCAGAAAAAGGACGATGATGATCGGCCTTTTCTTTTTTGCCGTTATGCCTTTTACCTACCTGCTAGTAAAAGACTACCAGCTGTTGATTATCATCAGGTTCATCCACGGTCTCGCCACCGCCGTTTACGGCCCTGTCGCCATGGCAGTTGTCGCCGACCTTGCCGGAAAGAACAAGGGCGAAATGCTCTCATGGTTTTCATCCGTGACCATCATAGGCAATCTTCTGGGAGCGCCTCTTGGAGGATATATTCTCCATAGAGGTCCGGGTGCGGCGAACCCTTCGATCCTGGATTTCCATTATGCCTATATCGCCAGCGGGACCGCCGGATTGCTTTCACTTGTTCTGGCGCTTGGGATACTTAAGGGCGATAAAACCGACGAGATAGGTAAAAGCCTTAAAGAGTCATTTGTTGCGTTCATATCAGGCATAAAAGAGGTGCTAAGCGACAAGCGCATCGCCATTACTTCCGCCATGGAGGGACTGCAGAATATGACGGTTGGAGCGCTCGAAGCCTTCCTGCCGATCTATGCGGTCACTATTGCCGGCCTCAACGAGTTTCAGGCCGGACTTCTGTGGGGTGTCCAGGTCGTCACGACCATACTGTCCAAACCAATAATGGGCAGGACGTCCGACAGATATGGAAGGAAGGCCCTCATTACGACCGGACTCATTATCTGTGCCGTCTCCTTCGGGCTTGTTCCTGTGTTCCGCGGCTTTTATCCGCTGATGATAACGGCGGCCTTCTTCGGGCTTGGGGAGGCGCTCGTACAGTCCTCAGGGGCCGCCTTCGTCGCGGACCTCTGCAAAGAAAAACATTTCGGCGCCGCCATGGGGACCTTCGGAACGATATTCGATATCGGTCATGCCGGCGGGCCGATCCTCGCGGGTTTTTTGCTTGCGGGCCATAGTTATGTTTTTTCGTTCCTGGTAATGGCAGCGTTGCTCCTGCTGGCAGCGCCGGTATTCGTCATGACCGTAAGGGCGGAAAAATAAAGATTGCCCGCTAAGATTTTTCAGGGTTGCGAAAATATCCGTGACCTGATGTATAATTTGATGGGATGGAATCGGACAAAAACGTTTTACACAGGGGTCACAGGGAACGTCTGAAAAACCGTTTTTTGAGGGAAGGGCTTGACGGTTTTGATGACCATCAGGTCCTTGAACTGCTGTTGTTTCAGGCAATACCGCGTCTCGACACAAATCCTATAGCCCATAAACTGATTACAAGGTTCGGCAGCCTGTCAGGCGTGTTCGAGGCCGACCCGAAAGACCTGGAGGCAATAGAAGGCATAGGAACCAACGCCGCCGCCTTCATAGCCATGGTCCCGCAGCTGACCCGCAGGTATTTTCTTGACAGGATAACGCATACCCGTAACCCCCTGAACAATACAGACGCGGCTTCTGAGTATCTCGTTCCACTTATGGCCGGCCGGTCCGAGGAGGTATTTTACGCGCTATGTCTCGATTCACAGCTGAGGGTAGTCTATCCCGCCCTTATAAGTGAGGGGACGGTAAAAGACGCACTTGTGCACCCGCGGCACGTCGTTGAGGCGGCGCTCAGACACAAGGCCTCATCGGTCATCCTTGCCCACAATCACCCTGGAGGCAGCGTCAGACCCTCATCCCATGACCACAGGCTGACGAGGCACCTGGTCCAGGCACTGGGGTCGATCAACATCCATGTGGCAGACCACATTATTGTTGCCGGCGAACAGATATACAGTTTCTCCCGCGAGGGGACCCTGCCCGCCTTCGAAGCGGTGCGCTAGCGTCTTGTCTCTCAAATGGATGGTGGTGTTATGAACAGTACGACTCAAAGAGCGCCGGAGTGTCGTTTCCCGCCATTTTCGCAGGCCGTAGGCCGGAATCCAGACTGTTTAGACATGGGTCCCCGACAAAAGAACCCGGGGATTAGGAAAGCCAAAGAGATACCCGGCGGCTGATTCCTTGGCCGCCGGGTATATTAACTATCCGTTTTGAATAAAAGACCTTAAGGACAGACTCCTTGAGGGGTGCTTAAGTTTTCGGATCGCCTTTACTTCGATCTGCCTTATACGTTCCCTGGTCACCTCGAAATCACGCCCGAGTTCCTCAAGCGTCCTCTGGGGCTCCTCTCCTATGCCGAACCGCTGTCTTAATATGAGCGCCTCTTTTGGATTAAGGCTGTTGAGCAGTATATCGACATGCTTTTTCAGGTCAATGTTGATGCAGTTTTCAAGAGGCGACGGAGAATTCTTGTCCTCAATAAGATCGCCCAGTGAACTGTCTTCTTCCTCACCGATGGGGGTCTCCAGAGAGACCGGCTCCTTTGATATCCGCAGTATGGTCCGCACCTTTGCCACCGGGAGATTTATTTTTTTGGATATCTCCTCGGGAAGGGGCTCACAGCCGCGTTCCTGCGCATGCTCTCTCGAAATACGGGCGACCCGCGCAATCACCTCTCCCATATGCACCGGTATCCGGATGGTCCGGGACTGGTCTGTCAGCGCCCTTGCGATGGTCTGCCTGACCCACCATGTGGCATAAGTGCTGAACTTATAACCGCGCTGGTACTCAAACTTTTCGACGGCCCTCATCAGCCCGATATTGCCCTCCTGTATCAGGTCAGGGAAACTGAGCCCCTTGCCCATGTATCTCTTGGCGATGCTGATAACCAGCCTCAGATTTGCCTCGACCATGACTCCCTTGGCCTCTGTTATCCTGTCCCTGTTGCCGGTGAAATCCGACATCTTCCGTTTAAGTTCAGGGTACTTTATGCCAAGTCTCTTTTCAGCCCGGACCAGCTTCTCCCTCGCCTCATAATGATTGTTTAGAAGCGCCTCCAGGTTTATTCGTTTCCTGTTTCGTGCTTTCCGTGCTACTGCGTCTTTAATAGGTTTGCCGGTCTTTTCGTTGATATCGACCCCGGCGGAGCGCAGCAGGCCGCTTATTTTCAACATGTCGGCGTCGGCCCGTCCCATCTCCCCGGCAACCAGTTCCAGTTCCTCATAAAAGGAGCAGATGAAACACTCCTTAAGTTTCAATCCATTTATCAGGTCGATTATTTTTGACGTCCCGGAGGCCGCGGTCCGGGCTTTCTTTATTCTTTTATCCGCGCCCTTTTTTGTTTTCCCTGTTGCGGTAGTTTTGGCGGTCCTGCAGAGTGCCGTCTTCCGGATCTTTTTGATCTCCTCTATCACGGCAAGAAACTTTTTTGTCTCGTATAACAAATCGTCATCATTTTCCAGGCTCGTCTGGACCATATCACCCATTCTTGTCTCGCCGGTCTTTACCGTGTCTTCCAGCGCTATCAGTCTGTCGAGTACGTAAGGAATTGAGAACAGGTCCCCGACGAGCATCTGCCTCCCCGTCTCGATAAGCTTCGCGGTCTCAATCTCGCCGCTCCTCGAAAGCATGGGAATGTTGCCCATCTCCCGCAGATACATCTTAAGGGGCTCGAAATTGCTATCCAATATCTGATCCCCAGTGTCGATTACTTCATCGTCATGTTCAGTCCAGATGATCTCCTGTGACGGCGCCGACCGGTCTTCGAATTCCGCTTCGTCCTGCTCCTCGAGTCCCTCCGAATAATCAAAAAACGACTGAATCTTGCGCATGCCTTATGCCCCCTTCCTGAAATAGCTGCCAAGGTCGCGACGTGTCTTTTGCAGTTTGGCAGTTTTGGTATAGTTATTAAATAACTTTAATAATCCTTAATACTTATAACTATATGGAAAGGACGCAATGAAAACTATCAGCTGATATCTGATTATTCTGTAGGAAATGATGTGTAACTAATGTAGGTATGAGTCCTACAGAAGTTACGGAAGCACGGGGAAAGGACACAAAAAGGTTGGCGCAATGCAATGTTTTACTTTAAGCAATACATGTAACTGCTTGTTTTTATTGGTGTCTGAGACCGGACTCGAACCGGCACACCGTTGCCGACGAGAGATTAAGATCTCCGTCAGATTAAAAAGGTATGACCGGGACAATTGGCTGGCCAACAAACAAATTAAAGAAGGGCAGGAGTAAAAATCCTGCCCTTCTGGTCAATGACGCATTTTCAGTATATTGTGAGGGAAAACGGGGGGTAATAGGCAACCCTAACGCCGCAGAATAGGACGTTTGCTGAGTTCGGCGTATTCGCAAGCAATTGGTAAGTATAGAGATAATTATCGACCGGCTCCTCAGCTGGAAAGCTTAGCTCGGTGCCGGAGCCGGCGCTGCCTGTAGAGCCTACGGAAGTTATATCAGTATAACTGGAATTTAAAAGATCATATCTCCTGAGGCTAACATTTAAATCATTGGCAGCATCGGTGTCATAAAAATAAACGCGGATGTACACAATGGTTGCGCCCTCCGGTAGATCCAATCTGGCGTTCAGCGATCCGCCGTTGGTATATACGCACCCCATGGTGGCATATTCAATAGTAGTAGAGCTGGAAAGAGAAGCGAAGACAGACCCCGCAACGGTTAAATAACTGAAAGGTGGAGTCCACACCAGGGGGGTGATGGCAGCATTTGGGGCGATGTTGACATTTAACCTGCCGTCGGGTTGATCGGAGTCAGGCAATATTTGAGTCGCAGCCCGCGGCGCCAGGAACATTTCCCTCTCAGAGATAACTCCGGGCGCCATTGACGAACGGCCCGCTCCGGCAGCATCCGCGACACCGGCGATTAAGACGATAGCCGCAATAACCGCAAACAACTTTGACTTGGCGACAATACAATGCTCATACAAAAATTTTGGCATATTCTCACCTCGATATGAATTTTTACCGCTACCATATTCCATATTCAACCAGATTATATGTTAAAACTATATACTGGCTCTGATATTGGTGCCGGAGACCGGACTCGAACCGGTACGCCGTTGCCGACGAGAGATTTTAAGTCTCTTGCGTCTACCAATTCCGCCACTCCGGCAACGTACTAACATACAGTAAATACTTAAAAAAAGACAACAGGACATAAAAAAGCCGGTGATACCGGCTTTTTTACTGCAACCAAGTCTAAAAAGAATTATTTCATCTTCTTGACCATCTCGGCAACCGGCACTGCGACAAGAGAAAGCATCTGTACGGAACCGCGCGACCCAAGTTCAAGGGACATGTTCATTACGGTCTCATTGTCTTTTGCCTCTACGATATTGACAAAATCGTATGGACCGAGCACCGCGTACTGGGCCTTGACCTTGACCCCCATCTTTGCCAGTTCCTTGTTCACCTCGAGAATACGACCCGGGTTCTCCTTGATCGTCTTTCTGCCTTCATCAGTCAACGTGCTTAAAATTACATAGGTTGCCATAACATCCTCCTTGGAGATGATTTTTACTCTAGGTTTCTTATACTACCTTTAGGTAACGATGTCAATTGAATTTCGATAAAATTTCGTATAGCAAGGCAGTTTGACTTGCGGTTTCTTCTGTGCGACAATTGGCCATGTGGGAATATACGGACAAGGTCAAGGAGGCCTTCCTCAAGCCGAAAAACGTCGGAGAGATCCCTGACGCCGATGCCGTAGGCGAGGTCGGAAGCATAGTATGCGGCGATGCGTTGAAGCTCTATCTGAAAGTTGACAAGGACACCGGCAGGATAGAAAACGCGACCTTCCAGACTTTCGGCTGCGCAAGCGCCATTGCCAGCTCCTCCGCCCTTACTGAACTGGTCAAAGGAAAGACCCTCGATGAGGCCCTCACGATAACCAACCATGATATCGCTGAATATCTCGGCGGGCTTCCCGACCAGAAGATGCACTGTTCCGTCATGGGCCGGGAGGCGCTTGAGGCCGCTATCGCCAATTATAAGGGACAGCCTCCGCCGGTCAGGGAGGAAGGCCGTATAGTCTGCAAATGTTTTGATGTCAGTGAAGACAAAATCAGAAAAGTTGCCGTCGAAAACCGTCTTACCACGGTCGATGAGATTACCAACTTCACCAAGGCCGGAGGGGGATGCGGCGAGTGCAAATCCGATATAGAAGCAATACTGAAAGATCTTTGGTCGGTTAAAATAGCCACTGAAAGACGCGAACAGCCGAAGAAGCTGACGAATCTTCAGAAGATCGCACTGATCCAGGAGATCATAGAGACCGAGATAAGACCGGGTCTCCAGGCAGACAACGGCGATATCGAACTGGTGGATATTGACGGCAACAAGGTATTCGTTGCGCTGAGGGGCATGTGCTCGGGCTGTATGATGGCGGACGTCACGGTAAAGGGCATCCAGTCCAAGCTTCAGGAACTCGTCGCGCCTGAAATCACGGTCGAGGCCCGGTGATGCAGGTTATATACCTCGACAATAATGCGACGACAAGGACGGACCCGGATGTCCTCGCCGATATGCTCCCCTATATGACCGACCTTTACGGCAACCCCTCGAGCATGCATACCTTCGGAGGGCAGGTCCACAGGAAAATCGAGAAGGCGCGCGAGCAGGTCGCCGCCCTGATTAATGCCGAGCCTTCCGAGATCATTTTCACAAGCTGCGGCACGGAAAGCGACAACACCGCGATCATGAGCGCGGTTGAGGCCACGCCCCGGAAAACTCATATCATAACCACACGGGTGGAGCATCCTGCGGTATTGAACTTCTGCCATCACATGGGTAGAAAAGCACGGCGCGTTACATACCTTTCGGTCAATAATGCCGGGCAGTTGAATATCGATGAATTAATACGGTCTCTTGACGATGACACCGCGGTCGTTTCGATAATGTATGCAAATAACGAGACCGGCGTTATCTTCCCTGTCGAAGAGATCGCGGAACGCCTCGATGACAGAGGCATCATGTTTCATACCGACGCGGTCCAGGCGGTCGGCAAGGTCCCGGTTGACGTAAAAAGACTGAAGGTCACCATGCTTTCACTTTCAGGGCACAAGATCCATGCGCCGAAGGGCATCGGGGCGCTTTATGTCAGAAAGGGCACGAGGTTCAGCCCCTACATCATAGGAGGCCACCAGGAAAACAGCAGGCGCGCAGGGACTGAAAACGTGGCATCGATAATAGGACTGGGCAAGGCGGCAGAAATCGCGCGTAAGGGCCTCGATGAAGAAATAAGACATGTCAGCAGGCTCAGAGACAGACTCGAACAGGCGCTCCTTAAGACATGTCCCGACGCCAGGGTCAACGGGGACACGGCAAACCGCCTCCCCAATACCGCCAATATAAGTTTTGAGTACATAGAAGGGGAGGCGATACTGCTGAGACTCAATGAGTTCAATATCTGCGCCTCTTCAGGGTCTGCCTGCACCTCCGGATCGCTTGAACCGTCCCATGTGCTCCGCGCAATGGGCGTGCCCTATACCGCCGTGCATGGATCGATAAGGTTTTCTCTGAGCCGTTATACAACTGACGAAGAAATCGACAAAGTCATCCATATCATGCCCGTGATCGTAAAGGAACTGAGGCAGCTCTCGCCCTTTGGCAGGGAAAAACTGAGCTGCCAAAGATAGTATCAAACCCTCACCCTCCGCCCTCTCCCCCAAGGAGAGGGAACTAATTTTTCTTGTAGGTATCTCCACAATTACTATTCGCGTCTGATCTACGCCTATTTCCCCCTCTCCCTGAGGGAGAGGGCCGGGGTGAGGGGGTCTTTCCTTCAGTCCGAAAATCGTTCTCCTGATATCATACATAATGGTGTATTGAATTAAAGTTCACAGCCCCTCATTATTTCTTGATGGTACCTGATGAAACTTGGGCTGCAAGTGTCGAATTCAACTGTCGAACCGCTTCCCCCTGAGAGTCAATGGATTTATGAAGGATAGCCATTTCTTGCTTAAGGTCATCTATTGATTTAGAGATGCTTTCTTCCGCCTTTATTTTTCGTTCAGTGTCAGGTCGCCAATGCACATGTACACACCAAATTATAAGAAAAATAATGGGGACAGAGAGTTGAAGCCAATGGATGAAACCTCGCTTTCTCCTCAACTCCGAAAAAAAGGCATGAAATCCGCACTCTTTTGATACTTCTTCTTCAAAAGTTTCAAGCTTCTTATCCCAACGTTCTATAATCTGTTCCTTGCCGTAATGAGTAAAAAGGAACCACACGATGGTCAGAAAAA
Source organism: Nitrospirota bacterium (assembly GCA_016215155.1). Lineage (GTDB taxonomy): Bacteria > Nitrospirota > Thermodesulfovibrionia > Thermodesulfovibrionales > UBA6898 > PALSA-1316. Next base: position 22,778 of record JACRLQ010000031.1, read on the forward strand.
TGCCAAGCCAAAACAGAATGTTGTCCCCTCCGCGAGGGCCGGAGAAATTAACAAATGCGACAATCACCGCGCTGTTTAGTGCAGCGAACACGTGATAACGCGTCCAGTGATTGGAAAGTTCCTGATTGCGAAGACTAACCAGAGATGAATAAATATTCATGGCTGTCCCATTTAACTTCCAGAGCCCTTCATCGTTCTTTTTACATTCACCCATACCAGCCTCCTCGAAGATTATTCATCAACATGTCGTTATATATGACTTGAGGATCTGTCCACTATCCCCAGAATATTATCATATTCAAGACGTTACGGTAAAAGTCTTATCCCCCTCACCCCTGCCCTCTCCCTCATGGAGAGGGTGCAAACGATCCAACGCAACTCAAAAGCGAAGTCATCTCTTTTTTCCATACATTCCCTCTACGTCTGGGAGAGGGTCAGTGTCAGGGGGATTCAGACCTACGGTTGAGAACTCCTAACAGAGCCTCCAAAACTCCCTCCAGATTCCCGGTGACTTCATTGTTCCAAAACCTCATCACTTCATATCCGTTTGCACGGAGAAAATCGTCTCGATATTGATCGTACTCTTTATTTTCAGAATGTTGACCACCATCGACCTCGACCACAAGACGGGCTGCTTCACATAAAAAATCGACAACATATGGACCAACAGGCACCTGCCTTCGAAACTTAAATCCCTGCACTCCTCTATTCCTGAGTCTCTGCCAGAGGATCTTTTCGACATCGGTCTGATTTTTTCGCAGTAAGCGTGCTTTTTGAGTATTATCCACCCTCACCCTCCGCCCTCTCCCCCAGGAGAGGGAACTATTTATTCACAACTGATGGAGCCACGACCAAATGTAAACACGAGTTCAACCCCTATGTCACCTTGCCACATGGAGGTGGCACTTATTCTTTCGTCGTTTATATAGCCACGCCAACCGTATAAGAATTGTGCAACTCTTATGTCACCCTCTCCTCGTGGGAGAGGGACGGGGTGAGGGGGTCCTTTACTGACTCGAAGCTTTCGTCTCCTCTATCGGCACGTTATCGATTTCCCCGGTCTCCCCCGGTCCCCTGCCGTCGTTGACCTCCTGATACTCGGGGACCACGATGCCCCGCTTCACCATTATGTTATATATAAGCCGCGATCTGTTTGTAACATACTTCGACGATCCAAGCGGATCGAACTTCCTGGGATTAGGGAGGACCGCCGCAAGCCTTGCAGCCTCTTCAGGCGAAAGCATTGCCGCTGATTTGCCGTAATAGTGGTTGGACGCGGCCTCGATGCCGAATATCCCCCTGTCACCCCACTCGGCGACATTGAGGTAAATCTCCAGTATTCTCTTTTTCGTTATCGCCTTTTCCATGCGGTATGTTATTACCGCCTCTCTCAATTTTCTGACAGGGTTTTTCGATGGCGAGAGATAGACGTTCTTGGCAAGCTGCTGGCTGATCGTGCTGCCTCCCAGTTTGAACTTTTTCTCCCTGATGTCCTTCTCTATCGCCTTCTGCATCGCCTCATAATCAAACCCCTCATGCTGCCAGAATTTATCATCTTCACCTATCAGCACCGCCTTGATGAGATAAGGGGACACTGAGCTGATGGGGACCCATTTCTGGTTGATCTTATATTTCTTCCCCTCTTTCTTCCACTCCTTTTCGCGATATTCCATGAAGGCGGTTTTTTTTGGGTTCTCTTTTTTGAGGGTCGAGACATCGGGATACACAAGGTTAAATACGATAAATCCCGCAAGAAATAAAGCAGCAACAATAAGAAAACGCCGGACGAGCGACCTTCTTTTTCTTCTCATTCTGTATCTAACAGACTTAGATTCCGTGTTTTATGGTCTACCTGCTCGATAACTGGTATCTCAGTGGGCACCGCAACTCCAAGTTCCTTAAACTTTCTTAAAGAGGGCAGAACACGGGTCTCCATCGAGCCGATGATACCATTATAGGAATTAACTGAATGCTCGATGTTCTTCCCCAGCTCTTTGAAATGCCTTGCTAGAACACTCATTCGATCATAGAGCTCTCTGCCGAGACTTGCGATCTGCTGAGCATTCTTGGTTACTTGCTCTTGTCTCCAACCATAAGCTATTGCATGAAGAAGGGCTATGAAGGTCGTCGGAGTAGCGATTATAACCTTTTTTTGTATGCCGTCTTCAATTAGGGTTGGGTCAGAATCCAGGGCCACACTCAGGAATGACTCACCAGGGATAAACAAAATCACAAACTCAGCGGAATCTGAAAACTGATTCCAGTATTCCTTAGAAGACAGCTTAACCATATGCTGACGCACCTGTTGACCATGTTTGACAAGCTTGGCTTTTCGATCCTCATCGGTCCCACTTGCAACCGCCTCAAGATAAGCTGCAAGCGAAACCTTGGAATCGACAACAATCATTCGACCGCCTGGGAGTTTCACTATCATATCCGGTCGGAGCCTACCCTGTTCAGTCTCCACACTCACCTGCTCCTCGAAATCACAGTGTTCAGACATTCCGGATAGCTCGGCAACACGACGCAGCTGCATCTCTCCCCATCTGCCTCTTACCTCCGGCCGACGCAGCGCGGATACAAGATTAGATGTCTCCCTCTGCAGGTTTTCGTGGGTAGACGCAAGCGATCTGAGCTGCTCCTCAAGACTTCCATAAGCCTTGTGTCGGCTCTGCTCCATAGTCTGTATCTGTTCCTCATATTTCTTGAGTGCATCAGACAAAGGTTTTATCATGCCATCCAGGGCAGCCTTATGCTCCCCAAGCCGTCCACCGGTTTCGGCAGCCACCTTGCCCAGGGATTCTGTGGCAAGCCGCAAAAAATCTTCGCTGCTGCTTTTTAGCGCAGCCGATGATAACGCGTTAAAGGTGTCGGTCATTTCTCCCTTCATAGCTTCCAGAAGGGCCTTCTGTTCCTCGAAACCCTTCTGTGTAGCCTCCAGTCTGGTAAGGGCTTCCACCTTATCCTGGCGTTCTCTGCCAAGATCGGTACGAAGACCTGTCAGCGCTTCCTCCCTGTCTCTGACCTGTCCCCTCAACTCAATTGTAATCGCCTCAGCACTTTGCGCCCTTCCCTCAAGTTCCGATATTTTCGACGCGAGTTGTGATTGCAGATCGGCTGCCTGCTTTGCGCACGAAGATATCGCCATCGATCTTGAAGCAAACCACGCGATCAGGAACCCCGCGAGAAAAGCCAAAACAATATATATGACAGACATACCTTCAACCTCCGGTTTTGTCATCCCGCGCTCCGGGGATGACCACTTACGAAATACCATATCGAGTTGTATTCTACCCTATCAATATCACAAAAGACATATCTGTTTCGGTTATAATTTTGTGTCTTTTGTTTTTTGTATTCGTGTTGAAAAGACTCTGGAGCCCCGGGTCAAGCCCGAGGATGACAATTTCTACTGTTTGTTTTTGTCTGTCATTCCCGCAGGTTTTAAGCGGGAATCCATTCAGAATTAATGAACTATAATTTCATAACTTTTTATTCATTGTAACGGAGGTTTTTATATGATCAATGATGATAATGAACAGCTTGAAGGATCTTTAAAAGGCTATAAGGAGAAAATAAACCCGCTCGTAAAGGCGACCCTCATGTGGGACAGGGAGCTTATCTTCACCGGCAGGACCCAGGAAGGGTATGTCGTGGAGTATGACGCGCATGTCCAGTGGGGCTGCAAACCCACGGACACGCTTTTATTGAGCCTGGCGGGCTGCATGGGGATCGACGTGGTGATGTTCCTCCAGAAGATGAGAGTGGAGCTGGCGGACTTTAGAATCAATCTCACTGCTGAGAGGAACCCTGTCCCGCCCCAGTTTTTTAAAAAGATAGACTGCGTCCTCCATATAGCAGGAAAAAATCTGGAGCCCAAAAAGATCGACAGGGCCATATCGCTCTCACAGGAAAAATACTGC